>NZ_JBTVYO010000035.1:0-223 GCF_054788345.1 Celeribacter sp. ULVN23_4 | reverse complement strand
GAAAGAAAAATGACGTTTTCCTCAAAAAACCAAACAAGATACTGATATCATTGATCTTATTCTGTTGAAACTTTCCGAAAACAGCAGATTTTGAGCTTGAGACGCCCCGCCCCACCCCGGCCGCAGCGAAACGAAAACCCCTTATCCCCAAACCTCAACGCAACATTTGGTAGAGGACCCCAATTCCGCACCTATTCACCCCGGAATCAGGTCGGAAGCTGGC
>NZ_JBTVYO010000034.1:0-226 GCF_054788345.1 Celeribacter sp. ULVN23_4 | reverse complement strand
ATTTTGGTTGCGGGAGTAGGATTTGAACCTACGACCTTCAGGTTATGAGCCTGACGAGCTACCGGGCTGCTCCATCCCGCGACAGTTTTGTGGGCTACGGCGCGGAGCGCTACTTGAGCCCGAATGTTTGGGCTACCGCACGGAGTGCTACTTGAGCCCGATGTCTGGCCTTGTGCACGGAGTACGTGATGAGGCCTCTGTCCCCCACGGGCGAATGTCTGTTCGT
>NZ_JBTVYO010000033.1:0-270 GCF_054788345.1 Celeribacter sp. ULVN23_4 | reverse complement strand
AGTGCTACTTTTTGACGGCATGCGAGATTTGAACGCGCCCTCAACGCTATCCCAAAGTGAACCGACGTCCTACATGAGTGCACGTCCGTTCAATTGGCAGTGTTTTCAGCACTGTTAGATAAACTCCCAAACTACTTCTCTGAAATTGTAGTGCAGGCTAAACCGCCCCTTGTTTGCCGGAGACCCAGAAGTAAGGATACTGGGTTATGGGAAAGACGAACAACGGAACACGCTATCCAGAGGAACTGCGCGCGCGAGCGGTGCGGATGG
>NZ_JBTVYO010000032.1:0-289 GCF_054788345.1 Celeribacter sp. ULVN23_4 | reverse complement strand
CGCTGCGGCGCTCGCAGCCGGCTGTCCGGTCGTGGTCAAAGGCCATTCCGCTCACCCCGGCACGGGTGAAATCATTGCCGAGGCGATCCATGCCGCGATTGAAAAAACCGGCATGCCAAAAGGCGTCTTTTCCTTCATTCAGGGCGGCACACGCGAGGTCGGGGCCGCGCTCGTGCAACATCCGCTGATCAAGGCCGTGGGCTTTACCGGGTCTTTGGGCGGCGGTCGGGCCTTGTTCAATCTTTGCGCGCAGCGTCCGGAACCGATCCCCTTCTTTGGCGAACTGGGC
>NZ_JBTVYO010000031.1:0-289 GCF_054788345.1 Celeribacter sp. ULVN23_4 | reverse complement strand
TGCCGCAGCGCTCGCGGCCGGATGTCCGGTCGTGGTCAAAGGCCATTCCGCTCACCCCGGCACGGGTGAAATCATTGCCGAGGCGATCCATGCCGCGATTGAGAAAACCGGCATGCCAAAAGGCGTCTTTTCCTTCATTCAGGGCGGCACACGCGAGGTCGGGGCCGCGCTTGTGCAACATCCGCTGATCAAGGCCGTGGGCTTCACCGGGTCTTTGGGCGGCGGTCGGGCCTTGTTCGATCTTTGCGCGCAGCGTCCGGAACCGATCCCCTTCTTTGGCGAACTGGGT
>NZ_JBTVYO010000030.1:0-338 GCF_054788345.1 Celeribacter sp. ULVN23_4 | reverse complement strand
AGTACCAAAAGATACCGAAGACCGACAAACAGTGAAGCTGACACTCTATCATCAAAACCCCAAGGGCTCCTAAGAGTGCGATATACAGACGTTCTTGTCGTTAAGACCAAACCGCCCACATATCTCTTCGTTCATATATCAATTTCAAAGAGCAAGAGACAAAAACCAGACCAGTGCGCCCTAACTTGCGGCGCGCCCGCCCAGATCTGCCTCAAAATTTTTGCCTCTCTTCCCACCGAAACCTTCGTTCCAGCCGTCCGATCCGCCCCGCCGTGCGCCTCAGCGCCGCCGGTGAAGGGGGTTTTAGTGTTACTCCCCGGAACCCGCAAGCGGTTTTT
>NZ_JBTVYO010000029.1:0-369 GCF_054788345.1 Celeribacter sp. ULVN23_4 | reverse complement strand
CTCGACCTCGGCGGTGCCCATGCGGTGACCGGAGACGTTGATCACGTCGTCCACACGGCCGGTGATCCAGTAGTAGCCATCCGCGTCGCGGCGGCAGCCGTCGCCGGTGAAGTAATAGCCTTTGTACTGCTGGAAATAGGTCTCCTGGAAGCGCTCGTGATCGCCCCAAACGGTGCGCATCTGGCCGGGCCAGCTGTCGCGGATCGCAAGCACGCCCTCGGTCTCGGTCTCCGTCATCTCCTCGCCGGTGGTGGCGTCCAAAATGATCGGCTGCACGCCAAAGAAGGGCTTCGTGGCAGAGCCCGGCTTGGTCGCGATCGCGCCCGGCAGCGGGGTCAGAAGATGCCCGCCGGTTTCCGTTTGCCACCA
>NZ_JBTVYO010000028.1:0-581 GCF_054788345.1 Celeribacter sp. ULVN23_4 | reverse complement strand
GCATCGGCCACTTCGACGCCCGTCGGGAAGTTGTTCGCCATGACCCGGCCCGCCTTGCGCTCCAACACCGGCAGAAGGCTCCGCGCAAGCGCCGCATCCCCTGCGTCCATATGCAAAGTCGCGGTCAGCTGACCCTCAAAGCCCTTGGCCAGTTCCACCATCTGCTCCGGCGTTTCGGTGCGGATGACCAGACCGAGCGGCCCGAAGACCTCTTCGCCCAGAGCGTGATCTTGCAGATAGGTCTGGGCATCGGTCTCATAGAGGTTCGGGCAGACGTCGCGCCCGGCGCTTTCGGTCTCAAGCACCGCACGGACGGAGTTGCGGTCGTGGAACCGCGCCTTGCCCGCAGCATAGGCCGAGGCGATGCCATCGGTCAGCATGGTCTGCGGCGCAACCGCGCTCAGGGCTTTGGCGGCGGCGGCCACGATGGCGTCCCCCTCCGGCCCTTGGGCAATCACCGCAATGCCCGGATTGGTGCAGAACTGCCCTGCCCCCATGGTCAACGATCCGGCCCAGCCCGTGCCGATGGCCTCTCCGCGCGCGGCGGCCGCTTCGGGCAGGATGAACATCGGGTTCACGGA
>NZ_JBTVYO010000027.1:0-586 GCF_054788345.1 Celeribacter sp. ULVN23_4 | reverse complement strand
GTGTCCCCGCCTGCGGTGGAAAAGGCCAGAGGAAAGTTCGATGCGCCAAAAACCGCAACGGGGCCGATAGGTCGCTGGATCATCCGCAATTCCGGGCGCGGCAGGGGCTGACGATCGGGCAGCGCTTCGTCCACTCGGCGGTCGAGATAGGCACCTTCACGGATATGCGTCGCGAACAAACGCAACTGCCCTGTGGTCCGGCCACGTTCGCCTTGCAAACGGCCCTCCGGCAGGCCGGTTTCCTGTGTCCCGATCTCGGTGATCGCCTCGGCGCGGGCCTCGATTTCATCTGCGATGGCCTCAAGAAAGACCGCGCGTTCCTCGCGCGAGCTGTAACCATAGCTCCAAAAGGCCTCTTCTGCCGCCTCACAGGCCGCATTCACCAGATCGACCGTGCCGACACTAAACATATGCGACGGCCCGTGCGCGGGTTCGGAGGCAAAGGTCTCGGCACTGGCGATCCAGTCGCCAGCCACAAGATGTTTGCCGTGCGGGGTGAAGACAGATGTATCCGTCATACTGCATCCTTTCGAGTTTCGTATCTCTCATCAAACCGGGGCGCAAAAACGCCTCCCGGTCACGCGCC
>NZ_JBTVYO010000026.1:0-697 GCF_054788345.1 Celeribacter sp. ULVN23_4 | reverse complement strand
GGTATCGACGATGGGGCAATTCCTCTTGCCGACGACCTCGTTGTACCAGTTCCAGGCCTCCGGGTTGATCGGCTCGCCGACGGTGCCGAGCACTTTGAGCGAGGACAGATCGTATTTCTCGACCCATTCGTTGCCTTGTCCCATGAGGGAGCGCAGCGCGGTCGGGGCGGTGTAGAATTGGTTCACCTTGTGCTTCTCGCAGACGGCCCAGAACCGGCCCGCATCGGGGTAGGTCGGCACGCCTTCGAACATCACGGTGGTCGCGCCATTGGCGAGGGGCCCGTAGACGATGTAGCTGTGGCCGGTGACCCAGCCGACATCGGCGGTGCACCAGAAGACGTCGCCGTCGTGGTAGTCGAAGACGTATTTATGGGTCAGTGCGGCATAGGCGAGATAGCCGCCGGAGCTGTGCACGACGCCTTTCGGTTTGCCGGTGGAGCCGGAGGTGTAGAGGATGAAGAGCGGGTCTTCGGCATTCATCGGGCGCGGCGGGCAATCGGGGGAGGCGTGCTCCATCAGGTATTTGACGTCGACATCGCGGCCCTGAACCCAGGAGATCTGGTCGCCGGTGTGCTTGACGACAAGGCAGCGGACCTTGTCGGAACAGTGCAGAAGGGCGGCGTCGGTGTTGGCCTTGAGCGGCGTGCGGCGACCTCCGCGCGGCGCGGTGTCCGAGGTGATGACCAGCTTGGCGCCG
>NZ_JBTVYO010000025.1:0-697 GCF_054788345.1 Celeribacter sp. ULVN23_4 | reverse complement strand
AGTGTCGACGATGGGGCAGTTCCCTTTGCCGATGACCTCATTGTACCAGTTCCAGGCCTCCGGGTTGATCGGCTCGCCCACGGTGCCGAGCACTTTGAGCGAGGACAGATCGTATTTCTCGACCCATTGGTTGCCTTGCCCCATGAGGGACCGGAGTGCTGTCGGGGCGGTGTAGAATTGGTTCACCTTGTGCTTCTCGCAGACGGCCCAGAACCGGCCCGCGTCGGGGTAGGTCGGCACGCCTTCGAACATCACGGTGGTCGCGCCATTGGCGAGGGGCCCGTAGACGATGTAGCTGTGGCCGGTGACCCAGCCCACGTCGGCGGTGCACCAGAAGACGTCGCCATCGTGGTAGTCGAACACGTATTTATGGGTCAGCGCGGCATAGGCGAGATAGCCGCCGGAGCTGTGCACGACGCCTTTCGGTTTGCCGGTGGAGCCGGATGTGTAGAGGATGAAGAGCGGGTCTTCGGCATTCATCGGGCGCGGCGGGCAATCGGGGGAGGCGTGCTCCATCAGGTATTTGACGTCGACATCGCGGCCCTGAACCCAGGAAATCTGATCGCCGGTGTGCTTGACGACGAGGCAGCGGACCTTGTCGGAACAGTGCAGAAGGGCGGCGTCGGTGTTGGCCTTGAGCGGCGTGCGGCGACCTCCGCGCGGCGCGGTGTCCGAGGTGATGACCAGCTTGGCGCCA
>NZ_JBTVYO010000024.1:0-1001 GCF_054788345.1 Celeribacter sp. ULVN23_4 | reverse complement strand
TGTAAGGTGCGGCTCCCCGTGGGACATCTCTTCGTTTCGACTATAGCTTTTCCCTGAGGGCTTCGTAAGGCGTCTTTCCACCGTGGGCACCATGGGGTCTGTGGAAGTTGTAAAAGCGCTCCCATTCGTCCAGTTTGGCGATGAGATCGACGTCGCCTTTATAGGTGAGAAGCTGGTAGAACTCCTGACCATCCGACCTGTGAGAACGTTCGACTTTTCCGTTCAACTGGGGTGTGCCGCGTTTGATGTAGGCATGGCGGATACCCAAACCCTCGACGTGCCAGTGGAATTTTGCTTGGAACTCATGGCCGTTGTCAGTGCGGATTTCCCGAATACGGAAGGGGAACTTCTCTATGACATGATCAACGAAGTCTATTGCATTGGCCTGAGTGTGTTTCTCGTAGACCTTTAGCGCCCGAACCCGAGTGGCATCATCTATAGCCGTGTATTGGAAACGGCGCACTTTCTCGCCCTGCTTTCCTTTGAAAGTCAGAAACTTAACGTCCATCTGGATATGATGCCCCGGCACTTGCTTTTGGTAGCGCTTGGTGTGGACCTTACGCATGCGAGTTCCTCGAGGAAGACGGTTCAGCCCATGACGGCGCAGAATGCGTGAAACCGTCACGTCAGACATCTTAATGTTATGGTAACGCTCCAAGTACCAAACGATCCGCATTGGCCCCAGATGATATTTCCGGCGTAGATAGAGAACCTTTTCCTCGCGCTCAGGCGACGTCCTGTTGGCGTGCCATTTGGGGATCGGTGGCGCATTGATCAGGCCAGCTTCGCCGTGTTCAGCGTAGGCTTGGCGCCATCGGTAAAAGCTGGACCGGCCGATCCCAAAATAGCGGCAGGCTTTAGCGACGTGGCCGATCTCCTCCGCGTATCGGAGTATCCTCAATTTACGTTGGATTTCGCGTTGATCTTTGGTCATGGACATCTTCCTTTTCCTAAATCTGGGAGGTTAAAGGAAATGTCCCGCGAGTAACGGCATATCTACA
>NZ_JBTVYO010000023.1:0-1236 GCF_054788345.1 Celeribacter sp. ULVN23_4 | reverse complement strand
TTTTGGATCACGAGAGCGAATACGCGAGCAGATCGGCGGCAATATTGTCGATCTCTCAGAAAGTTGGGGGCAGCAAGGACAGCTTGCGCATCTGGATCAAGCAGCATGAAACGGGTACCGGCAAACGCGATGGCGTGACAACGGCTGAGCGAGATCGCATCAAGGAACTTGAGCGCGAGAACCGACAGTTGCGCCAGGCCAATGAGAACCTCAAAAAGGCGTCTGCGTTTCACCTGCCACTTGAACCAGTGGCGTGACGGGTTCAACTTTGCACAGGCGGAGCTCGACCGCCCGTTTCGCAAATGATTGCCTTCATCAAAGACTTTCGTAGGGAGCATGGGGGCGAGCCGATCTGCCGCGTTCTGCAAATCGCCCCTTCGACTTTCTATGAGCGCTTGGCCATTGAGCATGATCCTGACCGGGCTTCTGGGCGTGCTAAGCGCGATGCCTATCTGCGCAAGGAGATGAAGGACGTCTGGACGAGAAACCGGTCTGTCTACGGCGCACGAAAGCTGTGGCATGCAATGAAGCGCAAGAAGATTGATATCGCGCGTTGTACGGTTGAGCGCTTGATGCGGCAACTCGGCATTCAAGGCGTCAGGCGTGGCAAGAAGATCAAGACGACCTATGGTCAGCCTGCGGGTCAATGCCCGCTGGACAAGGTCAATCGCCAGTTCCGGGCCTCTCAGCCAAACGAGCTTTGGGTGTCAGACTTCACGTTCGTCTCGACGTGGCGCGGTTTCGTCTATGTCGCGTTCGTCATTGATACCTTTGCCAACCGGATCGTTGGTTGGAAGGCATCTACAACACAAGACACACAATTTGTTCTGGATGCGCTCGAACAGGCAATCCATGCGCGCAGACCTTCTGAGAGGCTGATCCATCATTCTGATCGCGGCAGCCAATATGTGTCGATCAAATACACTGAAAGGCTGGCAGACGCGGGACTGGAACCATCCGTCGGCAGCGTTGGTGACAGCTATGAGTTCAAGCAGGTCCGCGCAGCGGATCAAATGATCCGGGGGATCATTTGAATGCGCAGAACGCGCTGGCCGAGACTATCATCGGCCTGTTCAAAACCGAGGTCATCAACCGGCTGGGGCCGTGGAAATTCAAAGATCAGGTCGAATGGGAAACCCTGCAATGGGTCGATTGGTTCAACAAGGAGCGCCTGCTTGAACCTCTTGGCTACATCACGCCAATCGAAGCAGAGGAGAAGTACAAACAAACCTGGCT
>NZ_JBTVYO010000022.1:0-1708 GCF_054788345.1 Celeribacter sp. ULVN23_4 | reverse complement strand
CCCGTGACGTGGACCTCTGGGCCTATCCGTACAGTGTTGTCCTTGACGACTTACGACCGGGGAAGTCGACCGACAACGCCTTCAACGGGCGGCTCAAAGCGCCATGCAGGAAACTGTTTCAAGCCGCAATCAAAAGAATGTTGGGTTGCTTTGCATAATAATGTGGTCGATATTCAGCACAATCTATTGCAATAGAACAACTATTGAGAAGAGTTTATAGAGATGCAGGACGTATTGGGCTCACAGCCTCAGATTGTGCGACGCAAGGAAACAGCTTTATGGGGCCTGACCATTGCCACCTTCTTCGCGGCTTATACGTTCGCTCTTGGTGCCCCGATGTTCCGTCTCGACGATGCTTATATTGTGCTTCACAATGCTGATGCACTCTTTAATGCTGACAAAAATTTCCCGGGAACACCTGCTCTTTATGGGTCGACAAGCCTTCTGCACACGCTAGCTGCTGCAGTGGCGGGCCAACTTTTCGGACCGGAAGCAGGATTGATGGTGCTTTCGTGGTTTGCCATAGGCCTCTATGTGTTTGGCATATTAGAAATGGCGCGACAGGCAGGGCTTTCTCTGCTCTTCCGCACACTTGTCACGGCCACCGCCTTAACCACAGGAGATTTAGTTCAGGTCTTTCTCAATGGTTTAGAGACGGTTTTCGCGATGGCTGTAATCAGTTGGACCATCGTGCTTCACCTTAGAGGGTCACGGTGGCTTCCAGTTTTAGCTGCGCTCGCCCCCTTTGTGCGCCCTGAGCTTTTCCTATTATCTGCCTTTATAATGGGTGATCTACTCTTAAAGTATGATTTAGAAGAGGCCCGCTTTGTGAAGCTACGCCCGTTCGCCACTTTTTCGGTGATCATTTGCATCCTTCTTTTAGTTCAGTTCGTCACATCGGGCGGTCTACTTCCGGCAACAGGCGAAGCAAAAAAAATTTTCTTTGGCGTCTCAGACGCAGATGCTTGGGAAGAAACATCATTCGGAATATCTAACATGTTGCGTTTTCTGAGTTATCTTATGCCGCAGCCATTGTTCGTCTTTGGGCTCTTCCGTCGCAGATACTCCGCCTATCTCTTCTTCATCTTAGCGCTACTTCTCTATTATGTCGTGTTCCAACCAAACATTATCGGGCAAAACTTCTTCAGATATATGTATGTCTTATTGCCCTTCTTCACGCTAGGAGGCATTGCTCTGATAGCCTCACGCACAGCTGCAATTCGGATGATGACAATCAGTCTCTTCATCGCTGCGCTTGCACTCAACATGAGCACAGCAGTGCAGAAACTTTCGAAAAACATGGAAATTGTGAGACAAAAACATGAGACACTTGTACAGGAGGCAACATGGATCAAACAAAACCTCTCTCCTTCTGACACCGTACTCGTCCATGATGTTGGCTATATCGCCTTCGCAACCGATCAGAGCTTTTTTGACATGGTCGGACTAAAGTCTCCGCCAGCAGTCGAAATCAATGCACGTTTTGCCTATAAGCAAGGAGCCGAGGGGCGTGGTGAAGCACTGGCTGAAATGGCGAGACTTGTAGACGCAAAAGCCATGTTGGTCAGTACTGGCTGGAATCGAAATCAAAGCTTGACGGCCCCCCTTGCAGGACAAGGATGGACACTGTCGCCCCATCCCGGAGGCAACCCAGCCGGTCTTGAGGCCTATATATTAACGCCTCCTGAAAAGTGAAAGGGGCAGTGTC
>NZ_JBTVYO010000021.1:0-2061 GCF_054788345.1 Celeribacter sp. ULVN23_4 | reverse complement strand
GGGTTATGTTCCCGTTACAGGCACTTCTACGGCTGATCGCCTCAGTAAAACTTGGGGTATCAGTGGTGTGGGTCGGAGGTCAACAGGCACGTTCTGTCCTACGGTTTGTCCTACGATCTAGCCACCCGCTTTAGGGGCGGCAGACAGGCCTCCTTTGAGACAATTGCGTTCCCTTTTGTCCAACCACGTAGCGCCCTCCCCAGGGCACCCATGCTCTCCCTATGGGGGAAACTGGCGTTGCGTCGAGGTGTATATCTCTCCACAAATCTTCAGAGTATTTTCAGATCCACGGCTCGGCGCCTTAGACCGACGCGAGCCCCTGTTTTTTTCCTTCAAGTCATTCTCTGAACACAGGCGGGGATTTCCTTTACGTATTTGACCGTAGGCGGATCCGAGATCCTTAGCATCTCAAGCTGTCCAGCCTAGGGCCCATTGCGACAGGACCCCTCAAAATGTTTGACACAAATGCGCCCTCCGTGCAGCCGCACGGGGCCACTCAGCATGTCCAAGTGACAGACCGTGCACAGCTCTTCGTCGACGGAGAGCACACCGCTGCAGACGAAGACACACTAAAAATTACACTCCTGCTTCTGGAGGAAATTGGCGTTTTAAAGGACGCTGCCCCTTTCTTCTCGATGCAATCAGAAGTTCCAAAGGTAAAACAAAGGACGAGAGAGACGGTCTCTAAGCAAGTTTGCTTCATGGCCTCATTCCTTCGAGTTACAACCCGCGTAGAGCACTTCAGCATCCAAATGGATAGACACCAATGGACCCGTACACCATGCGGATACTCTGCAGCTAAGTCGATCACCCAGGCGCTCCTAGACCAAGGACACATCTGGAAAGAGGTCAAGCCTCGGAAGGGGCGCAACTGCACGATCTATGGCTGCTCTGAAGACTTCAAGCGACGCCTTTCTGAGTGCGAAGGACGTCTGAACTTCAAGCGGTGCAGACCACACCCAATAGAGGTTCGTCAGCCCAAGCCGGATCATCGCAGGATGTTTAAGAAGATGCGCCTTCCGTTGTCCCGCTTCGACCATGTCGAGGTCCGAGAGCAGCAAAACACAGTCATAAGACTAAACACTCATCTGTCCCGCTTCGCACTCGCGACCGCTGACGGGAAACATCAAGACACGATGCTTAGGCGTATCTACTCAGGAGACTTGAAGCATGGAGGACGGCTTTATGGAGACTATCAGAATTTGCCCCAACAAGACCGGCTGAACTGCACTATCGACGGGGAGCCAGTCTGTGAGATCGACCTGAAGGCCTCTCATGTCTTCATCCTGGCCGCAATTTGTGGCCACCCTGAGCGGCTACCTCAAGACCCCTACGCGGCCATTGACTGGGTGGACACTCCTCTCAAACGGAAGGCTGCGAAGACCTTAGTGCAATGCATGGTCCATGCTTCTGATGGGCGACCTAAAAGGTTCCCCCGAAAGAAGGGCGGCGTTCTATTCCGGGACAAGTACGAATTGGAAGATGTGAAAATAGAGGACTTGCTGCCGGGTATCTTGCAAGTGATGCCCTTCATTGAAGGCACTCCCTGTTTGACGCATTTTCTGCAATACTTTGAGGCTGAGATCCTGATTGCTGTCTTGGAACTCTTACGGAATTTGAATATTCCGGCCTATCCGATCCACGACAGCCTATTGGTGAAGAGGTCGGATGAAACAGCGGTGCTGAATGTCTTCCAGGAAACCCTCAAGGAATACTTAGGAGGCCATGCGCCTTGGCTAGACGTATCCACTGCAGACCAACCCGTACGCATAGTTGAGCCCCAGCCTTGTCCTGACGAAGAAGTTGGCTTGTTGAGCGGCACTCTGAAGAAACTCTCGGCTAGCTACGAAGAGAGGGGGGAGAGGTGTCTCGAGTACGCAGAACAAACGCTCGCAATCGACCCAGCACTCACAGGAGACTTTTAGTACGACTTAAAGGAAGACATATAGCCTAATGAGATTAAGAGCGGTTCTGAGACTCGTTAAGTGTATATAGAATATGCGAGTTTCGTGAACCGCTCAGAACAGCTATCCAAAGACGACCAGGGTAGCGAGTTCATCT
>NZ_JBTVYO010000020.1:0-2857 GCF_054788345.1 Celeribacter sp. ULVN23_4 | reverse complement strand
CATGAGCGGTTGGATCGGTCGATCATGGCGGCAAAACCGTTTGACAATATTGAGAATTACGGGCGTTTCTTGCGAGTTCAGCACGGGCTGCATCACCATGTCGCGCCGCTCTATCGTTCCGCTGATCTGGCCGCATATTTTCCCGGATTGAACACGCGCGGGCGGCTCAGTGATGTGACGCAGGACATGGCCGATCTGGACCTCCCGCGGCCCGAAATCACCGCCGCGCCCGCCACCGAAACCGCCGATCTTCCGGAGGCACTGGGCTGGCTCTACGTGGTCGAGGGCTCGAACCTGGGCGCGGCCTTTCTGTTGAAATACGCCCGCAAGATGGGCCTGTCGGAGACCCATGGCGCTCGCCATCTGGCAGAGCCGCCCGAGGGCCGCGCGCCCTATTGGAAAGCCGTCAAATCCGCGCTTGATGCGGTTGATCTGAGTTCCCATGACCAGGCCCGTGCGATCAAGGGGGCCGAGGCCGCATTCGCGACAACCCGCGATTTGGTACAGGCGCATCTGTAAGGCGAACCGCCACGGGCGGAAGAAAGAGAAACCATGTTGAGAAAAGACATCTGGCCCAGCCTCGTGCTGTGCGGCCTGCTTAGCTTTGCCCCGCTGGCCTCTGCGCAGGAGACTGTGCCTCAAACCCCGCCTGATACACAGGTGCAAAGCGCCTCTGAGGGGTCTCAGCTCGCACAGGACAACGCAGAGACCAGACCTCAGACAGAAGAGGGGCCGCTCCAAACGGAAGCCCCCACCATAAAGCCCATAGATACCCCACCTGTCGCCGCGCCCGAGCCGTTCCCCTCGCCCCTCACAGACCCGCGCGGAGCGCTCGATTGGCTGCTGACCCGGACAGAGGCCTCGGGGCATGATCTGTCCCCCATCGGCATGTATCGCAGCGCCGATATTGTCGTGAAACTGGTGATGCTGGGGCTGGTCTTTGCCTCTTTCGTGACCTGGACGGTCTGGGTCGCCAAGACGCTCGAACTTTGGGGCGCACGCTGGCGGGTGCGTCGGGCGCGGACCGTGCTTGCAAAAGCAGCGACGCTCGCGGAGGCGGAACGCTGCCCGGAGGTGCGGCGCGGTGCCGTGGGCCGGATGATGGATGAGGCACGCAGCGAGTTCACACAGTCGGAACCGGCCCTCAATCATGCCGGACATGCAGGCCTCAAAGAGCGTCTCACTGCCGCTCTCACGCGTCTTGAAGCCGAGGCGGGACGTCGCATGGCGCGCGGCACCGGCGTCTTGGCGACCATCGGTTCGACCGCGCCCTTTGTCGGCCTCTTCGGCACGGTCTGGGGCATCATGAACAGCTTTATCTCGATCGCGGAGAGCAACACGACCAATCTCGCCGTCGTTGCGCCCGGCATTGCCGAGGCACTTTTGGCCACCGCGATGGGGCTGGTCGCGGCGATCCCGGCGGTGGTGATCTACAACCTCTTTGCCCGTAGCATTGCAGGCTACCGGCTTTTGCTGGGCGATGCAGGTGAACGGATCGAACGGCTGGTGAGCCGCGATCTCGACCGTCGCGCGATCCCGCCAGAAAATACGCAAGAAAACACGCAAGAAATCCCTCAGGAGGCGGCCTGAGCCATGGCGGGACGGATACGCGAGGGCGACGATCTTGTGGAAAATGCCGAGATCAACGTGACGCCTTTCATCGACGTGATGCTGGTGCTTTTGATCATCTTCATGGTCGCTGCGCCCCTGTCGACGGTGGATGTGGCGGTCGATCTGCCCGGCTCCACCGCCAAACCCGCCGAGCGCCCGGAGGAGCCGCTTTACCTGACGGTCGCGCCCGATCTGAGCCTTCATCTGGGTGAGACGGAGGTGGCGCGCGCGGCGCTGGCCGATGAAATCAAGCGGCTGACCGATGGCGACCGGGAGCGGCGGATCTTTTTGCGCGCCGACAAAAGCGTGGACTATGGCGCGTTCATGGAGGTGATGAACCTGCTGCGCGCGGCGGGCTATCTCAAGATTGCGCTGGTCGGGCTGGAACAGATTCCCGTTGCGGAACAAGACACCGCAGAACAAGGCCGCGCGGAGGTTCCGGGTGACTGAGCCGCAAACCCCACGCCTGTTTGGGGATCTCGCGCTTTGGGGCGCGGCGGTGCTGATCGTGCTGGGCGCTCATGCTGGCGCGCTGGCTTGGGCAATGCGCAGCCCGCCCGTCGTCGCCTCGGATGGCCCGCCACCGGCGATCATGATCGAGTTGTCGGCCCTGCCCGAAGCCGTGGAGACCGAAGAGACGGAACTCTCCGAAGACCTTGAGGACGCTCAGGCCAGTCAGGCCGCGCAGGAGATCAAAGCACCGGAGCCCGTGGAAGAACACCGCGAGACGCCGGAAGAGGCAGACCCCGAAACCCAGCGGGAGGCCGAGGTCGCGCTGCCGTCTCGCGAGCGTCCGAAACCCCGCCCGGCCCCTCAGCCAGAACCGCAACCACGCCGGCCGGAAAAACCCGCCCCCGCGCCACAACAGCAATCCGCCGCCTCACAATCGGCGGTCAAGGCGCAGAACCAACAGGCGCAGCAATCCACCCGCAACGCCGCCGCCCAAACCGCGCGCGGCAGCGGTCGCACCATGAGCCCGGCGCGCTGGCAAGCCCGGCTCATGGCCCACCTCGAACGCCACAAACCGCGCTCCAATGGTGAACGCGGCACGGTCTATGTCACCTTCTCCATCAACGCCGCAGGAGAAATCTCCGCCATCCGCCTCGCGCGCTCCTCCGGCACAGCCTCGATTGACCAAGCCGCCCTCTCCCTCATCCGCCGCGCCTCCCCAGTCCCACCACCCCCACCGGAAATCCCCTCAACCCTCACCGTTCCGATCAAGTTTGAAAGACGCTAGAGGGCAGGC
>NZ_JBTVYO010000019.1:0-5607 GCF_054788345.1 Celeribacter sp. ULVN23_4 | reverse complement strand
GTGGGGAATTTGTAATCGTATGAGAGATTTAAGCTCTTTATTAGGTTTGGCGGTGACCTACTCTCCCACGTCTTAAGACGCAGTACCATTGGCGCAACCGTGCTTAACGGCCGAGTTCGGGAAGGGATCGGGTGTTTCACTGGTGCTGTGACCACCAAACCGAATAAGGAGCTTATTATCTGCGCACTTTCCTATTGGGGGAGAAGAGCGCGATTCCAAGTCAAGTAAGTGTTTGTGTATGCTTTTGATTTTGTTCGAGTAAGAGCAGTTTTGCTATTACTGGATCAAATCAAGCCTATCGGGCAATTAGTACTGGTCAACTGAATGCGTTACCGCACTTACATCTCCAGCCTATCGACGTGGTGGTCTTCCACGGCCCTCAGGGATACCTTGTTTTGAGGGGGGCTTCCCGCTTAGATGCCTTCAGCGGTTATCCTTTCCGATCATAGCTACCCAGCACTACCGTTGGCACGATAACTGGTCCACCAGTGGATCGTTCACCCCGGTCCTCTCGTACTAGGGGCAACTCCTCTCAAGTATCCTACACCCACGGCAGATAGGGACCGAACTGTCTCACGACGTTCTAAACCCAGCTCACGTACCTCTTTAAATGGCGAACAGCCATACCCTTGGGACCTGCTCCAGCCCCAGGATGAGATGAGCCGACATCGAGGTGCCAAACACTGCCGTCGATATGGACTCTTGGGCAGTATCAGCCTGTTATCCCCGGCGTACCTTTTATCCGTTGAGCGATGGCCCTTCCACTCGGGACCACCGGATCACTATGGCCGACTTTCGTCTCTGCTCGACTTGTCAGTCTTGCAGTCAGGCTGGCTTCTGCCATTGCACTCAACGAGCGATTTCCGACCGCTCTGAGCCAACCTTCGCGCGCCTCCGTTACTCTTTGGGAGGCGACCGCCCCAGTCAAACTACCCGCCACACAGGGTCCCGGGCCCAGATAATGGGTCGCGGTTAGACATCAAGCAGAACAAGGGTGGTATCTCAAGGAAGGCTCCACAGGGACTAGCGTCCCTGCTTCAAAGCCTACCACCTATCCTGCACATGTTGTGCCTGATGCCAGTGTGAAGCTGTAGTAAAGGTGCACGGGGTCTTTCCGTCTAACCGCGGGAAGCCTGCATCTTGACAGGCAATTCAATTTCGCTGAGTCGATGTTGGAGACAGCGGGGAAGTCGTTACGCCATTCGTGCAGGTCGGAACTTACCCGACAAGGAATTTCGCTACCTTAGGACCGTTATAGTTACGGCCGCCGTTTACCTGGGCTTCAATTCAAGGCTTGCACCTCTCCTTTTAACCTTCAGGCACCGGGCAGGCGTCAGACCCTATACGTCGTCTTACGACTTCGCAGAGCCCTGTGTTTTTAGTAAACAGTCGCCACCCCCTGGTTTGTGCCCCCAGCCAATACTTGCGTAGAAACTGGGCCTCCTTCTCGCGAACTTACGGAGGTATTTTGCCGAGTTCCTTCAACATCGTTCTCTCAAGCGCCTTGGTATTCTCTACCAGTCCACCTGTGTCGGTTTAGGGTACGATCTAATGAGAGGCTATTTCCAGGGACCGCTGAGCCGCCCATTCAATCCGATAAGGATGAACGACCTTTGCGATCCGTCACTTCTCTCTGGCCCAGGAATATTAACCTGGTTCCCATCGACTACGCCTTTCGGCCTCGCCTTAGGGGTCGGCTTACCCTGCTCAGATTAGCTTTAAGCAGGAACCCTTGGACTTTCGGCGACAGGGTCTCTCACCCTGTTTGTCGCTACTCATGTCATCATTCTCACTGGTGATCTCTCCACCGGATCGTTCACACGCCGGCTTCACAGAAAGCTTCGAGCCTCTAATGATCCCCGGAGGGATCGAAAGAGGCATGAAGCTATATCACACCACGCTCTGCTACCATGCCTTACGGCATCCTCGGCTTCGGCTCATGGCTTGAGCCCCGTTACATCTTCGCCGCAGGACAACTTATCTAGACCAGTGAGCTGTTACGCTATCTTTAAAGGATGGCTGCTTCTAAGCCAACCTCCTGGTTGTTTTGGTCGTCCCACCTGCTTTCCCACTTAGCCATGAATTAGGGGCCTTAGCCGGAGGTCAGGGTTGTTTCCCTCTCCACTACGGGCGTTAGCACCCGCAGTGTGTCTGCCATCTAGTACTCCCGGGTATTCGGAGTTTGGTTAGGATCAGTAAGCCTGTGGGGCCCCATTACCCATCCAGTGCTCTACCCCCCGGGGTATTCGGATGACGCTCTACCTAAATAGATTTCGCAGAGAACCAGCTATCTCCGAGTTTGATTGGCCTTTCACCCCTAGGCACAACTCATCCCGACCTTTTTCAACAGGTGTGGGTTCGGACCTCCAGTAAGTGTTACCTTACCTTCATCCTGGTCATGCCTAGATCACTCGGTTTCGGGTCTGATCCCACGAACTCATGCGCCCTATTAAGACTCGCTTTCGCTGCGCCTACACCTAACGGCTTAAGCTTGCTCGTAAGACCAAGTCGATGACCCATTATACAAAAGGTACGCCGTCAGATCTCGAGGATCCTCCGACTGCTTGTAGGCGTCCGGTTTCAGAAACTGTTTCACTCCCCTCGTCGGGGTGCTTTTCACCTTTCCCTCACGGTACTGGTTCGCTATCGGTCAGTAAGGAGTACTTAGCCTTCGGGGGTGGTCCCCCGATCTTCAGACAGAATTTCACGTGTTCCGCCCTACTTAATACGTCACTCAAAGCTTCCTGTACGGGGCTGTCACCCGCTATGGCCAGACTTTCCAATCTGTTCCAGTCACTTATCATGCTCGGCTGGTTCCCGTTCGCTCGCCGCTACTAGGGAAGTCTCTATTGATGTCCTTTCCTCCGGGTACTTAGATGTTTCAGTTCCCCGGGTTTGCTCTTAAAACCCTATGTATTCAGGTTAAAAGTACTTGGTTTTGATCTTAGATAATCACACAGCAACCACCCAGTGCCGATCCAAAGGATCGGTGTACCGGCCAAGGGCCGGCGCCGTGCGGTTATCGCTGCGCGATAACTAAAATCAATCAAGTGGGTTCCCCCATTCGGAAATCCACGGATCAAAGCCTATTCTCAGCTCCCCGTAGCTTATCGCAGAGTATCACGTCCTTCATCGCCTCTTACTGCCAAGGCATCCACCAAACGCCCTTCTCGCGCTTGATTTGATCCAGAAAGAGCAAAACTTAGTCCGAAGACCCGTCATGCGAGCCTACAAGCTGGTAAGATGTAGGCTGTGCTTCCTGAACCAAAAGCATACTTTCCCGCTTCCGATCTTGTATGGGATCGGAAACGCGCTGCAGTTCCTTAGAACCGCAACTTGGTTAGTTTACTTGACTTGGGCAACATCATCTTTTCAGCCGCGATACGCACTGAGACCGGGAATGTGGTCTGTCATGCGCCTTCCCTTGCGGGAAGCGACCGAGATCAACCCTCACTTGGGCGATCAACGATGTTGCATTTAATCTCTCTATACGATGTCAGATAGTCGTCGGGGAGACCCGACGTTGTCCGATTGGACGAGTAAGAACTGGAACAGTTCTTACTGATCTAATCGAAGCCCGCTCTCGGGACATTTTGCTTTTGCAAAATACCCTGCGCTTGCCTTCCAATGTCTGGCGGATGTCCAGCGCCATCTTTTGCTTCGCAAAAGAGACGTTGGTGGGTCGAGGAGGACTTGAACCTCCGACCTCACGCTTATCAGGCGTGCGCTCTAACCACCTGAGCTACCGACCCATCCGGGACCGACACGCTCAGGCCTGCCGATCATAACTGGTGGAGCCTATCGGGATCGAACCGATGACCCTCTGCTTGCAAAGCAGATGCTCTCCCAGCTGAGCTAAGGCCCCAGAAGCAACCATCAGGGTTGCTTGGAAGTCCGAAGAGATATGAGGACGGCCTGGCCGAGTTTGACCAACTATTGTTGATCTATTGCTCTGTTTAGTGTGCTACCGCCTATTCGGCCACTTGAGCACTAGAGCTGCTAATGAGTTTCACGAGAAAGGCGAACCGATCTTCTAGAAACATCCTTAGAAAGGAGGTGATCCAGCCGCAGGTTCCCCTACGGCTACCTTGTTACGACTTCACCCCAGTCGCTGAGCCTACCGTGGTCCGCTGCCTCCAAAAGGTTGGCGCACGGCCGTCGGGTAGACCCAACTCCCATGGTGTGACGGGCGGTGTGTACAAGGCCCGGGAACGTATTCACCGCGTCATGCTGTTACGCGATTACTAGCGATTCCGACTTCATGGGGACGAGTTGCAGACCCCAATCCGAACTGAGACATCTTTTGGAGATTAACTCACTGTAGATGCCATTGTAGCACGTGTGTAGCCCAACCCGTAAGGGCCATGAGGACTTGACGTCATCCACACCTTCCTCCCGCTTATCACGGGCAGTTTCCCTAGAGTCCCCGGCCAAACCGCTGGTAACTAAGGATGTGGGTTGCGCTCGTTGCCGGACTTAACCGAACATCTCACGACACGAGCTGACGACAGCCATGCAGCACCTGTCACTGGTCCAGCCGAACTGAAGGAAAAGATCTCTCTAATCCGCGACCAGGATGTCAAGGGTTGGTAAGGTTCTGCGCGTTGCTTCGAATTAAACCACATGCTCCACCGCTTGTGCGGGCCCCCGTCAATTCCTTTGAGTTTTAATCTTGCGACCGTACTCCCCAGGCGGAATGCTTAATCCGTTAGGTGTGTCACCGACAAGTATACTTGCCGACGACTGGCATTCATCGTTTACGGTGTGGACTACCAGGGTATCTAATCCTGTTTGCTCCCCACACTTTCGCACCTCAGCGTCAGTATCGAGCCAGTAAGCCGCCTTCGCCACTGGTGTTCCTCCGAATATCTACGAATTTCACCTCTACACTCGGAATTCCACTTACCTCTCTCGAACTCAAGACTAGCAGTATCAAAGGCAGTTCCAGGGTTGAGCCCTGGGATTTCACCTCTGACTGACTAATCCGCCTACGTGCGCTTTACGCCCAGTAATTCCGAACAACGCTAACCCCCTCCGTATTACCGCGGCTGCTGGCACGGAGTTAGCCGGGGTTTCTTTACCTGCTACCGTCATTATCTTCACAGGCGAAAGAGCTTTACGACCCTAAGGCCTTCATCACTCACGCGGCATGGCTAGATCAGGGTTGCCCCCATTGTCTAAGATTCCCCACTGCTGCCTCCCGTAGGAGTCTGGGCCGTGTCTCAGTCCCAGTGTTGCTGATCATCCTCTCAAACCAGCTATAGATCGTAGGCTTGGTAGGCCATTACCCCACCAACTACCTAATCTAACGCGGGCCGATCCAAATCCGATAAATCTTTCCCCCGAAGGGCGTATGCGGTATTACTCTCAGTTTCCCGAGGCTATTCCGCAGATCTGGGTACGTTCCCACGCGTTACTAACCCGTCCGCCGCTCAACCCGAAGGTCGCGCTCGACTTGCATGTGTTAGGCCTGCCGCCAGCGTTCGTTCTGAGCCAGGATCAAACTCTCAAGTTGAAATGATGTTACCATCATAACCTTGACGTCGAACCTCTGCACATCACTCCATCCAACCGACTAAGGCTGAATGGAAACTGTTTCTCGTGCTT
>NZ_JBTVYO010000018.1:0-10718 GCF_054788345.1 Celeribacter sp. ULVN23_4 | reverse complement strand
TCGTAATATTCGCCAACGCCTTCCCAGACGGCCTCTTCCGAGAACAGCTCCATGATCAGGTCGATGCGTTCGGCATCGTCCTTGACGCCGTATTCCGGCAGAGGGGTGTCGCAGAGGAACATGTAGCGCATCTGGACATTGCGCACCTCGTTGGCGGCTTCGAGGTTTTCGATCCGGCGGGTCAACGTCGCGATGGTGGAATCCTGTGACATGTGCGTCCTTTCGGTTTGGAGCTGTCCCGCTCCCTGTCAAAAACAGACTCTGCGTAAAATTTATTCCTGTTCACGCGAGCTTGCTTCGATTTATTGCAGTAAAAATACCGTAAACTATTTTTAGGCCAACCCGTCTCGAAGGTAAAGAATATATTTCATTTTTCACTTGACTGTTCACGCTATTGCATGAAGTTTACCGTAAGAGGCCGGACACAAGGCCATAACACCCACAGGGATCAAAAGATGAACGCACAGGTTCCCAGCGCCGCGACGCTGGTTGGCAAGCTTTCCATCGGGGAAGCGGGGCCGACTGTTGTCGTCAAAGACTGCATCGATATTGCCGGCACGGTGACGGGCTGTGGCTCGCGCGCTTTTGCCGATGCGGCTCCTGCCGCACGCAATGCCGCTGTGATCGATGCGCTTCTGGAGGCGGGCTGCAAGATCATCGGCAAAGCCAATATGCATGAGATCGCCTTCGGGATGACCGGGGTGAACGGTTTCACCGGCACGCCGGTCAATCCGATGTGGCCTGATCGCATTCCGGGCGGTTCGTCGTCTGGCTCGGCGGTCGCCGTCGCGGCCGGACTTTGTGATTTCGCCGTGGGCACAGATACGGGCGGCTCCGTGCGCCAGCCCGCAACCTGCTGCGGTGTGATCGGGATCAAGCCGACCTACGGGCGCGTGAGCCGCGAAGGGCTGACCCCGGTGAACAGCTCGCTCGATTGTCCGGGCGTGTTCGCCCGCGACATGGACATGCTGAGCAAAGCCATGGCGGCGATGGACCCGACATTCACGCCCGAGACCCTGATCCACGCGCCGAAACTGGGCCGGATCAAATCCGAGGGTGTCGACGCAGAGGTCGGCGATCCTTTGGTCTATGCGCTGATGGATGCCTATCCGGACATGCCCTATGAACTCCTGCCGTCTTTCGCGGCGGCGTTTGATGCGGGCATGGTGGTGATGTCTCATGAGATGGCTCAGGCGTTCGGGCCGATGCTCGATGCGGGCGCGCCTTTCGGGCCGGACATCGCCGCCCGGCTTGCCAATGCGCAAAAGGTCACAGAGGCGCAGCGCGCTGAGGCGGAAGACATCCGCAGACGCTTTACGGCTGAAGTCGATGCGCTTTTGGACACCTATGACGCACTGGTCATGCCCTCGCTGCCGACCGTGCCGCCGACGCTTGATGAGGCGAAAGACCCGCAGAACGTCCTGTCTCTCACGCGCTTTCAACGCCCGTTCAACTTGTCGGGCCATCCTGCAATTACCCTGCCTGCACGCTCCAATGCCGGTCTGCCCATCGGACTTCAGATCATTGGAGGCAGGGGAGAGGACACCAAGCTTTGCGCCATCGCGAGCTGGATCGCGTCCTGCATTCCGCTGTTTCAGTCAAAGGACCAAGCCCAATGACCTATCTTTCGAAACTTGCTTTTGAACAGGCCGACACAGCCGCCTATGTCAGCGTGCTCGATGACATCCGAACCCGCCGGGCGGAGTTTGCCAAACTGCGCCACGTCCCGCTCGACATGGTGAAAAAACTGCAGGAGATCGGGGCATACCGCGCTTTCGTGCCGGCCCGTTTTGGCGGCGATGAGCTGAGCCCCGCCGATTTCTGCCGTCTGATCGAAGACATCTCCGCCGCTGACGCCTCGACCGGCTGGGTGGCCTCTTTCGGCGTCTCCGCGACCTATCTTGCGGCGCTGCCGCCGGAAACCTATGCGGAAATCTACGGCAACGATCCGGATGCGGTCTTCGCAGGCGCGATGTTCCCGCCGCAAAAGGCCGAGAAGGTCGAGGGCGGGTTCAAAGTGTCCGGTCGTTGGCCGTGGTGCTCCGGCATCATGGGGGCCTCCCTTGTCGGGGCTGGCATCAAGGTCGAGGGCGATGACACCCCGTTGCCGCGTGTCGCCGTCATGCCGCACGACATGGTGGCGGTGGATGAGACATGGAACACCATCGGCCTGTCCGCCACGGGCTCGCATGACGCCGTTGTCGAAGATGTGGTCGTTGCGCCCGAATGGACCTTTGTCCGGGGCGGCAAGCCGCTGATGGAAGATGCGATTTTCCGGTTCCCGGCGATGGCGCTCGCGGCGCAGGTTCTGGCCGTTGTGGCCTTGGGCGCGGCACGTGAAGCTTTGGATTTCCTCGTCGAAGACGCGCGTCAGCGCGCCTCGATCACCGGGGCTCCGAACCCCGGCGCACGCCCCTATGTGCAGGCCGAATTTGCGAAAGCCCAAGGGCTTCTGATGGGCGCACGCGCGGCGTTCTACGACACGATTGAGGCCGGGTGGGAGGAGTTGAAAACCACCGGAGAGGTCAGCCCGGACATGAAGATCCGTCTGCGTCTTGTCGCGACGAAAGCGGCGCGCGACGGGGCGGAGGCGGCACGCATCGCCTTTGTCATCGGCGGCTCCGGCGTGATGGCGACGGGTCATACGCTTGGCCGCTGTATGTTGGATGCCGCTTGCGTGGCGCAACACGCGTTCATGGGCGAGGGCACTTGGACCGCGGCAGGGGCCGGGTTCTTCGATCAACCGATGATGCCGGGTTACCCCTGACGGGGTGGGGCCGGGCTCCCCCTGACGGGGCGCTTACCCCCAACGCCGTCCCACTTCCCAGATAAATATTCCAGATTTTCCTTCAGAGAGGACCAGACATATGAGCGACCAGAAACCGATCCGCACCCTGCTGTGCTTCAACAACCACGCGGCCTTTTTCAACCTGCCGTTCGACCAGATCGGCCCGGTTTGGAAAGCGACCCAGGAGCTGATGTTCAAGATCGACCAGATGGAAGGCGTCGAGATCGTCGGCACGTTTGACGACGACCAGACCTTTGTCGGCGCCTCTGTGGGCTTTCCCTACACATGGTACATCATGGCCGACTTCCCGACCCGCGAGGATGTCATGGCCGCCTGCAACCTGCTGCGCACCATCGTGGTGGGCGAGGGCAATGACCGTCTTTGGAAATACATGACCGTCGAAGCGCGCATGGGCCGTGCGCTCGAGATTCCGCAACTGTAATTTACCGGGCCTTTGCCCGTCTTTTGAAAAGGAGCTGACATGTCCCTCGATATGCCGAAGTTCAGCGATCTCGAAGCGCTCTACGACGAGAAGAACGCGCTGGTTGCGACCGAAATGTACGAAGATCCCGAACTCTTCACCGAAGAGATGGAGAAGATTTTCAAGAACACCTGGGTCTGGGTCGCGCATGAAAGCGAGTTTCCCGACAAAGGCTCGTTCAAACTGTCTCAGGTCGGCCTTGAGCCGGTGATCGTGGTGCGCGACCGCAAGGG
Organism: Celeribacter sp. ULVN23_4; assembly: GCF_054788345.1. NCBI lineage: Bacteria > Pseudomonadati > Pseudomonadota > Alphaproteobacteria > Rhodobacterales > Roseobacteraceae > Celeribacter > Celeribacter sp. ULVN23_4. The sequence goes on along the minus strand of NZ_JBTVYO010000018.1, from coordinate 7,216 downwards.
CAAGATCCATTGCATGGTCAACCGCTGCCGCCACCGCGCTGCGACCGTCTGCGAAGTGAAGAAGGGCAAGACCTCTTCGTTCCAGTGTCCGTATCACGGCTGGGGCTATGGCCTCGACGGTTCGCTCCGCGCGCTGCCGTATCCGGAGCAATACGGCGACGATTTCGACAAGACGCAGCACGGTCTCATTAAACTGCGCACCGAAGCCTATAACGGCATGGTGTTTGCGACCTTCAAGGAAGACATCGAGCCGCTCGAAGACTTCCTCGGTGAAGGCGTGCGCAAATACATTGACCTGTTCATGAAACAGGGCGGTGGTTTCCCGGTGAAGGTGCTGGGCGAGCATCAGTTCTCCGTTCCGATGAACTGGAAAGTGCAGCTTGAGAACACCACGGACGCCTATCACTTCCCGATCGTGCACAAGTCCTTCATGCAGACGCTCGACGGGCAGACCGAGGATATGTTCGACTTCCTCGACAAGGGCGTCGGCTATGTCGAGGACCTGGGCAACGGTCACTCCGTGATGACCATGATCCCGGAACTGGTCGATCTCGACGAGAACCTCGACGCGCCGATCCCGGAACGCTTCGCCGATCTGGCGCAGGAGTTGCGCGATGAGGGCTATCCGGAAGATCAGGTCAAGAAGATCGTCCGCGCGGTGAGCGGGGCGGGGTTCAACCTCAACCTCTTCCCGAACGTGTCCTTCTCGCTCGCCTTCTTCCGCGTGCTGACCCCGATCTCCGTGGAGCAGACCGACATCCGTCACATCGCCATCGGCATGGACGGCGGCCCGGAGGCCGCGAACCAGGCACGTATCCGTCTGCACGAACATTTCCAAGGGCCGATGGGCTTCGGCTCCCCGGACGATGCCGAGGTTTGGGAACGGATCCAGCGCGGCACCAAAGGTGGCCCGGACCTCAAGATCCTCGTGAACCGCGGCATGGTGGACGAAGAGCCGGGCGAGTTTGGCCCGCGCGGTCACATCTCCGCCGAAACCGGCATGCGTGCCGCTTATAAAATGTGGAAAGGGATGATGTCGAAATGACCGAGATGAGCAAAATCGACGCCAAATCCATGCTGGCCGACGCGACCGCCTTCATCTGGGCCGAGAGCGCCATGCTCGACCTGAAGGAATATGACGACTGGCTCGATCTGTGGTCTGACGACGGGCTGTATATCATGCCCATCGGCGACACGGTGGATTTCAAGAACTCCGTCAACCTGTGCTACGACGACGCCAAAATGCGCCGCGACCGGATCGGTCGGTTCCATGCCGGGTTCTCGATTTCCTCCGCGCCGCCCGCGCAGACGGTGCGCACCCTGTCGCGGTTTCGCATCGAGGCCGCTGAGGGCGATCTGCTCACCGTCACCTGCGCGGAACAGCTGGTCGAGGACAAATTCGGCCGCCAGCGCATCTGGGCGGGCAATGTCGAATATATCCTCAAAGTCACCGACACCGGATTCCGGATCCAGCGAAAGGTGATCCGTCTTCTCAATTCCGATGGGATGCTGAATTCGTTCAGCTATTTGTTCTGATGGTGGCCCCTTTGCCTGAGAAAACTCAAACGGCTGTTGTCACGGGCGGGGCCCGTGGCTTCGGCGCATCCGTCGTGCGGGCGCTGCACAAAGCGGGCTACCGCGTGGTGATTGCCGACATCAACCCGGGGGAGGAGGCCAAGGCTTTGGCGTCCGAGCTCGATCTCGCCGGGGAAACCGCGATCACCGCCACGCTGGACGTCTCCAAGCCCGAAGACTTCCAAAGCGTGCTCGACAAATGCATCGAGCGCTATGGCTCAGTCGAAGTGCTGGTCAACAACGCCGCCCGCACCATGGCGCAGCCGTTGATGGAGATCGACCCGGCCACGTTCAACGACATTATGGCGACGAACGCGGGCGGCACCTTTGCGGGCAGCCAGATTTTCGCGCGTCACTTCAAAGAGCGCGGCTATGGCCGGATCGTCAACATGGCCTCTCTGGCGGGGCAGAACGGCGGCACGGCGACGGGCGCGCATTACGCGGCTTCGAAAGGCGCGATCCTGACGCTGACCAAAGTCTTCGCCCGCGATCTCGCGCCCTTCGGCATCACCTGCAACGCCATTGCGCCGGGTCCGATGGACACGCCCATGGTACGCGGTGTTCTGGGCGACAAGATTGAGGCGGCGATTGCCAATATTCCGGTGCAGCGTCTCGGCGATCCCGACTTCGTGGCCCAGATGGTGGTGATGCTCGCCAGCCCCGAGGCGGCGTTTGTCAACGGCGCCTGCTGGGACGTCAACGGCGGGCTTTATGTGAGGTAACGATGACCGATAACGCACAAAATCTGAAAGTCATCGCCCGCATCGACGACAAGGGCGATATCGCCCGCATCCGGTTTGCGCCGGAAGCGGGGGGCACGATCCTGCCTTACGCGGCGGGCGCGCATCTCGATCTCTACCTGCCGGACCTCGACATGTGGCGGCAATATTCGCTTTGCTCCGATCCGGCTGAAACCGGGTTCTACGAGATTGGCGTTTTGAAAGATCCGAACAGCCGGGGCGGCTCCGTCAAGGTGCATGAAACGGCTGTGGACGGTGCGGTGTTCAAGGTCGAAGGCCCGCGCAACCACTTCCCGCTCGATGAGGGCGCCGAGACCACTGTTCTCTTGGGCGGTGGCATCGGCATCACGCCGATGATCGCCATGGCGAAACGCCTGCACGCGATTGGCAAGGACTTCACGCTGCATTACTGCACCCGGTCCGAAGGCGTCACCGCCTTCATGGACGAACTCAAGGGCTGCGGTTTTGCGGACAAGGTACTGTTCCACTTCGACGACAAGGACGAAGCGCAACGGCTTGATCTGAAACGTGATCTTCCTGCGCCCGATGCGTCTACGCATCTCTATGTCTGTGGTCCGCAAGGCTTCATGGATTGGGTGATCGACACCGCAGAAGGCGCAGGTCATGCGACCGCGAATGTGCACCGTGAATATTTCTCTGCCGATGTGGAACTCTCAGGCGACAGTTTCGAGGTCGAATGCGCGCAAAGCGGCGTGACCATCACGGTCGGCCCCGAGGACACCATCGCGAAAGCGCTGGCGAAAGAGGGCATCAAGATCGAGGTGAAATGCGAAGAGGGCGTTTGCGGCACCTGCCTGACCGACGTTCTGTCCGGCGAGATCGACCATCGCGATCAGTTCCTCACGGAGGAGGAACGCGAGGACGGCGACGTGATCTGCGCCTGCTGCTCGCGCGCCAAAGGTCCGAAACTGGTGTTGGATATCTGAGCCATGATGGACCTTACGCAAACCCAGCTCGATTTTCGCGAAGGCATGAGCCGGCTCGGCGCGGCGGTGAATCTCATCACCACCGACGGGCCGGCGGGCAAACATGGCATGACAGCCTCAGCGGTGTGTTCGGTCACGGACACCCCGCCGACGCTGATCGTCTGTGTGAACAAGACCGCCTTCACCCATGACATATTCGTCGAGAACGGCGTGCTCGCGGTCAATGTGCTGGCCTCCGAGCATCAGGAGCTGTCCGGCCATTTCGCGCGTTATGTCGAGGGGGTGGACCGCTTTTCTTTCGGAGACTGGGCCACGCTGGAGACCGGATCACCGATCCTCTCGGACGCCAATGTCGCCTTTGACTGCCGGGTGACAAGCCGCGTGGAGCAGGGGACGCATTCCGTGTTCTTCTGTCAGATCGAAGCGGTGCGTCTGGCCGAAGAAGCGCGGCACGGGCTGGTTTGGTTCAGCCGCGATTACCACCATCTGGTGACGGATCACGGCTGATGCAGATCGCGGCGCGGGGCTTGTCAGATCATGCGGGAGAGATCTTTGGAGATCTTCGCCAAAATCTCGTTGATGGTCTCAAGCTCGGCCGGAGAGGTGTTGTAAAAGCTCTCGTCGCGAATGCGGTTCACTTCGACCAGCGCCTTGGCGCGCAGCGCATCGCCCTTTTCGGTGAGGCACACCTCAGTCACCCGGCCATCGGTCGGACGCACCCGGGTCTCGACCAGCCCATCGCTGACCATGCGTTGCACGATTTTGGTCGTGGTATTGAGCTTCAGCGTGGAGAATTCCGCAATCTCGGACACCGACATGAATTGCTGCTGGTAGAGCGACATCAGAACCCGCCAGCGCGGCGCGTCGACGCCCATCGGCTTGAGGCGTTTTTCCAGCGCGCGGGTGTAATAGGCGTTGGCGCGGTCGATCCAGAAGTACGGCCAAGTGTCGCGGAAATGTTCGGGGTCCTGCTGATCTTGCGGCAGCTCACTCATCTTGGTCATCACCTGTGTCTGGCTTGGTCACACCCAAAGGCACATAGAGTTTCTTCAACAAAAACAAAATGTCCGATCAGGACGTCATAACACCAACACTCACCAATAGGGAATGTGAAAATGAACATGAAAATCAAAATGATCGCTTCCACAGCGGCTGCAATCACACTTTTCGCCGGCGCGACTCAGGCCGAAACGGTCCTGACCATGAACAGCTGGCTGCCGCCGACCCATCCGCAGGTCTCTGAACTTTTCGTGCCCTGGGCGGCCGATATCGAGCGTGTGACCGAAGGCCGGGTGAAGATCAACATGCTGCCCGCCCCCTTGGGACCGCCGCCCGCCGCGTTCGATCTCGCGAAGAACGGCGTGGCCGACATCACCTATTCCGTGCATGGCTACACGCCGGGTCGGTTCAAGACACCAATGATCGCAGAAATGCCCTTCATGTCAGACAGTTCGGTCGCCACCTCGGTCGCCTTCTGGCGCGTGCATGAGGCAATGCTTGAGGATGCGGGGGAATATGAGGGGGTGAAGGTTCTGACACTCTTCACCCATGGTCCGGGGGAGATTTTCTCGGCCAGACCGATCGAGACGCCCGAGGATATTGCCGGTCAGAAGATCCGCATCGGCTCGGCCTTGGCGCATTCGATTGCCAGCGATTTGGGCGCCGTGCCGATCGAGGGGCCATCCTCGAAAGCCTATGAACTTTTGTCGCAAGGCGTGGCCGATGGCATTTTCTTTCCCTATGAATCCGTGAACTTCTTTAATCTCAACGACATTCTCGACTACGGTTACACCGTGCCGGGCGGGCTTTATAACACTGCGATGTTCGTGGTGATGAATGACGCGAAATGGAACTCCATCTCGCCCGAGGACCAAGCCTTGATCGAACCGCTTCTGGGCGAGGCCTTTGCACGGCGCGCGGGCGAGATGTGGGACAAGGTCGATGCCGAGGGCCGCGTTTCCATGGAGGGTAAGATCACCCTCAAGGTTGCGACCGAGAGTGAAGTGGATGAACTGAAGACCCGGCTGCAACCCATTGTTGCAGAACGGATCGCTCAGGTGAGCGAAACGGGGATTGACGGGCAGGCCGCCTATGACATGCTCTTCGAAGAGATTGCCAAAATCGAGTCCGAAGAATGATCAACCTGTCCGAAAATATTTCTGGACCGCATGAGCAAGGGCTGCCTCCCAAGGTGGCCCGACCCATTCACACTGTGATCGCACTGGCCTGTTCCGTGCTGCTGCTCACAATGATGGGGCTGACGGTGACCGATGTTCTGGGGCGCTATCTGCTGAACAATCCTGTGAAGGGCGCAACGGAGCTCACCGAATTGATGCTCGCCGCCCTCATTTTCCTCGGCCTTCCGGCTGCGACGCTGGACCGTGAACATGTCACGGTTGACCTGCTTACGGACCGTCTGCCGCTCGCCGTCGAAAAAATCCGGCGCCCTGTGGTGCTTGTGCTGTCCTCGGGCGTGCAGGTGATGGTCGCCTGGCGCCTTTGGGTGACGTCTGATCAGGTGGCCGGTTATGGCGGCACCACGGCGACGCTCGAACTTCCGATCGCGCCGATCGGCTATTTTGCTGCCGCGCTTTGCGTGATCTCCGCACTGATCATGTTCGCGGAAATCTTTTACCCGATGAGAGGGAAAAACTGACATGTCCTTGCTTGCTCATTGGGAATTCGGGACGCTTGTCCTGTTTGTCATGCTGTTTCTGGGGGTGCCGATCTCCTTTGCTCTGGCGCTTCTCGGAACCGTCGGTACGGCCTCCATCATCGGCTGGTCTCCGTCCTTCTCGCTTCTCGGTCAGACCTATTTCGAACAGAGCCGCAGCTATTCGCTTTCGATCCTGCCGCTGTTTCTCATGATGGGGAATTTCGTGGTGCAGTCCGGCATCGCCCGCGATCTCTACTCTGCGGCCTATGCCTGGCTGCGGCACCGCAAGGGCGGTCTGGCCGTCGCGACCGTGGTCGCCTGTGGCGGCTTCTCCTCGGTCTGCGGTTCGTCTCTCGCGACCGCCTCGACGATGGCGAAAATCGCTCTGCCGAACATGCGCAAATTCGGCTACCCGGACAGCCTGTCGACCGCCTCCATCGCGGCGGGCGGCACGCTCGGCATCCTGATCCCGCCGTCGGTGATCCTCGTGTTCTACGGGATCATGACACAGCAGGACATCGGCAAGCTGTTCCTTGCCGGTATCATTCCGGGCATTCTCGGCGTGCTTCTCTACGCGCTCGCCGTTCGGATTTCGATTTACTTCGGGCATTTCGAGCTGCCGGTCGAGGACAAGCTGCCGCTCCGGGAGCGCCTCGTCGCGCTCAAGGGCGTGGCCGGTGCCTTGGGGCTTTTCGCCTTCGTCATGGGCGGCATTTATTTCGGGGTGTTCACCCCCACCGAAAGTGCCGGCATGGGGGCAGGGGGCGCCTTCCTTCTGGTGCTTTTGCAAGGTCGCCTCAACCTCTCCCAGACGCTTCTCACGCTCTATGAGACGGCAAAGACCACCGCGATGATGTTCTTCATCCTCTTCGGCGCGCTGACCTTTGCGAACTACGTCAACCTCTCGGGCATGAGCCGGGACATTCAGACGCTTGTGAGCGGGCTCGGGGACAACCCCTTTGCCGTTATCGCTGTGATTACGCTGGTGTATCTGGTTCTGGGCTGTGTGCTTGAAGGCCTCTCCATGATCACGCTGACCGTGCCGATCTTCTATCCGATCGTGGCCGCACAGGGCTTCGATCTGATCTGGTTCGGCATCTATGTGGTGATTGTAACCGAAGTCAGCTATATCACCCCACCTGTTGGGCTGAACGCTTTCGTTCTGAAATCCGTCGTCAAAGACGTCCAGCTCGGCACCATCTTCCGCGGTCTCGTGTCTTTCCTGCTGGTCGATGTGCTGCGCGTCGCGCTCATTCTGGCTTTCCCGATGATCGTCCTGCTTGTTCCCAACATGATGT
>NZ_JBTVYO010000017.1:0-12159 GCF_054788345.1 Celeribacter sp. ULVN23_4 | reverse complement strand
GGGGTCAATGCCCCCAGCGCATCGCAATCGGGTCCAGAGGACGCAAAAGCCCCAGAAGCTCATCGCGGGTCTCCGGTGCAAGCGGCGCAATCGGATGACGGCAAAATTCCGAAGCAAAAACCTTGCCTTCCACCATCGCAGCCTTGGCGGCGCGGAAGCCGCATTGACGGTTTTCGTGCTGCACCGCAGGCAAAATACGGGTGTAGCCCGACACCGCCCTGTCGCGATCACCTTCACGATGCGCCAAGACAACATCGCGAATATGTTCGGTGACCATCGCAGAGCACATGGTGCCAACAGCACCGGCATCAAGATCGGCCAACATGGTCACGCCTTCTTCGCCGTCCATCGGGCTGACGATGGCGTCGCCGCCCTCTGCGATCAGCGCCCGCAATTTTGCCGCGGCCCCCGTGCATTCGATCTTGAAATGTTGCACCATCTCGATCTCGCGGGCCATCTTGAGCAAGAGAGACACCGGAAGCTCCACGCCTGACAACGGTGCATCCTGCACCACGATTGGAATGCCGACCTCGCCCACCTTGCTGAACTGCCCGAAGGTCTGCTCCGGCGTGCCACGCATCAATGCACCATGATAAGGTGCCATGATCATGACGCTGGCCGCGCCACAATCCTTGGCGAGCTGCGCACGGTTCACGACGATGGGCGTGGCATAATGCGAGACGGTGACCATCACCGGGATACGCCCCGCCACATGTTCGAGTGACAACCTTGTCAGGGTTTCACGCTCCTCGTCCGAGATCAGAAACTGTTCGGAAAAGTTGGCAAGGATACAGACCCCATCCGCGCCCTGGTCGATGATGCAATCCAAAACGCGTTTCATGCCGTCCAGATCAAGCGTGCCGTCGTCTTTGAAGGGGGTGGGAGCGACCGGCCATGCGCCGGTTTTTTGAACGGTCATTGTTATTCCTCAATCTCGAAATTGTGCAGATGTTTGTCGCTGATGGAAATCCCGAGGCCGGGCAGATTGTCGTCCAGTTGCAGGAACCCATCGACCGCATCTGGGTCGCCCTCGAAAATGTAGTAGAACAGCTCGTTACCGACCTCGACGTCGAAGACCGGGAAGTATTCCGAGATCATGCAATTGGTGTTGGCCATGGTCAGATGATAGTTGTGCATCTGACCGGCATGCGGGATCACCGGGGTCTGGAAGGCTTCGGCAATGGCATTGATCTTTTGCGCGGCGGTAATACCCCCCACGCGGTTGGTATCGTATTGCAGGACGGAAACCGCCTTTTTCTCGATCAGGTCTTTGCAGCCGATGACCGAGAACTCATGCTCACCGCCGGAGATCGGCACGATGTTCATGGCATTGAGTTCCGCATATCCCGCGACATCATCCGCAATCACGGGTTCTTCGAGCCAGCGAGGTTCGAACCTGGCCAGCTTGGGCAGCATGCGCTTGGTGTAGTCAAGGTTCCAGCCCATATAGCATTCGAGCATCAGGTCGACGTCATAGCCGATGACCTCGCGCACCGCTTCCACCCGTTTGAGGTTTTCGCGCATGCCCGCCATGCCATCCTTGGGCCCCCAGCCAAAGCGCATCTTATAGCCGGTATAGTTGTTCTTCTTGGCCTCTTCCGCCTCGGCCTGCATCGTTTCGATCGGCCCGGAGTAAAGCTTGGAATAATAGACCGGGATTTTCTCCTTGGTCCGACCGCCCAGCAATTTGAACACCGGCTTTCCGGACAGCTTACCCATCAGATCCCAGATCGCGATATCGATGGCAGAGATCGCGGTCATGCCGATGCCCTTACGGCCCCAGGCATGGCTCCGGCGATACATCTTTTCCCAGATATAGGCATAGTCGAACGGGTCTTCGCCCAGGACCAGCGGCGCGAACCATTCGTCAATCGCAGCTTTGACGACACGCGGGGCGAGGGCCGCGTTGCCGATGCCGATAGTGCCGTCCTCGGTCTCGATTTCCACAGTCAGCCATTGGTGAAACCGGAAACTGCCCATGGCATCGCCACCGCGATGGATCACGTCAGAGGCGTTGGTGCAAAAATTTCCAGAAGGCGGTACGGTCGGCCCGGTCCAGTTCCAGACACGGGTGCGGACGGATTTGATTTTGGTCATTACGCTATCTTCTCTTTGCGTGCGGCGCCCGATGCGGCGGCCATTGTCAGAGCGAGGTCTTCGATCATGTCTTCCTGTCCGCCGACCATGCCGCGTCGGCCCAGTTCCAGCAGAAGGTCACGGGCAGGCACGCCGTAGCGTTTTTCAGCCCGCTCCGCGAAGAGCAGGAAAGAGCTGTAAACACCGGCATAGCCGAGGATGAGAGAGCTACGGTCCACGCGAACCGGGCGTTGCATCATCGGCAAGATCAGGTCTTCGGCGGCATCCATCAGAGTGAACAGATCCGTGCCCGTATCGGCACCCATCCGCTCGAACACGGCGGCCAGAACCTCTGTCGCGGCATTGCCTGCACCGGCACCGAGCCCGGCAAAAGCGCCGTCGATCCGGTTCGCCCCGGCCTCGACTGCTGCCACGGAATTGGCAATGCCCATGCCCATGTTGTTATGGCCGTGAAATCCCAGCTCCGTCTCCGGGCGCAGAGCCTCGCGAAGCACAGTGATCCGCGCGGTCACATCGGCGGGCAGCATGTAGCCTGCGGAATCCGTGCAATAGACACAGCCCGCCCCATAGCTTTCCATCTTCAGCGCTTCTTCGACCAGCGTTTCGGGACTCGCGCGGTGCGACATCATCAGAAAGCCCACGGTATCCAGCCCGGCTTTGCGCGCCGCGCCGATATGCTGTTCGGACGTGTCGGCCTCGGTACAATGGGTGGCGACGCGGACGCCGGAAATACCGGCCTCAATCGCCTCTTTCAGGTTGTCCACCGTGCCAATGCCGGGGATCAGAAGCGCGGAGATGCGTATCTGGCTGACCGCGTCGCGCACCGCAGCGATATAACAGGCATCGGTTTCTGCGCCGAACCCATAGTTGACCGATCCGCCACCAAGCCCGTCGCCATGGGTGACTTCGATCCATGGCAGACCGCCTCGATCCGCCGCTTTGGCGATGGCGACCATCTGGTCCTTGCTGATCTGGTGGCGCATCGGGTGCATCCCGTCGCGCAGGCTCATTTCGTGCAGGGTGATTTTGCGATTTTCGAGTGACATTTGGCTCTCCTCAGGCGGCCCGCTCAGGCAGGGTCATCGCCCCGGAATTGACTTCGATGGCAAAGGTTTCAGCGGTACGCAGCGCCGCCGAGGTCATGATGTCGAGATTGCCGGCATATTTCGGCAGGTAATCCCCCAGCCCCTCGACCTCGACATAAATCGATACGCGATTGCCGTCGAAAACCGGCCCGTTGACGAGTTTGTATCCCGGCACATAGCCCTGAACCTGTTTCACCATGGCGGTGACAGAGGCGCGGATCGCGTCTTCGTCCGGCGTGTCTGTGGTCAGGCAGTGGATCGTGTCGCGCATCAAAAGAGGCGGTTCGGCGGGATTAACGATGATGATCGCCTTGCCCTTGTCAGCGCCTCCGACCTTTTCAATGGCTCTGGCGGTGGTCTGGGTAAATTCGTCGATGTTTTTGCGGGTGCCCGGTCCAATGGATTTGGAGGACACCGCCGCGACGATTTCGGCATAGCTGACGTGTTGAACCTGAGAAACTGCCGCAACCATCGGAATGGTCGCCTGACCGCCACAGGTCACCATGTTCACATTCATTTCCAGCTTGCGCGTGTGCTCTGCCATATTGACCGGCGGAATGCAGTAGGGACCGATGGCCGCCGGTGTCAGATCGACCATCAACACGCCAAGCGCATTGAGTTTGCGAGAATTTTCCGCGTGCACATAGGCCGAGGTCGCATCGAACGCGATCCGAATGTCATCTTCACGCACATGCGCCAGCAGCCCGTCCACACCTTCTGCGGTGGTCTTGAGCCCCATATCGCGTGCCCGCGCCAAACCGTCGGAGGCCGGGTCGATCCCCACCATCCAGACCGGCTCGATCCATTCAGATCGTTGCAGTTTCATCAGCAGGTCGGTTCCGATATTGCCGGGACCGATCACTGCGGCTTTCAGTTTTTGTGTCATATCAGACCTCCAAAATTACATACCCAAAAGCGTAGGCAGCCAAAGGGACAAGCCCGGCACATAGGTGATGATCAACAGTAGGATCAGCAGCAGAACCAGTGGCCGCATGGCCCCGCGGATCACATCGGTCAGCGAAATCCGAGCCACACGCGAAGCGACAAAGAGGTTCACGCCGACGGGCGGTGTCACCATGCCAATTGCGAGGTTCACGATCATGATGATGCCGAAATGTTCCGGACTGATGCCAAGCGCTGTGACGAGCGGCAACAGGATCGGCGTCATGATGATGATCGCTGCCAGTGTCTCCATGAATGTGCCGATGATCAGCAGAAGAATGTTCAGAAGCGCCAAGAGGACGAGCGGGTTCGACACCATTTCCGTAACCAGCTCGGCCAGCATGACGGGAATGCGTTCGATCGCCAAAACCCTGCCAAATATGGTCGCAGTTCCAACGATCAGCATCACCGTGGATGTGGTCAGCGCCGCGCTGGCGAAGATCATGTAAAGTGTGCGCAGCTTCAATTCTCGGTAGATGAAAAGTCCAACGATCAACCCATAGGCCACCCCAACGGCGGCCGCTTCGGTCGGTGTGAAAATCCCGCCATAAATCCCACCAAGGATGATGACCGGCACCAGAAGCGCCCATTTGGCATCCCACAGGATCGCCAACGCCTCGCGCCCGGTGACGCGCTCGTTCTGCGGTTGCTGCCCATCCCGACGGGATTGCCACCAGGCGAACAAGATCAGGCCCAGACCGATCAAAAGGCCGGGGATGATGCCGGCCATGAACATCTTGGTCACCGACACATTCGCAGAGGTCGCGTAGATCACCATGGGAATGCTCGGGGGAATGATCACGCCAAGACTGCCGGCAGAGGCCACGAGACCTGCCGAAAAGGAAGGCCGATAGCCTTCTCGTGCCATAGCCGGAAAAAGGATCGCACCGATCGCAGCCACGGTTGCAGGACCGGAGCCAGAGATCGCAGCGAAGAACACGCAGGTCGCCACCGCAATGATCGCCAAGCCGCCACTATAGCGACCGAAAAAGATTTTGCCGGTGTTCAACAGCCGTTGCGACAGCCCACCTTGTCCCATCAACTCGCCCGACAGGATGAAGAAGGGCACCGCCATCAGGGGAAAACTGTCGATTGCGGTGACCAGTCCCTGCGGAATGAAATTCGTGCCGACCTTGCCTGAAATGAGCAGAGCTGCGGTCGAGGCCAGTCCGAGCGAGATCGCGATCGGCGTGCCAACGATCAGAAACAGGACGAAGAGCCCGAAAAGCGTAAAGGAAATCACGACGCACCTCCGGCCTCGCCGCCCGTACGCAGCGTTTTGATCTCGGTCCAGAGGTTCTGGGTTAGACGGACCAGAACGAGGGAAAAGCCGACCACGGGCGCCATGTAGACCCATGCCATCGGGATCCCCAGAGATGACGACTTTTGGCCAAACCGGAGCAACTTTTGCACCAGAAACCACCCCTCCCAGACGACCAGCATGGCAAACATGCCAACCAGACAGGTCACAAGCATGCGAAACCAGGGGTGCAGGCGCTCGGGGAAAAGTTCAATCGCGGCTGTCACGTTGACATGGGCGCTGTGCTTCACGCCGAAGGCCACGCCCAGATAGGTCATCCACACAAAACAGTAGCGGGCGGCTTCGTCCGACCAGGCGAGCGATGCAGAAAAGACGTATCGCATGATCACCTGTGTCACGATCAGTACGCTCATCAGCGCGAGAAGAAAGACGATCAACGCCTCTTCCAAATGGTCATCAAGAAATTTCATGGGGCATCCGTGTCATAAAACGCATTCGTCCGGGCCTAGCGCCGCGCAGGCAAATACGTCGTCTGGAGAAGGGCATGCCCGCCGGCCAAAGACCGGCAGGCATGGGGGATTACTCGCCTTTTGCGGTGGCCACGACCTTTTGAACCAGCTCGTCACCGACTTTTTCCGCAACCAGATCGTACACCGGCCCCATCTGATCCGAGAACGCGGCAAGCTCTTCGTCTGTCAGATCCGTCACGGTCACCTCGGGCATGGCCGCCACCGCTTTGGCATCGGCCTCAATCGCCAAGGCACGCTGATCGGCCGTTGTCTCCGCCACGGCCTGCATGAAGATCTCACGGTCTTCCTCGGACATCATCGCCAAGGTGTCCGGGCTCATCAGAAGAACCCATGCGCCGTAGAGGTGATTGGTCCGGGAGATGTAGCTCTGAACTTCGTTGAACTTCATGTCATAGAACAGGTTGATCGGGCTTTCCATCGCATCGAACGTCCCCTGTTGAAGGGCCGTGAACAGCTCGGAGAAGGACAGCGGCGAGGGGTTCGCGCCCAGCTCCCGCCATGTGGCGATGTGCACCTCGTTTTCCATGGTGCGCATTTTCATGCCAGCCAGATCTGCCGGCGTGTGGATTTCCTGTTTGTCATTGGCGAGCTGACGGAAACCGTTCTCCCAGTAAGCAAGTCCGACAAGGCCCACGCGTTGCAGCCCGTCGAGCAGATCCTTCCCAACCTCCCCATCAAGCACGCGGAACACGGCGTCACGATCCTTGAATACAAACGGCAGGTCCAGAACAAAGAAGTTTTGATCGAAGCTCGCAACAGGCGCCGTGGAAACATATGCCATGTCGAGATTACCAAGTTGGATCGACTCGATCTGTTCGCGCTCACCGCCGAGCTGACTGTTCGGGAAAATCTGAATGCCGATACGGCCATCCGTGCGCTCCATCAGACGCTCATTCAACAATTCAAGAGCCGCATGTCCAGTGCTGGTCAAAGCCGAGGAATGCCCCGCGCGCAAAAGCATCTCAGGCTCCGCCAATGCCGCAGAGGCAAAGCAGCTCGTCCCAGCCAGCAGCGCAGCCGCCATCGTTCCGCGCAACGCCGCGGTGAGTTTATTGAGTGTCATGTCGATCCTCCCAGATCTGGTCTCTCCCCTGTGCCATCAGATGCGGGGAGATGAATTCCATGGAGCAGCCTCCTGCTGGTCCATCTGCGCGGGAAGGTAAAAATGTTCTCAAATATTGTCAAATACTATATTTTGTTTTCACATGTTGAGAAGTTTATCGATTTCAGAAGCGTCCGACATAGGAAATAACGGCTTTACGAATGCACCGCCGCTCAGTGGGTGCGCCACATTCGTTACATCCCGATGTGGCGCGGCCTACGCTCGTATTAGGCTTGAACCAATGGCGCATGAGACTCGCCTCGCCGTCATCATGGACTGGTTTAGCCACAAGCTGCTGGCCTGCCGGCACTCTAACCACGGGGCCTTGCCCGCCATTGCCCGCCATTGCCCGAGGACAATAGTTGAGTAGAAGTGGAATGTTGCGTCGAGGCCCAGAAGGAAGCCCTTGCCGGATATGGTCCGGCAAGTACCGGTGTCTCATGGACCAACATGCGAACCGAAGCTGGCATGCGCATCTTGACGGATGGCCGGAAAATTGAACGCCCGAACCGCAACCAAGATCTACCTTAGATCAAACTGCAAACTGATCCAAAGACGAGGACACCTCTGCTCTATCCGCTATTCATGGCCCAAACCGTGTCGTCCACAGCTTGCCGTTTTTATCTACTGGCGTAACAAACGATACAATTCGGCTGGAAGGCAGCTTATCCCATTGTTCCCATGACGATAGGTGCACAGGAATTGACATGGGCCCGAAACCACTGCATTGAGTCCGCAAGCGGGGCTGTCAGCGAAAAAGGAAACACCTCAGCCATTAGGCCACTTCGCAGAGTATCGGATTCTTAGATCTGATAAAAAACGGGGGGCATGGACATGGCATGGGATTTTCAAAAGCTTTTCCAACGTCACGCAGGCGGCATCGCTCGGTCGCTGCAAAGACGTGGCCTGGATGCCGAGGTGGCTTGCGACCTGACTCAAGAGGCATTCGTCAGGGCAATTGCCGCGCAACCGGAGAGTGACGCGCCTGATCACTTGACCCAAGCTTACCTCTATAAGGTGGCGCGAAACCTCGGGATCAATTACGCGAAACGTCAGGCTCTTTTCAGCCCTGTGTCCCTTGACGCCCCCGAAGCACAAAGAGTGCTGGCTCGCGAACCCGATACGGAAACCATTGTTGCAAGCCGTGAACAGCTGCGCATTGTCAGAGCCGTGCTGACCGAAATGCCCGAACGACAGCGCCGCGCCTTTTTGCTGCACAGAATCGAAAACCGCCCGATGGCCCGGATTGCAGAAGAGCTTGGACTTTCGACGACGCGTATCTGGGAACTGGTGCACGATGCCTATCTGCAAATCGTTCTGCGCACCGGAGGTCTATAAATATGGTCACAGACGCCGAGGAACTTTCGAAACTGGATGCGCAGACGTCTCGCTTGCTCAGCGAAGCGATTGATCTGATGATCCGGCGACAGGATGCGCCGGACAATCCGGTCACTCTTCAAACCATCGCGAACTGGCGCGCGCGCAGCGACGCGCATGACCGGATCTGGCAACGGGTTGCCGAGGCGCATGGCCTGAGTGGCGTCGCGCTGGGGCAATCTGACAAGTCTCGCATAATGTCGCGCCGCAATGTGATACTCGGTGGCGTCACAGCCCTTGGTGCCGGGGCCCTCAGCTCCTGGGCCGTGCCGGAAATGCGACTGCGCATGGGCGCCGATCATCTCACAACCACGGCCGAACTTTTGCCGATAGATATGCCTGACGGCTCAGCCATGATCTTGGGGCCGGATAGTGCGATTGCCGTATCCTCTACCCGTGACATGCGTGAAATCCGCCTGTTGCGGGGGATGGGGTGGTTCGAGATCACCAAGGACGTAGATCGGCCTTTTTACCTCGATATGGGCGATGGAAACTTTGCGCGCATGGCCGGGGCGACTTTTGAAATCTCGCGGGATGCCGGGATGCTCAATCTGGCGGTTGCGCAAAATTCAGTCGAACTCACCGGCGGCTCAGGCCATGTGGTTGAGGCGGGTCATTGGGTACGCGTTGATCAGCGTAGCAGCCTCTTCGAAGAGGGCGAACGCGATCCATCTTTTGCCGGAGCTTGGAAAAATGGCGTGATTGTTGCCGAAGCCGAGCCGATGGAGGCGCTTGTCGCACGGATTTCCCGCTGGATTCCGGGGCGGGTGATTGTTGCCGCCCCCTCCATCGCTCAGGCGCGGATCAGCGGTGTGTTCGATGTCTCCGATCCCTTCCGAGCCTTGGAGGCCGCCGTGCGTCCGACAGATGCGCAGGTGCGCCGCGTCCCGGGCCTTCTGACGGTTATTTCCTCCGCTTGAGTTTTTTCGAAAATCTACCGAAAAAAACTGCGCCCGATTGTAGTACTATTAGGGTCGGCAATACTCACGACGCTCCACGGAGCAAAGGCACGGCGCACCCTCCAGTCCAATCAGACCGAAGGAGAGGCCTACCGTGGTCGAAAAGTCCATTTATTCAACATCGGACACAAACCTAATGCGCCCGATGCGTGCGCTTGGGACGCTCTTGCTGTCCACATTCATTCTGGGCGGGGGCGTTATCGTCCCCAGCCAACCGGCGCGAGCACAGGAAAGCACCCAAAATGTTGCCTTTTCCGTGCCTGCCGGGCCACTTAATCAGGCTCTGATGATCTGGGGGCGTCAGGCCGGTATCCAGATTTCCTATCTGGATGCTGTGACGAAAGGCAAGAAATCACCGGGTATCTCCGCCAACCTGCCTCCCGAACAGGCCTTGGCACGGCTGCTTTCTGGCTCGGGACTGGCATACAGCTTCACGGGTGCGCGCAGCGTGTTGATTTCAGGAAACCCTGTCGCTGCGGATTTACCCGACGATACATTGTTGCTGGATACAATCACCGTGTCAGGGGGAACCGGCTATTATTCCACCAACAGCAATTATGAGGAACCCGCCTCCATCGTCTACAAGGACGCGCAAGAAATTGAGCGTTTTCGTGGCACATCGGTGGGGGATTTCCTCAAGGGCGAAGCCGGTGTCCTCAATGGCGACAACCGCAACAGCGGTGCTTTGGATGTCAACGTGCGCGGGATGCAGGGACAAGGCCGCGTGCCCGTTGTCATTGATGGCAGCTTTCAGGAAACCACCGTCTATCGCGGCTATTCCGGCATTGCGGGGCGTACCTATCTCGACCCCGACCTGATCGGTTCGATGTCCATCGAGAAAGGCCCAAGTTCCGGCGCGGATGCCAATGGCGCAACCGGCGGCGTGATGCGTGTCTCCACGTTGAAGCCCGACGACATCATCAAAGACGGCGAAACACAGGGCGTGCGGCTCAAGTTCGGCGTGACAGGCAACACCACAGACGTCCCGGACACCTTTACGGTCGGTGCCGGACAAGGCGACGACGAACGCTACGACCGCCCCGGCGCGCTTGAATTCGGCGACTCGTGGAACGGCAGCGTCGCGGTGGCGCAGAAATTCGGTGATTTCGAGCTTCTCGCCGCCTATGCGCGGCGCAAGACCGGCAACTATTTCGCAGGCGGGGATGGCGATGATCCTGCGGATGACAGCCTGAATCAGTTTGTCCCCGGTGAAGAGGTGCTGAACACGTCACAGGACAACACCTCCCACCTGCTGCGCGGCATTTACAAATGGGGCAACGGGCATTCGATTGATGCAAGCTATATGCATTATGAAAGCGATTTCGGCGAGTTGATGCCCTCGCAGATCATTCGGTTCGGCATGGGCTGGCAGTCGCCTTTGAGCCATGTCGATGCCAAAACGGGTACACTGCGCTATGGCTGGAACCCGGATGACAACGATCTGATCGATCTAAAGGCCGACCTCTATTACACATCGAATATCACCTCGATCAACACAGCCTACGGTTTTGTCGCTGGCTATCCCGGTGTTTACTTCAGCTATGCCAGCGAAGCGGAGCAATTCGGCCTTAATGTCTCGAACACTTCGCGTTTGGACATGTTCGGGCGTGCGCTGACGCTGAACTATGGTATCTCCGGCAAGAAAGAATACATCCGCCCGCCATCGGATATCGAAAGCTATATTCCTGACGATTACCCCTATGTGGAGTTTGACGGCGAAATCCGCGATGGCTGGCGTCAGGAAGTGAGCGCCTTTGTTTCGGCCAACTATGAGCTGTCGAACAAACTGACCTTTGATGGCAGCCTGCGCTATTCCGAAATGAAGAGTTACGACAACAATACGCGCACGATCTATGTCGACGATGGCAATGACGGGCAAACCCGGACAGAGGTTCATACGGAATACGATGGCGGAGGCCTCGCGCCGATTGTCTCACTGACCTATGAGGCGATCCCCGGACTGCAAGTCTATGGCAAATATGCCGAAGCCTATCGCGCACCAAGCCTGTTTGAAAGCACAGTGGGCTGGTCGGCGAGCCCGGATCCCACCTTGGATCTCAAACCGGAACACGCGCAGAATAAAGAGATCGGCGTTAACTATATGACGGATCAGTTCGGCGCACAAATCCGGGCCAAACTGGCCTATTTCGACAATGACATCGACAATTACCTCACCCGTGATGACAGTTGGAACTTCGTCAATCTGGAGTCCGCGCGGATGAAAGGCTGGGAACTGTCCCTCGGGTTCGATACCGGGCGTTTCTACGGCGATTTCTCTGGTTCGAAGTACATCAGCACCGAATTCTGTGATCTTGAGGGGGCCTGTTCTTCGGGCGGCTCCGGCAATGGCTATGCGCAACAACACGTGCCGCCAGAGACTTCGGCATCCCTGACATTGGGCGGGCGTTTTCTGGACGAAACGCTCGAACTGGGCGGGCGTGTGACCTATGTCGGCAAACGTGCGTCGTCCGATTTTAGCGGACCACGCGGCGGGACGACCCGGGCTGTGGACTGGGATCCCTACACCACGGTCGATCTGTTCGGCAGCTATGAAATCAACGACACGCTGACCTTTGACTTCGCAGTCGATAACGTGACCGACCAATATTACATGGATGCGCTGACCATCGGCCTGATGCCATCTCCCGGACGCACGGTCCGTCTTGGTCTGACAGCAACATTCTAATCCCGATAGGGCGCGCCTTTTGGTGCGCCCTTTTCCATTTTCGCAAGGTGAGAGATGAACACACGCACTTCTATCCCCGATCCGCTTTCCGCGCGTCTTCGCGCTGAGACCAACACGACC
>NZ_JBTVYO010000016.1:0-14742 GCF_054788345.1 Celeribacter sp. ULVN23_4 | reverse complement strand
GTAAGCGTTACAAAGGGCCCCCTAGTCGGCCTATTCAACGCTTCACTATGGCGCTGTATATTGGCGTACGCCAATACGGGAGCGCGAGAATCGGCTGCAATCGACCCAAGCCTGCCGTCCATACAAGGAAGCGGTGCTGCATTGCAGCTTCCCTAAAACAGTCATCCGGTCTACGTTGCTTTCCAACTTCAAGTTCGATCAGAGCCCGTATGATCCAGTACAGAACTCTTGTTGGTGCGACTGCCACAAAAGAAGAGGTGGATACCGTCATCAAGTTGGTTGGGTCAGGCGGTGCCGTTGCTGAGAACTATGTCCGGGAAGGTGCGGCAAGACCGGGCGCTCAAATCATCTTCGCAGAAGTCGATGGTCAAGCGGTTGGCGTTGCTGCCTTGAAAGTTCCGCTGGTCGGATACCGATCTAGCCTTCAAGGAGCCGCAAAGGCGGGTTACTTACTACCGGAAAGCGAATATCCGTATGAGCTCGGCTATATCTCAGTTTCGCCCAAGCATTCCGGCCAAGGCATAGCGAAAGCATTGGTAGCAGAAGTGCTATGCCTTGCGACCGGCAACGGCGTCTTTGCGACCACAAGCAATCCCGCGATGAAAGAAAACGTGCTACCGTCCTTCAAATTCGTCCCTGTCGGCAAGACTTGGAGGAACAGATCGGGAGACATACTCAGTCTTTTCGTTCGGAAGTCACAAACGGAATGACAACACCCAATCGTGTTTGGATTGGAAACAGGCTTGGGTGTTCCGAGCTACCAGTCTGAAAAGCTGTCATCCACCTAGAGCCTTCCCGTTTTCCGATTACAGGAGGCCGACGTTACAAGGCTATGCAATGCGGCTCCCACTCATCCGGGCATTAAGGTGAATGCCAGCTTCGGCGTAAATTTTCTGGGCAAACTCGAATGCCAGGCCATTTGGATCGAGCGACGAATTTATGTCCCTGCGTATCTCTATGACTTTCTCTGATATCTCGTTATTGCGAGGGCGGTAGCTTTCTCCAGACTTAGCCGATACGCCAGAAAGATCGGCGGCTGTTATTCTTAGCTCGGCAGGACCGGAGAGAAATTCGCCGGAAAGGCTGATCGCATTGCTGATCGCGTGCGGAAGATACTTCATGAGATGATAGTGGCCGGTAAGCCAACGTGCGTTGTCCGGCCCATCATCCTTTACCTGATATATCATCTCCCTTGCGAACATCCAGATTTCCCTGTTCTTGAGTAATTGGGTGCCGGACAAGATGCTTGTTGTCTCATGATAGAGGCAGTATGTAAGCGCGCCCCACTCATTCACGGAACTGGAATAGCCACCTTCATACAACAACGGTGGGCAATTTTTCACTATATCCCGGCACTGTAACTGGGTGAGCCTTTCCTGAGCATGTGAAGGAATCACACGCACGGATATGAGATGCGTCGACTCGCAATAGAGAGGTTCTTCTTTTTGATGTCGCTTACCTATCGGCGCGTGCTGCGGCCAGAATGCGGTTTCGATGTAACTAGTAGGTGTCGGTTCGTGTTTGTCTAATTCAACTGGTGGCGTGGCGCTTAGTTTTTGTAGATACTCGCCCAGTATTGCCTTCAATTCCCTTGCTAGCTTTTTCCGCTGCGTGTCGAGCTGCACTTTAGTTGCATTTGGTGGCAAATAGTATCCCACCGGATGACGTCTGTCCTTTAGATCGAACGGCAACTTCTCAAAGTCGCCGAAATATGTATTCATAACTTTAAGCAATGGTTCGTACCCTCTTTTGCCCAAAGCATAGCCGAGTTCGATTGCCACATTACTATTGATGTGGCGTTTTTGTTCCCGTCCGAACGCTATCAGCGACACGTCCAGAACGATCACATCGGCCGCAGCAATCTTTTTTAAAATCGTTTCCGCGATGGGGGGCGAGCCGAGGATTCCTTTTGTATCTTGGTCCAAGGTGAGCAAGTCGTCCCGGCGATCAGCCTCGGAGAAGCTTATGTCGGAGTTGATTTCTTTAATCGCGGCAACCAATGCGGCGTGTATAAAATCCTTGTTGATTTTTCGGTCGGCATCGGTCTGCCAAGAATAGAATATCTGCAAGAGTGGCCCTCGGATCGCATGTTCTTTCGCCGTAGAATAACCCATGTAGATGCATCTATGCCATAGCTCCTCGTTCTGAGTGGCCACAGGCCTATTAGCTGCATTTTGTATAAGCGGCCGCTATGTTGGTCTTGCCGCAGCTGCCATGCTGCGGCGCCGTCAGGCCGCTTCCCGCCCTACTTCACGGGCGGCAGCTTCACCTTGCAGTGTCCTGGCGCATTCCACGGCAAGTACCGACTGTAATCGATATCCTCGTCAAGATTGTTCGTTCTCATCTCTGCGAGATCGTCAATCATCCAAGAAAAATAGCTGTACGTGTCCACTCGGTTCAGCTTGCAGGTCTCAACCAATGAGGACATCGCTGCCCACGTCTGTCCACCCTCTTCACTACCGATATAGAGACTACCCTTGCGCTGTAGGATGATCGGTTTGAACTGACGTTCAACTGGATTGGTGTCGAGGTCTATCCGTCCGTCTTTCAAGAAAAGCGTTAGAGAATCCCATCGTTCAAGTGTGTAATTAATGGCCTTGCCAAGCCTGTCTTTTTGCAGCGTCCTAGAGGACAATTCCCTCAATCTCGAATATATTCTTTGAATAACTGCCTCAGACCGTTCTTTTCGGTATGCTAGTCTCGCATCCGGCGTTCGGCCTCTAAGTATACTTTCAACTTCAAAGAGCTGAGACATTATTTCTACTATTTCATTTGGCAAGTTCGATTCCATCGTTTGCGCTGCCTTAATGAAGTTGCGCCGGGCATGCACCCAACATTCAACCGACAAGATGTTCTCGACATCAGTACCCGGCTGACCAAGACGACCATAACCCGCATAGCCGTCGTGCTGTACGATCAACGACTTGCCGCCAAGGATCCCGTGTATATGCGCCATCGACCGAGAAGTTCGATGGAAGAATACCGTTGAGCGCGGGGCATTCCCGCCAAAGGAGCTATCATCCCGATGAGCCGCATACATATAAGATTGCCCGGTCTTTCCTTCGCCCGGGCGCAGTATTTTTAACACCGTCTCATCGAAGAAGATGCGGGAAGCATCATCCAGAGTGTGGCGTTGGAGTTCAGATGTTACATGCCTAAGCTCAGCGGCAAGTCGGCCGATCTGCTTGCACATGGTTGAGCGATGATAGGTGATACCACTATGATTGAGCATGTTCTCAATCCGATACAAGGGCATACCCCACCCGTAGCGCATCGTCACCAAATAAGCCAGCATGCTTGTTCCGCTGGTCACTCCAGGCATTAGCGTTGGCTTGTATAAAGAACCAATAGTGACGTCATTATTTCGACAACGATAGCGAGGGTATTTTCGCACAGCGATGTAGTGCTTCGCTGGAATGACCTCACGTTTCTCATCAATATCATAGGTTCGGATTGTGCCGCCGCAACCGCAGGGGCATGTCTCCGGGAATTCCATAGGGACCTCTATTCGATCTAGGTTTTCCCAATTTTTGGCGCCACGACCATTCTTGTTACGTGGCCTCGGTGGCTTAACGACGGCAAACTTTTTGATTTGCCTCGAAGAGGGAAGATCGCTTCCCTCGCTCTGATTATCAGCAGGCATGGCCCCTTGACGCCTTTTTGCATTTTGCCACTTCAGATTTTGGGCTGTACTGGTCATGCAGCAATTCTGCAGTGCGCGCCGCTTGCTCCGCCACTTGGGTGTTCAAGTCTTCTACTTGGCCCCTTGTCCGCCTGAGCTCTGAGCGCAATGTCTTGATTTCCGACGTTGCCTTGGAAAGCCTTGCTTGCAGTTTGACGTATTTGTTGTCGCGCTGACGGTCTGCCTGCGCAATGACGCCCGAGAGCCTTTGAACATACCTGTCTTGGTGGCCTGCGAGTTGGGCGCAGGCCGCTTGTATAGTATCCATCCCATCATCCCAGTGGCTACACAGGGTCTTGGCTCAAACATGCAAGCAAGGCCCGAGTGTTCATGCCCGTCGGGCGACGGGCGTGAGGCTTGACTTCTTCGTTCATGTCGGGGATAGAGGAGGTGTCGCGCCGAGCGATTTTCCGAGGCCCTTGGGATTGCAGTCCCGGGGCCTCAACTCTTCCAGAGCCCTTGAGTTTTAGCTCATGTGCCCTCTCCGCTGTTGTTGGGATAGCGCTCCGGGAAAAGAGCTTCCGGGCAAGTAGATAAAGCGTGCGCCAAGATCGTCTCGATGCGCGCGGACCTGCTTTTCCCAAGTGAAACCGCACTGACGGAAGAAACGCTAACCTCCGCGCGTCTCGCGATCTCAGCAAGGGTCAGGCCGCACAAGGAAAGCTCGTATCTGATCCGAGCATGTTTTTCTCTATCGATGGCCAAATCCAATGGGGCGCCTTTCACCTTCGCGAATCACTTTAAGAGGGAAATGACGCACTGAAGAGTGAAGATCAACAGTCAAGTTGATATAAGAAGCCGACGGCTATTTGTGAAACGTCGCTACCGGTCGGTTAATCAGCATTTTTCGCAAAGGCAATAGCAATTTTTTCGCAAACTGTCATCTCGGCTGGAACCGGTTAATTATATGCGCTTCGCGCTGGAACCGAGTTGTTTTTCGCAAAGCCTTAATTCGTTTTTTCGCAAGTCGTGCGGACGCCTGCTTGGCATCGATTACTTCTGCATCTTTTTTGACTTTGGCGGCCAACAGCCCATCCAAGGTCGGCAATTTAAAGGTCTTTGTCCTGCTTGGTCAGGCAATGCGTATCTGTTCGTCGCGGCTCGGAGACGCTAAACCTGAACTCAGCTCGCGCGATGAGAACGCGGGCGACTTGGCGAAGGGCAGAGCACGATGGCTATCAAGAAGAGCGATATCTACAGATCCCTGTGGGACAGCTGCGACCAGCTGCGGGGTGGCATGGATGCTTCCCTTTACAAGGACTACATTCTCACGCTTCTGTTCGTGAAGTACGTCTCTGACCGCGTGGGCAAGCCTGACGCGCTGATCGAGGTCCCCCAAGGCTGCTCTTTCGAGGACCTCAAGAAGCTCCGCGGCACCAAGGACATTGGTGAAGGTATCGATACGGCCATCGCCGGGATTGCCGAAGCCAACGACCTCAAGAACGTCATCGACCGTGCCTACTTCAACGATTCCGAGAAGTTTGGGCGTGGCGCCAAGATGGTCACGACGCTGACCGCACTCATTAACATATTCAGCCGGGAAGAGCTGAACTTCAGCCGCAACCGGGCCGATGGCGATGACATCCTGGGCGACGCCTATGAATATCTGATGCGCAACTTCGCGACCGAGTCCGGTAAGAGCAAGGGCCAGTTCTACACGCCTGCGGAGGTTTCGCGTGTCGTCGCCGCCGTTGCGGGCGTCAGTCGCGCCACGAGCCCAAAGCAGACCGTTTATGACCCCACCTGTGGCTCCGGATCTCTGCTTTTGAAGGCCGCTGACGCTGCCGACGTCGCGCTCACCATCTACGGGCAGGAATTCGACATCACCACCCGTGGACTGGCCAAGATGAACATGATCATGCATGGGCGCGAGGATGCAGATATCGCCCAAGGCGATGTCATCGCCGAGCCCCAGTTCAAGGCGTCGGAGACCGAGCTTCTCACCTTCGACTTCGTCGTCGCCAATCCGCCGTTCTCGGCCAAGGCCTGGGGTTCCGGCCTGACCAGCGCAACCCGCTATGGCCGCTTTGACCTCGGCATGCCGCCCGAGAAGAACGGCGACTTCGCCTTTCTGCTGCACATCCTTGGCTCGATGAAGGCCACCGGCTCCGGCGCGGTCATCCTGCCCCACGGCGTGCTTTTCCGCGGCAATAAGGAAGCCGAGCTACGCGAGAAGATCCTTAAGCGCGGCTACATCAAGGCGATCATCGGCCTGCCCGCGAACCTCTTCTACGGCACCGGCATCCCGGCCTCGATCATCGTGCTCGACAAATCCCAAGCCTGCGCCGAACGCCCTGTCTTCATGATCGACGCCTCGCGCGGGTTCATCAAGGACGGCAACAAGAACCGCCTGCGCGAGCGGGACATCCACAAGATCACCGACGCCTACACACGCCAGGCGGAAATCGCGGGCTATTCCCGCCTTGTTCCCTATGCCGAGATCACGCGCAACGACTTCAACCTGAACATCCCGCGCTATATCGACGGCTCCGACCCTGAGGACCTGCAAGACATCGAGGCTCACCTCAAGGGTGGCGTGCCCAACCGCGACATCGACGGGCTGGCTGAGTTCTGGGAGGTCATGCCCGGCATCCGCGCCACGCTCTTCGGGCCGAACCCGCGCCCCGGCTATTCCGATCCGCAGGTCGAACCGGAGGAGGTACGCAGCACCATCCGCAACCACCTCGAATTCGCCTCCTTCCGCGAGCGGGTCCATGCCATCCTTGACGGCTGGGCCGGGCAGAACGCGCCGCTAATGGATGGTATCAAGGTCGGTGACAAACCCAAGGCGCTGATCTTGCACCTGGCCGATGACATGCTGACCCGCTTTGCCGACGCCCCTCTGATCGACCGCTACGAGGCGTATCAGCGGCTCATGTCCTACTGGGCCGAGACCATGCAGGACGATGTCTTCATCATCGCTCATGACAGCTGGGAGGCGGCGAAGGAACTGCGCACTGCACGGCATGAGTACGTAAAGTCAAAAGACGGCAAGAAAGATAACATCAAATGGCTGGAAGAAGCCGACCTCACCGTGAACAAGGTGCGCCTTGTGGCCGATGTCATTCCGCCCCGGCTGATCGTCGCGCGCTTCTTCCCTGAATTGCAGCAGGCCGTCGATGACGCGCAGGCCAAGGCCGAAGAGCTGGGCCGCGAGATCGAGGAACTGGTCGAGGAACACGGGGCCGAGGGCGGCCTGCTGGCCGATGCGCTGACCGAGGCGGGCAAGCTGACCGCGGCCTCCATCAAGGAACGCCAGAAATCCTGCGAGGGCGAGCCGGAGGAGGCCAAGCTGTTGAAGCAGGTGGCCAAGCTGATGACGGCCGAGACGGCAGCCAAGAAGGCGGTCAAGGCAGCCGAGGAGGCGCTGACCGAGGCCACGCTGAAGAAATACCCCGAACTGACCGAGGAAGAGATCCGCTCCCTGGTGGTGGATGACAAATGGCTGACCGATATCGCCGATCTGATCGAGGCCGAGATCGAGGCCCGGACCGAGCAGATGACAGCCCGGGTGCGGGTGCTGACAGAGCGGTATGGGCATACGATGCCGGAGATGGCAGAAAATGTAGAAGCGCTCTCTTCGAAGGTTGCTAAACATCTCCACGCAATGGGGTTCACGGCATGAATGGATCAGATACTTCCCACATGCTGCCTGAAGGCTGGCAATACCGACTTATTGGAGATGTCTGCACGATTTTCGGCAGGATTGGCTTCCGCGGCTATACTGTGAATGACATCGTCGCCGAAGGTCAGGGTGCTATCTCGCTGAGCCCTTCAAATATCCAAGGTGGTCGACTGAGCTTGGCTCGGAACACGTTCATCTCTTGGGAAAAATGGGAAGAGTCACCAGAGATTAAGATCGAAAATGGTGACATCATCTTGGTGAAAACTGGATCGACCGTAGGCAAGGCTGCAATTGTGCGCGGCCTTTATGCTCCTGCGACCTTGAACCCGCAGATGGTCACTTTCAAGCGGAGACGTATAGACGAGACATTTCTGGGGTACGTAGTCACATCAGAAGACTTCCAGTCTCAGCTGGCGGCAACAGCGGTGGGTGGAGCACTTCCTACCCTTTCCCAGAAAGAGATAGCAGGTTATCGGTTCGCATGCCCTGAGGAGCCCAAAGAACAGGAAGCCATCGCCGAGGCGCTTTCGGATGCGGATGCGCTGATCGAGGGGCTGGAGCGGTTGATCGCCAAGAAGCGGCTCATCAAGCAGGGCGCGATGCAAGACCTCCTGACCGCCAAGCGCCGCCTTCCAGGGTTCTCGGGGGAGTGGACCGAAAAGCCCCTCAACAGCGTGTCAGCCTTTATCACAAAAGGCGCGACCCCCACGACGTATGGCTTCGGCTGGGAGGCGCATGGAATCCTGTTTCTAAGGAGTGAATGTGTCTCGCCGAGAGGATTGGACCTATCTCAATCCATGTTCATTTCCGAGGAAGCGCATCGGGCAACCAAACGCAGCGAAGTTACAGGCGGCGATATTCTCATCACGATTACAGGCAATGTCGGCCGAGTGGTTCGATTGCCCGACGGCTTCGGCCGAGCAAACATCAACCAGCACATTGCTCGCATCAGGATCTCGGCAGATGAAATCGACCCAGAGTTTGTATTCCATCAACTCTCGCGACCAGAATACATCAAGCATTTCAACTCCATCGTGACTGGGCAAGCATATCCTCAGATCAGCTTGCAGCAGGTCCGTGATGCAACTGTCGATTTGCCAGAAATCGCAGAGCAAACCGCCATAGCCTCGATCCTGACCGACATGGACGCCGAAATCCAAGCCCTCAACACCCGCCTCGAAAAAGCGCGGCAGGTGAAGGAGGGCATGATGCAGAACCTTTTGACCGGACGGATCAGGCTGGTCTGACGCCATTTTTCAACGAGTGATTTCCAGAACGGAGTGCCCCATGAGCAAGATCGGCGAGGCGGAACGCAAGGCCCAGAACCGGGTCATCGACCTGCTCTGCGGGGACAAATCCGGCACCAGCGGCGGCCTCGGCTGGCGCTACCTTGGTGACTGGCAAAAGCGTGAGGGCAACGCCAATATCGAGCCTTCCCTGCTGCGCCCGTGGCTGGAGGCGCGCGGCTACACGCCCGATGTCATCACCCAGGCCATTACCCGCCTTGAACGCGAGGCGCGGATGGAAGGCTCCAAGCTCTACGAGGCCAACCAGAGCTTCTACGACATGCTCCGCTACGGCGTGGCCATCGCCCCCGGCCCGGGCGAGGCCCCCGTCACCGTGCGCTTCATCGATTGGGGCGATGCAGGCGCCAATGACCTCGGCGTGGCCGAAGAGGTCTCGATCAAGGGCAGGGACGCCAAGGCCTGGAACAAGCGGCCCGACCTGGTGCTCTATGTCAACGGTATCGCGCTTGGCGTGGTGGAGCTGAAGAAATCGACCGTGGGCGTGGGCGAAGGCATCCGCCAGACGCTGGACAATCAGCTTCCCCAGTTCATCCAGCATTTCTTTACCACAGTGCAGATCACCTTCGCGGGCAACGACAGCGAGGGGCTACGCTACGCCCCGATCAAGACGCCGCAGCCCTATTGGCTGGCCTGGAAGGAAGAGAGCGAGATCTTGGCCCGGCTTGACCGCGATGTGACCCAGATGATGGCGCCGACGCGGTTCCTCGAACTGATCCACGACTTCACCCTGTTCGACGCGGGTATCAAGAAAATCGCCCGCCCAAACCAGTATTTCGCAGTGAAGGCCGCGCAAGAGCGCGTGGCTGCGCGCGAAGGCGGCATCATCTGGCAGACCCAAGGCTCGGGAAAGAGCCTGATCATGGTGATGCTGGCCCGCTGGATCCGGGAAGCGTTCCCGGACGGCCGTATCCTGGTGGTCACCGACCGCAAGGAGCTGGACAGTCAGATCGAGGACGTTTTCGGCAATACCGGCGACAAGGTACGGCGCGCGCGATCGGGCAACGATCTGATGGCCGCACTCGCCGATCCAACGGATCGCATCATCTGCTCCCTCGTCCACAAGTTCGGCAAGAAGGAAGAGGGGGAGCTAGAAAGCCTGATCTCTGATATCCAGAACGCCAACATCGGTGCGCCCAAGGGAGAGTTCTTCGTCTTCATCGACGAGGCACACCGCACCCAGTCCGGCAAGCTGGCCAAGGCGATGCGCAAGGTGCTGCCCAAAGCCATGTTCATCGGCTTTACCGGCACGCCCCTGCTGCGGTCGGACAAGGGGACTTCGCTCGAAACCTTCGGCCCCTACATCGGCAAGCCTTACCGATTTGATGAGGCGGTCGAGGACGGCGTGGTGCTGGACCTGCGCTATGAAGCCCGCGACATCGACCAGAGGATCAGCGCGCCGGAGAAGATCGACGCTTGGTTCGAGGCCAAGACGAAGGGGCTGACCCCGATCGCGAAGGCGACGCTCAAGCAGCGATGGGGTACGCTTCAACGTGTGCTGTCGAGCCGTGACCGGCTGGAGCAGATCGCCAACGATATCATCCTGGACATGGAGATGAAGCCGCGCCTGAATGCGGGCATGGGGAACGCCATGCTCGTGGCGGGCTCCATCCCCGAGGCGTGTGAGCTCTTCGAGATATTCCGGAAGTCCGGGTCAATCCTGGCGGACAAGTGCGCGATCGTGACCTCCTACAAACGCGCCGCCCCGGAAATCACCGGTGAAGAAACCGGCATGGGCGAGACCGAGAAGCAGCACGTCCACCGTGTTTATACCGATCTCCTCGGCGATACGTCGGAGGAAGAGTACGAGGAGGAGGCGCTACGGCTGTTCAAAAAAGAGCCCGGGCGGATGAAGCTGCTGATCGTGGTGAGCCGGCTGTTGACCGGCTTTGACGCGCCGACGGCGACCTATATCTATATCGACAAGCAGATGCGGGATCATGGGCTGTTTCAGGCGATCTGTCGGGTGAACCGTCTGGACGGCGACGATAAGGATTTCGGCTATATCGTCGACTACAAGGATCTGTTCCGGAACATCGAGAGCGCGGTGGATGACTATACGTCCGAGGCGTTCGATGCCTTCGATAAGGAGGATGTCGAGGGCCTGATCACGGATCGGGCTGAGCAGGCTGACGAAGATCTGCGGACAGCACGCGATGCCTGGCTGGGGCTTCTCGATGCGGTCGAGCAGCCCAAGGGCGATGATGAGCTCTTTGCGTATTTCTCCAGCCCCGAAGGCATCGAAAGCGATCCGGACGTGGAAGAGAAAGCTCGCCGCCGCCAAGCGCTTTACAAGTTGGCGGGGCGCTATGCGCGTGCCTACACGAACGTCGCCGCCGAGCCGGACGGATCGGACTTCAACGAGCTGGAGCTGTCGGAAATGCGCAAGGAGGTCGAACATGCCATCGGCGTCCGCGATGCCGTGCGGCTCCACAGCGGCGATGCCGTTGACATGAAGCTCTACGAGTCGGCCATGCGCCACTTGATCGACAATTACATCAGGGCCGACGACTCTCAGGTCATCTCTCACCTAGATGATATCAGCATGATTGACCTGGTCGAGAGCAAAGGGGCTCAAGCCGAGGATGATCTTCCGGCGCGGTCTAAGGGTAAGCGTGAAAATGTTGCCGAGGCGATCGAGAACAACGTCAGGAAGCTGATTATCGACGAAACCCCAGTGAACCCTAAGTTCTACGAGAAGATGTCGGAGCTGTTGACTGACCTGGTGACGCTGCGCCGGAACGGCGCGATCGAGTACGCCGAGTATTTGGAGAAGATCGCGGAACTGGTAAGGGCTGCGAAATCCGGCCATGGTAATTCTTATCCTGAGAGCATGAAGTCGCCCGGGCAGAAGGCGTTGTTTGACAACTTGGGACAAGATGAGGCGCTCGCGCGCCGGGTCGACGAGGCTGTACGGGCGACTGCCCCCCATGGATGGCGTGGTCACGCGATGAAAGAAAAGAAAGTCAGACGCTGCCTGGAGGCTGAGATTTCGGATCCCGACATTGTGGATACCCTAATGCAGATACTGAAAAACCATGGCGAATATTGAGCACCACATTATCGGAGGGACGCCGGTTGAGGTCCGCTGGAAGGCGATCAAAAACCTCCATGTCGGTGTCTATCCGCCTGAAGGCCAGGTCAGAGTTGCCGCCCCGCTGAGCGTCAGTCTCGATGCGGTCAAGCTGGCTGTACTCACGAGGATGGATTGGGTTCGTCGCAAACAGGCCCGTTTCTTAGCTCAGGAGCGCCAGAAGCAACGGCAGTACGTCTCCGGCGAGACACACTTCGTTTTCGGCCGGCCTCTTCGACTGGATGTGATTTACTGGGATAAGAAGGTCCACCGGATCGAACTCATTGGCAGTGACCGGCTCCGCTATTCGGTGCCGGCAGACACAACGCCTGCAGTACGCAGGCGATGGCTGGAGAATTGGTACAAGGCGCGCCTAAGAGAGCACGTGGCCCCACGGCTCGAGCATTGGTCATCGCACTTAGGCGTTGCCACCGAAGCCTGGGGCATCCGGCCAATGAAGACGAAATGGGGCAGCTGCAATCCGGACAAGAAAATCGTCTGGCTTAATCTCGAGCTCGCCAAGAAACCCGTTCGGGCGATTGAGTACGTACTGCTGCATGAGCTCGCCCACCTGATATCGCCGCGCCATGATGAGCGTTTCATCAAGGTCCTTGACGACAACATGCCGAAGTGGCGCAGCATACGCGATGAGCTCAATCAGTATCCGCTTGCCGCTTGGGAAGATCTACAGACTTTGGCTCGGTGACATCCTCGCTCGTCCTGTCGGTTGCGCGCGATTTTTCCAGGGCCTGCCGCCGCAGCTCCATTCCCCGTTCCACAAATCGCCGAACACATTCCGGATCTGGTTCAACATCTCGTATCGAAGAGCGGTAGGCGATGGTGACATGGATGGCGCCAACGATGCATGCGCCGATACCAAACACGCCGAAGATGATCTCGAATTCAGTCACGAAGCCGCCTCCCTTGTGTGATGAGCTCGTGAAATCGGCTCAATGCAGCGGGGGGTGACATTCGAGATCGGCAGCCCTCTGCAGCACCCGTGCCGCAGTTCTCAGACTCGGATGGCTTGCTTCGCCCGCACGTTTGAAAGCTTCGACCGCGGCGTCCAAGGCCACATCGCTGGTGCCCTGCCTGCGCCCTTCGCGCCAGATGAACATCACCAGTTCGTCAGTCGTTAACGCTCGTAGGGTTATCGGTGGGCATCTGCTCAAGAGCGGCTCGGGCAACGCGCGGTAGTTGTTGGATGTCAGGACCCAGATCACCCAGCTCATGTCGAACTTAACCTGATAGAATGGGCAACTCCAACTTCTTGCAGTCAAGGGCTCCAGCAGGGGTAGCAGCGCCTCCGACAGTCCGAACGCTCTGCCCGACCTGGACCTTGCAGTCCCCGACTTTTCGACCTCATCAACGACCATGACCGGATTGGCGACATGTTCCATAAGGATCGTGGAAATGAGACGCCCTGGGCCGGCGCTTCCCCATCCACGCTGAGACCCGACGACACCGAATGAGGCATTCTCATTGGTAGCCTCGATGACGGTTGTGGGGACGGTCAAGAAGCGACCAAGACGCCGCGCCCAAAAGCTCTTGCCGATCCTGGGAGGGCCATCGAGTAGGATGGGCGGCAGGCGAAGACCTATGGAGCCTTCTCTTACCGACCTGCGCATGGCCCTCCAGACCTGTTCGGTCGCGGGCCCCATCCAGGGCATTTCATCGTGAAGGGCCGCCGCGATTTCGTCCGCTTGGTGTTCGGTTTTCACCGTCGCAAGCCGAACGCCGCCTGCCAAGGCGGTCAATCGCTCCCGTTCATCTCTCTGCAAATGGCCCATCCCTGACGCTTCCTGGCGGCGTGTGATAAGCTTCTTGACGCGCTTCTGGACCCTGCTCCTGTCGAGATGGGTGATCCTCGTCTTATGCAATTCCTGATTATCAACTCCAAGCAGTTCGACTTCATGCGCCGACTGGCCGACCAGGCCACACCGCAATAGCCATAGATGCTTAATGAAGCGCTTTTCAAGGTAGTCGGCGGTCTGCTCGACGGGAAAGATCTTGCACTGAATAAAAGGGATCGTCGCCATCTCACTCGACCTCCGCACTTGATTTGTTGAAAATGGAGGGGTGGTGATAGGCGGCCGAGACGACGCGGCGCCAATCTATCCCTTCAAAGAGAGCTTCAAACTGTGCCTTCGTCAGGGTCATCGTTCCCTCAGAAAGTTTGGGCCAGACGAAGCCCGCGCCTTCGATACGCTTGTAGATCAGCACCAGGCCAGTGCCGTCCCACATCAGAACCTTGATCTTGTCGCGCCCCTTCGAGCGGAAGACGAAGAACGCACCGGAGAATGGGTCGAGTTCGAAATTGGCCATGACGTAATTGGCCAAACCATCCATGCCCTTTCTGAAGTCGACAGGGTGAGTGGCCAGATAGATACGATAGCTACTGGAGGGCGCGATCACTGACACTGCCCCGCAACACGGATCAGCTTCAGAAGATCAGCTTCGTCGATGGACAAAGGAAACTGGAGGCAAATTCCGCCCACGTACAAATGGCCAGAGCCGTGGGTGGCGGCAGAGCGCGTAGCCGGAACTGCCGGCGCGGTAACCGACACCTGCGCGAAGGCTGGGCCCTCGACCGTGATCTGCTCTCCGCGCTCGCGCCGGTCAGCAACCCACCATTTCCTCACGAGGCATTCATGAGCTCCCAATTCGGCCGCCACATCGCCGGGCGACAAGCCGTCTTCTCGAAGCCGCCTCGTTGCCTCTCGCTTGAGCGCATTCGGCCAAATTCTTTTGCCGGAAGGAGATGTTCCGACCTTAAACCCCCAAACTTCACGTTCCGCCATTGTCGCCTCCGATCACTGCTCGGAAGCAGACTAGCTGACGAGATGTGGGCAAGTTTAGAGGGTAATCAGGGGGTCAGATGCAACGCTTACGCTATACCCGTGCTACTTTTGACGGCATGCGCGATTTGGACGCGCCCTCAAGGCTATCCCAAAGTGAACCGACGTCCTACATGAGTGCACGTCCGTTCAATTGGCAGTGTTTTCAGCACTGTCAGATAAACTCCCAAACTACTTCTCTGAAATTGTAGTGCAGGCTA
>NZ_JBTVYO010000015.1:0-14953 GCF_054788345.1 Celeribacter sp. ULVN23_4 | reverse complement strand
TGGTCAGTTCGGCCGCGCCGAAGGCAAGGCCGCCGTCCGCCGCCATTTCGAAGGCTTCTGGGGCGGCAAGACCGATCCGGCGCTGATCCTCAATTGCCACTATGTGACCTCCGAGCAAATCCACGTCGCCGAGGACGGCCTGACCGCCACCGGTCAATGGGTGCACATGCAGCCCTGGCTGTTCTCCGACGGCAAGGCCCTGCTGCGCTCTTCGCGTCTCTTCAACGCCTTCAAGAAATGCGACGACGGCGTTTGGCGCTACACCCGCAACCGCACGGAGAACGTCTTCGTCGCGCCGCTTCCCGCCACCTGGGCCTCCGATTACCCGTCGAAATCCGTGCTCATGAAACCGTAATCACCTCATCAGAAACGAAAAAAGGGCGCTCAAGGCGCCCTTTTTTATGAGTGTGAAAGGCAACCCCGCTCACAGGCGCAGTATGTCGGATGGTTTTCGAGTGCCGCGATTTGCGCTGCAACGGCCTCCCGGCTCGGTTGTTGTTCGATCATCAGATCGAGGAAAGGATCCGCGACGCCACTGCGGGCCCTGGCCAGTTCCTCGACCACCGCGAGTGCACAGAAAGGTACGTAGCTTTCGGCATAGCCGCCCTCCTGAATGACGCTGAGCCGCCCGTCACAAAGCGCATCGGCCAGCGCCATGGTGCCTCGCGTCAGATGGCGGAAGGTGCCGGAATGCGCCAGCATCCGCGCCAACGGGTCGACGCCATTGGCATCCAACCCGTTCACCACCACGATCATCTCAGGTGCGAATGCGCGGATCTCCGGGGCCACGATGTGATCGAAGGCCGCGACATAGGCGTCATGGCCACAGCCGGGCCAGAGCGGGATGTTGAGATTGGCGCCTTCACCTTCGCCCATGCCTCGGGCCGCGACACCGCTCATTTCGCCTTCGGGCGGAAAACAGCTTTCCTGATGGATCGAGATCGTCAAGACATCCGGGTCATCATAGAAGCAGCCCTGCGTGCCATTGCCGTGATGCACATCCCAATCGAGCACCGCGATGCGTTTGCGACCGGCCTCTTGCGCGGCGCGCACCGCGATGGCGACATTGGCGAAAAGGCAAAACCCCATGGGCATGTCCGGCAGGCAATGATGCCCGGAGGGGCGCGACACCGCATAGCTGCGACGACGCAGGCCCGTGGCCACATCCATCACCGCCTGTTTGACGAGACCCGCAGACTGGCAGGCAATCTCGTAACTGCCGCCCAGAAAGGCCGCGGAAGGGTGAAGTGCCCCGCCGCCTGCATCGCTCAGCGCCTTGAACGCATCGAGATAGCTTTGCGGATGGATGCGCAACAGGTCCTTGGTTTCAAGCGGCGGTGCAGACAGCACATCCAACGCCTCGCTGAGGTCTGATGCATCGATCAAGCCTTTGAGGCGGCGTTTCGGTTCGGGCGAGTCGGCATGGCCCGCCCCGGCGGAGGGCTGAACCCAGCCGCCGACCGGCTGGACCAGAACGGCGGGCGGCGTGGCGAACCAGAGAGTTTTCTCATGAAAGTAAAACGCCAGCCTCTCGGACAGGTGGTTCATGTTTCTCCCTCATCCGCCTTGAACCGTGCGGGCAATTTGCGCGCGGTGCGAAACAGCGGCACGGGTCGGTGTGCGTTCATCAAGCCCCAGATGCCTTTCGGCGCAAAGAGCATCATCAGGATGGCGATCAGGCCGAAGATCAGCATCGACCAGGCCTCCAGCCCCTCCAACATGTCGCGGAGGGCAAAGAACAGCACGGTGCCGAGGATCGGTCCTTCGATGGTGCCGATGCCACCGATCACGACGATGAAGATGACATAGGCCGCCCAGTTGATCGAAAAAGCCGCGTCGGGGCGGACGTTGATCTGGACGATGTAAATCAGCGCCCCCGTGGCCCCGGCGATGGCGGCGGCGAAAAGATAGACGATGCGCTTGGTGCGCTGGGTCTCGACGCCAACGGAACGCGCGCCGTTTTCCGTGTCACGGATCGCCTGAAGCGCCAGACCTGTTTTCGAGCGCAAAAGAAAGAAGACACCGAACACGGCGATCAGGGCCAAAGCGAGACCGGCGTAATAGCCGAGATCCTCGCGCAGATGTCGGTCGAACTGTCCCAAGGAACGCACGGTTCGCCCGCGCCCGCCGCCGAGCCAGTCGATATTGGCATTCACCGCCAGCCGCACGGTTTCGGCGATCACCCATGTGGCGACGGCGAAATAGGCGCCTTTGAGCCGGAACAACAGCCAGCTCGACGGCAGGGCAAGGATCATCGCCACGACAGCGGCCAGAGGGATGGTGAGAAACGGGTTGAGGCCCAGGTCTTCGGCAAAGACCACAAGGCTGTAGGCACCGATGCCGACAAAGGCCTGCTGGCCGATAGACATCATTCCCGCATAGCCCGCCATCAGGTTCCAGGCCTGCGCCAATGCGAGGAAATAGAAGAATTCGAGCGCCGTGCGTTGAAGCGATCCGCCGCCCCAAAACGGTAGGGTCACCAGCGCCACTAGCACAGCGCCAAGAAGGGCGAGAGGCAGGGCGACATGGGCCTCGCGCGCATAGGGCGCGGCGGTCATCGGCGGACGGGTTTCGGTCTCGGATCTGATCTCGGACATGGGTTCAGCCCTTCTCGATGGTCTCGGGGAACAGGCCGGAGGGCCGCACGGCGAGGATGCCGAGGGTCGCCAGATGGCCTGCCAATTGGAAATACGTCGGGCTGATGGCTCCGCCGATGGTCTGCGCAAGGCCGAGGATCAACCCGCCCGCAAGCACGCCGTAGATCGACCCCATGCCGCCGATGATGATCACCTCGAAGGCAAAGATCAGCCGCGCAGGCCCGTCGAAGGGCGAGAAATTCGACCGGATACCCATGATTACGCCGGTGACCGCGATGATGGCAAAGGCCAGTCCCATGGCGAGGCCGTAAATCTTGCGCCCGTCGATCCCCATCAATTCGGCCGTGTTCGGATCGTCCGACGTGGCGCGAAACGCGCGCCCCAGAAGCGTGCGCCCCATAAAGGCCTGAAGCGCGAAGATCAGGACCAAAAGCACGCCCAAAGTGAGGATCGGGAACAGGCCCAGCGTCAGGCCGGGCGCCAGAGTGACACCCATGGTCTCGACCGCACCTTGGCGCAGCACCTGACGGTCGGCGGAAAAGCCCAGAAGCAACCCGTTCTGGATCACGAAAGACAGGCCGAAGGTGATGATCACGGCGGGCATCATGCCGTCCTTGAGCGTGCGATTGAGCACCAGACGCTGGAGCCCGTAGCCGATGCAGAACATCACGGGCACCAAGACGACAAGCGACATCAGCGGCGTGAGGCCCAGGATTTGCGCGGTCAGCAAGGACAAATAGGTGGCCAGGACGATGATGTCGCCATGGGCCAGATTGACCGTGCGCATGATCCCGAAGGTGAGCGACAGGCCCAGCCCGTAAAGCGCGTAAAGCCCGCCCAGAAGGATGCCGTTCAAGGCGGTGGAAAGAGCAATCATTGGCTGGCTCCGAAATAGGCGTCGATCAGGGCCTGACGGTCGATGCCCGCCGAGGCGCCTGCCAGTTCGACATGGCCCTCAAGCAGGCAGGTGACGTGATCGGATACGGACAGAGCCCGGTTCAGGTCCTGTTCGACAAGGACGACGGTGGTGCCCGCAGCGGAGATGTCCGGCAGGCTGCGATAGATCTGATTGACGACGATGGGCGCGAGGCCGAGGGAGATTTCATCCATCAGGATCAGCCGCGGGTTCGACATGAGCGCGCGCCCGATCGCAACCATCTGTTGTTCGCCGCCCGACAGGTCGAGCCCCCGGTTCATCCGGCGTTTCACCAGTTCGGGGAACAGCTCGTAAACCTTGTCCTTGGTCCAGACGCCTTTGCGTTTCGGATAGGAGCCGATGATCAGATTGTCTTCGACCGTGAGCGACGGAAACAGCCTGCGCCCCTCCGGCACCATGGAGATGCCGCGTTTGACGAGATGGCTGGCGGGACGGCCCGCAATGTCGTCGCCATCGAACAGAATGCGCCCCTCCGAGGCTGGAAGCGCGCCGCAGATCGCGCGCAAGAGCGTTGTCTTGCCCGCCCCGTTCGCCCCGACAATGGCGAGGGTCTCGCCCTCTTCGGCCTTGAGAGAAATGCCGCGCAGTGCCTGAAACAGACCGTAGCTGGCGGAGATGTTTTCGACATCCAAAAGCGCCATCACATGACCTCCCCAAGACTGTGATCCTCGCCGAAATAAGCACGTTTGAAGGCCTCGCCCTCCATAACCTCTTTCGGCGCGCCCTCGGCGATCAGCGCGCCGAAATCGAGCGCGATCAACCGGTCGACCACGGCCACCAGCGCATGCACCACATGTTCGATCCAGATGATCGACACGCCGGAGGCATGGATTTCCTTGATCAGCGCCACAAGATCGTGGACCTCGAAATCCGACAGCCCGCCGGCGATCTCGTCGAGCAAAAGCACCTTCGGATCGCAGGCCAGCGCCCGGCTCAGTTCCAACCGCTTGCGCCCCATGAGCGACAGGCTTCCCGCCGATTGGGCGTGGCGATCCAAAAGCCCGGTGCGTTTGAGCGCGGTATAGGCGGCGTCTTCGGCGGCATGACCATGCAGCCCGCCGCCATGAGAGGCGGCGGTCAGCACGTTTTCCCAGACCGAAATTTGTTCGAACGGCTGCGGCACCTGAGAGGTGCGCACGATACCGGCGCGGCAACGCTGCGGCTCCGGCAGAGCGGTGATGTCGCGCCCTTGATAGAGTACCTGTCCCTCGCTGGGCGCAACCGAGCCCGCGAGCATTTTCAAAAGCGTCGTCTTGCCCGCCCCGTTGGGACCAAGCACACCCAGAGCCTCGCCTTTCGTCAGCGAAAATCCGATGGCGTCATTGACCGTCAAGGCGCCATAGCGCTTGGTCAAATCCCGCGCCTCAAGCACGGGACCGTCAGTGTTTTGTTTTTGGGACACGGGGGGTTACCAGATTTTCTCTTGCAGGGTGCCGTTGGTTGCGATCTCGGGCGCCACATCGTTGAAGGTGCAGACCAGCTCATATTCGCCCGCCTCGCTCAGTTGCCATTGTCCGCCAGCGACCGGGGTTTTCGCCACGTTCGGCGCGACCGGGAAGTCGCCCCATTTCACATGGCCGACACAGGTGTCGAGATCGGTCGCGTTCATCGCCTCGACGATGGCCTCCGGGTTGACATCCGTGGTGCGTTTGAGCGTGTCGATCGCCGCTTCGAACAGCGCATGCACATAGCCCGTGCCTTGCAGCCATTGGTTGCCGGTGGCCTCGGCATAGGCGGCGCAAAGCTCTTCGGTGGTCTGGCCGGTGAGCGAGGAGGTATAGGGGAATTGCGGCCCCCAGTAATATTCGCCCGACAGGTTCGCGCCCAGCCCGTCCGGGAAGCTCGCGACCCCTTTCGGCGTCAAGGCCGCCTTGGCGACGGTCACGAATTTCGGGGTGAATCCCATCTGTTTCGATTGCGCCATGAAGGTCGCCAGATCCGGCGGCAGCATCACGCCCGTGACGATCTCGACCCCGGCCTGTTTGAAGGCGTTGATCTCGGCGGAGAAGTCGTCCTTGAGGTTCTGATAGCGGCCCGGATCGACAAGGGTAAACCTGGCATCCTTGAGGGCGGGCGGGAAGCCCAGCTTCGCGTCGGCAAAGGCGATGCCGTCCGGGTCATTGGGCCAAAGCGCGCCCACAACCTTGTTGGTCTCAAGCCCGTTCCAAAGCCCGAAATAGACCTCAAGCAGATCCTCAGAGCCCCAGAAGAAGTGGTTGGTGTAGGAGAACGTCTTTTCACCGGGCACACCGCCGCGCCCGAAATACCAGCTTTGCCAAGGGGTTGCGTTGGAAATACACGGCACACCATTGAGTTCGCAAAGATCGGCGACCGGGTTTGTCGTGTCCGGGGTGGAGCCGACCAGCATGAGATCGACCTCGTCCTGATAGATCAGATCGGAGGCCATATCGCCCGCGCGGTTCGGATCGGATTGGGTGTCCTTGTCGATGATCTCGAAATCGAAACGTCCGGCGGCGGTGTCGATCTTGCCACCCATGGCCGCCCGGATCGCGTCGACCACGAAGCTGTCGCTTTCGGAGATTTGGCTGAGCGCGCCCGAGCGCGGCGAAATATAGCCGACGCGCAGGGTGCCGCCCGCCGCATGGGCGCGGCGTGCCGACAGGATGGAGGGTGCAAAGAGCGTGGTGGCCGCCGTGGCCTTGATCAGTTGGCGCCGGTTCATGTGCAGTTTCGTCATGATGTCAGTTCCCTGTTGTGCGTAGCTGGGTATGTGCGAAAATCTGGGTCAGGCGGTGACTTTACCCTTGATGAGATCGGCGCATTTCTCGCCGATCATGATGGCCGGGGCGTTGGTGTTGCCCGAGGGCACGGCGGGCATGATCGAGGCATCCGCAACGCGCAGCCCTTTGACCCCGTAGACCCGCAGTTCCGGGTCCACGACGGACAGCGCATCCGTGCCCATTTTGCAGGTGCCGACCTGATGGTGATAGCTGCCCACGGCGGAGCGGGCATACTCGGCCAGCGCGGTGTCGGTCTGCACCTCCGGCCCCGGATAAACCTCCCGCACCACCCAGTCTTCGAGCGCCGGTTGCGCGGTCAGCTCGCGGATTTGCTTCATCGAGGTCACGAGACAATCGACATCGTATTGCGTCGACAGAAGGTTCGGGTCGAGCGCCACCGGATCGTCGATCCCCTTGCCGGTCAGCAGCATCTCGCCCCGCGACGACGGGCGCACGCCTGCGGCATGAAGCGTAAAGGCGTTCATCGGCCCCTCCTGACCCGGCGCATAGGCGGGGACGGAGAAGAACAGCGGCTGCAAGTCCGGCACCGCCATATCGGGATGGGATTTGGTGAACATATGCACCTGCATCGGCGGCAGGTTGGGGTTCGTCGGGAAGGGGTAATCTTCCTTGCTCTCATAGACCATCGGCAGGAAGGTGTGATCGTGCAGGTTCTTGCCCACGCCGGGCAGGTCCGCGATCACGTCGATGCCGATCTCTTCGAGATGCTCTTTCGGGCCGATGCCCGAGAGCATGAGGATTTTCGGGCTTTCAAGCGTGCCCGCCGACAGGATCACCTCTTTGCCCGCGTTGATCGTGACGGAGCCTGTGGCGGTTTTGAGCACGACGGCCTTGACCACCCCGTCCTCAATCACCAGCTTCTCGGCCCGCGCCCCCGACATCACGGTCAGATTACCGCGCTCCCGTACCGGGTCGATATAGCCCGCGGCGGTGGAGGCGCGCGCACCGTCCTTGATGTTGTATTGAATGCGGGAAATGCCTTCGGTGGTTTCGCCGTTGTAATCCTCGTTATAGGGGATGCCCGCCTGAACACCGGCCTCGACCAGCGCTTTCATCACCGGGTGCGGCTCGTAATCCTTGATCACCCGAAGCGGGCCGCCGGTGGCGCGGTAATCATCTTCGCCGCCTTCCCAATCTTCGATCTTCTTGAAATAGGGCAGGACATTTTCCCAGTCCCAGCCATAGCAACCCTGAAGCGCCCATGCGTCGTAATCGGTCTTGTCGCCGCGCACATAGATCATGCCGTTCATCGAGGAACAGCCGCCCATCACCTTGCCACGCGGCCAATAGACCTCGCGATTATGCGCATGTTTCTGCGGCACGGTGGAAAAGCCCCAGTCGTAATCCGAGAACCAGATGTCGATCACCCGCAGCGGCGTGGATACCATGTCGGGCGTGTCGCCATGTCCGGCCTCGACGAGCAGAACCGAGGTATCCGGCTCTTCGGACAGGCGTCCGGCGATGGCACATCCGGCAGAGCCTGCGCCACAGATGATATAGTCGAAAGTCTTGCCGCTCAGTTCCGTGGAGAGCGTCGGGTAGGCATGCGTATTCATGTAAATATCCTGTCAAGTGGCATGAAAAATACAGCCCATGCACATTGGTGCGCATGGAGGGAGAGACCGCGTGAGAGAGTTGGAGTATGGTGTCAGCCGGGGCTGTAAATGACAGTCATGAGATCGTTTCCTCGCTGTTGGGTCAAAACCGCAGCGCCCTCTTTATGGGGTTCGTCTTGCGGGGATGTGCTGCGCAAGCGCGGCACATGAACGATGAAGGGCCACGCGTCAGGGGAATAACGCGAGGCCCCTCACCTTATGCGGAATAAGCCACACATACGGATTTCGTTTCGAGATAGTTCTCAAGCGCGCCTGCGCCGTGTTCGCGCCCGATGCCCGATTGTTTGTAGCCGCCA
The DNA here is from genome assembly GCF_054788345.1 of Celeribacter sp. ULVN23_4. Taxonomy (NCBI): domain Bacteria; kingdom Pseudomonadati; phylum Pseudomonadota; class Alphaproteobacteria; order Rhodobacterales; family Roseobacteraceae; genus Celeribacter; species Celeribacter sp. ULVN23_4. Next base: position 6,745 of record NZ_JBTVYO010000015.1, on the reverse strand, counting down.
AAGGGCATGTTCATATCCGGGATGTTATGGGCGTTGACCCAGACCGTCCCGGCCTTGATCTTCGGCACATAGCGCATGAACTTGTTGACATCCTTGGTCCAGATCGACGCGCCCAGACCGTAGATCGTGTCATTGGCGAGGCGCATCGCCTCGTCCCCGTCCTCGAAGGGCGTCACCGAGATCACCGGACCGAACACCTCATTGCGCATGATGGACATATCCTGCGTGGTGTTGGTGAAAATCTCCGGCGCGACATAATAGCCCCGGTTCGGCGTGCCCCCGTTCAAAAGCGGCGTAGCCCCCTCTTCGATGGCCCGCGCGACGCAGGATTTCACGTGCTGCTGATGTTTCGCGGACACCACCGGGTTAATCATGTTCCCGGTCGACAGGCCGCTGCCCATGGGCAGGCTGCCGGCAATCCCGGCGATCACGTCGAGCGCCTTTTCGTAAATCCCTTTCTGGATATAGAGACGCGTGCCAGAGGTGCAGGTCTGGCCGGTGTTGAACATCGTGCCGATGCCCACCGCATTGCCCAGAAGATCGAGATCCATATCGTCGAACATCACCATCGGAGCCTTGCCGCCAAGCTCGAGCGTCACCGGCTTGACGTCTTTCATCGCTTGCGCGCCGATGATCTTTCCGACGCTCGTGGAACCGGTAAAGGTGATCTTGTCTACGCCCGGGTGCGCCACCAGCGGAGCGCCCGCGTCTTCTCCCGTTCCGGTGATCACATTGACCACACCTTCGGGAAAACCCGCGTCGAGGCACAGTTGTGCCAGATACATCGAGGTCAGCGGCGTCTCTTCTGCCGGTTTCAAAACAACGGTGCACCCGGCAGCCAGAGCGGGCGCCAGTTTCCAAACCGCCATCCCGAGCGGGAAGTTCCACGGCGTGATCGCCGCGACGACACCGACAGCCTCCTTGCGGGTCTGAGCCTGATAGCTCATTCCCGGCGGCACGTTGATCGACACGTCAAAGGTCTGACCGTAAATCTTCGTCGCCCAACCGGCCATATAGCGGATGTATTCCGCCGAGGCCTGAACCTCTATCAAACGCGACAGCATCACGTTCTTGCCGTTTTCCAGCGTCTCAATCTGGGCCAACTCCTCGCCGTGATCCTCCAAAAGATCGGCCAGTTTGAGCATCAGGTTTTGGCGCGCAATCGCGGGCAGTGCGGACCAGGGGCCTTCGAAAGCCATGCGTGCGGCCTTCACTGCCGCATCCACATCTTCAGGCCCCGCCGCGGGAACCTGTGCCAGCTCCCCGCCCGTGGCGGGATCATAAACGGCGAAACTTTTCCCGGAGAGAGCCTCGCAGCTCTGAGCGCCGACGGTCATCTTCGGAGCTTTCAGGAATGCGGAAACGGATGGGAGAAGGGACTCCACATCACTGCCGGGCGCAGCAATTTTCATTTTGACCTCCAAGGGACATATGGTGCGGTTTATTTTACCTCTTCTGATATTCGAGAAGCGGCATTTGCATTATTGTTACCGTGAAAGTTGATGCACTCGACGCGCGCTGTCAAATTTAAATGAAAATTAACGCAATATTTTTCTTCTTTTTATATTTCGCACAAATATCGATCAGTTTTTGGGAGGAATGGCGTTGTCGTGTCGCGTCATGCCGCATTTCGGAAACAAAGACATCATGCCGAAATGCCGTTCATCTCACCAACTCGCGAGAGACCAAAAGCGAGCGCCGTAAAGAATTCCAGATGAATTTCAAAGGAATGGGACTGCCAACAAACGGCTAACCTGCGTGTGGCTATAGCTTGACCGGCACATGGGCAATCGTGCCCTGCGGCAGGTCAGCCAAGATGCGGATGACTGGCTTGTCCTGTTCCGCGCCCTGGTCGAGGCCGAAAGCCGCGACACCCCAACCGCCATCAGCCCCAAGGGCGCCTATGGCCTAGGACTGTTGATGCCGGACACCGCCCGTAAGACTCACGCAGTCGGGCGGTGAATGGCTGGGCGAGTTCAACAGGCTAAAGCGTTTCGACTTAAACCTGAATCAGGGTTTGAGCAGAAACGCGGTGCAACGTCCAAGCGGAGCGGGCGTTTCGACTTTATGTGATAGATCAAGTTAAAGTCGAAACGCTTTAGGGTTTGCCCCTTCCGGCCCACGGCGCGTTTGCGGGTTTGGGTGTCATCCGTAAATGCGCGTCTTTTAGGGTCAGACCCCCAGAATGGCGTCTGGTGTCCCCCTGAGTATTTCCTACCAAATATAGAAAATACTTGCACGAATCTGACATCTTCGGCAATAGTCACGGAAAAGAGGCGATAAACGTCAAATTTCGTGAACACGCTTTGACTGTGATGGATCGGGGCGTGGGCAGCAAACTATGCGTCCCATCCAGAAGCGGAGCGCGTGAGAATAAGGGCAGGTCCAATGGCGGACGGTGCATCCAATCATCAAGATCTCAATGAGGTCATTCGTCAACACTCCGAAGCGTTGGCCGCGCAGCTGCATTCGCAGCGCGAAAGCCTGTTTCCGCCGGATGCGTCGAAACAGATGCGCAAGTTCATGTCCGGAGAGGCCGCCGCCCTTCTGGGCGTCAATGATTCCTATCTGCGCAAGCTTCATCTCGATGGCAAAGGGCCCTCACCCGAACTGACCCCCGGCAATCGTCGCCTCTATTCAGCACATGATATTCAGGCGCTTCGGGAGCTTTTGGAAAAAACAGCACGCAAACAGGGCGATTATCTTCCCGGTCGGCGCGCGGCCGCGGAGGGGGGCAATGGAAAATCCCCCGATCACCTTCAGATCATCGGTGTGATGAACTTCAAGGGTGGCTCCGGTAAAACCACGACCTCCGCGCATCTCGCGCAGCGTCTCGCTCTCTTGGGCTACCGCGTTCTCGCCATCGACCTCGACCCGCAGGCGTCCTTGACCGCGCTTCATGGCGTCCAGCCGGAGTTCGATCTCGAAGACGGCGGAACGCTCTATGATGCCATTCGCTATGACGATCCGGTGCCGATCCGCTCCGTCATCCGTCCGACCTATATTCCCAATCTCGACCTGATCCCCGGCAACCTCGAACTTATGGAATTCGAACATGACACGCCGCGCGCCCTGTCTCAGGGCAATGCCGGTCTGTTCTTCTTCCGTGTCCGCGAGGCCCTCGAACAGGTCGATGAAGACTATGACGTGGTGGTGATCGACTGTCCGCCGCAGTTGGGATTTCTCACTATGTCCGCCCTGTCCGCTTCCACGGGCGTGCTCGTGACGATTCACCCCGAGATGCTCGACGTGATGTCGATGTCCCAATTCCTGCGCATGACCGCAGACCTGATGGACGTGATCGCCGAAAGCGGTGCCGATATGTCTCACGATTGGATGCGCTATGTGCTCACCCGCTATGAGCCCTCGGACGCGCCGCAAAACCGGATCGTTGCCTTTCTGCGCACCATGTACGGCGACACGGTGCTCAACGCGCCGATGCTCAAATCCACCGCCATCTCGGATGCGGGCCTGACCAAGCAGACGCTCTACGAGGTCGAACGCTCGGCCTTCACCCGGTCCACCTACGACCGCGCGATCGAAAGCCTCAACGCGGTGAATGATGAGATTGCGGATCTGATCCAGAAAACCTGGGGGCGCTCATGACCACGGGTAAGAAAAATCGGATGTCCATGCTCGACAGCCTCGCCGCTGCCGGAGCCCCCTCCCCCACCACCTCGATGATGTCGAGCAACCGCGCCCTGCGTTCTGCCCGCGATGCCGTCGATGGGCACCGGGTCTGGGATCTCGATCCCGAGCATGTGTTGGATGATCGCCTCGCGGATCGTCTCGATCCCGAGGATGTTGTCGATCTGCGTGACGCGATCGAGGCCAATGGCCAGACCGTGCCCATTCTGGTGCGCCGTCACCCGAGCGAGCCGGATCGTTATCTGCTCGTCTATGGCCGTCGTCGTCTTGAAGCGATCCGCACCTCCGAGAAGGTCGAGAAGGTGCGCGCCTTGGTCGCCAATCTCGATGATGACGCCGCCGTGCGTGCGCAAATCTCCGAGAACATGGCGCGCCGTGACCTCTCCTACATTGAAAAAGCCCTTTTTGCCCAAGAGCTCATCGAGAATGGCTTTGGCACGCAGGCTCAGGTTGCCGAGGTTCTGACGGTCACGAAATCCTCGATCTCCATGGCGTTGACCATTGTCGAGATGGTGGGCTCTGATCTGATCCGGGCCATTGGTCCGGCCCATGGCATCGGCCGTCCACGGTGGGATGGCTTGGGGCGTTCGATTGAAGAGGGGGGCATGGATCGCGAGGCGCTGATCCGCGCGGCCGAGGATGTCTATACCGGAGCGCAGGTCGATATGGTTGTCGAGGGTCAGGCCTCTGAACCCGCCGATCTCTCCGTCGCGGCGTTTGAGGCGGTGGCCAAGTTGGTTGAGAAAGCCAGCAGGAAACGCGCCCCCGCGACGACCTCCTCCGCACCAAAACAACAGCAGGTTCTGACCTTTGACGGCACCCGAGGAGGTGCGGTGAAACGCTCCGCCAAAGGGCTTGCGATCACGCTGGACGACAGCGCCTTTGCCGATTGGATGATGGCCGAGGCCCAGGATTTGATTTCCGAACTTCACACGCGTTGGAAAGAACGCGGCGAAGACTGACGAGCAGAAAACAACAACACAGGAGGCACGAGCCGACAAAAGAAAAGGCCCCGTAAAGACATCGCCCTACGAGACCCTAACTTGTTTCTAGCACCTTCAAGGTAGTGTCGCGCACATCAATTCGCAAGTCCAAAGTGATTCGCGAAGCGGGATTTCTTTGTCTTCGTGAACAAAAATGACCTACACACCCGTCTCGCCGTTTCGGCGAACCATTGATGCTGTCATTTTGAAGCATCAGGCGCGCTCCAATGCGGAGCTGCCCCCCAGTGGCGTGAACAAATGGGAAGCCCTGCGCGAACTTTCCGCCGCACGCGAAGCCTTTGGCCTGACCGATCGTGACATGACGGTCCTTCAGGCCCTCGTGAGCTTTCATCAGGCGACGATTTTGGGCGGCAATGACAGCAATCTGGTCGTGCACCCGTCGAACAAGTCGATCTGTGAGCGCCTGAATGGCATGCCGGCCTCGACGATGCGCCGTCATCTTGGCCGTCTGGTTCATGCCGGTGTCGTGATCCGTCGTGACAGCCCCAATGGTAAACGCTACGCGCGCCGCTTTGGCGAGGAGAAGATCATCTACGGTTTCGATCTTGCGCCTCTCGCGCAGCGCTTCGAGGAGTTCTGTGAGGCGGCGGAGCAGATCAGGGCCGAGCAAGAGGCCTTCCGCCGTCTCAGAGAGGCTGTGAGCCTCATGCGGCGCGATCTGGCGTCTCTCAGCGTCTACGGCGAGGAAGTGCGCCCTGACCTCTCGATTTGGACCCAGTTTTCCGATCTGGCGGCCCTCATCGCCCGGACCCTTCGCCGCAAATTGGATATGGCCGATCTGGAGCGGATCGAGGCGGATTTGAGTGCAGCGCTTGATCGTGCGCGCAACATTCTCGAACCCTCTGTTTCAGAGAATATGAGCACCAATGAGTCTCAGAATGAGCAGCACTATCAGAATTCAAATAAAGACTCTTATGATTCTGAACTTCGCCAAGAATTGGCAAAAGGCGCCGGGGTGGTCTCCCCTGCCCGACCCGATCAACTGGTAGAAAGTGAGAGACAAGAGGTTTCGGAAACAGAAGCGGATCTTGCGCCACCGGAACCGGACATCCCGATGCCCAACCTGCCCTTGGGGCTGGTCTTGCGAGGCTGCCGCGAGATTCAAAGCTATAGCGATGGTGTGATCCGTCACTGGCATCAATTTGTGCGCGCCGCAGAGATGGTTCGACCGATGATGGGGATTTCGCCCTCCGCTTGGGATGAAGCGAAACGCTATATGGGGCCGGTTGAAGCGTCGGTCGTTCTGGCGGCGATGCTGGAGCGTATGTCCGACATTCGCTCTCCGGGCGGGTATCTGCGGAGCTTGAGTGCCAAAGCGGCGGATGGCGGGTTCTCATCGGGTCCGATGATTATGGCTCTTATGCGAAAAGAGGCGGCGTAATCTCGGGTGTGAGGATAAGTTCACAGCTGTGAACTGGGGCGAAGGCATGATGAGGCGAGTGGAGTTCAGAATCTTGATGGGCGTCAATTCAGAGACGGCTTTACATACACTATGCCTGTTTCTCTATCATGGCGTATCTGACGTCATCAGACTGCGCCCGGCCCGCACGGCTCGCTCTTGCTTTATCTCAAATCGTGGCAGGGCTTCAGATGTATAAGGCAGGCTCTATTGCAAATTTTTTGGGACCGCGCGAATGACCAGCTTGCCTAAAGCGTTTCGACTTTAACTTGATCTATCACATAAAGTCGAAACGCCCGTTCCGCTTGGACGTTGCTCCGCGTTTCTGCTCAAACCCTGATTCAGGTTTAAGTCGAAACGCTTTAATGGTCTTCATGCTGGGAGGCGAAGTTTGAGCATGTTCAGTGCTTCGGTGTTGGCGCAAGGATCCGCCGCCCAAAAGTGTTTGGCGGCGGATCATAAGCCGTGGTCTACTGGCTGAGTGTAGACAGAGGCCCACCTGGTAGGGGCAAAACGTATTTTGGTTTAGGCCAAATTCTGTCCAAAAGATGGGGGGATCTGAAGCTCCTCTGGGAGGACTTCCTCCGGGATGTTTTGGAAGCAAACGGGGCGCAGGAAGCGGCGGATCGACAGGGTGCCGACCGAGGTCGCGCCAAAGTTGGTCGAGGCCGGATAAGGCCCGCCGTGTACCATC
>NZ_JBTVYO010000014.1:0-34635 GCF_054788345.1 Celeribacter sp. ULVN23_4 | reverse complement strand
CGGAAGCTGGCGGGTGAATCGCCTGATAAGTGGCGCTGGAGGAAATGGGTCAGCCGCGGGAATGAAACAGCAAAGCTTCGAGACATTCAGCTTACGCGAAGAGCAACGCTTAGAAATGAGCGAAACTCTATGAGAAGGTTGCATCTATATGTGTAAAGGGGCTTTGCAACTCACCTGACGGCAGAGGCGGACACCGGACACAGCAGCAACCTCCGCCCACGTACGCCTATCACTCTATATATACGAGATGAGCCCAATCGCAGAACAAGCGACAGAATGCCGAGCCACAGAAGCTAAACGCGCCCCATATATAGGGGGATATTCCAGAGATGTTTGGAAGTGGTCGGGGCGGCGAGATTCGAACTCACGACCCCCTGTACCCAAAACAGGTGCGCTACCAGACTGCGCCACGCCCCGACCGTGCGCCTCTCCTACCGTGCAAATGCGCGATTGAAAAGACCTATTCTTCGCCGTTCTTATTCCCCGGCGCAGGGATCCGCCGCATCAGCACCAAAAGCCGGATGACGCAGCACATCGCCCGGAACGATCCCAAGACGTTTTGCCAGCCCGCCATTGATTTCAAGCACGGCATATACCGCATCTCCCCCCGAAATAGGGGTCCGGTCCAAAGGCTTGGCATTGTCGTGGACGCGGGTCACAACACCGCGGCGATCTGTGAAAATCATATCGAGAGGGATAAGCGTGTTCGCCATCCAGAAGGCCACGGGCTGTGGCTTTTCATAGACGAACAGCATGCCATGGGATTTAGCCATCTCGGGTCGGTTCATAAGTCCGAGGGCACGTTCACCCGCGTCGTCGGCGATCTCGACGGAGAACCGGGCCACCAGCCCTTCCCCGCTCACGATCACCTCATCAATGTTGCAGTCCGATTGTGCCAAAGCCAATTGCGGAACGCCGAGCAGAAGCGCGACGCCGATCGTGGCCCGAACGAAGCTGCGGACTGCACCCTGCTTAGGCATGTTCTTCGACGAGCACATCTTCGCGCAGCGCGGCATCCCAAGCTGTCACATGTGCAGCCATGCGGCCTCGGCGCCCTTCAATGACGCGCAGACCGACAGCTTCGCCCGGCATCAGGTCAGCAAGCCCGGAACGGCGCAGCACTTCGATATGGATGAACACATCTTCCGGACGGCCGAACACATTGGCAAAGCCGAAGCCCTTGCCCTTATCGAACCATTTCACCCGCGCAGGCTCCAGCGGGAGAGCCAAGCTGTCTTCATCGATATCTTCGAGGTCTTCGAGCACAGCGCCCGCGCCGGTCTCCGGCGGCAGAATTTCGAGCACTTCGACGGCTTGCACACCGCGATCAGTCCGTTGAACCACGAGACGAATGCCCGCCCCATCCGCGACGGAACTTTGCCCAAAATTGCGCAGCACGTTGGCGTGCAACAAAATATCCGGCCCGCCGTCGTCGGCGACCACAAATCCAAATCCACGGGTTGGATCGAACCATTTTACCTGGCCCGATACGACCTTGCCCAAGTCAGTCTCGTTCATTCTCTCTATACTCACAAAGGCCCGGCCAAACGGTCGGGCCCAATCTATGGGGCGTGAGCCCCTCATCCCAGCTAGACCCTGTGCCATTCGCGCCAAAGGTGCAAGACCCCTTTACCCTGTCTTTTTGACCATTTTTTGATCAAATGGTCCAAGGCAACCCTCTCAAACAACAGGATTCAGCCGCGGAACTCATGGATTCAAACGCAAAATATCCCACGGTTGATCCGGCGCACTCCGCCGCCAGCGAAAGCGATCATGCAGGCGAAATTCTCCATCTGCCCAGAACTCGATCTCCAGTGGCGTAATCCGGTAACCACCCCAAAACGGGGGGCGTTTCGGATTTGGGCCATGGCGCAGCCCCTCTTTGGCCACCGCCTCCATCAACGCCGCTTTAGACTCGAGCGGGCGCGATTGCTGGCTCGCCCAAGCGCCGATCCGGCTGCCAAGCGCGCGGGAGCGGTAATAGGCGTCCGAATGTTCTGCGCTTTCGCGCGTGACAAGTCCGCGCACCCGCACCTGACGGCGCAGGCTTTTCCAATGCATCACGAAAGCCGCCTTGCCAGCGCTTTCGACCTCATGCCCTTTGGCGCTCTCGTAATTGGTGTAGAAGACGAACGCGTCATCCGCGATCTCTTTCAAGAGCACCATACGCACGTTCGGCAACCCATCCGGGTCCACCGTCGCGATCGCGATCGCATTGGGATCGTTGATTTCCTTGGCTTCGGCTTCCTTCAGCCACTTGCGCGCGATCTCGAACGGATCATCCCCTGCGAAAATGCCTTTGCGTGGAACCATGACAGCCTCCTTTTATTGCCCCACCGAGATAGCTCTTGCGGCGCGGAGCGGCAAGCATCCATCTCCCCCGCGCATCCCATCTGCGCGCTTACTCATGGAGGCGCCCCCCAAAAAAACAAAGACGTATTTGTCCCACAGGCTTTCTGGACCAACCCAAAGTTCGGTCAACGAACTTGTGACGCCACGTCACAAAATTGCCCCCCGCCACACTTGATCGCCTATCTGAAAACCCCTAAAGCACGTCTCAACACAAAAATAACGGGTTCGAGGAAGACCATGACGAAACTGATGGAAGGCAAACGCGGGCTGATTATGGGCCTTGCGAATGACAAATCGATCGCTTGGGGCATTGCCAAAGCTCTCTCAGATCACGGCGCAGAGCTGTGCTTTTCCTATCAGGGCGAGCAGTTGAAAAAACGCGTCGATCCGCTGGCTGAACGTCTCGGCTCCGATTTCGTCGTGGAATGCGACGTGGCGGACGAAGGCTCCATCGACGCTCTGTTTGCAGCAATCAAAGAGAAATGGGGCAAGATCGACTTTATCGTTCACGCCATCGGCTTCTCCGACAAGAACGAGCTGCGCGGTCGCTATGTCGACACGTCCCGCGCCAACTTCAACCTGACCATGGACATCTCCGTGTTCTCCTTCACCGCTGTTGCGCAACGCGCGGCGAAGCTGATGACCGAAGGTGGCGCGATGCTGACCATGACCTATTACGGTGCCGAGCGCGTGATGCCGCATTACAACGTGATGGGTGTTGCAAAAGCCGCTCTCGAAGCTTCCGTGCGCTACCTCGCCGAAGACCTCGGCAAAGACGGCATCCGCGTCAACTCGATCTCCGCTGGTCCGATCAAGACGCTGGCTGCGTCCGGCATCGGCGATTTCCGCTACATCATGAAATGGAACGAGTACAACTCGCCGCTGCGCCGCAACGTGAGCATCGACGACGTTGGCAACTCCGCCCTCTACCTGCTGTCCGATCTGGGCGCGGGCGTAACCGGCGAGACCCACCACGTGGACGCGGGCTACCATGTCGTCGGCATGAAAGCCGTGGACGCCCCGGATATTTCAAAGGGCTGATCCGCCCCGCCAGACCATTTTTGAAACGGGGGCTTTGCGGTCCCCGTTTTGTCATCTTTGGGAGGAGATGATGACACTTACTGTATTCCTGTCGATCCTGAGCATTCACCTGATCGCTGCCATGAGCCCCGGTCCGTCCTTCGTCGTCTCCGTGCGCACGGCGGCCTCCGAAGGCTTCCGTCCGGCGTTCGGCCTTGCCGTAGCCTTCGGGCTTGGCGCCGTGATCTGGGCCTTGGCCGCCATGTCCGGCCTTTCCGTCCTCTTCTAACTGTTTCCCCGCACCTATCTCGCCTTCAAACTGGCGGGCGGACTGTTCCTCATTTGGATCGGCTACAAAACCTTTCGTCACGCCCGCATTCCCCTGCCCTCATCCGAAAGCCTCACGGCGAGCCCGCGCTCTCTGGCCAATGCCTTCCGGCTCGGATTGACGACCCAACTGTCGAATCCGAAACCTGCCGTGTTTTTCGGGGCGGTGTTTGCCGGACTGATCCCGCCGGAAACACCTCTCTCCGTGAAGGTGCTTTTGCTGTTTTTCGTCTTTTTTGATGAAACCTTGTGGTATCTGATTGTCGCGCGCGTTTTTTCGCGGCAAAAAGCACGACAAGCCTATGGCCGGGCCAAGCTTTGGACCGATCGCGCCTTTGGCGGCCTGATTGCCGCTTTCGGGGTGCGGATCGCCCTGACGTGACCCGTCACTTCCAACTCTGCCGCGCCAAGTACGCCATGACGATGAAAGGATGAAACCGATGTCCGACCGCCTGCCCCATGAGAAAGGGTTTCACATCAGCTGGGACCAGATCCACCGCGACAGCCGCGCGCTGGCTTGGCGGCTCGATGGCAAGGGGCCCGATGACGGCGCATGGCGCGCCATTGTCGCGATCACCCGCGGCGGCATGGCCCCGGCGATGATCATCGCCCGCGAGCTGGACATTCGCACCGTCGATACGATCTCCGTGAAATCCTACGACCACCAGTCCCAGTCCGACGCCGTGGTCCTGAACTCCCCGGACGCCGAGATGATGGGCGATGGCAGCGGCATTCTCGTGATCGACGATCTGGTGGACAGCGGCAAAACGCTTGAACTGGTCCGTGCCCTGTACCCGAAGGCCCATTTCGCCACCGTCTACGCAAAACCGAAAGGCCGCGCGCAGGTGGACAGCTACATCACCGAAGTGTCTCAGGACACTTGGATTTTCTTCCCTTGGGATATGGCGATGCAATACGTCAAGCCCTATCGCGGGCGCGACTGAACCGCAGACCAAATCCTTGGGACATATGTCCGAAATAGAAAGCCCCGCCAAACGCGGGGCTTTTCTTTGTCATCCTTTTGACAGCGTGCGAGAAGATCAGGCCGCGCTCGCTTGCCCCCCCAAACGGCGGAACATGTCCTGGGCCTTATTGATTTCCAACTCGGCAAAGGCCAGAGACCCCTCACGATCAAAGGCGCGCAGCACGGCATCAATCGCACCGCAGGCCGAGCGGACCAGATAGCCAGCATGCCGCATCTCCATATCGTAGGAGGCATCGCGAATGCGATCCGTCAACTCTTCCTCGCGCGCAGAATCCCCGATCCGGGCCATGTCCAGCGCGGCGCGAAGGTCTTCAATTAGATAGTGATCCCCCCGCATCTCGCGGGCATCCAGAACTGCCATAGCTACCTCATATCGTTTTTTCCCCTTGGCCCCTTTTGGCGCGGGTCTATATTCAGTTGGGCGCTTTTGCCTGAGTGTCATCCTAGGCTCTTGCGAAAATCGTAAACAAAGGATGAAAACCTCATCGAAAACTGCTCACCCCGGCGTGTACGTCTTTTTTTTCAGCACCTTGCCGGAGTTTTCATCAAATCATAGGTGCGAAAGCCTCATTTGACCGTCGTCTTATCCCGAGACCTCCCCCCGAACCGTGATCACACAGACCGATTGCATCCCCCGATCCGGGCTTCTAAATTCGGAGGGAACGTATAAAGGACCCTTCTATGCTTGACCCGCTTACCCCCACGATGGCTCACACCGCAGCCTCGCCGATCGTCGCATCGAAAAGCTGGATAGAAGGCATGAGCTTCCCGCCGGAACGTCCCTTGATCAACGTCAGCCAAGCCGCCCCGATGGAGGCCCCGCCTCTGGCGCTGCGCGAGGAGATCGCCCGCATCGCTCTCGAAGACACGAGCGCGCATCTCTATGGCCCGGTTCTGGGATTGCCGGAACTCCGCGCCGAGCTCGCAAACCAGTGGTCCGCCGCCTATCACGCCGAGATCTCCGCCCACGAGGTCGCCATCACCTCCGGCTGCAACCAAGCCTTCACCGGCGTCATGAGCACAATCGCCAGCACGGGCGACGAAGTGATCCTCGCAACGCCTTGGTATTTCAATCATAAAATGTGGTGCGACATGAACGGGGTCACGGCCGTTCCCTTGCCCACTGGCGACGATTTGATCCCGGATCTCGAAACCGCCGCCCGGTTGATCACGCCGCGCACCAAGGCCCTCGTGCTGATCACGCCGAACAATCCGGGCGGCGTTGAATACCCGGCGGAGCTTTTGACGAAATTTTACGCCTTGGCGCGCGAACACCGGATCATGCTCATTCTCGACGAGACCTATCGTGATTTCGACAGCCGCTCTGAGGTGCCGCATTACCTGTTCCGTCAGCCCGACTGGCACAACACCTTGGTGCATCTCTATTCCTTCTCAAAAGCCTTCCGCCTTACGGGCCATCGCGTCGGTGCCCTGATCGCCGCGCCCGAACGGCTGGCTGAGGTCGAGAAATATCTCGATACGGTCACCATCTGCCCCAACCAGATCGGCCAGCGCGCCGCCCTCTGGGGCCTTCAGAACCTGAGCCAATGGGTCGCCGGAGAACGCGCAGAAATCCTCGCCCGCCGCGACGCGATGCAGGACGGGTTTGCCCGTCTCAAAGGCTGGCAACTCTTGGGCTGCGGCGCCTTCTTTGCCTATGTCGAACACCCGTTCGATATGCCCTCGTCCGAGCTCGCCCCGTGGCTTGTACGCGAAGCTGGCGTGCTTCTCTTGCCCGGCACCGCCTTCATGCCAGCAAACGATCCGCGTGCCGAACGGCAATTGCGTATCGCCTTCGCCAATATCGACGTTGCTGGCATCTCTGAGCTTTTCACGAGATTGGCACAAATCGCGCCCTGATCCGCCTTGCCCTCCCTGCCGCTTGCTTCTACACACTTTGCCAACCTTTGATGGGAGAAAAAGACTATGGCGAGCGGCAAAGGCTCTGGCGCGAAAATGGTGGTATGGGGGATTCTCGGTCTCCTCATCATCGGCCTCGGCGGATTTGGAACAGCGAATTTCGGCGGCGGCGTGACCCGCGTGGCCTCTGTTGGCGAGGAAGAGATTTCCGTCAACGACTATGCCAACGCGCTGCAAGGCCAGATGCGCAGCATCTCCGCGCAAACCGGCCAAGGCTTTTCCATCAGCCAGGCGCAGGAATTCGGCCTGACGCAACAGGTGCTGGATCAGCTCCTGTCCCAAGCCGCGCTTGATGGCGAAACCGCCCGTCTCGGCATTTCGGTCGGCGATGACGCCGTGCGCCGCGAACTGCTGACCTATGATGCGTTCAAAGGCATCGACGGCAAGTTCGACACCGACGCCTACAAAGAGCTGCTCGCCCGCAACAACATGAACGAAAAAGACTTCGAAGCCGATCTGCGCAAAGAAGCCTCTCGTTCGATCCTCACCGGCGCGCTCGCCTCCGGCATCACCATGCCCCCCTCCTACGGCCAGACCGTCGTGGATTGGCTCGGCGAACGCCGCACAATCTCGACCGCCGTTCTCTCCGCCTCCGATCTCGAAACCGGCAGCCCTGTCGCCTCTGACGCCGACATTCAGAGCTGGTACGATGCGCATCCGGATGCTTACACGGCCCCGGAAGCCCGCCGGATCACCTATGTCTGGCTCACCCCGGCGATGCTGACCGACAAGGTCGATCTCGATGAGGCGGCTCTGCGCAAACTCTACGACGACAACATCGACAGCTATGTCCAGCCGGAACGCCGTCTGGTCGAACGTCTGGTGTTTGGCACCGAGGACGAGGCCCAAGCCGCCGCTGACCGTATCGCATCCGGCGAAAGCAGCTTTGACGACGAAGTCACCGCACGCGGCCTTGATCTGAGTGACGCCGATATGGGCGATGTCTCCGAAAGCGACCTGTCCAGCGCCGTTGGTCCCGCCGTCTTCGCGCTTGAGGGCACCGGTGTTGCAGGTCCGCTCATGTCCGATCTCGGCCCGGCGCTCTACCGTGTCAATGGCACGCTCGCAGGCACGGAGATTTCCTTTGAAGACGCCCGCGACGAACTGGCGACCGAGATGGCCGCAGATGCCGCTTCCCGTCTGATCGCGGATCAGATCGAAACCTTCGACAACGATCTCGCGGGCGGTTACACGCTCGAAGATCTGGCCAACGAAACCGATATGGAACTGGGGCAGCTGGATTGGACCTCGGAAAGCGAAGGCGGGATCGCCGCCTACACCGCCTTCCAGGACGCGGCCGCCAAAGTCACCCTCGATGATTACCCGGAAATCGTACAACTCTCCGACGGCGGCGTCTTTGCGCTGCGCCTCGACGAGATTGTTCCGGCGACGGTGAAGCCGCTCGATCAGGTCCGCGACCAAGTCGCCGCCGATTGGGAAGCCGATGCCCTGACCCAGAAGCTCACGGCCCGCGCCGAGGCGCTTGAGACCAGCGTGGCCTCCGGGACCGCCATGGCCGATCTGGGCCTGCCGCTGGAGCAGTTCGACGCAATCACCCGTCAGGATTACATCTCCACCATGCCCGCAGGCTTCATGGATGCGGTCTTCGCTCCCGGCCTGAAAGCAGGCGGCACGACCCTGATCCCCGGCGAAGGCCGCGTGATCATCGCCAAGGTCGAAACCGTCAACGCCCCCGAAGCTTCGGAGGAAAACGACGCCATCGCGAAGAATTACATCGACACCGCCGCCCAAGGCGCGGCCACCGATGTAATCGACGCTTTCGCCAATGCGCTGCGCACCCGCGACGGCGTCACGGTGAACCAGACTGCGCTCAATGCGGTCCACAGCCAGATGCAGTAAGAAAGACGCCCGATATGGCCACCCTCATCCCCTCTTATTCCGACTTTGAGACCGGCTTCGAGGCGGGCAAGAACCAGCTCGTCTACGCCAAGGTGGCCGCCGATCTCGACACGCCCGTATCGATCATGCTCAAACTCGCGGGCGCCCGCACCGACAGTTTCATCCTTGAATCGGTCACCGGCGGTGAAGTGCGCGGGCGCTATTCGATCGTGGGGATGAAGCCGGACCTGATCTGGAGATGCGATGGCACGACGGCCTCGATCAACCGCAACGCGCGTTTCGACGCCGACAGCTACGAGACCGATGAGCGCGATCCCCTCGCCTCGATCCGCGCCCTGATCGCAGAAAGCCGCATCGACATTCCGGACGAGCTTCCGGGCGCGGCAGCGGGCCTCTTCGGCTATCTCGGCTATGACATGATCCGTCTGGTCGAGCATCTTCCGAATGTGAACCCCGATCCGATCGGCCTGCCCGATGCGGTTCTCATGCGCCCCTCGGTGATCGCCATCCTCGATGGCGTCAAAGGCGATGTGATCCTTGTGTCTCCGGCTTGGGCCAACTCCGGCCTGTCCGCCAAGGCCGCCTATGCGCAGGCCGCAGAGCGGGTCATGGACGCGCTTCGCGATCTCGAACGTGCGCCGTCGGAAGCCAGCCATGAGATGGGCGAGGCATTCATTGCTCCGCCGTCCACGTCGAACTTCACGCATGAGGGCTACAAGGCTGCCGTCGAGAAGGCGAAGGAATACATCACCGCAGGTGACATCTTCCAGGTCGTTCCGGCGCAGCGCTGGACCCAAGAGTTCCCGCTCCCGCCCTTCTCGCTCTACCGCTCCCTGCGGCGCACCAACCCGTCGCCCTTCATGTTCTTCTTCAACTTCGGCGGCTTCCAGATCATCGGCGCATCGCCTGAGATTCTCGTGCGCGTTTTTGGCAACGAGGTCACGATCCGCCCCATCGCGGGCACCCGCAAACGCGGCGCGACCCCGGCGGAAGACAAGGCTCTCGAAGAAGACTTGCTGTCGGACGAAAAGGAACTGGCCGAGCACCTGATGCTGCTCGATCTGGGCCGCAACGATACCGGCAAAGTGTCCAAAATCGGCACGGTTCACCCGACCGAGGAGTTCATCATCGAGCGCTATTCCCACGTCATGCACATCGTCTCCAACGTGGTCGGTGAGCTGCGCGAGGACGAAGACGCGCTATCCGCCCTGCTCGCGGGTCTGCCCGCTGGCACGGTTTCGGGCGCACCGAAAGTCCGCGCTATGGAGATCATCGACGAGCTGGAACCCGAGAAACGCGGCGTCTATGGCGGCGGCGTCGGCTACTTCTCCGCAGGCGGTGACATGGACATGTGCATCGCATTGCGCACCGCGGTTTTGAAAGACGAAAAGCTCTACATCCAAGCCGGTGGCGGCGTTGTCTACGACAGCGACCCAGAGGGCGAGTATCAGGAAACCGTCAACAAATCCAACGCCCTGCGCAAAGCGGCTGAGGATGCGGGCCTGTTCACGCGCTCCGGCAATCACTGAGCCGAGCCCATCTAAGAACCAAAGGCGCACCGGTCATCCGATGCGCCTTTTCTTTTGTCCTGAAATATCCTGCGGGGGGTCCGGGGGCGCAAAGCCCCCGCCGCGCTCACAACGGCAATTCCGTCGTCGATTTGATCTCTTCCATCGAAAGCAGCGCCGTGACGTTGTAGATCGACACCTCCTTGATCAGTGCCTGATAGAAATCGTCGTACGCCTTCGCGTTCTTCACCCGCACCTTAAGGATATAGTCGATCTCCCCCGCAAGCCGGTGCGCCTCCAAAACCTCGGGACGGCGTTGCAGCACTTGCAGGAACTTCTCCTGCCAATTCGCCTCGTGGGCGTTGGTGCGCACCAAGACGAAGAAACAGGCCTCAAGCCCGAGGCTCTCCGGATCGAGGATCACCGTCTGCTGGCCGATGACGCCACCCTCTTTCATCTTGCGGATACGATTCCACACCGGGGTCTTCGAAGAGCCGACTTTACGGGCAATCTCGTCCAAAGACTGGCTCGCATCCTTTTGCAGCTCGCCCAGAATTTTCCGATCCATCGCGTCGATTTGGTCCGTCATTTCGATTTTCCTTTCTTTCCCGGAACGCCGGACCGACTGCTGCAAGGACAAGGAACATTCATCCTTATTCATGCGCATGGCTAGCCCAAACTTGGAACAATGTTCTAAATTAACCGCAAGATTTCGCAAGTTGGAAAAAAGCCATGCCGCGTCCGTTCACGCCCAAAGCCGTCACCGCAAACGCTCTTCTCGAAGGCGATGTGATCTATCTCGACCACGCCGGTCAGTGGGTCCGCGATCTGCGCATGGCCTGCGCCTACACAGAACAAGAGACGGCCGAGGCCGCACTCGGTGAGGCGCAAAAAGACATCACTGTCGTCGGCCCCTATCTGGCCGACGTGCGCCTCGGCGAGCACGGCCCGGAGCCGACCCATTTCCGCGAGGACTTCCGCCGCACCGGCCCGTCCAACTATTTCCACGGAAAACAAGAGACCAATCAGGAGGTCGAAGCCCATGTATAAGTACAACGACTTCGACGAAGCCTTTGTCCGCACCCGCGTCGCACAATTCTCCGCCCAAGTGGCCCGCCGCATCGACGGCGCGCTGACCGAGGAGGAATTCCGCCCGCTGCGCCTGATGAACGGTCTGTATCTGCAACTGCACGCTTACATGCTGCGGGTCGCGATCCCCTATGGCACGCTCAGCAGCCGCCAGATGGATCAGCTCGCCCATATCGCAGAGACCTATGACCGTGGTTACGGCCATTTCACCACACGGCAGAACATCCAGTACAACTGGCCGAAACTGCCCGACGTCCCCGCGATCCTCTCGGATCTCGCGGATGTGGAGATGCATGCGATCCAGACATCCGGCAACACCATCCGCAACGTGACCGCGGACCATTTCGCGGGCGCTGCCGCCGATGAGATCGCCGATCCGCGTCCCATCGCAGAGCTGATCCGCCAATGGTCCACCGACCACCCGGAATTCCAGTTCCTGCCACGCAAGTTCAAAGTCGCCGTCTCCGGCGCGAAAGCCGACCGCGCGGTGATCAAGGCACATGACATCGGGCTTTACCTGCGCGAACAGGAGGGTGAGATCGGCGCACAGATCATCGTCGGTGGCGGCCTCGGGCGCACACCGATGGTCGGCAAGGTGCTTAAGGACTTCGTCTCGCTCGAAGACCTCCTGCCCTATTTGGAGGCCACCGTCTCCGTCTGGAACCTCCTGGGCCGCCGCGACAACAAATACAAAGCCCGGATCAAGATCACTGTGCATGAGCACGGGATCGAAGACATCCGCGCCCGTGTCGAGGCCCGTTTTGCACAGGTCAAACCGGCCTTCGGCGGCATCGACATGGAGATGCTGAACGATATTCGTGCGGCTTTCTCTGCGCCCGCGTTCCGGGAGGCCTCCACGGAATCCTTTGATCGCGCCTATGAGGTCGATCCGGCGTTCCGCAGCTGGGCCGACACGAACCTGAGCGCACACAAAGCGCCGGGCTATGCCATCGCGACCGTCTCGCTCAAGACGCCAGGTCAGACGCCGGGGGATGCCTCCGCCGATCAGATGCGGGTGCTCGCTGAGCTGGCACGGACCTATGGCCATGACGAACTGCGCATTTCCCATGAGCAGAACGTGATCCTGCCGCATGTCCACAAAGCCGATCTTCCGGCGATCTATGCGGCGCTGAAAGCCGCCGAACTTGCCACGGCCAACATCGGGCTGGTGAGCGACATCATCGCCTGCCCCGGCATGGATTACTGCGCGCTGGCCACCGCCCGCTCGATCCCCGTCGCACAGGGCATTGCCACCCGGTTCGAAGAGCTGAAACTCGAACACGAGATCGGCCCGCTGAAGATCAAGATCTCCGGCTGCATCAACGCCTGTGGTCACCACCACGTCGGTCACATCGGCATTCTCGGCCTCGACCGCGCGGGCGTGGAGAACTACCAGATCACACTTGGCGGCGATGGCACCGAAGACATGGTGATCGGTGATCGCACCGGGCCGGGCTTTGCCTATGACGAGATCGTCCCGGCGATCGAACGCATCCTGCTGGCCTATCTGGAGCTGCGCGAAGCCCCTGAGGAGACTTTCCTCATGACCTATCGCCGCCTCGGCATGGCCCCGTTCAAGGACGCGCTCTATCCGCCGAAAGAGGAAGCCGCCAATGCAGCCTGAACGCCTACAGCCGCTTGAGCTGTTGACCGAAGAGTTCGGCTCCGTGGACAGCCGCGTGGCGCGCCTCAACGCGCGCTACGCCAACCACTCGGCGACCTCTGTGCTGGAGCTCGCCCTGCGGGACCGCGAATTGGGCCGGATTGCGCTCGTGTCCTCCTTCGGCGCGGAAAGCGTTGTGCTTTTGCACATGATTTCCGTCATGAAACCGGACACGCCGGTGATCTTCATCGACACGGAAATGCTGTTCGAGGAAACCATCCAGTATCAGCTGGATGTCATCGACCGGCTCGATCTGCGTGACGTGCGCCGCATCCGGCCCGCCCCGGCGAGCCTAGCGGCCAATGATCCGGACAGCCTCTTGCATCTCGAGAACAAGGACGCCTGCTGCAACCTGCGCAAAACCGTGCCGCTGCATAAGGCGTTGGGGCAATTCGATGCCTGGATCACCGGACGCAAACGGTTTCAGGGGACGACGCGCGCCTCGCTCGATTTCTTCGAGAATGAAGACGACAGCCGGATCAAGATCAATCCGCTGGCCTATTGGGCGCCCTCGGATTTGCAGGACTACATGATCAACAACCGCCTGCCCCGTCACCCGTTGGTGGCGAAAGGCTACCCCTCGATTGGCTGCGCGCCCTGCACCAGCCCGATCAAGGACGGCGAAGACCCGCGCGCCGGACGCTGGCGCGGAGAAGAGAAAACCGAATGCGGCATCCATCTCGTCGATGGCAAGATGGTGCGTATCTCGAAAGGAGACGCCTCATGAGCGTGATCATTCGTGACGACGGCTTTATCGCCGAGGATTATAGCGGCGATTGGGTGGAGCTGAGCTCCGACACCGATCCCGAAAGCCTTGCCCAACACGGCAACGCCCCGGCGATCCGGATCAATTTCCCGAGCTTTGCCGACGGGCGCGGCTTCACCCTTGCCCGCCTGTTGCGGCTCGCCGGGTTTCAGGGGCGGTTGCGTGCCGAGGGCCATGTGATCTGTGAGCAATATGCCATGGCGCGGCGTTCGGGCTTTGACGAGGTGGAGATCAGCGACGAGCTGGCCGCACGTCAGCCCGAAGAGCTTTGGAGCACGCGCGCCGACTGGCGTGCGCATGACTATCAGGGGCGCCTGCGTGCGAATGCGCAGAATTTTTGACCAAAAGGTCTAAAATTTTGGCAAACTGGCCGTATCATCCCAGCTCAGCCCTTCAAGAGCTGCTGAAAACCTTTGGTTTGCTTGCAAGGAAAAGACAAAACGTCCAAAAGAGGCGCAAGGCAATCTGCGTCTTTTGACCTGATGACTGAATGGATGCCTGACACAGATCAATGATGCATTCATGATATTGAATTAGAGCCATCCGCATCACGGAACAGCCCGAGATGCGAGACACTGAACACGGCCCGAGAGAAAGTGATGACTGAGTTGAACGACGTAACCGAGACAAAAGCCAAAGCCGTTCCCACCCTGCCCGATGCCGCCAAGGTTCTTGAGGTGAAACACTGGAACGACCGGCTGTTTTCCTTCAAGGTCGAACGCCCGCAAACCCTGCGGTTCCGGTCCGGCGAATTCGTGATGATCGGCCTGATGGGCGATGTGAACCCGAAGACCGGCAAGGCCAAGCCGCTGCTGCGCGCCTACTCCATCGCCTCGCCGAGCTGGGAAGAGCATCTGGAATTCTATTCCATCAAAGTGCAGGACGGCCCGCTGACCTCGCGTTTGCAGCACATCCAGCCCGGCGATGAAATCATCCTGCGCCCGAAACCCGTCGGCACCCTCGTGGTCGATGCGCTTCTGCCCGGCAAACGCCTTTGGTTCTTCGCCACCGGCACCGGAATCGCCCCCTTCGCCTCGCTGATGCGCGAACCGGAAGTGTACGAGAAATATGACGAGGTCATTCTCATGCACACCTGTCGCGAAGTCTCGGAACTCGAATATGGCCGTCAACTGGTCGAGCACATCAAATCCGACGAGATCCTCTCCGAGATCGAAGACGGCAAGCTGCGCTACTACCCGACGACGACCCGCGAAGAGTTCCACCACATGGGCCGCGTCACCGACAACCTCAGCTCCGGCAAGGTGTTCGAGGATCTCGGCATCCCGCCGATGAACCCGGAAACCGACCGCGGCATGGTCTGCGGCAACCTCGCGTTCAACAAGGATATTATGGCGATCCTCGACGGCTTCGGCCTGCGCGAAGGTGCCAATTCCGAACCGAAGGAATATGTGGTCGAGAAAGCTTTCGTGGACTGATCGCGCCACTGCCCAACAGACCAAAGCTCGAAAGATCGAAGCCCCGCAGTTCGCGGGGCTTTTTCTTTGCCAGGAAATCTCACGAAAAAGGCCGTGCAGGGTGTCCCGCACGGCCTTCTCTCTGCTCGCTCTTACTCAGCGGTCTTTTACATCCCGAGAAGAATCCGGGTTTTCTCCAGAATGGTGCTCAGGATCGCCGGGTTCTCGGCGGCTTGTTCCATGCTGGTGATGACGGTAGATTTGGCTTCATCCGACAGGGAGGAGGCATTCACCAGTTCGGTAGCCTTGTCGAGATCGAACCCATCAACGGTCAGCACTTCGGCTGCGGCTGCCATATCAAAGCCGGTTTCGCCCTTGATCGTGGCCGCCTCAGTGGCTTCATCGGTCACTTCCGGGGCAGCAGCGTCAGCGGCATCAGCAGCGGCTTCCATTGCATCAGAGGCGGCTTCGGCAGCCACATCGGTCGCGGCTTCGGCGGTGTCCGCGGCAACCTCAGCGGCGTCAGACGCGGCTTCAGTTGCAGCTTCAGACGCCTCGCTTGCAGCATCGGCGGCATCCGTGGCGGCTTCGACCGCAGTTTCCGCCGCATCAGAGGCAGCTTCAACCGCACCTTCGCCAGCGGCGGTCACGGCATCGGTTGCCGCATCAACGGCGTCAGACGCGGCTTCGCTGGCGTCCTCGGCAGCATCAGCCGCCGCGTCGCTTGCCGTGCCGGCAATTTCTTCGGCCGTTTCGGACACAGCTTCAGCCGCATCGCTGACAGCATCGGAGGCCTGCTCCATCACGGAACCGGTGGTTTCGGTGGTGGTCTCGGCAGCTTTCTCTTCTTCTTTACAAGCCGCAAGCGTCAGCGCGAGGCTCGTCACAAGAGCGCCAGTCAAAATACGTTTGGTCATGTCAGTTTTCCTCACCCTTTAAAATGTGGAGAACTTGTCACCCCCCACTGGAGGCGGATATGGCATGGGGTCTACTGAATTGAAAGGGTTCGGAGCGAGCGATTTTCCCCGTCCCGGCCTTCCTGTGCGAGAAGCCGCCGAATGCGGGTTGAAAGCGGCGGCGTTACGCCTTATTTTCCCGCAACACAAACGAAATGACGAACAGGAGCCGACCATAGCCCGCAGACCGCATAACGCCCCGCCGACCCGTGACACTGGACCTCGCGTGAATGAACGCATCCGTGCACCGGAAATCCGACTGATCGGTGCAGAGGGCGAAAACGTCGGGGTCGTACACCCCGCGAAGGCAATGGACATGGCCGCAGAGGCCGGTCTTGATCTGGTCGAAATTTCTCCGAACGCCACGCCGCCGGTCTGTAAGATCATGGATTACGGCAAGTTCAAATACGAACAGCAAAAGCGCGAATCCGAAGCCCGGAAAAAGCAGAAGACCATCGAGATCAAAGAGGTCAAATTCCGCCCCGGTACGGACACGCACGACTATAACGTGAAGATGAAGAACGTCTTCAAATTCCTCGAAGGCGGCGACAAGGTGAAAATCACCCTGCGTTTCCGTGGTCGTGAAATGGCGCACCAAGATCTTGGCCGTCAGCTTCTCGAACGCGTGGCCGAGGATGTGAAAGAGATCGGTAAGATCGAGAACATGCCGAAGATGGAAGGCCGTCAGATGATCATGATGATCGGCCCGCTTCCGGCCAAGGGCTAAGCCCCTGACCTGAGATTAAAGAAAAGCCCCGGAGTTTTCTCCGGGGCTTTTCTTATGGTGTGAAAGACATGTCGGCTTTGTGTCGGCAAACCGTCGGACACCTGTCGGACAATTTGTCCGCGCAGGCTCTGTCCCGCCGTTATCCGGTCAACCCGGCCGCCAGCAGAAGCACGAGAAGCTGCGGTGCGAGGATGCGCAAGAACATCACCAACGGATAGACCGAAACATAGGCAACAGATGCGGCCCCCGTCGGGCTCATCGACACGGCGAAGGCCAGCGCGGGCGGATCGGTCATCGACCCGGCCAGCACACCGCAGAGGCTAAGATAGTTGAACTTGCCGAAGATACGCGCCAGCACGCCGACAACAAGCAGCGGCGTGATCGTGATCAGGATGCCATAGCCCATCCAGATCAGCCCGTCCCCGTGTAGCAGCGTTTCAAAGAACCGGTCCCCCGCAACGATGCCCACGACGGCGAGGAAAAGCACGATGCCAAATTCTCGCAGAGCATGGTTGGCGGCAGGCGGCATGTACCATGTGAAGGGCCCCCAGTGCCCCAAACGCCCGAGCAGAATAGCCGCCATCAGCGGCCCACCTGCGAGACCGAGTTTCAAAGGTGCGGGAAGTCCCGGCACGGCCAGTGGGATCGAGCCCAGAAGCACGCCAAGAGCGATGCCGAAAAAGAGCGCCGGGAACTGCACTTCCTGCAGGCGGGTGTTCTCGTTGCCGAGCTGGCTGGCCACGGCGTCGATATCCGTTTGTGTCCCGACGACCGTCACCATATCCCCGAAGGCAAGCGTTGAGGAGGCCTGTGCCGGAATCTCTACCCCGGCCCGGCTGATCCGCGACACGGTCACACCATTGCCTTCCAGAAACGCAAGCTGACGGAGCGTCTTGCCCAAAACGCGTTCTTTCGTGACCACAAGGCGCGTCCAGGTCAGTTTCGTGCCTTTCGTCGTCATCGGCGCATCAATCTCACGCCCCAAGATCAGCTTCATCGCCTGAAGTTTTTCCTTGGGGCCAACAAGATGCAGACAATCGCCGACATGCAGTATGACATCGCGCGCAGGCACGACAAGCTCGTTTCCCGTTTTCATCCGCGACGCCACGACGCCTTGATCGAACAGGTCCGGCACGTCACCGAGGCGCAGACCGTCGAGGTTTGTATTCGTCACCTCGACATTCATCGTCGGCAGGGATTCCTCGCCGGTCCGGCTTTCCGCCTTATAGGCCGCCTCCTCCTTCTCCACCGCGATGCCGAACAGAAAGCGGATGACGAACATCGAAGTCAAAATGCCCAAAATCCCGAACGGATAGGCCATTGCGTAGCCCATGCCGGAATCTGCAACCTCAGAGGCCGGGAAACCTGCATCGCCGAGAACCTGTTGCGCCGCGCCCAGTCCGGGGGTGTTGGTGACAGCCCCCGACATCACACCGACCAGAACCGGCAGAGGCAGGTCTGTCAGCCCCCAGACAATCAGGGTCATCAGCACCCCACCGAGCACGATGGCGATGGCGGCGAGATTGAATTTCAGACCGGATTTCGCGAAGGAAGAGAAAAAACTCGGCCCGACCTGAATCCCAATCGTGTAGACGAAGAGGATCAACCCAAGTTCGCGGACGAAATGCATCACCTCGCCATCGAACTCGATCCCGGCGCGCGAGGCCAAGTGACCGATCAGGATGCCGGAGAACAGCACGCCGCCAATCCCCAGCCCAATTTTTCGAATTTGAAGTCGCCCGAACAGAAGCCCGAACGCCCCGGCGAGTGTCAGAGCGAGCGTCGTGACGGCAATGTCGGAAAGAGGGAGAGAGAGGGCCATAGGCTTGCTTTCTTTACGGAAATTTCAGTGCGGATGAAAACCGTGGTGCCGCGACCATGCGCGGCGCGGCAGAATTTGTATGTGACGTGTATCAATTTTCTGCAAAAGCATAACAGCCATGCAAGGAAAAACACGTCCATATCCAAGTTCAATGGGAAACTGCGGCCTACATGTCGGGAAATGCACAAAAAAAGAGGCGCCGCAGGAGAAACGCATACCCTGCAGCGCCAGTGTAGTATTCTGCCCACGCACAAAAGGCAGGATACGGCGCGGACGATCGGAAGGAGAGTCCGCGGGAGGAATGCAGTGGCCTGTGTCTGACTGCTGACGAGCAGGTCACTGCGCTCGAGAACTTGAATATGGCAGCGAGCGACTCGGAACCTTGATCTCGATCAACCCATATTTTCAGACCGCTATTGACCGAGGTTTCAAGCGATGAAATCCGGGAAGAATCGCAGAAAAAACCGGGCAAAAGCCCCGAAAAAAGATAAAAAATAGGAAATGAAGGCGAATTAAACCTCAGAGAAGGTTTAATTTTTCGAAATTATCGCCATTTTTCGACAACTCGCGCCAGATTGTCGCAGGCTCCCAAATGTCCGGCGCGGCATCCGCAAAGGACCGCAGGCGTTTTTCGGCCTGAAGAATCCCCATAAGGTCCGCCGCTTTCATCGGTCCGCCGTGATTGCGCGGGTAAGCTGTCGCCAACATCATCACCACGTCAATATCGACCGGATGCGTCACAGTTCCCGCCTGCAAGAGCCGCGCACCGGCATTCGCCTGCGCCAAAAGGATACGGTCGGAAATCGAGCGATCGGTGAGCGCCAGCACCGGCAACCCGCCCTGACGCCGCAGATCGGCGAGGATCGCTTCAGACGCGGTGTCATCAGGGGCCTGCCCGTCGTGATAGTCGTAGAACCCCTGCCCCGAGGCCCTCCCCTTGCGACCCTCAGAGGCGAAGAATTCCGCCACCCCGCCGGTCACATGCTCCAGCCCCAGCGCGTCCATGATCTCGCAGGGACCAGCAGGGAAACCGTAGTTCCGCATCACCCTGTCGATACGAGAGGGTCGCGCGCCCATGAGCAGAAGGACATCGACGGCCGACCAAGCGGCATCCTGCACAACGGTTGCGATCAAACCGTCGCGCGCCCGCACCGTCACCGGCAGTTTGCCGATGCGTTTCACGAAAGCATGTGCCGTGGTGAGCGCCTGATCGGAGATGCCATCACGCCGCGCAAGCTCCACCACGCGGATCGCTTGCGACGGGGCAAAGAAATGGAGGCCGAGAAAGCGCTCAGGATGCGCAAGCTCCTGCGCCATCTGCGAAAATCCGTGCTCAGCAACGGTGGCAAGCACCGTGTCTTCGGGCAGAAACTCCTCCAAACGCAACAGAAGCCGTGCCCGCGCCTCGGACGAGGCCGTTGTGGCGTCCAAAACCAGCTCTGCCTCAGACAGCCCACTCGCCGAGGTGCTGGCCATGAAATCGGCCAGTCGCGCATTGCGCACCTCTTCGGTGATCTGTCCCTGCTGCTCGGCGCGCTGATAGGCCGCGTTGATCCTTTGCTCGACCATGACAAGCTGATCGGCGGTTTGGCCGACAAGGCGCACTTTGATCCCATGATCGAGCGCCGTCATCGCAATTCCAAGCGCCATAGGCCCCGCACCGACAAGACCAAGCGTCGTCACCTCTTTCGGGCGCACACCGCTCTCGACCCCGAGGAGCCGCCAGGCACGACGTTCCGAGAAAAACGCATGTCGCAAAGCCTGAGAGGCCTCACTGTCAAAACAATCGGCCCGCGCCACGGTTTCGCGCGCCACCCCGGCGTCGAACGGCATGATCAGAGCCGCGTCCACACAATCGATGATCTGTTCAAAGGCCCCGCCCCGCGTGTCCTTCATCTCCGCGCGCCGCGTCATGGTCTCGTGCATATAGCGCGCGCCATCCGCAAAACCGCGCGTCACGTCCCGGCTCGGGCGTGGCCCTTTGCCTTCGGCAATCAGCCGCTCCGCCAATTCGATCGCAGCATCAATCGGCTTTTGCTGCGACACCTCATCGACCAAGCCGAGTTTGCGCGCCTCAAGCGCCGGGATCGGACGCCCCGACAAGAACAGGTCCAAAGCCGGGCCAGCGCCGATGAGACGCGGCAGACGCTGTGTCACGCCGCCCGTCGGGACAAGACCCAGAGTGATCTCGGGCGCACCGATGCGCGCCAAGGGGCCCATAATGCGGTAATGCGCCGCCAGCGCCAGCGCCAAACCCGCTTCCAGCGTGCTGCCGTGCAAGGCGACGATCACGGGTTTCGAACAGGCTTCAATGCGGTCGCAAACGGCGTTGAGTCCCGGCTCTGCGTCCTGCGCCATAAGCGCGTCCGGCGGAAAACCGGAGCAAAACGACGTGCCCTCTCCGCCGAGCACGATGGCTTTCACCTCGGGATCGTGCTCCGCCGCGTCAATCGCGACCATCAGATCGGAACGCATCTCACGGGTCAGCATATTGACGGGGGGCAATGTCAGCCGCAACAGCGCGACATCCCCCAAACGCCGCCCCCGGACACGCGCGGGTCTCCGGGCGTGTTCGTCATCCTGTTGTACTTTGACCTGCTGCGCCGCCCCACTCATCTGCGCCTCCCACAACCTCGCCCGCCCTGTGTTCTTCCTGCACCGCCTCAATACGTGTGCATCTTATCCACAGGTTATCCACATAATGCGGGGCCGCCGCCGCGATGGCAAGATAACAAATCCTGTCAAATCGCGGGCTTGGCGGCCTCACTTATGCGGGTAGAGCGTATCGGCGGAGCGATCTTCCAACTGAGCCTCCAGCCGCACGAGATCTTCCGGCAAGGGCATGCCCAGTGCCGAAAGTTCCGCAAGTTTCTCACGCAGATTTTCTTGCAGGATGTGACGGTCCTCCGGTCGGGCGGCAATCTCGTCCAAGATCATGTAGACCTGTACTTTGAGCGCTTCGAATGCCATGGTGCCGTCCTTTCCCTTTGGGGAACCACATCACCGGATCAAACCGGCATGTTGTCCCAAATGTCATCTGCATCATCGTCCACATCGGGCACAGAACGGAGATAATCCGTCCCCGACGCCTCGATGGTTTCATGCAGCTTGTCTTTCAATTCATTGGCGGTCTTGTCGTCTTTGACGAGATCATCGACGATCTTGTCGATTTCCCGTTCCGTCTTCGTCACTCTGGTCATCTCAACCTCCCTGATGAGCTTAGAGCCACTCGATTTGACTGTCCTGCCTCTTCCCGTTCTTCTGCTCTGGCGTAGGCCGCCAGTGTTCTGATGTCTGTGTTCGGATGTCTGAGTTCAGTTGTTTTCGTATCAGTGTTTGGCTGCCGCCTTGGCCGCGCAATCGCGGCACATCGGCGTATAGGGTAGCACATCGAGGCGCTGTTCGCTGATCTCTTCGCCGCAGACGGCACAATAGCCATACTCACCATCCTCGATGCGCTCCAAGGCGGTGTTGATCATGGCGATCTCGGCCTTGCCGGACGCCCCCATGCCTTCCAGCACCTCATCGCTTTCGCGTTCGGTGGCGAGGTCTTCCCAGTCCTTGGATTGATGCGAATCCAACTCGGCGTCGATGTCTTCGAGGCGACTAGTCAGTTCCGCTTTGCGGTCCAGCAGTTGTGCTTTTCGTTTTCCCAGATCGATCATCGCCTCTCCTCCTTAGACAACGAGCTTCCTCCCAAATCGTCGCGCAAGCCTTGATTCACATCAACAGAAATAACGGTTTCAAGCGGACCTACGCCAACGGCGGCAGCTCTCCCAGGCTTGGAAAACCCTCCTCTTCCCCTTCTCCCAAGGGCGGCAAATCCCCCAAAGGCGGCAGATCACCGAGGGGCGGAAGCTCGCCCATCTCCGCCATATCACCAAGCGGGGGAAGCGCATCCGGCTCCTGTGTCTCGACCGACAAGGCCGGGGACTCAACAGGCGGTTCAAAAGCGCCCGCCAGACCGAACATCTCGTCCTGCTCTCCACCGCACGCCTCCGCTGCGCCGTCCTCTCCCTCAAGGCAGACCACAACGCGCAGCGCACGTTTGCCGTTGATCTGGCCAAGCCGCGCACGGCTCACCAAACGCTCCCCGGCGCGAAGCTCGACACGGGACAGCGCCTCCCGCGGAACAGGCAGCATCAGGCCTTCTTCGAGCCCCGCAACTTCCGATAACGTCAGCGAAACGCGGTGCAGCACCGTCTCCAGCCGGGCTTCTGTTTTCATCACGGCGTCCTGAAACTTGCTCCCGAAATCGCGCCCGACCCCGGCCCCGGCAGTCTGCGCCACCGGCATTATGGGAAAGACCAAAAGCATCTCTCCCGCCCGCCCATCGCGTCCCAAAAGGACCGACAGCCGGTAGAGGCGATAGGGCACATCTTCAAAAGCGATGGAGATGGAGCGTGCTTCGCGCAGCTGCGCGGCAACCGCGTAACCTGCAATCGCGGGCGGATCGGACAGCTCCGAAACCTGCTCCTCGAACAGCCGCAAGAACTGATCACAAAAGGGCGTACACATCACCGCATCGGTGGCCGTCGGCGCGCGCTCTTCGGGGGCCAAGGTCAGCACCTTGCCCGCCGTCTGTTGTTCGACGATAGCGGCAACGGTGTTGCGGTCGAACACCGCCAGCCCATAGGCGTTCCGAGGCCCTTCGAGCAGCGACAAAAGCGCGTGTTCCGGCACCTCACCGGGCAAGCGGGAGATGGCCGTCTTCTCTTCGCGCACATCTGTGACCTGCAACACCAGCCCGAGTGTCTGCTCCGCCGCCTTGGCCGCGGCAATGCGCAGGGCCTTGGCGGGCGACATCGGCTGCACGTCCGGCGGTGGACGCCCCACCCCGGCCTTACGGCGCATCGCGGAAATGATGTCGGCATCGGACATGGTGAACGGGCGTCCCTTGCGGCTGCTCCCGTCCTTTGTCGCGTCTCAAAGTAAATAAATCATTGAGCAGAGGCCACTTTCTCCCGCGCCTCAGCCCCGGCTCCGCACCCGAGGCAATTCGATCCGAAAGGCCGCACCGCCCTGTCCCGGCAGATAGGCAATCGTGCCGCCAAGGTTGGTCACGATCTCGCGGCAAATCGCCAGCCCAAGCCCCGCACCGCCCGCCTTGGCGTGATCGGTAAGCCGCGAGAATTTCTCGAAAATCACCGTCTGCTTGTCCTTCGGAATGCCCGAACCATTGTCGATGAAATCGATCTGTATCCGGTCGCGCCCGAGACGTCGGGTCTCGATCCGCAGCTCCGGCTTCGGCGCATCGCAATATTTGCGGACATTGGCGATCAAGTTGATAAAGACCTGCGCCAAACGATCCGGGTCGGTCTCAATCGCGACATGCTCGGCAATCTCCCCACGCCGAATTTTCAGCGGGCGTCCAACCAGCCCCTCGGCGCTGGCGTTCACAGCCCGGTCAATAACGTCATGAAGGTTGTCGCGCGCCCAGTTGAGCGAGACCTGACCGTTCTCCAACACCGACAGATCGAGCAGATCGTCGAGCAGCCGCGTAAGGCGCTGCGCCTCATCGTGGATGATCGTGGAAAATCGTTCGAGGCTTTCCCTGTCGAGATCGCCCGTCGCGCCGCTGTCGCGCAGAATCTCGGAAAACGCGCGGATGGAGGTCATCGGCGTGCGCAGCTCGTGGCTGATCTGGCTCAGAAAGGCATCCTTCTGGATCGAGAGCGCGGTCAGTTTTTCGTTCGCTTCCCGGAGCTTGCGCGCGGTACGGGTCAGTTCTTCGGATTTTTGCTCAAGCTGGTTCGAATATTCCATGATCTGAGCGGTCTCGTCCGCCACCGCCATCAGATCTTCGACCGAAACCAAAACCCCACCCGCGATCTGCGCCAGCATCGCATGGGCGGTCGCGGCCCCCACGGACCCCGCGAGTTCGCGCTCCAACCGCTCCAAGAATTCCGGCGTCGTGTCGGGCAGATAGCCCTCCTTACCTTGCGTTGCCGCCTCGGATTGGAACAATGCCTGCGCCTCTGACGGGCCAAGGATGCGCTGCGCCATGACCAGAAGGTCTTCCGCCTCGGCAAAGCCATGCGACCAGCCCCGCGCCGTTCCGGAATGTTCGAACACATTGACGAATTGCGCGCCCTGCAAACGCTCCACCGGGCGCGGGAAGGAGAACAGCGAGCCAATGAGAAACACCAGCGTGTTGAGCGCCAGAGACCAGCTCACCGCATGCACCACCGGATCGACGCCGGTCACGCCGAACAGAGCTTGCGGCCTGAGCAGCGCAAGACCAAGCGGCCCATGCTCCAAAAGCTCCGGCGTGAACCCGGCAGCGGCCCCGAAGGACGGCAGGAACATCGTATAGGCCCAGACGACAAAGCCCGTGACCACGCCGAGGATCGCCCCGACCCGCGTCGCTCCACGCCAGAAAATGCCGCCCAGCATGGCGGGCAGCACCTGCGCCACGCCGGTGAAAGAGATCATGCCGATGGAGGCCAGCGCTTCCGAGCCGCCAGAGAAGTGGAAATAGAGATAGCCGAGGACCAGAACGCCGAAAATCGACAGGCGGCGGGCGTAGAGCACGACCCGGCGCACATCGCCGGAAACCATCGCCCCGCCCTTGCCTTTGCGCACGGAGAGCCAGATCGGCATGACGATATGGTTCGACACCATGGTAGACAGCGCGATGGCGGCGACGATGACCATGGAGGTGGCGGAGGAAAACCCGCCAAGAAAGGACAGCGTCGCCAAAGCGCGTTGATCGAAATGCAGTGGCAGGGTCAGCACGAACATATCCGGGTTAGAGCCTTCGGGCAGAACTTGAAGCCCGACAACAGCGATCGGGATCACGAAGAGCGACATGCCGAAGAGATAAAGCGGAAAGGCCCAGCCCGCCGTGAACAGGTGGCTCTCATCAGAATTCTCGACGACCAACACCTGAAACATCCGCGGCAGGGTCAAAAGCGCCGCCGCCGACAACATCGTCAGAGCGATCCAGCGCGTGCCATAGATCGGATGCTGCGCCACCGGCGAGGCGTCGATGCGGCCCATCATATCGTCCAGCCCGTCGGCCAATCCCCAGACCACGAAGACGCCCACCGCCACGAGGGCGAAGAATTTCACCACCGCTTCCAATGCGATGGCGGTGACAACCCCGTGGTGGCGCTCATTGGCATCGAGGTTGCGGGTGCCGAACAACGACGTGAACACGGCAAGACCCACCGCCACCCATAGCGCCGTCTTGTCGAGATCGGGCAGCACCGCGCCCGAGGGATCGTTCACCCCGAAGACCGCGAAGGACAGCGCAACGGATTGCAGTTGCAGCGCGATATAGGGCGTCGTTCCGATCACGGCTAAAGCCGTGACCAGCACGCCCAAAGTGGTCGATTTTCCGTAGCGCGAAGAAATCAGGTCGGCGACAGAGGTGATCCGCTGCGTCCGCCCGATGCGCACCAGTTTGCGCAAAATCCACCACCAACCGATCATCATCAGTGATGGCCCGAGATAGATGGTGACGAATTCAAGCCCAGAGCGCACCGCATAGCCCACCGCGCCGTAGAAGGTCCAAGCGGTACAATAGATTGACAGCGACAGCGTGTAGATCACCGGCGAACGCAACCAGCCGAGCCGCCCGGCCTCCGCGCGTTTTTCGGCCCAGAAGGCGACGACAAACAACAGGCTCGCATAGGTCAGACAGGCCAGAACAAGGATGTTGAACCGCAGCATCAGCGCGCCTCCCCATCAGGCCCATCAGGAGGGCTTTGCGCCACGCTTTGTTCCGCCTCAGCCTCGCTTTGCAGTCCTTGCGCAGCGAGATCAGAGGCTTCCCCCCGCGCCAGATGCCGCGCCAGCCACGCCGCCGCAATCAGCCCCAGCGCCCAGACCACGAAGACATGCAAAAAGGCGCGCGATCCGGCGCCGACGGGGCGATCCGTGCCCTCGCCGCCCCACAAGAGCGGCAACAACCAGAGACCGAACATCAGGAAGGGCAAAAGTCGCAACGCATCGATGAGACGCCGCCGACGATAAGACGCCCGCGCCAGATACAGCGGCCCGCGCCGTTCAGCCATGCGCTTCCCCGGCCAGGCGTCTGACAATGTCGAGCATTTCGGAATTGGAGAAGGGCTTGGTCATGAAATAAGACACGCCCGCCGCTTCGGCCATATCTCGGTCCTTTTGCTGACCGCGCGCGGTGAGCATGAGGATCGGGCGATTGGCATGATCCGGGTCCGCCCGCAGATCGCGCAATATCTCGAAACCGGATTTGTTCGGAAGCATCACATCGAGGATCACGACATCGGGCTTTTTACGACCGACCGCCTCAACGGCCGTTCCCCCATCAGCATGAGTTTCCACCGTCCAGCCATCCCGCGACAGGATAAACCGGATCGCTTCGATGATGTTCGGCTCGTCCTCAATCAGCAGCACGCGCTTGCCCATGCTTGTCCTCTTCTCCCCCTCGCGTGTCGCTCGTTATGGCGATTTGTCGCGGCCCTGTCAAAAAAATGTGCCAAACACGTCCCTGCGGAACCTCTGCACCCACTCTTCCATACGTTCCTAACGCATGCATCCGCTTCTTTGCTTTTGAGAGCCAACTGCCCTCTGTCCTGACCTTGCTTCGCAGTTTCGACATATTATGGCTAGAGACGAAGGGAGGCCGCGTTTCGATCGTCAGCGGGCCACACGCGTACTGACCTCACTCCTGCTCCGGCGCGTCCAACACCATCGAGGGTTCGCGGCGCGCCGGGCAGTTCATCCGGGCGCAGACCCGGCAGCTTGTTCCGATGCCCTGCACCTCCGCCTCGCGAGGTGTCAGACTCAACCGCTCCAGCGGAATGAACAGCATCGTCGCCTCCACCACTTCTGGCGCATCGAAACTTTCCGGGCGCTGCGGCAGGGCAATCGCATAGGCCAGAAAACGCCGCGCCGGTTGCCCCTGTTGTTCCACCACGCGGCGGATCGGCACCATTGGGCGCAGCAAGGCCTGATATAGCGGCCAGAGCGGACAGGCGGCACCAAAACGCGGCGGCGCGAACCCGTCCAACGGTTTGCGATAGGTCAGCGCGCCCGAACCGTCACAGATCGCAAGCCCCATCGGCAGGCGATCATCGAAGGGCGGAAGGCTCGCCAGACGCCGCATCGCAGACGCCAGATCGACGCCCGCCGTCTGCGCCAAAGCCGCCGGATCGGGACCATGTTCCGCAATCACGGCCTCGACCATCGACAGCGACATCTTCTCCGCCTCGGCCCGCGCCCGGAGCACCCATGTCCGCGCCAGTTTGCGGGCGGGCGCAGAGCGCAAACCACCCTCGCCCGTCAGATCCGGCATCGCCCCGCGCTCCAGTTCCGGCAAGGCAAAATCCCGCGCCGTGAGCCAGGCCTCGACCTCTTCCAGCGGAGAGCTGAGCGTATCCTCGGATTTGCCAACGCTGTCGAGATAGCTCACCAGCGCCTGCGAGCCCTGCGCGAGCCGCTGGCTGTCCTCATAGAGGTTGCGGTGAAAGCGCGCCTGCCAGTCGCGGTCGATCTCTCCCATGCCGTTCAAAATGCCCGCCGTGGAGCGGATCGCCGTCACGGTAGACAGCACCTCATGCAGACTGTCGGACAGGAACGGGTCATGCGCCAGACGGTCGTTCAGCGCCTCGATCCGGCGCTCCAATGCGGTGATCCGGTCGCGCTGCGCCACCACCAACTCGGCCCAGCCCGGAAAGCGCCCTGCGAATTCTTCCGAGCGCTCCGTCTCCGGCTCCGGTGCCGGTTTGCGCCCGGCGGGCAGTGGACGCGCGATGGCGTTGCTGGCGGCATCTTGCAGCCCCTCCATCAGCGGCACATCCGCCCCTTCGGTCAGCACCGAGGGCTCCACCTCCAAAGCGCGGGCCAGATCGATCAGTAATTTTCCGCCGATTCTACGGCGATTGTGTTCGATCAGATTGAGATAGGCGGGCGAGATTCCCACGCTGCGTGCCAAATCCGCCTGTTTGAGCCCTTCCAGCGTCCGTCTTTCACGAATACGCGTGCCTGTCAGTGCCGAACGTGGCATGGTCCCCTCCGAGATCCGGCCAGTCTTCCCCTCTGACCGTTTTCAGGTGCAACATGAAATCCTGTCGCGTTTTCAGGTTGTTTCCGCAGCCGCGAAGGTGGTTCTGCTGCACCTGCGGGAAAATCCATTTACACTGTATACGAATGCATTGTGTATTTCTTCACAAAAAAATCGTTAATATAAAAGCACTTGTTGCTGAGTTTTCGCGTCACCCCCAATACTAATGACATCCTGTTTACACCCGAGAGGGCCGCAAAGACGGCCAAAACGGGAATAGGATCTGCGCATCGCCCGGAGATCGGGGAGGACTTCTGGGCGATGCGCCGAATGCCACGCGGGGCGGTCTGAAACGTAAGGCCCGAGACCCTGCAGGACACATGAAAACTCAGGGAGGAGTTTCCAATGACCAAGACCGATCTGACGCGCCGCCGCGTTTTGAAAACCGGGGCCGTCGCGGGCGCAGGGCTCGCACTGCCGACCATTTTCACCTCGGGTGCATCCGCGTTCACCAACGAGCCGATGGGCGGCAGCGTGACGCTGGGCTTCAACGTGCCGCAATCGGGCCCCTATGCCGATGAGGGCGCGGACGAACTGCGCGCGTATCAGCTTGCGGTCGAACATCTCAACGGGATGGGCGATGGCGGCATGCTGAACACTTTCAGCTCCAAGGTTCTCGAAGGCAACGGCATCCTCGGCAAGAAGGTCGAATACGTCACCGGCGACACCCAGACAAAATCCGACGCGGCCCGCGCCTCCGCCAAATCGATGATCGAAAAAGACGGCGCGGTGATGATCACCGGCGGCTCGTCCTCCGGCGTGGCCGTGGCCGTTCAGGGCCTCTGTCAGGAAGCGGGCGTGATCTTCATGGCGGGTCTCACCCACTCCAACGACACCACCGGGAAAGACAAGAAAGCCAATGGCTTCCGTCACTTCTTTAACGCATATATGTCGGGAGCCGCCCTCGCACCGGTGCTTGCGGCCCGCTATGGCACCGACCGCAAAGCCTATCACCTGACCGCCGACTACACTTGGGGCTGGACGCAGGAGGAATCCATTGCAGCGGCCACCGAGGCGCTCGGCTGGCAGACCGTGAACAAGGTCCGCACCCCGCTCGGTGCGGGCGATTTCTCGTCCTACATCACCCCGGTTCTCCAGACGGATGCGGACGTGCTGATCCTGAACCACTACGGCGGCGATATGGTGAACTCGCTGACCAACGCGGTGCAGTTCGGCCTGCGTGACAAGATGGTGAACGGCAAACAATTCGAGATCGTCGTCCCGCTCTTCTCGCGTCTCATGGCACGCGGTGCTGGCGAAAACATCAAAGGCATTCTCGGCTCCACCAACTGGCACTGGTCCCTGACCGATGAAGGCTCGCAGGCCTTCGTGAAGAGCTTCGGCACCAAATACGGCTTCCCGCCGTCGCAGGCCGCACACACCTGCTACGTGCAGACCCTGCTCTATGCCGATGCCGTGGCCCGCGCGGGCTCTTTCAATCCCTGCGCCGTGGTCGAAGCCCTCGAAGGGTTCGAATTCGACGGTCTGGGCAATGGCAAGACGCTCTATCGCGCCGAGGACCACCAGTGTTTCAAAGACGTGCTCGTGGTGCGCGGGAAAGAAAACCCGACCTCCGAGTTCGACCTTCTCGAAGTGGTCGAAGTCACCCCTGCCGCGCAGGTCACCTACGCGCCGGATCACCCGATGTTCGCGGGTGGCGCGCTTGGGGAATGTAACGCAGGCTAAGCCGATCCACGCAGGGGGAGAGCACCTCCCCCGAGGCAGCCCGAAGACGGGCCTCAAGGGGCCTGAACCGCAACAGCGGCAGGCCCCACCACCCTCATGAAAGCCGGACGGCCGGAAGACATGCGCTTCCGGTCACCCTACCCCGCCGCATGCCTCGCGGGCGGGAACGGGGACGCTCTGTCTGGGGACGTCCAATCTGCCCCCAGCAGATCACACACAGGTCGGGATACAGGGAAAACCAATGGAAACCATTCTTCTGCAATTGCTCAACGGGCTGGACAAGGGATCCGCCTATGCGCTCATCGCGCTGGGGCTGACGCTGATCTTCGGCACTTTGGGCGTGGTCAACTTCGCCCATGGTGCGATCTTCATGATCGGCGCCTTCTGCGCCGTCACGCTCTCGCGCATCCTCAACATCTCCTTTGAGACCGTCGATCCGACGCGCACCGATTTTCTCGGCAATCCGCTCAAAGTCAAAACACCCTATGTCGAGGCCTGGTTCGGCCCCGAATTCGGCCACGCCCTGATCGACTGGGCGGTGCCCTTGGCCATCCTCTTCTCGATCCCGATCATGATCGCCGTCGGCTTTGCCATGGAGCGCGGGTTGATCAAACATTTCTACAAGCGCCCGCATGCCGACCAGATCCTCGTGACCTTCGGCCTCGCCATCGTCTTGCAGGAAGTGATCAAGTATTTCTACGGTGCGAACCCGATCTCCACGCCTGCCCCCGACGCTTTCAAAGGCTCTTTCGATTTCGGCGCGATGCTGGGCTTTGATCCGAACATGATCATCTACCCCTACTGGCGTCTGATCTATTTCGGCTTCGCCGCCCTCGTCATCGGGGCCGTGTTCAGCTTCCTGCAATTCACCACATTCGGCATGGTCGTCCGCGCCGGCATGGCGGATCGCGAAACCGTTGGGCTTCTCGGCATCAACATCGACCGGCGCTTCACCATCATGTTCGGCCTTGCCGCCGCTGTGGCGGGGCTCGCGGGTGTCATGTACGCGCCGATCCTATCGCCCAACTATCACATGGGCATGGATTTCCTCGTGCTCTCCTTCGTCGTCGTTGTCGTCGGCGGCATGGGCAGCCTTCCGGGCGCTGTGGCCGCAGGCTTCCTCTTGGGCATCCTTGAGAGCTTCGCCTCGATGAACGAAATCAAATCCATTCTCCCCGGCATCGACCAGATCATCATCTATGTCGTCGCCATCGTCATTCTCTTGACCCGCCCGCGTGGGCTCATGGGCCGCAAAGGCGTGATGGAGGAATAAGACCATGAACAAGAATTTCCTCGGCTTGAACCGCAAGGACAGCACGTTCCTTCTTATCGTGATCGCGCTGACCCTGTTCACCCCGATCATCCTGCAACCTTTCGCGGCCGGATCGGAGCTGGCACAATTTAACGGTGGCTATCCCGACCTGATGCAGAAAATCGCCATCTTCGGCATCTTCGCCGTCGGCTTCAACATCCTCTTCGGCCTGACAGGATACCTGTCTTTCGGCCACGCCGCCTTCCTCGGCATCGGTTCCTATGCCGCTGTCTGGATGTTCAAACTGCTGACCATGAACGTCATCCCCGGCATCCTTCTTGCCATGCTGGTCTCCGGCCTCTTCGCCGCCGCCATCGGCTATGTGAGCCTGCGCCGCTCGGGGATTTATTTCTCCATCCTGACGCTGGCGTTCGCCCAGATGTGCTACAAGATGGCCTATTCGGTGCTCACGCCGCTGACCAATGGCGAGACCGGGCTGCAACTCACGCTCGACGACCCGCGCATCCTCGACGGCGCGCAGCAAGGCTCGTCCCTGCCGGTCACCAATATCTTTGGCCTGGCGATGAATTCCTCTTATAAATTAGAGGCTTTGGGCCGTGTCTTCACCTTTAACGTCGGCTTCTATTTCTGCGCCGTGATCGCGATCATCGCCTTCTATGTCGCAATCCGCCTGTTCCGCTCGCCCTTCGGGATGATGCTTCGCGCGGTGAAATCGAACCAACAACGCATGACCTACACGGGGCTCGACCCCAAACCCTACACTTTGGCCGCATTCGTGATCTCCGGCATGTACGCGGGGCTTGCGGGCGGGCTTCTGGCGGCGATGGACCCGCTGGCGGGCGCTGACCGCATGCTTTGGACCGCTTCCGGCGAAGTGGTGATCATGACCATTCTGGGGGGGGCCGGGACGCTGATGGGACCAGTCCTCGGCGCAGGCGTCATCAAGTACCTTGAGAACATCTTCTCCAAGATCAACGAAGGCGTCCTGCATGACTGGTTCCATTGGCTGCCGGACGGCTTTGAGGACGTGGTGATCTGGGTCTTTGCCCGCTTCACCGGCGAGGGCTGGCACCTCACCCTTGGCGTCACCTTCATGCTGGTCGTGACCTTCCTTCCGGGCGGTTTGGTCGAAGGCTTGAAACGTCTCTCTACCCGCATCCGCCACGGTTCGCAAAAGCGCGACAAATATGACGATCCGGATCCGGAGCACCGCCCCGACCCGAGCAAACGCGTTGCAGGAGAATGAACATGGGAATTCTTGAAGTCAAAGGCGTCGGCAAACGGTTCGGCGGTCTGCAAGCCCTCGGGGACGTCAATCTCTCAGTGCAGGAAAACACCGTTCACGCCATCATCGGCCCCAATGGCGCGGGCAAATCCACCCTTCTGAACTGTCTCGTTGGCAAGCTCATTCCCGATGAGGGGTCCGTCACTTTCGCGGGCACCTCTGTCCTTGGGAAAAAGCCGCATGAGATCAACCAACTCGGCATTTCCCGCGTGTTTCAAACGCCTGAGATTTTCGGCGATCTCACGGTGATGGAGAACATGATGATCCCGTGTTTCGCCCGTCGCGATGGCGCGTTCCGCATGCATGCCATCGAGTCGATGGAACATGAGGCCGAGCTGATCGACAAGGCCTGCGCTATGCTCGACGATGTCGGCATGCTCGACAAACGCGACATGGTGGCCTCCTCCATGTCACGCGGCGACAAGCGGCGACTGGAGATCGCCATGTGTCTGGTGCAGGAGCCGAAACTCCTTTTGCTCGATGAGCCGACCGCTGGCATGGCCCGCGCCGACACCAATAACACCATCGCTTTGCTCAAGGAAATCAAGGAGAAGCGCGACATCACCATCGCAATCATCGAACACGATATGCATGTGGTCTTCTCACTGGCCGACCGCATCACCGTGCTCGCACAGGGCACACCCCTCGTCGAGGACACGCCCGACAACATCAAGGGCAATCCGAAAGTCAAAGAAGCCTATCTTGGCGAAACCCAACAGGTGTGAGGACAGGACATGAGCGAAGATTTCAACACGGGACAGTTCAATCCCAACGCCAACCACGCCCAAAACGCCCCCGCCTTTTTCTCCGCTTGGGACGTCCACGCCTACTATGGCGAAAGCTATATCGTGCAGGGCGTGACCTTTAACATCCATGAGGGCGAAATCCTCGCCCTTCTGGGACGCAACGGTGCGGGCAAGACCTCCACCCTGCGCGCCCTCGCCCGGCTCGACAGCCCGGCGGTGACCCATGGCGAGATTTGGCTCGACCACGAACGTCTGCACAACAAAAGCTCCTATGAGGCCGCCGTAAAAGGCATCGCGCTCGTCCCCGAGGATCGCCGCATCATTCCCGGCCTGACGGTCGAAGAAAACCTGCAACTCGCGCAGATCGTCGAACCGGTCGGCTGGTCGCTCGATCGTCTCTACGACCTCTTTCCACGCCTTCGCGAACGTCGCAAACAGGAGGGCGTGACGCTCTCCGGCGGCGAACAGCAAATGCTCGCCATCGCCCGCGCGCTCGCCCGCGACATCAAGGTGCTGCTCCTCGACGAGCCCTATGAGGGCCTCGCCCCGGTCATCGTGGATGAGATTGAGAAAACCCTGCGCATCATCAAGGAGCAGGGCATCACCACCGTTCTTGTCGAACAGAACGCCGTGCGCGCCCTGAATCTCGCCGACCGGGCCGTGATTTTGGACACCGGTCAGGTGGTTTATGATGGCAGCGCCAAAGAAGTGCTTGAGAATGAAGCGTTAAGAGCCGAATATCTGGCCATCTGACGCAACATCCGCTCCTGCATGATCGCATGGACGGGACGACGGCCCGCGTGAGGACGTGGGCTGTTTTATTCCTGGGGAGGAACATCATGACCGAAGTGAAAAGCTATCCGCCCACCGGGCAATTCTCAGAGAACGCCCATATCCGTCCGCATGAATACGAAGACCTCTACGCCCGCTCCGTTGAAGACCCTGTGTCTTTCTGGGCGGAGCAAGGCAAGATCCTCGACTGGATGGAGCCCTACACACAGGTAAAAAAGACCTGTTTCGATTTCGGCCGCGTCGATATCAAATGGTATGCCGACGGCGTCTTGAACGTCTCCGCCAACTGTATCGACCGTCATCTGGCCAAAAAATCTCTGCAGACCGCGATCATTTTCGAGCCGGACGATCCCAACGCGCCCGCCCAGCACATCACCTATAAGGAACTCTCAGAC
>NZ_JBTVYO010000013.1:0-35358 GCF_054788345.1 Celeribacter sp. ULVN23_4 | reverse complement strand
ATGCATAATTTGGGAAGGCTTAACACGATTGGAACGGAACGATGATTGACTTCAAGGGTGCACAGTACCCAACACCCGTCATCCTGTACGCGGTCTTTTTCTACGTTCGGTACGGCATGTCATACCGTGACCTGGAAAAAATCATGGCCGACCGGGGCGTTATCGTGGGTCACTCGACGTTGAACCGATGGGTCGTCAGATACGCGCCGCAGATCGCGGCAAATGCCCAAGCCAAGAAGCGACCGACGGCCATATCGTGGCCATGGATGAAACCTACATCAAGGTTAAGGGCAAATGGACATATCTGTACCGGGCTGTCGATCGCGATGGGAATACCCTTGATTTCATGCTGTCTGAGCGCCGCAATACGGCTGCCGCGCGGCGCTTCTTCAAGCAGGCTATCGCCACGAACGGTGTACCAGACCGGTTCGTCATAGATAAAAGCGGTGCCAATATCACCGGGTTGGAGCGCGTCAACGTGCTCCTCAAGTTCACCGGCACTGGACAGATCATCACGGTTTTGCAGATCAAATACCTCAACAACATCATCGAGCAGGATCATCGTTTCATCAAGCGGATCACCGGCCCCATGCAAGAGTTCAAGGCGTTCCATTCTGCGGCCGCCACGATCGCAGGGATCGAGACGGCTCACATGATCCGGAAGGGACAATTCGGCTCCAACGGTCTCACCGCCGCGCAGCAGTTTGCGGGGCTCGCAGCATAAGTGTGTCCGGGGCCTAGGCGACATCGGGCTGGCCAAATGTTTGCGACACTACCGGTGGAAGCCCACCAACGCCTTCATCGCAGGATATTCGGCGTGGCAGTGCAGCGTGTTGCCGCTGCGCTCTTGTCGGATCAGACCGACATCGAGCAGCTTTTTCAGGTGATGCGACAGGGTCGATGCCGGAAGCCCAAGAGTGTCTTGCACCCGACCGACCGGAGCGCCGCTTTCACCGGCGCGCACGAGTGTCCGGTAGATATGCAGACGCGTCGCGTTGCCGAGGGCGTCGAGTTGGCGGGAAGCTGTTTCGATGTTCATGGAAATAGATGCGCGCCAAATCTTGCGGGCGTCAACATCTATTTCCATTGGCGTCGAATTAGATCGTCTTAAGGTTCACCCGCGCCGACAGTTCGGCATGGCTTTCCTTCCGCTCGGAATAGCGGTCGACCAGATGATCTCGGATGTCGCGCGTCAGCAGGGTGAACTTCACGAGCTCCTCCATCACGTCGACGATGCGGTCGTAATAGGGCGAGGGCTTCATTCGTCCGTCCTCATCGAATTCGTTCCACGCCTTGGCAACCGAGGACTGGTTCGGGATGGTCAGCAGGCGCATCCAGCGCCCGAGGATGCGCAGCTGATTGACCGTATTGAAGCTCTGTGACCCGCCGGATACCTGCATCACCGCCAGCGTCTTGCCCTGCGTCGGGCGCACGGAACCGAGCGAGAGCGGGATCCAATCGATCTGCGCCTTCATGATGCCGGTCATGGCCCCATGGCGTTCGGGGGAGGACCAGACCATGCCTTCGCACCACTGCACCAGATCGCGCAGCTCCGCCACCTTGGGGTGATCGGCCTCCACACTGTCGGGCAATGGAAGGTCGCGGGGATCGAAGAACCGCACCTCGGCCCCGAGGCGTTCGAGAATGCGCGCCGCCTCTTCGGCTGCAAGCCGCGAGAAGCTGCGCTCGCGCAAAGATCCGTAAAGCATCAGAATGCGTGGAGCATGGGTGCTGCGCGTCGCCGGGAACAGCGTGTCCGGGTCTGGCTGGCGCAGCAAGGTCTCATCAAGGTTCGGCGTTTCAGGCAATGCGTTGTCCCTCTTCGTTAAGGATCATTTCTCCGTCCTCCTTGAACAGCGGTCCGGGCGGCAGCCGGTCCAGAAGATCGAGAACAGTTTCGGACGGGCGGCACAGGCGCACCCCTTTGGGCGTGCAGACAATGGGCCGGTTCACGAGGATCGGGTGTTCGATCATCGCATTCAGGAGCGTGTCGTCAGAGATACCCGGTTCCAGAAGGCCGAGCGCCTCAGCGGGGGATTTTGTTTCCCGCAAGGCGCTACGCGGGGTCAGCACTGCCGCCGCGAACAGCGCCAGCAGCTGCGGGCGTGTCCAGCCTTCCTCTAGGTATTCTATGACGACCGGCTCTTCGCCGGTCGCTCGAAGAAAGGCCAGAACATTACGGGAGGTCCCGCAATCCGGATTGTGGTGGATGACGATGCTCATGCCGCAGGCTCGGGAAAG
Source organism: Celeribacter sp. ULVN23_4 (assembly GCF_054788345.1). Classification (NCBI taxonomy): domain Bacteria; kingdom Pseudomonadati; phylum Pseudomonadota; class Alphaproteobacteria; order Rhodobacterales; family Roseobacteraceae; genus Celeribacter; species Celeribacter sp. ULVN23_4. Next base: position 33,117 of record NZ_JBTVYO010000013.1, on the reverse strand, counting down.
CGTGCGCGGGTGCGATTGGCAAAAGCCACGAGCGACAGCATCACCGGCACCTCGACCAGCACCCCCACCACCGTGGCCAGCGCCGCGCCGGAGTTCAGGCCGAAGAGCGAGATGGCGACTGCAACGGCCAGCTCGAAGAAGTTCGATGTACCGATCAGGGCACAGGGCGCGGCGATCCGGTGCGGCACTTTGAGGGCGAAGGCCGCGCCATAGGCCAGGGCGAAGATGCCGTAGCTCTGGATGATGATCGGCACCGCGATCAGTAGGATCACCGTCGGCTTGGCAAGAATCGTTTCCCCCTGAAGCCCGAAGAGGATGGCGACGGTTGCGATCAGCCCGACCACGGACCACGGCTTCACACGCGCCGAAAACGCATCAATCGCCGCCTTGGAGCCCAGCTTGCGGCGTGTGATCAGACCGACTGCCAGAGGCAGGACAACATAGAGCACCGTGGCCAGAACAAGCGTTTCCCACGGCACAGAGAGGTCCGTCACGCCCAGAAGAAGGGCCACGATCGGCGCAAAGGCTACCACCATGATCAGATCGTTCACCGAAACCTGCACCAGCGTATAGGTGGCATCGCCCTTGGTCAGCTGCGACCAGACGAAGACCATCGCCGTGCAGGGCGCGGCCCCGAGCAGGATCAGCCCCGCCGTATATTGGGCGGCATCTTCGGGCGAGATCAGCGGCGCGAAAACATGGTCAAAGAACAGCACGGCCAGAAGCGCCATAGTGAAGGGCTTTATCAGCCAGTTGACGACCAGCGTCACCAGGAGCCCCTTGGGCTGACGGGCGACACCCGCCACCGCGCCGAAGTCAACGCCCACCATCATTGGGTAGACCATGGCCCAGATCAGCACGGCCACCACAAGGTTCACGCTCGCAACCTCGGTCGCCGCAATCGCCTGCACAAGCCAGGGCGCGCCCTGACCGATCAGGACACCGGCAATCATCGCGAGCCCGACCCAGATGGTCAGGTAGCGTTCGAAAATACTCATGCTGTCACCTCGTTTGTCTGATCGGTCAATCGCCCCGAGGTCAGGGCCGCGAGGACGACCATGACCGCCGCCGTGCCCATGACGAGGGTCAACCCGCCGATCTGGTATGTCAGGCCGGAAAGAAGCGTGCCGATCAGCCGACCGCCCGCATTGGCCATGTAGTAAAAGCCCACATCCATCGTGACCCGCTCGGATTTCGAAAAGGCGAGGATCAGGTAGGAATGGAGCGAAGAGTTCACGGCAAACAGCGCGCCGAATGCCAGCAGGCCCACCACGAGCGTCACCGTCAGCCAGGTCTGCGGCGCAGGCGAGAGCGCCACGGCCACCGTCAGCGCGGCTGGCACGACAAACAGCGCAAGAGCCCAGCTGCGGGCGGCACGGATCAGCTCGCCCTCAGGTCGGCTTGCCGCGCGCAGGATCTTCGGCGCGCTGGCCTGCACCATGCCGTAGAGGATGATCCAGACCGCCATGAACGTCCCGATCATGAAGAAGGCCGCGCGGTTGCCCGCCTCGGTGCCGTCGGACAGCACCGCGTAGAAATAGATCGGGATGCCCACGACGAACCAGACGTCGCGCGCGCCGAACAGGAACACGCGCGCCGCCGACAGCCAGTTGACGTTGGCCGATTTTGAGAAGACCTCGGAAAACTTGGTGCCCTTCTTGCCCTTGGGCAGGCCCGAAGGCATGAACAGCATCACCGCGAGTAGGATTAAGCCGAGAACGATGGCCATTCCCAGCACGGCCCAGTCGAAGCCAAGCACCGCCAGAAGTGCGGCACCGAGCAGGAAGCCCAGCCCCTTCACCGCGTTCTTCGAGCCGGTGAGGACCGCGACCCAGCGAAACAGCCCGCCATCCCCAGAAGGGGCGAGCAGCTTCACCGCCGATTTTGAGGACATCTTGGCGAGATCCTTGGCCACGCCTGAAAGCCCCTGGACGCACATCACGAAAGCGACCGAAGCCGCGATGCTCCAGCTCGGATCGAGCTGCGCCAGCGCAAGCAGTGCCACCACCTGCAACCCGAGCCCAGCATAGAGCGTCGTGGTCAGGCCGAAGCGCAGGGCGATCCAACCTGCCGCGAGGTTGGTGATCATCCCCGCCACTTCGTAAAGGATGAACAGGTAGGCCAGCTGCACCGCGCTGAAACCCAGCGTGTGGAAGTGCAGCAGCACCAGCATCCTGAGCGCCCCGTCCGTGAGCATGAACGCCCAATAAGCGGCGGTCACGGCGATGTAGGCCGACAGACCTTCGGGACGGGTGGTCACAGCGAAGATCCGACCATCAGCGCGACGTCGACCAGCCGGTTGGCATAGCCCCATTCATTGTCATACCAGGCATAGACCTTCATCTGCGTGCCATTGATCACCATGGTCGACGGCGCGTCGACGATCGAGGAGCGCGGATCGTTGGTGTAATCGGTCGAGACCAGCGGGCGGGTCTCGTAACCGAGGATGCCTTTCAGCGGGCCATTGGCCGCAGCCTCGAATGCAGCGTTGACCTCTTCTGCCGTGACCTCGCGCTTCAGCTCGAAGACGCAGTCGGTCAGCGAGGCGTTGAGCAGAGGCACGCGCACGGCATGGCCGTTCAGACGGCCCTTCAGTTCGGGGTAAATCAAGGTGATCGCGGTGGCCGAGCCGGTCGTCGTCGGGATCAGCGAGTTCAGCGCAGACCGCGCCCGACGCAGATCCTTTGCCGGACGATCGACGATGGTCTGGGTGTTGGTCACATCATGAATCGTGGTGATCGACCCATGCTTGATGCCGAAGGTCTCGTGAACCACTTTCACCACCGGCGCGAGGCAGTTGGTGGTGCAGGAGGCCGCAGTGACGATCCGGTGCTCGGCTGGATCGTAGGTTTCGTTATTCACGCCATAGACGATGTTCGCGGCATTGCCGTCCTTCACCGGGGCGGAGACCACGACCTTCTTCACGCCCGCTTCGAAATAGGGCGCGATCTTGGCCTCGGTCTTGAAGACGCCGGTGCAGTCGATCACCACGTCGACGCCAGCCAATGGCAGGTCGGCAATCGTCTTGGTTCCGATGAACGGCAGGCGCGTCCCGTTGATCGTGACACTGTCCGCGTCGTGCGAGAACGCGGCATCCCAGCGTCCGTGAACCGTGTCGAACTCCAGCAGATACGCGTGCATCTCTGGATCGCCGACCGCGTCATTGATCCAGGCGATCTTGGCGCCGCTTTCGATCAGCGGCTTGAGGGCGAGCTTGCCCATGCGGCCGAGGCCATTCAGTGCGTAGGTCGTCATGCGAGTGCCTCGGGTTTGGTGCGACCGATATCATCTACGGCCTGTTGTATAGCCCCACGGCTCAGATTTTCCGGATGGAGGGCGGTGAACAAGTCGATCCGATGCTTCAAAGCGCCGTATGTTTGCTGGAATACCAGCGCCTTCTGGGCGTCGTTTCCCGAGGCCTTGACCGGATCGGGCATGCCCCAGTGTCCGGTGACGGGCTGGCCTTCCCAAGCCGGACACTCTTCATTTGCCGCCTGATCACAGACCGTGAAGACGAAGTCGAAATGCGGTGCATTCGCCCCTGAGAATTCGGAGACATCCTTGGAACGCAGAACCGAAATATCGTGCCCCTTGTCCTGCAGGACCTGCACGGCAAACGGGTTGAGCTGCGATCCGGGCCGCGTCCCGGCCGAGTACGCATTGAACCGGTCGCCCGCCGCCTTGCGCAGGATCGATTCGGCAAAGATGGACCGCGCGGAATTGCCCACGCAGATGAAGAGAACGTTGTACTTGCGGTCAGGCATCATGGGGACGGTTCCTGTGCTGAAAGGCATGCAGATGTCGGGACGGCCGCGGCAGCAGTCGCTGAACAGGTATCCGAACAGCCGTTGCACCGTGGTCATGTTGATCGAGTAGAGAAGCGAGGTGCCCGCCCGCTGTTGGTCCACCAACTGGCCCCGCGTCAGCGCGGAGAGATAGGTGGACATGGTACTTGCCTTCACCCCAAGCGTGGCCGCGATCTCTCCTGCCGGAACACGGTCAGGGTAGCGGCGCATCAAGAGCCGGAAGATCGCCAGTCGCTGTGGGTGGCCAAGGGTAGATAGCTGGTCGGGAATCTCTTTTTCCATATTTCACGGATTAGCGAAATATGATGGCCGCGCCAAGTGAAACTTTTGTAACAGTTCACTGCGAGCACATGACGGCTCAGGCTCAGCCCACACGCCTCAGGGTGCCCGAAAGCTCGAGTGATCCCGAAAGCGTATTTGAAATCGTTCCGTATTTGAGGATGTTGCGATGAAGAAGGTCGAGGCGCTGGTCGGTTTCCGCACTGTCCACGATGATCTCGTACCGGATCTGCGTGAGCTTGGGCGGAGCATCCTGACGGGTGGCCTCAAGGCGGACCTCTGCTCCCTCGATCTGGAACTTGAGCATCGGGGTCACCCGCTCGATCCCCTTCAGCATGCAGGCGGCGAGTGCCGAGAGCAGCAGTTCGACCGGATTCATGGCATCACGCCGACCGGACAGATCCGTATCCAGCGTGATTTCCGCCTCTTTCGCCAAAGCAAGGCTTCCGTGGGCGTTTACACGCCTCGCCTGAACCCGGTACTCCTGCATCATTCCCACTCCATCTGCTGATAGGCCGTCTGCGCGTTACGCCCTGCAAGCGAGTCGAACTGTTCGAGATACGAGAAGGCGGATTGATCAACCGCTGGCGCGTCCATGATATCGCCACCGTCTTCGATAAGCGCGCCGATCTGGCTGCGGAGATTCATGAGGTAGTCGTAGGTGTCAGCGCGCGCCCGGTCCATCGTCGTGGTGTGGCCGTGACCCGGAACGACATGCGCAGCCCCGGTGGCTTCCATGGCTTCAAAGCTCGTCGGCCATTCGGAGATCGAACTCTGCTCGCCGACGCCAAGGATGCGCTCGACGTAGACGATATCGCCCGTGAAAACGGTGTCTCGGGCCGGCACCCAGACGAAGCTGTCACCGGGTGTATGGGCCGCACCGGGATGGACGATCTCGATCGTCAGGCCACCCAATTCCAATGTGTGGCGTTCGTCGAAGGTCACCGTGGCATAGGCAGGTTCCGTCCCCTCAAGTTGGTCACCCAGAAATTGGGTCAGCCCGGTCATCTGCATCGATCCGCGATCATGATGGTCCGCGACAGCATCATCGGACGCGATAACACTCGCGCCCTGCGCCAGCCAGTAGCCATTCCCAAGCCAGCGATGATCCTGCCCACCCGTGTTGATCACATAGGCGACAGGTTGATCGGTCACGCTGCGGATCGCTTCGTGCAGCGCTTCGGCACCGCGCCACGACCCACCGGGATCAACCAGGACCGCGCCCGCGTCGGTCACGATCAGGCCGAACGTCGCATTGTTTGCGAGGTTCTCGGGGCTGCGCTGGTCTTTCTCGCCGACGATGGCCCAGGTGCCATCGGTCACGGGTTGGATTTCAAGTCCTTGTGCCGCTCCAAAGGTTGGCAGGAGAAGCGACAAGGAAACAAGAAGGGCGCGGATCATGCAGAGAGCCATCCTTCGAGCTTTGCCGCATCGGGCAGACCGCCCGCATGGACCAGCTTTCCATCCACCGAAATGCCCGGGGTGGACATGACGCCCGCCATGGCGATGGATTTGGGATCGGTGACTTTTTCGACATCGACCTCGACGCCAAGTTTCGCGGCAGCATCTTTCACCATGGCTTCGGTGGTTTCGCAGCGTTTGCAGCCGGGGCCGTAGACTTTGACGGTTTTCATTTCAGGATTCCTTTTAGAAGATCAGGTTGAAGAGGAAGCCGACGGCAAGGATGCCGCTGCCCACGACGCCGACGAAGACGGCGATCAGGCGCAGCGTCAGGACCTGCCGCAGGATGATCATTTCGGGCAGGCTCAGCGCGATGACGCTCATCATGAAGGCGAGCACCGTGCCAAGGGCTGCCCCCTTGCCCAGAAGCGCCTCGACGATCGGGATCACTCCTGCGGCGTTCGTATACATGGGAATGCCCATGACCACGGCGACCGGCACCGACCACCAGGCATCCGCGCCCATGATCCGCACCATCAGATCCTCGGGCACATACCCATGGATCAGCGCCCCCATGCCGATGCCAAGGATGATCCAGACCCAGACCTTGCCGAAAATCTCGCGCACGGCCTCAATCCCGAGCTTGTAGCGGTCCACCATGGATAGCCGTTCGTCCTCGGCCATCACAGGCGCATTCGCCCCCGAATGGATGTCGCGCACCCAATCCTGAAGCCAGCCTTCGAGCCGTAGCTTGCCGATGATGAAGCCTGCCACGATGGCGATGCCCAGCCCGAAGGCCAGGTAGGTCAGCGCGACCTGCCAGCCAACAAGACCCAAGAGCAGCACCAGCGCCACTTCGTTCACCATCGGCGCGGCGATCAGGAACGAAAAGGTTACGCCAAGTGGGACCCCGGCAGAGACGAAGCCGATGAACAGTGGCACGGCCGAGCAGGAGCAGAACGGTGTCAAAATTCCAAGGCCGGCAGACAGCACATTGCCGACGCCTTCGCGCTTGCCCGACAGCAGCGCCCGTGTCTTTTCGGGGCTGAAGAAGCTGCGCACCACGCCCATGGCAAAGACGATGAGCGTCAGAAGCATCATCACTTTGGGCACATCGTAGAAGAAGAAAGCGATAGCCTCGCCAGTGTGACTGTGCCTTTCAATCAGGAACATCGATGTTACCCATTCCGAAAAAGGAATGAGCTGGTGATAGATCACCCACCACACGGCCAGAAACGCGAAAACAACTACATGCCAGGTCCAAGTCGTTTGGCGCGGATGATCCGGTGAGAGATGCGATACGCTCATGCTGCGTTCCTTTCCTGTTCGCGGCGCGCGGCGATTACCGCACTCAGAACCGCGCTGATGTCTCCCGGGAGGTGGTCATTCAGGCGATAACGGACCCATTGAGCGTCACGCCGATCAATCACGAGACCGACCTGCTTCAGGACCTGCATATGACGGGACATTCGACTTTGAGTGGCGCCGAGTTTTTTCATCAGTTCACAGACACAATGCTCTTTGCCGTCATGCAGAAGGTAAACGGCCTCAAGGCGGGTCGGCTCTGCCAATGCGGATAAGGTCTCGACGATCATGAATAACTCCAAATCATTTCACTATATGCGCATATGCGCATATAGTAATAATGTCAACTTTAATCTGGATCAAATCCTGCAAGCTGCGGTCCAGGTTCACCGCAGCCCGTTCCAGGCATTCACAGGTAATTTCGGACTGTAGTATCTCTGCTGGGCGACACTACCGGTGGAACAAGGTCCGCTTCTTTAAGCTTGAGTGTGGTCATGCAAGACCATCGGCAGCTGCTGCGCCTCACTCCATCGTCTCGGCGATTGCCCATACATGCGCTTGAACTCGCGGCTGAACTGCGACGGGCTGACGTAGCCCACATCCGTCGCCGCCTCGTTTACTGTCATCCCATTCGCGATCTTCATCGCGGCGTTGTTGAGACGCATCGATTTGACGAACTGGATCGGGGCCATTGTCGTGACTTGCTTGAACTTGCGGTGGAACACGGCGCGGCTCATGCCGGCACGGCTTGCCAAATCATCGATCGAAATGGATGCGTCCAGGTTCGATGACACATGTGCGATGGACCGTGCGATCGCGTTGCCTGCACCGAATGCCTCCCGGGCAAAGGTGCCTGCCTCCCCCTTTAGAATTGCATAGAGCACTTCGCGCAAGCGCGCCGTGCCGAGCACCGCGGTGTCCGTCTCGCTTTGTCCCAGCAGCAAGAGCCTGTGGAGCGCTTCAGCGAAAGCTCTATCCCATTGCGCAAGTCTGATCCCCGGCTCCCTGAGCGCTCCGGACGCTGCTGGCAAAGCGCCTCCCGCGTTATCTATTTCCATGGCGAGCTCGGTCATCACGCGCGGGTCCAGCGAGATAACGACACCATAAAGCGGATTCTCTAGGGAAGCCTTCGGCGTCCCCGCCAGAACGGGCATCGGCATCGGACAGCACAGGTACCAGCTGTCGTCGTATTCGTATCTCCGCCCATCCAGCACGGCCTCCTTCGCCCCGCTCACGATGACCACAACGCAAGGCTCATAGACCGCCGGGACGCAAGGAACGGGTTGCGTTGCCCTGAACATCCGCACGCCGTTTATGCCGGTTTCCGTGAGGCCGTCCTCAGTCGTTCGACTTGCGATAAGGTGCTTGATCTGTTCTTTGCTCATGATGTCTGTCTAATGCCCTTACCTTAGTCCTGACAACTAGCTTGATACAATCAGGCAAGTAATCGAGACAATATCGTCTGTTTGCGCCCCCATACGAGAGTTATTTACATCCTCAAGATCGAAACGCATACCGCCGGGTCCCTGCGCCGCCGCACAAAGGAGAAAGACAATGCCAGACACCACATTCGGACCCAATGGCTGGTTGCCCGAACGCCTCGGCGATTTGACGGGCAAGACATATCTCATCACCGGCGCAAATGCCGGCGCCGGGTTTCAGGCGGCACGGACACTATTGAAGAAGAACGCCAAGGTCGTGATGCTCAACCGATCACCTGAGAAATCGCAAGCCGCCATCGCGGAGTTGAAAGACGAGTTGAGAAATGACGCCGATGTGAGCTTTGTTCGCATGGACTTGGCCTCGCTTTCCAGCGTGCGGGATGCCGCTGCCGAGGTGCTGAAGACCGTTCCCAAAATCGACGCGCTTATCTGCAACGCCGCTATTGCGCAGGTTCCGACACGCAAGCTGACCGAGGACGGGTTCGAGAGTCAGCTTGGCACCAACCACTACGGCCACTTCCTACTATGCGGTCTACTGTTCGACCGGATCGAAGCGTCGCAAGGCCGGATCGTGGTTGTCGCCAGCCTTGGCTACAACATGGGCCTGAAGACGATCAAGTTTGACGACCCGAACTGGGAGGAGGGCTATAGCCCCAACACCGCCTATTCGCAAAGCAAACTAGCGCAAATGATGTTCGCCTATGAACTTCAGGACAGGCTAGCCGCCGCCGGACGCACCAGTGTCGAGGTCCATGTCTGCCATCCGGGTTCATCGGCCACGTCGCTTATCACCACCAGCGGCAGTCGATATATGAAGGCCGTTTTCTGGCTCATGACCAAGACACCGCTTGTTCAAACCGCCGAGCAAGGGTCCCATCCCGAAGTCATGTGCGCGACCGAAGTTGGCCTGGAGCAACGCGCCCTCTACGGCCCGACCGGTCGGATGGGGTTCGTCGGCCCGGTCGGCAAAGGGACGCTGCTTCCGCACGCATACGACAAGAAGGTCGAGCAAAGGCTTTGGGACCTGTCTGAGGACGCAACGGGGTTCAACTGGCAGCTTTGAGAAGACGCCTGCGCTACACCAATGTCCGCCAACTGGCTTCACTGCGAGGGCACCAGCCAAGCGACCGATGCTCTCATCGTCCTACTCTGCTGTACGGTTGTCCTAGGTTTGGAAGGCGGTCAGATCGTCGGAACAGGTTTCCAGCGTCAGCTGCTTGATCTGGTTTGTGTCGCTTCGGCCTGATCGCGTGTCCTTGCCAAGCGTCAGGCACAACTCAGGCGCGGCGACAGATGTGATCGTGCCTTCCCCGGAAAACACAAAGCTTTGCGCGTCGGACCCGTCACAGGATGCCAACTCAAGCACCGAGCCTGCCTCGGTTGAGGCGGCCCGCATGCAGACGTCGAATTCAGGCATGTAGAAAACACCATCCGCAAATTGGTCGGAGACAAAGCCCTGATCGACGAAGATCTCACCTTGCGGGCTGTAGCAGGTGTGGCCCTGCAACCCATCGGTGGGGTCTGCCTGTGAGCCCTGGCCACCGGAGATATCGAGGCAGTAACCGTTCTGGGTGTTGTCGAGCAAGTCGATCAGGTTGACCTCGACGGTTTCAGCGTGGGCGACACCTGCGGTGAGCAGAACGGTTGTCGCGGCGGCGGCGAATAGTCTCCAGGTCATAGGCGTGGTCCTTTTTGTATAGTTTATCGAGTGGTTTGATAGGCCGATTATTCGACCGTCACGCGGCACAGGAGAGTGTTGCTTTGTTCAAGATCCGGTCCCCAGATCAGCTCCGCGCTGTCAGCCCAGTCGATCTCGTCATAGCCTAGTTTCGGATCGACCTCGGCCACGGAATAAACATCCGCCTGCGGCCAGTCGCTGGCGTTAAATGCGGCCGTGTCCCAGCCCTCGGGTTCCTCGGTCATCTCAAAGCCGCATGCCCCTTCGCCCGCGACCGGATCAGCCACGCTCTCGCAGGATTTATCCAACGGCGCGGTGTGGGTCAAGAAACACTGCCAGCTTGCGTCGCTGACCGCGACGGGCATGCCCATGGCGTCCATGATCTGCACGATGACACCGCCGTCTCCCATCTGCTGACGGTCGGTGCCGATATATTCCAGACCGGTGTCGTTCTCTCGAAAGTCCATGGCGACAAGGCCGATGGTAAAGGGCCGCTCGGCCTCGAATGTAAAGCTCTCGGCGTTGAAGGACCGCTCGGTCGTGATCGGCACGCTATCTTCGGCGACCTGAACGCCGTCGATGCGCATCTCGAACCAGTTGTCCGCCCAGACGTCGGCCGAAAAGGTCTCGGCGGAGAGCGGTTGTGGAAAGGGTAGTGTCGCAAACCGTAAAATCGCCCCGTCAACGCGGTGCTGATGATTGGGTGTGGAGGGAGGATCGGAGAGCAATCATGCCAAGAGTCCACCACCCCGAAGCGCAGAGCCTTGAACAAGGGGCGGATCATCGGTCAAAAACGTCCTTTGCTGTCAAAACAGGTGTGGGCGATTCGCGCGGGGCTTGAACTTGCGGGTTATCTACGCGATCTGGCTTTGTTCAACGTGGCCATCGACAGCAAGCTGCGCGGCTGTGATCTGGTCAAACTAGCCGTCTCTGATTTCGTCAAAGATGGTCGCGTGCGAGAACGCGTTTCGGTGATCCAGGGCAAGACCAAGCGGCCTGTTCAGTTTGAACTTACGGAAAACACGCGTGAAACCGTCTTGGCCTGGGTCAAATCCCCCGAGATGTATGCGCGTCGGTTTATGTTTCCCAGCCAATTCCACGACCGTCCACATATCTCAACCCGCCAGTATGGTCGACTTGTCCGCGACTGGGTGAAGGCAATCGGTTTGGAGCCGAGTGGATATGGTACTCACGCGCATCGCCGCACAAAAGGCGGTCGATATCTATCGTAAGACTGGCAACCTTCGCGCGGTACAACCGCTCCTTGGTCACTCCAAAGTCGACAGCACGGTGCGTTACCTTGGTGTCGAACTGGAAGATGCTCTGAGCATAGCCGAGCGCATCAGCATCTAACGAACCCTGGCGAACGGTTGTGCCGTTCGCCATTTCGAAGCGATTGTTCGTCCGTCTTGCGGCGTTGGAACATTTGAACTGCCCCGGGCCTACTTGAGAGAAAAACACTCGAAGAATGAGTCCACGTCCCGGATGATGCGCCGGTAAATCGAAACGAGCGATAGACCGACCGGTCCTCAGGACGACGACGACGACGACAACGACAACGACAACGACAACGACAACATGAAGTGAGTGAAGATGTTGTCGACGACATAAAACCCCCAATGCAGCCCGTAAGAAAGTGTCGCCCCATTGCGTGTTGCCAAGAGGAGGCTCGGCACCACCGCGCCGAAACAAGTTGCGGCAATCATGAAACGGGCGACGTAGAAGCTCGTGGCACCATTGAAGACAAGCGACAAGTGGAACAGCCCGAACAGGGCGGCCGTCAGCATGCCGACCTGCAGGGTATTCCACCCGAATGAACGAAACAAAAGGACGAGTGTCAGGATGAGGGCCTGCTGGAACAGGATCTCGAAGGATTTCGCCACGTAGTACATTGCATTGGCGAACATGAACTCCGGCGGATTGCGTGGCGCAAGCGACAGGTCGATCTCTGGCAGGTTGGGCAGGATGCCGAGCGTAAAGACAGCGATCATGGCCAGAACCGCAATGACCGGCAACATGGAATGGGCCAGCGGTGACCAGTCCCGCAGGCGGTGGCGAAAGAGCAGGCACGCCAGCGCTGTGAAACCGAGGTAGTAGGCCGAGTAGATCAGCGGCGCGTCACGGTAGCCGACGTCCAGCCCCATTTGGTCGCCGATTTCGAAATACCCCACCGACGACAGCGACCAGAGCGCGGCGATCATCGCGATGTCAAAGGTCGCACGCCGGACTGGCGCTGTGCCTGGGGAGAACTCCGCTAAATGGGCCAAGGCTTGTCTCTGTTTCCGGTCGAGGTCTACTCGCCAAGCGCGTGGCGGGTCGACGACACCGACGGCCACCCCCAAACGCCGGCTCGATAGTTACTGGGAGGCGGTGCGCGCGCTCCAGAGCTGGTATGCCGAGAGAGCGTTGTCACATGTTTCCAACGACAGGGTCTTGATCTGGTTGGTAGCGCTGCGGCCCGAGCGGGTTTCTTCGCCCAGCGTCACACAAAGCTCTGGCGCTGAGGCGGGCGCGATCGTGCCTTCGCCGGTGAAGGCAAAGCCTTGCGCCTCGGATCCGTTGCACGCCGCAAGTTCCAGCGCCGCGCCGGCCTCGATCGACGCGGCCTGCATGCAAACGTCGAATTCGGGCATGTAGAAAACGCCGCTTGCGAACTGCGTTGAATCGAAGCCCTGATCGACAAAGATATCGCCGAAGGGCGAATAGCAGGTATGGCCTTGCAGACCATTCGACGGGTCGGCCTGCGCTCCCTGGCCGCCTGCAATATCGAGGCAGTAGCCGTTCTGGATGTTGTCGAGCATATCGAGCGCGTAGACTTCGACCGTCTCGGCCTGGGCGGCGGACATCATCAGCAGAGCACAGGCTGCGCCGGAAATGAATGCTTGGGTCATTGGGTGGGTTTTCCCTTGTGTGGGGTGATGGGGTGAGTAGGGGTCATTCGACCGTCAGGCGGCAGAGAACCGTATTGCTTTGTTCCAGATCCGGCCCCCAGATGAAGTCGGCATCGTCGTCCCAGGTGATCTCGTCATAGCCGAATTTGGGATCGACCTCTGCGGCGGTGTAGACGGACGCCTGCCGCCAGTCGGAGGCATCGAAACCGGCGGTGTCCCAGCCCTCGGGTTCCTCGGATATCTCGAAGGCGCAGGCCCCTTCGCCCGCTACCGGGTTTGGTTCGTCCTCGCAGGTCTTTTCGAGCGGAGCGGTGTGGATCGTCAGGCATTGCCACGCGCCGTTGCTGACCACGACCGTCTCCCCGGCGGCGTCCCTGATCTGGAGGATCACCCCGCCATCGCCCATCTGCTGGCGCCGGGTGCCAATGTATTCCAGCCCCGTGTCATTCTCGATGAAGTCCTTGGCCACCAGGCCAAGGACAAAGGGGCGGTCCGCCTCGAAGGTAAAACTCTCGACATTGAAGGACCGCTCGGTGGTGATCGGAACGCTGTCTTCGGCCACCTGCACGCCGTTCACGCGCAGAGCGAACCAGTTGTCGGCCCAAACGTCGGCCGAATAGGTCTCTGCGCTGGCAACGGATGTTGCGAGGGTCAGGAACAGCAGGGGGAGATGCAGGTGCTTCATGGGGTTTCCCTTTCTGTGTCTTATCACTGTCTGGGAGGAGGCGGTGTCATCTCGCGCAGCGCCGCATCGACGGCATCGCTGGATACGGTGCTTCCGGCATCAGTCAGACAGGCGGCGAGTTTCGCAGCGTCAGGGCGCTCGGGTTGTTGGCCCGGCTTGGGGCGCTCGCCCATGCAGCCCTGAAGCGCCGCTTCAGATACGCCCAATTTCTGTGCCAAGGCGCCGATATCAGGCCCCTGCGGGCGCTGTTGCGCGTGAGCCGGGGCAACCCAGAGCGTCATGCCGCCAAGAAGTATGGCGATAATGGACAACGGAATGGTTTTCATGGATTTCTCTCTTTCGTGTCTTCGTCAGGATTGGCATCGTGCCGTTTGGAGGAGGGGGCCGAACCGCTCGCTTGTTACGCGCGGTTCGACTTTTGCACTGTTACCGGACACAGCGCACAAGGTTGTCCGAGCGGTTGTAGTCACAGGCGTTGACCGAGCAGGTGGTGTCTTCGGTCATTTCCTGACCCACGATCGTCTTGATCGACGAACGCTGCGCGCCCGCACCGTGCCAGTCGGTGTACTCGGTCTGGTCGCCCGACTTCGAGAGCGCTTTGCCGAAGGCGATGACGTTGGCATAGTTCTTCCAGTCGCCAAAGGTCGTGCTGGTCCAGAAGTCGAGCGTTTCGCTGTCTTCGCTGATCGAGAAGAAGCTTTCGTCAATCGCCGGGAAGCTGTTCTTGCGGTAATCGACGATGCTCTGCAGCTCTTTCGAGTCGGGCAGATACCAATCGTCGTAGCCGCCAAGCTCCAGCCCTTCGCAATAGGCCAGCGCCTCTTTCCACTCGCGGCGCTCGCCGTCGTCGGACTGCTGCCACATCCGGCCGGTGGCCTCGTCGGTGACGGTGCCATCGCCGTTGTCGACGAAGGCGTTGACGCCGTAGACACCCTCGTCACCGCTCACGCAGCGCACGTAGTTGCCCGGCGCCTGGCCGTTGCCGACGCCGCCGGTGGCCGCGGCCCCGGTGTAGAAATCAAGCCCGGTGCCATAGGCCTTGATGTGACCATCAGCGAAGTTGAAGCCGAAGGCGGCCTGGTTGCGACCGTTCTGGACCGGGCCTTTGATGTAGAGCGTCGAGCTCCAGTACTGGCCGGCGAAGGCCATCCGGCCGTCGGGGTAGTAGAAATCGAAGACGCTGGTGTCGATGTAGGGGGTCGGCTCGCCCTCTTCGGGGGTGAGCAGTTCGCCGCGGTTGTCGGCGAGCGAGTAGAGTTCTTTCAGCGAGGGCAGGCGCCAGTCGGTGCGGTCGCCCAGTTCGAGCGCCTCGCAGTAGGCGATGGCGTCGGTGTATTGCTTGCGATCGTTCTCGGGGGTCTGCTGCCAGACGAGGCCGGTGTTGTCGTCGAGCACGGTGCCGTCGCCCTGGTCGGTGTAGGCGGCGGGGGTGCGTTCGTACTGCGCGTCCTGGCCGTAGAGCTCTTCACCCGGCGCCGGGCAGGTGATTTCGTCGCCGACGAGGTCGAAGCATTTGTCCTGCATCGTGTCGACGACCGGGTAGCTCAGATCCTGCGCCGCGCTCACCTGTGTCGAGAGAAGAAGCGGTGCGAGGAACAGCGAGGCATATTTGGTGGCCGCGCGTTTGTTGAGGGTTGGCATGGCGTTGTCCTTTCGGTTCTGAACTGGTCCGGCTTGTTTGCGGCGAGGTGGGTATTGGGAGGTTGTCCGTTTGTCTATAGACATCTCCTGTGGGTGAGCAGCGCCGTCAGCGCATGTTGAAGAGTTCTTGGTGATATGCGCCGCGCGGTAGCCCATGGGCGGCCAGGTTGCGGCGCAGCGCCTCGCCGAATGCCGCCGGTCCGCAGAACCAGACACTCGCTTTGGCCCAGTCCGGCACGGCGGCGCGCAGACGGTCGCCCGTCAGGAACCCGTCCTGATCGTCGACCATGATGTGCAGGTTCACCCCGGCTGCCTTGGCATCGGCGACCAGCGTCTCGCGCGCTTCGGCCTCCAGCCCCGGCGTGGTGTGGAAAAGATCCACGGTCTGCTGGCCCGGCTTGCGCGCCAAGTGTTTCATCCGGGCGATGAAGGGGGTGATGCCGATCCCGCCGCCGATCCAGATCTGTCGCGGTGCGGTGAACCTGCCATAGGGCCCCTCGACGATCGCCGTGCTGCCGGGCTGGACGTGGTCGGGCAGAAAGTCGGTATAATCGCCCAGCCCCTTGGTGATGAACATGATGCGCGGATCGCTGGCATCCCAGGCCAAGGCGATGGTGAAGGGGTGCGCGCCCTCCTTCTTGTCAAAGGTCACGAAGGCGAACTGGCCGCTCTTGTGGCCTTTCCAGCCATTGTCGAGCCGGATCGTCGTCTCCAGCACGTTCATATCCGCAAGGCGATGCTGTTCTTCGACCGTGCCCGCGACCTTGCGGCGCTTGCCAACCTGCCGGGTCAGAACGATCACGGCCGAAACCGTGTCGGCCAGCAGCAAAAGCCCCGTGACGACGCCCACCGGCTTGACCCAGGCTTCGAAATCCATCAGCACCACCGCGTGGAAGACGAGCACAAGGTAGGCGACGGCGATGATCATGTGCGTTTTGGCGAACAGCCGGTAGGGAAATCGCTTGATCAGCGCCAGCGCGATCAGAAGGACCGCGACGTAGAACGCCTTTTTCCCCAGCCCCTCGGCCGGGCTCCGCAATCCGTTCAGGATCGCTTCGATGGTCACCGTTTCCGCAGCCTCGGCCCCTTCCGGGCGCGCGCCGCGTTCGGGTGCCGTCATCAGGCCAAGCGACATTGCCCATTTCGGTGCGTTCACCGAGAGCCAGTGCAGGATTGCGATCACCAGGCCGGTGATGCCCAGCCATTTGTGCAGCCGGTATGATTTATCCAGCCCGCCGAGCCAAGGCTCCAACCAGACAGGCCGCACGGCAAGGATCATCGCCACGCTCATTGCGCCCATGCCGATCACGCCGAAATACTGCACAAGAAAATTGCGGGTCGTGATGATGGTGAATGTCTCAGGCAGCGGCAGATTGGCGAGCAGCCAGAGGAGGCTCAGGCCGGCCATCAGGCCCCAAAGGCTGATTTGAATGTTTCGCAACATGAGTGCGGTCCTCGCAGCATCAATCTGTCAGTGACTATCGTGCGGAAATGTGCAGCCAATGGCGAGGCAAATAGATTTCTACATGGGCAACCCCATCGGGATTTCCATTATTGTAATTAGCGGTTTAAAGTGGAAAACGTACAGAGCCGTTCTCTTCGGGTCTGCATTCTCCCTGCACAATCCCACGCCATTAAAGGGGGATGGACCGCTTGCGCATGTCACTGACAATCAAGATTTTTCTCGTAATCGCCGCCACCGCGGTGCTGGTTATCGGTACGATGGCGCTCTTGGTGGCGCTGTCCATGCGTGACGGGTTTTCGCAATACTTGTTGAGAGGCGAGCTGATCCGGTTCAACACGCTGGCGCGCGAACTGGCCCTGGCGCACGACCCCGAGGCACCCGGCTGGCCTGAACTGGCGGCAGACCCGGAAGCCTGGCACAGTTTCGTGCGCGCCCATTTCGCGCCACCCGGCGACCCGGACCAGGAAGAGATCGTGGCGGATAGCCTGATGATTGGTGACCGGCTGGCGCTGCTCGACGCTTCTGGCACCCGTGTCGCCGGCGCAACCACACGCACCCCGATTTTCGATCAGCGCCCCGTATGCGCTGATCGCAGATGCGAGGAAGGGGAGGCGCTTGGCTACATTCGCCTGAATGCGCCGGTGTTCTCGGACAGCGCCAGCGATGCCTTCTTCATTCGCGGGCAATACGCATCACTTGCGTACTCGGCCTTGATCGCGCTGCTTGTTTCTGCCGCCGCGGCCTTCCTGATCGCCCGCCAGATCCTCGTGCCGATCAAACGGCTGGAAGCCGGGGCGAAAACCCTTGCCTCGGGGGATTACAATTCGCGGATCGACAAGGACCGGACCGACGAACTGGGCGATCTGATCGGGCATTACAACGTGTTGGTCGAGACGTTGGCGCGGACGTCACAAGCCGAGCGGGAGTGGATTTCGAACACGTCCCATGAATTGCAGACCCCGCTTGCGGTGTTGCGCGCGCAGATCGAGGCGCTGCAGGACGGTGTGCGCCAGCCCGACGAAGAAACGCTGGCCGAGATGCACGCGGCGCAGATGCGGTTGTCGCGTCTGGTGCAGGACCTCAAGATTCTGACCTATTCCCGCGAACCCGAAATGGCCTCCAATATCGGCCGCGAGGATCTGGTAGAAATTGCCACCGAGGCCGTCGAGACTGCCCGCCCCGCGCTTGATGAGGCTGGGCTCGAAATCGAAAGCGCGTTTCCCGAAACGCTGCCGCTGCACTGTGATCGGACACGGATCGCACAAGTGATCGACAACCTCTTGCAGAACGCTGCCTGCTACACCGATGCGCCAGGCAAGGTGCGTCTTCGGATCTGGTCCGCCGACGACCTCGCGCATGTGTCGATTGACGACACGCCGCCGGGTGCGACGGATGATGTGCTCCCCCGATTGTTCGACCGGTTCTACAGGGCCGAAGGGTCTCGGTCTCGGGCACTTGGAGGCTCGGGGCTTGGCCTTTCGGTCTGCAAGGCCATCGTCGAGGCGCACGGGGGCACCATCACCGCTGCGGCGTCGAAAATGGGCGGCCTGAATGTCACCTTCACACTGCCAGAGATGCGGACATGACCAAGCCACGTATCCTGATCGTCGAAGACGAGATCGCGCTCGCCAAGGTCGTACGCGACTACTTGCTGTCGGCCGGCATGGAAGTGGACATGTTGTCAACCGGCACCCATGCGGTCGAAAGCGCTGTTGGCAAGGCACATGACCTTGTCATCCTCGATCTGATGCTACCCGGCGTGGACGGCCTCACCATCTGCCGCGAACTGCGCCAAAGGTCGGATGTTCCCATCATCATGACAACCGCCAAAGTCGAAGAGATCGACCGCCTTCTTGGGCTCGAAATGGGGGCGGATGACTATGTGTGCAAACCCTATTCTCCGCGTGAACTGGTCGCGCGGGTTCGGGCCGTGCTTCGACGGAGGCCCGTCGCAGCGCAGGTACCCGAGAAGGAGTCGAATCCACGGCTGCACATCGATACGGAAAAGTGGCGCGCGACACTGGACGGCGTCGATCTTGACCTGACCCGCCGTGAATTCTCGCTGCTGGCGGCTCTGGCCGCGCGCCCGGGCCGGGTGTTCTCGCGCGATCAGCTGCTCGCGCTGGCGTTTCCCGACGATACCGAAGTCTTTGACCGGACGATCGATAGCCACATCCGCAACATCCGCCGGAAGGTCGGTTCAAAGACGGGTTGGGACCCGATCCGCTCCGTCTATGGTGTCGGATACGCCTACGAGGATTGAACCCTGATCCGCAAAGCGATCAGGCGCGGTCAACGAAAAAAACACCGCTTCATGCTCGCTGCATAGTCTCTTCATTCCCGGCCCCCGTTGTTCAGCGACCCTTGTGACCAGGGCCAGTGTCAACACCTCGCGGAAGAACTGAAATGCGCACAACACGCTCGGTCTCGCGACGCTCGTCCCCGCCCGACTTAAGACCCGCGCTGCCGGAGTAAGAACCACATGATCCATCCACTTGGCACATTTGCCCCACTGTCGAGGGAGCTGAAAAGGTTCTGTCGCAAACTTTAGCAGGGAGTGCAGAACAGCCTGTCAGCGGACACACTTATGCTGCGAGGGAGGCGAATTGCTGGAAGCCCGTTTTCCCATTCACGGCGATTTGACCTTTACGGATCATGTGCGCGGTTTCGATCCCAGCCAGCGTCGCAGCTGCTGAGTGAAACTCTTTGAAGCCAAGTGTTGGGCGCGTGTCAACGGCACGATAAAGATAGGCCCACTGGTCTTTGACCTGGACATAGGTTTCATCCATCCGCCACGAGTTGGCTGTCTGACGCTTTCGCTTTTGTGCCTCGGCAGCGAGGTCAGTCGAAAATTTCACCACCCACCTGTTCAGTGCCGCATGGTCAATATCGACACCACGCTCTGCCATGATCTCCTCCAGATCCCGGTAAGAAACCGCATATCTGACATAGAAGTACACCGCGTAAAGGATCACGCTCTCGGGGTAATGCACCCCTTTGAAACTTGTCGCCATTCTGCTCGCCTGTTTTTTTTACGCAACGGCATATCGGCCATCACGCAGAGACGGAAATACAAAGTTTGCGACAGAACCGGTTGGAAAAATGGGACGCGAAATAGGCCGCTCATAGCCCCGTTCAGGCCACCAATTCGTCGCGAAACGGCGGATTGGCCCCGGCCCGAGACACGGTGATCGCCGCAACGGCGGCCCCGAACCGCAACGCCTGTTCCAAAGCCTCGGACGTGAGGCTGCGCAAACTTGCTTTCGTCAGCAAGCCTTGCTCAGACAAAGCCGCCATCACCCCGGCATTAAACGCATCCCCTGCCCCGACCGTGTCGACGACTGTCACTTTTTGAACCGGCACATGCACGGTCTGCCCGTTTGACAACCATGCATCGGCACCTTCCCCACCTCGTGTGACAATCACCACCGAAGGGCCTGTCGATTGAAGTTGCTCCACTTTTTCAATCAAGCCTTCCGCCCCCGGGTAAATCCAATTCAGGTCTTCATCGGACACTTTGACAATGTCTGCGACCCTGAGCATGCGGTCCAGACGGGCGCGGTACCGCTCCGGGTTTAAGATAAACCCCGGACGAATATTCGGATCGAGCATAACGGCGCGTTCCGCTCCCGCCTGTTCCGCGAGAAAGGCGTAGCTGTCCGCCCCGGGCTCACAGGCAAGACTGATGCCGCCAAAATACAGAGCATTGACCGCGGCGGGGACCGTGGGCAAATCGGAAGAGACGATCATCCGGCCCGCAGAGTTTTCATCGAAGAAGGAATAGGTCGCATGGCCATTCACCAATTGCACGAATGCGAGCGTGCTGGGCCGTTCGCTGCGAACTAAAAACTCCGTGTCCACATGACTGGCACGTAGATCACGCAACAATTGCTGGCCGAACATATCGGTCGAAACACCGGACACGAGACCGACCCTCGCCCCAAGCCGACCCAGCGCAATAGCGGTGTTGAACACCGCCCCGCCGGTATGCGGCACAAACCCCTCCAAACCGTTCTCCGTGGGAGTTGGGATCATATCAATTAAGGCTTCACCACAACTCAGGATCATAGCCTTTGTCCTTTCTTGATGCTCACGTCTTGTTGCTCAGGGCTTTACTGAATCTCGCGCAGGGCGGGATAGCTCGCTTGAAACTTGCGAAACGCCTCATCGAACGCCTGCGTCAGTGCGCGAACCGGCTCGATTACCTCACAAGCCTCAGGCGCAAGAAGCACATCCTCCGGCGCATCTCCCGTGGCGGCCATATGCGCCAAGCGCGCCGCGCCCAGAGCTGCGCCGAATTCGCCCCCCTTGGGTTTCAAAAGCGGGATATCAAGCACGGTGGCAATCAGTTGCAACCAGTAGTGCGAGGCCGTCCCGCCCCCGATCACAAACAAACGCTCCGCTCGGGCACCCGTGGTTTTCAACGCCTCGAAACTGTCGCGCAATCCGAAGGCCACCCCCTCAAGGATCGCTTGCGTCAGATCAACGCGTTCGGATTGCGTCGCCAATCCCGTAAAGCCCCCGCGGATATGCGCATCGTTATGCGGCGTGCGTTCCCCAGACAAATAGGGCAGGAAGCGGATCGACGAAGGCGGCTGTAGCTGATCCGGCAAAGCGCCTGTGAGCGCAGCGGGGCTTTGTCCCGTTATTTTTGAGAACCAATTGAGGCTGTCCGTCGCCGCCAGCATCACCCCCATCTGATACCAACGGTCGGGCACAGCATGGCAAAAGGTGTGAAGCGCCGTCTCCGGTGCCGGGTGACAGGCATCACGCGCCACCAGAAGAACCCCGGAGGTGCCAAGAGAGACAAAGCCTTCGCCTTCGTTCAGCGCCCCGATCCCGCAGGCCGCAGCCGCATTGTCGCCCGCGCCCCCTGCAACCGTGACCTCGGATGTCAGCCCCCATTTTTGGGCAAGCTCTTCACGCAACTGCCCGGCCGCGGCACTGCCTTCGACAAGGCGCGGCATGAAACTGCGGTCGAGCTCTGTCGCGGCAAGCAAGCGTTCCGACCAATCACGCCCGGCCACATCCAGCCAGGATGTTCCTGCGCTATCCGACATATCGGCGACATGATCGCCCGTGAGATAAAGGTTCAGATAGGCCGTCGGCAAAAGAACTTTGGCGATGCGTGAAAAAATATGTGGCTCATGCTGGCGGACCCAAGCGAGTTTTGGTGCGGTAAAGCCGGGAAAGACGATATTGCCAGTGATCTCCCGAAAGCCCGGAATGGCATCAAGGCGCGCGGCCTCGATGTGGCTACGCGTATCATTCCACAAAATGCAGGGCCGCAGAACCTTGTCGTCATCATCAAGCAAAACCGCACCATGCATATGACCCGCTACACCGATCCCTTTCAGATCAGCAAATTCGGGCGCCCGCGCGCGCAGTTCGGCAATCGCCTCTTCCAGCTTTTCGATCCAGATGTCCGGGGCTTGCTCCGACCAGCCGGGCGCCGGGTGAACGGAGGCATAGCTGCGCTCGGCGGAGGCGAGGATATTCCCCTCACCATCCGTCAAGAGCACCCTCAGGCCCGAGGTTCCAAGATCGATCCCAAGAAAGGCCATTCCCGTCACGCGACCAGATAAGCATCAATGGCCGCGACAAGCCCCTCGCCCCAGATGAGACGCAGGGAGGCGGCAAACGCATCCGCAAACTCCGGTTCACGCCCCAGATCGCCATAAATCTGCGTCATAGAAAGCCAGACAGAGGGATCGTCCTTGGCTGCTTTTGCCCTCTTCTGCAAAAGATCCCACAGCGGATCGTTCGGAGCGATTTCACTGCCATCTTCTCGGGTGCCTTCGCACATCCGGGCCCAGATAGCCTCGACGAGCGCGAGACCTTTGACAGAGATGCCTTTGGCAAGACCTTCGCGGATGGAGGGGATAACAAATCCCGGATGACGGGACGACCCATCAAAGGCCACACGCCGCGTCGTATCTACGATCAACGGATTGGAGAACCGGCGTTCGATCAGGTCGACATAGGCCTCTGGCGTCATGCCCGGAACTGCGGCGACATGCGGCACGATCTCTTCCATCTCGACCTTGCGGAACAGAGCGGCGATTTTCTCATGCGCCATACATTCGGAAATATGCGCAACGGACAGGATTTCTCCCGGATCGGAAATCACCTGATGCCCGCCGTTGAGAATACGGATTTTCATCGTCTCGAAAGAATGCACATCATCGGAGAAGGTCGCGCCCGCAAGATCCCAGTCCGGACGTCCTGCACAGAAGTTATCCTCAATCACCCATTGGCGGAAATTCTCATGGGTCACCGGCACGAAATCTTCGACCCCGGCCTCTGCAGCCAATTGAAGCTCCTTCACGCCTGTCGCGGGCACGATGCAATCGACCATCGAGTTCGGGAATGTACAATTGGCGTCGATCCAATCCGCAAGCTCAGGGTCAGACAACCGCGCCAGCGAGACCACGGTCTGGCGCAGAATATCGCCATTGCCCTGAAGATTGTCACAGGACTGGCCGGTAAACGGTCCAATGCCCTTGTCCCGACGCAGTTTGAGCGCAGCGACCATGGCGCCGAACGCCGTACGCGGATGAAACGGGTTCTCGACGTCATGCTGAATATCAGGATGGTTGGCATCGAACCCTTTGGTCGCAGGATCGATGAAATACCCGCTCTCCGTGACCGTCAGCGCAACGATACGAATGTCAGGCTGCGCCATCCGCGCGATCAATGCGCCGTTGCCGTCTTCGATCGGGATATAGTCGATCATGGAACCGACAACCTCGACACTCGATCCGCCGGGATCAAGTTCGATCAGCGTCGTAAGGCAATCCTGTGAGATCAGCTTTTCCCGCATGGCCTGATCGTAAGGCCGCACGCCCGCGCCCAGGATGGCCCAATCCTGTGCGCGGCCCTGCTGCATCAGCCGGTGTAGATACCAGCTCTGATGGGCACGATGAAAGTTCCCGAGCCCGATATGGACGATCCCCGGAGTGAGTGCGCTGCGGTCATAGCGCGGACGTTCGATCTCGTCCGGCAGGTGTGTCAAAGTCGCGTTGCAAAGTTTCATCGCATGATTTCCTTGAGTTGATGAGCCTCAGCTCATCCAGTTCCCGCCATCGACATTATAAGTCTGGGCGACGATATAGTTTGCGTCGTCAGAGGCCAGAAAAACCGCCATACCGGTCAGGTCTTGCGCAGTCCCCATACGCCCGAAAGGCACCGCGTCTCCGACTTCTTTCTTCTTTTGTCCGAGAGGCTTGTTCTCATATTTCGCAAAGAACGCATCCACCCCATCCCAGTGCTCACCGTCGACAACGCCCGGCGCGATCGCGTTGACGTTGATCCCGTGTTGGATCAGGTTCAGCCCCGCCGATTGCGTCAGCGAGATCACCGCCGCTTTGGAGGCGCAATACACCGCAACAATCGCCTCACCGCGACGCCCGGCCTGAGAGGCCATGTTGATGATCTTGCCTCCTTCGCCTCGCGCGATCATGTGATCCGCGACCGCCTGCATGGTGAAAAGCGTTCCCCGGACATTGATATCGAAAACACGCTGGTAGTCTTCCGGCGTGATCTCGACAATGGGAGCTGCGGTAAAGATCGCGGCATTGTTGATCAGAATGTCGATCTGCCCCAGCGACGCGACAGTCTTTGTCACCGCGCAGTGAATGCTGTCGACAGAGGTGACATCCATCTCAACCGCAATCGCGGCCTCACCGATCTGATCCGCCGTCTCTTCGGCACGCGCAAGATCAATGTCAGCGATGGCCACACGGGCGCCTTCCGCGACATAGCGCTCAGCGAAGGCGCGCCCGATCCCTCTGGCCGCGCCCGTGATGAGCGCCGTTTTTCCGATCAGCCGCGTCATGCCAGACGAAGTCCCTCTGCATCGAACCTGTGGATCAGATCGGAGCGCGGCGTGAGGAAAATCTTGTCGCCGCTTTTGAAGCTCACTTCACCATCGACGCGGACCGTCAAAGCATCTGTGAGCCCTGTGCCATGAACATGGAAGAAGGTATCCGAGCCGAGATGTTCGGAGACCCCCACGACACCTTCCCAAAGCCCGCTCTCAGAGGAGACTTCGATATGTTCGGGCCGGACACCAATCGTATGCGCGCCATGTTTCTCGGCCTCATCGCCCTCGATCAGGTTCATTTTCGGAGACCCGATGAACCCGGCCACAAAGACATTGCGCGGGGTGTTGTAAAGCTCAAGCGGGGAACCGACCTGTTCAATGTTGCCTTTGCGCAAGACGACGATTTTGTCAGCCATGGTCATAGCTTCGACCTGATCGTGGGTCACGTAGATCATCGTCGTTTTCAACCGCTCATGCAGTTCGGAAATCTCAAGACGCATTCCGACCCGAAGCGCAGCATCGAGGTTCGAGAGCGGCTCATCAAAGAGGAAGGCCGCAGGCTCACGAACGATGGCCCGGCCGATAGCAACCCGTTGACGCTGGCCACCGGACAGTTGCCCCGGACGACGGTCCAGATAATCCGCAAGGTTAAGCACCTCAGCGGCACCATTCACCCGGCGGTCGATCTCAGACTGATCCATCTTTGCCATTTTGAGTGGGAAAGCGATGTTCTTACGAACCGACATATGCGGATAGAGCGCGTAGGATTGAAACACCATCGCAAGGCCGCGTTTTGCCGGCGGTACATTGGTGGCGTCTTCACGGTCGATGCGGATTTGCCCGGAGGTCACGTCCTCCAACCCTGCAATCAGGCGCAAGAGCGTGGATTTCCCACAGCCAGAAGGGCCGACGAAAACGGTGAATTCCCCGTCTTCAATGGTCAGATCCAGCGGTGGAATAACCTCCACCTCGCCGAAGCGTTTCGTGACTTTATCAAGTGTGATGCGTCCCATGGTCTTTCCCTTATTTGACTGCGCCGAAGGTCAGGCCGCGCACGAGTTGTTTCTGGCTAAACCAGCCAAGGATGAGGATCGGAGCGATGGCCATGGTCGAGGCCGCGCTGAGTTTTGCGTAGAACAGGCCCTCTGGGCTTGAATAGCTGGCGATAAAGGCCGTCAAAGGCGCGGCTTTTGCCGCCGTCAGGTTCAGTGTCCAGAACGCTTCGTTCCACGCGAGGATGATATTGAGAAGGATGGTCGATGCGATGCCCGGGATGGCCATGGGCGTCAGCACATGGATGATCTCTTCTTTCAAAGTGGCCCCGTCCATACGTGCCGCTTCGAGAATTTCGCCCGGAATTTCCTTGAAGTAGGTGTAGAGCATCCAGACGATAATCGGCAGGTTGATCAACATGATCACAATCACCAGACCGATGCGGCTATCGAGCAGGCCCATTTTGATGAAAATGAGGTAGATCGGGTAAAGCACACCAACCGCCGGAAGCATCTTGGTCGAGAGCATCCACATCAAGATATCTTTCGTGCGCTTAGAAGGGACGAATGCCATCGACCAAGCGGCCGGTACGGCGATGATCACCCCCAATAGAGTAGACCCGCCCGCGATAATGACCGAGTTCCACAGGAAACGCATATAGTTGGAGCGTTCCTGAACCACCGCATAGTTTTCCAGTGTCCAGTCAAAGTTGAGGAAAATCGGCGGGCTCGCGATCGCTTGAGCTTCGGTTTTGAAGCTCGTGAGGATTGTCCAGAGGATCGGGAAGAAGATCAGAAGACCAACGCCCCAAGCCAGAGCCGTGTTGATGACTTTACGCCGCGTTGTAACAGAACGTGCCATGATATCTCCCCCTCACGCGTCCAGATTTTTGCCGACGATGCGCATCAGGAAGAGCGCGACGATATTGGCGAGGATGATGGCATAGACGCCACCGGCGGAGCCCAGACCGACGTTCTGGCTTTCGAGAACGCGTTGGAAAATCAGATAGCTCAGCGTTTTGGTGCCGAACGAGCCCTGCGTCGTGACGAGAATTTCCGCGAAGATCGACAGAAGGAAAATCGTCTGGATCAACACGACCACAGTCATGGCGCGCGACAGGTGCGGCAGTACGACAAACCAGAACCGTTTCAGGATCGGAGCGCCGTCCATTTCTGCAGCTTCCAGCTGCTCTTGGTCGAGCGATTGAATGGCCGTCAAAAGAATGAGCGTTGCGAAAGGCAGCCATTGCCAGCTCACAATTATGATCAGCGAGGGCAGCGATGCTTCGGTCAACCAAGCGACCGGTTCAGCACCGAAGAATTTCCAAAGATGTGCGAAGAGCCCGTTCACGGGATCCATGAACATATTCTTCCACACCAGAGCGGAAACCGTCGGCATCACGAAGAAGGGAGCGATGACGAGAATGCGGACAACGCCCTGCCCCCAAAGCGGCTGATCGAGCAAGATCGCAAGCAACACGCCCAGCACCACCGTGATGACAAGAACACCGACGACGATAACGATGGTGGTCTGGACGGCAGGCCAGAAGGCGCTTGAGGATACGAAGCGTGCGTAGTTTTCAAAACCCACCCAACCGAGATCACCACCGCGCAAAGGCAGATATTTCTTGAACGAGAAATACAGTGTCATCGTGAGTGGGACGAGCATCCAGCCCAAAAGTAGGATCACGGCAGGAGCCATCATCAAACGGGCGGCGGATCGGGAATGCTGGGTGGCCATTGGGAACTCCTCTGCAAACGGGGTAAAGACCGTTTTGCCCTGAGTGAGAGAGGAGGGCGCACAAGATGTACGCCCTCCATGGGGAGGTTAAGCGATTAGTAGCCTGCGGCTTCCATCGCGTCGGTGGTCAGTGCCTGCGCTTTTTCCAGCGCTTCTTCCGCGGACTGCTGACCCGCGAGGGCCGCAGAGAACTCCTGACCAACTTCCGTGGCAAAGCCTGCGAATTCAGGGATTGCGACAAACTGGACCCCAACGTAAGGCACCGGATCAACGGTAGGCTGAAGTGGATTGGCGCTCTCGATAGACCCGAGCGTCATCGCCGCGAACGGCACTTCCTGATACTCAGGGGTTTCATAGAGCGAGGTCCGAGCCCCCGGAGGCACATTGGCCCAACCTTCATTGGCTGCGACAAGCTCGATATACTCTTTCGAGGTGGCCCATTCGATGAACTCCTTAGCCGCATCGACGTTGTCGGTGCCCGCCGGAATGCCGAGCGCCCAAGCCCACAGCCAGTTGCCGCGCGGGCCTTTGCCCGTGTCGGGTGCCAGAGCAAAGCCCACTTTGTCCGCGACAGTCGAGTCATTCGGGTTCGTCACGAAGGATGCCGCAACGGTCGCGTCGATCCACATGCCGCATTTGCCTTGCTGGAACAGGGACAGGTTTTCGTTAAACCCGTTGCCAGAGGCACCCGGAGGGCCGGCTTTGTCCATCAGGTCGAGGTAGAAGGTCAGAGTCTCTTTCCATTCCGGGCTATCGAACTGCGCCTTCCAGTCTTCATCGAACCAGCGGGCGCCGAAGGCGTTCGCCGTTGCGGTCAGGAAGGCCATGTTCTCGCCCCAGCCTGCTTTACCACGCAGACAGATGCCGTAGACCTCGTTGTCCTTGTCCGTCATCGCGATGGCCGCATCGCGTACAAACTCCCAGCTCGGTGCATCCGGCATCTCAAGACCGGCTTTCTCCATCAGGTCGGTGCGATACATGATCATCGAGCTCTCGCCATAGAAGGGCGCAGCGTAGAGCGTGCCATCGACCGAAAGGCCGTTGCGCATAGCGGGCAGAATGTCATCGACGTCATACTCTGCAGACAGATCGTCGAGCGGCACGAGCCAGCCGTTCTTGCCCCAGATCGGGGTTTCGTACATGCCGATGGTCATGATATCGAACTGACCGCCTTTGGTGGTGATATCGGTGGTCACGCGGCTGCGGAGCACGTTTTCCTCAAGCGTCACCCACTCGACCTCATGGCCGGTTTTCGCAGTAAAGTCCGCGGTCAGACCCTGCATGCGGATCATGTCACCGTTGTTCACTGTCGCGATTGTGATGGTGTCTGCCTGCGCGCCCGCCGTTACGAGCGCAAGTGCAGTGGCCGCACGAAATGCGTTCTTCAAAGACATCCTTCTCCTCCCTGGTTTTTGGATGCGATATGTCCAAAAGCTTAGGCACGGGGGACTGCCTGCGTCAATATTTTCTTTTACGCGCGTTAAGTTTTTAAAACGGCTAAAATTTAACCATACATTTCAATGGATTTGTTTGCGCTCACGCAGAGCCACGCATGACAAGCCGACCGTCGAAATACGTCTCGTCACGCTCCACCGAATCAATTCCTGATTCGATCAGCCCGACGAGTCGCTGAACCGAGGCTTCGGCAATGGCGGCGTAATCTTGGGACACCGTGGTCAATGTCGGGCTGGTGTAGCGCGAAAACGGATGGTCGTCATGCCCGGCAATCCGCAAAGCACACCCAGCCCCGATGCCCACACGCAATCCAGATTCATAGGCGGCCGACAGCACGCCAATCGCAAGGCGGTCGTTTGAGCACAGGATTGTACTGGTCGGAAGTTTAGGGCCAGCGAACAAATTCGTCGCCGCGCGGAAACCGATCCCTTCGAAATCCCACCCCTCGCCCTCAGCCTGAAGCACATGAGGCTTATGACCGAGCCGCTCCATCGTCTCCAAATAGGCCTTGCGTCGTTTATGCGCATTCGGGTTGGCTGGCGTCCGCATCTCAAAAAAACAGGGCGGCTCCCCGGTCCGACACAGATATTCAACAATTTGCGCCATAGACGTGTAGTTGTTGGACCCCACAAACGCCGCTCCAACACCATTAATATTGCTATCAAACAGGACTGTCGGAACATCCGCACAAAAGGCCTTCAGCCTCTCCACATCCGACAACCGGCCAAGCGGCGCCATAAGCACACCCGAAGGCTTAAGAACACGTAGGTTTTCGAGGTTTTCAATCTCTTGCTCCGTATCCCCCCGCGAGCCGAGGAGAATGGGCCTAAACCCGACACCAGCAACCAATTCCGCAATCGTGCGGGCGATTTCAGCGAAGAAAGGGTCCGACAAATAGGGAACGACAATACCGATGTTCTTGGTCAATTTCCGGTTTTGGTTCACCGCAAAGAAATTCGGCGTGTAATTGTATTCTTGGAGCGCGTGCTCAATCCTTTTACGCGTGGAGACCCTGACGCTCTCAGGATCGTTGAAATATTTCGAAATCGTTGGGCGCGATATCCCACTGACAGCTGCGAATTCGTCCATGTTCTTGATTTTCTTGTCGACCATTCGCCCCTCCTGCGATTCCCGCTTTTGCTTTTTATGCGTCCAATGTGCCGAAAAAATTGGCGCGCGCCAATTTTCTTGATTGCCGGACTTTCAATGAAGCTGCTCGCCGATTGCGTACCACGTGCATTGAACTATATTTCGACAAGACGAGGAGCGCCACCATTCCATTTTTTCGACATATCCCTCTTATTGGTCTCCAACTTCGATGAAACCCCTACGGCTCTGCTGAAAACGGGAAGGACAAAACGGCATGGCCATCTCAGACGAAATCATCAAACACATCGCGCCGCGTGGCTGGGCCCATGTCGGACTGACCGGGGATTACCTGTGGAACATGAACACGCCGCTCAGCCCGGATCGCCTCAGGTCACTTCGGAAGAATGATCTTCGCGATGCCGCATAAGTTCTCCGTTCGTTCGCGCGAACCGGACAATAATGTCACTTTTATGTAGTGCCCCCTTTCGGATGTGAATCCACCCGTGGCTTACCAGAAATCCGATAATCCTGATTATGGTATCAGCTCAGACACCCAGTGTTCAGCTTACGGCGCATCGCCTGATCTCTACACTTAAATCTTCGCAAAGATCGCGCATTCTGGTCGGATCAGTTTCGCGTTGTGCCTGGACCTTGAGGCCGAAAATGTAGGTCTGAATACGTCGCGCCAAACGGGCCGTGTCCGCGTCCTCAGGAAGCTCTCGGGCCGTCTGCGCCGCGCTCAAGGTCGTGCCGATCACTTGCTCTACACGGTCCAGATGCGCGATAACAAAGCCCCTCAACGCATCATCCTGCTGCACCTCCAACAAGGACTTCACCAACATGCAGGCCGTAGACGGCCGGTCGCAGGGAGACAGCTCGGCCAGCCCCTCAAGGTGCGTTTGCAGCGCCTTCAACGGCGAGGGGCTGCGGGCGACCAGCGCTTCCATTTCGGCGGTCATCCGGTCGGCGTAACGGTCCAGCGTGGCGCGAAACAGTGCCTCCTTGCTTTGGAAGGCGGCGTAGATCGACCCCGGCTTCATCTTCAGCGCCGCTTCGAGATCCTTGAGGGACGTAGCGTGATAGCCCTGACGCCAGAACAGGGTCATCGCGGCTTCGAGTGCTGCGTCACGGTCATAGGATGCGGTGCGTGCCATGGGCGTAATCTAAGGCGTGGCCGGGTCAAGGCGCAATGGCCTCACGAAAATGTTTGAGCGATTGCTCAAGAATCAACTTGAGCAATCGCTCAATAATGGCCAGCTTGCCCCCATCACGCCAAACAGAAAGGCCAGACCATGACCAAGTTCGAGAAACTCAACGAGACCACCGCCCCCGCCGCCGCCGTGCCGCTGATCGAAAAATCCAAGGCCGCTTTTGGCCGTCTGCCCGGCCTACACGCAGTGATGTCGCGCGCCCCTGCGCTGCTCGACGGCTACCAAGTTCTGCACCGCCTCTTCGCCGAGGAGACCTCGTTCAATGCCGAGGAAAAGACCGTGGTCTGGCAAACGATCAACGTTTACCACGAATGCCACTACTGCGTGCCCGCACACACCGGCATCGCCAAGATGATGAAGGTGGACGATGCAATTTCTGAGGCGCTGCGCGACGAGATCCCGCTGGCGGATGCCAAGCTGGAGGCGCTGCGTACCTTCACGCTCGTGATGGCCGACAGCCGCGGCAATCCGACCGATGCGGACCTGCAGGCGTTCTATGACGCGGGCTACGGCGAAGAGCAGGTGCTGGAAATCGTTCTGGGCCTCGCGCAGAAGGTGATGAGCAACTACACTAACCATCTGGCCGAAACGCCGGTGGACGCGCCGATGCAGCAGTTCGCCTGGACACCCAAGTCCAAGCGCTGAGCCGCGTCAAAGGCCGTTCACCAAGGCGCGGACGGCCTGCATCACACGCATCAGACGTTGCGTCGGCCTGCGCCCGCGCAGCGTCACCGCCCAGAGGTCCTGCACCTGCGGTTTTTGCAGCGGCACGATCCTGATCCGATCCATGTCGGCAAAGCCCGCCAATCCGCTGCGCGGCAGCAATGTATAGCCGAGGCCTGCGGCCACCGGGGCCG
The DNA here is from genome assembly GCF_054788345.1 of Celeribacter sp. ULVN23_4. Taxonomy (NCBI): domain Bacteria; kingdom Pseudomonadati; phylum Pseudomonadota; class Alphaproteobacteria; order Rhodobacterales; family Roseobacteraceae; genus Celeribacter; species Celeribacter sp. ULVN23_4. Next base: position 1,354 of record NZ_JBTVYO010000013.1, on the reverse strand, counting down.
GGATCTGGCCGATCTGATTGACGCTGGTCCGGATACGTAGCCGATCCGCGCCTTTGAAGCCTTCGGGAAAGTTGGCGCCCAGCACATCTTCGGCATAGCTGTAGACATCAGGATGGGCCACCAGGCCAAGCTGGTCGAGCGCCTCGAAGCTGTCCTGTTTCATCCCCGCAGGGACCAGCAGGCACAACTCCTCCTGTCCGATCCGCTCCGCCGTCAGGCGCGGGGTGGCGGGGTCGTCCCCAAGGATGCCGAGATCGGCCTTGCCCTCCTGCACCTCGGCGAGCACGCGGGACCGGGGCGCGGCCTCCAGATGGATCGACAACCGCGGCGCGGCGGTCATCATGGCCAGCGCCAGTGGGTAGAACGCCATGGCAAAGCTGCCGGAACAGGCGATGCGCAGCGCGCCCGCGTCCGGGTCATCCGAGGCAATCGCCTCGCGCAGGGCGCGTTCCTCGGCCCGGCGTTTGAGGCCCATGACCCGCACCGCCTCCCCCGCCTCCGTCAGCACGAATCCCTTGCCCTCTTGCGCGATCAGCGGCTGGCCCAGCTGGGCCTCCAGCTTGCGCAACTGCTGCGAGACGCCGGGCTGTGTCATGTTCAGCTTTTGGGCGGCGCGGGTGAAATGGCCCTCTTCAGCCAGTGTGGTGAAGGTATCGATCCAGGTGGCGTTTATCATCACGTTTCGTTTGCGAAATAATCCAATATGATAATTTCACAATTGAGCCTGCGCTGTCTACCTCCTGTTGCATGACACAGGAGACAGCTATGACCCACACGATCCCCCGTACCTTTTCCCACATCGGCCTGTCCGTTCCGGACCTTGACGCAGCCGTCACATTCTATTCCGAAGTGCTTGGCTTTTACGTGCTGATGCCCCCCAGCGAAGTGACCGAGGATGACAGCGCCATTGGCGTGATGTGTACCGACGTCTTTGGCCCCGGCTGGCAGCACCTGCGCATCGCGCATCTGTCAACCGGCGATGGTATCGGCATCGAACTGTTTGAATTCGCCGGGAACTACGCGCCGGACGAGAATTTCGACTACCGCCGCCACGGCACCTTCCACTTTGCGATCCAGGATCCCGACCTCGAAGGTCTGCTGGAACGCATCGTTGCCGCAGGCGGCAAGCAGCGGATGCCGGTGCGCGAGTATTACCCCGGCGAGAAACCCTACCGCATGGTCTATGTCGAAGACCCCTTCGGCAATATCTTTGAACTCTACTCGCACAGCTACGAGCTGACCTACTCTGCCGGCGCCTATTCCTGATCCAGCCCGGCGAGGCGCGTCTGAAGGTAGCGGCGCGCAGGAAAATTGGGGGCGCGGGCGACGGTTCTGTCGCAAACTTTGTATTTCC
>NZ_JBTVYO010000012.1:0-86366 GCF_054788345.1 Celeribacter sp. ULVN23_4 | reverse complement strand
TTTGGCCTGTTGAATGGCGGCGGCGATATAGCCGTAGGAGAATGCGAAGGCGGCGCCTTCCGGGTCCACGGCGTCGATCTCGGGCACATGATCGGGCATGATCATGTATTGATAGCCGACCTCTTCGAGGACCCGCAGCACGCGCAACATATTCACATCGCCATCGTCGGGCAGAACCTCTGAGAACCCTCGCTTGCCGCCTTGAATGTTGCGGAAGTGGATGTTGAACAACTTTCCGCGCGTCCCGAACCAGCGGATGATGTCGTCCATCTCGGCGTCTGGAGCGTCAAGATTTTCGGCCATCGTCCCGATACAGAAGTTGAGGCCGTGATAAGGGCTTTCGTGGGTCTGAACAAAGCGCTTCATGCCTTCGAACGTGCCCAAAATACGGGTCACGCCACGATAGCCGGGCGGGGTCCAGGGATCGTGCGGGTGACAGGCCAGCCGGACCTTGGCGCTGGTCGCGACCGGCACGACATGGCGCAGAAAATACTCGGCGCGCTCCCAGATCTCTTCTTCTTCCAGAGGATCGCAAGGCGGCGCGGCGTCAGGGTCCATTTTGTCCCAGAAGAAGGACGGCAGGCGCGCACCGCCGCGACCGATCTCATCTTCGCTGCGCGGGATGCCAATGTAGTTGAAGTTGTATTTGGCCGCCGGAATGCCGGCCCGGGCACAGTTCTCGATGAGTTCGCAGATGCCCGCGATCTGGCGGTCCCGCTCCGGGCCTGCCAGAAGGATGTCGGCGCAGGGCGCGCGATCCACGGACACCGAAGGCAACGGCAATTGGATCATATCCAAGATCATGCCATGAGATGCGACGTCGTCACGGTGACGTTCCAACGCCTCAAGGGTCCAGTCGGTCCACGGCCCGGGCGGGTCCAGTGAGATATGCCGGACACCGAATTGAGTCAGCATTTTGAAGTCGATATCATGACGCGGTTCGCGCTGTGTGCCAATATACATGGGTCTCCTCCAGAATCTATGTCAGGTCAAGTCATAGTATGACTTGGCGCGCCTGCCTAGCCCCAACGCGATCAACTGTCGGGCGCCTCATTGAGAGCAAGAGACAGAGCGCGGTAACGGGCCTGAGAATTCTCCAGATGGACCCGCATTGCCGTCCTCGCCTCGTCGGCATCCTGGCTCGAAATCGCCTGGACAATGCGATCATGTTCCGCCTGAATGGTTTCGAGATAGGCCTTGGAGCGCGCCTCGGTCAGGTTTGGAAGCGAAGCGCGTGGAATGGCCGAAGGGCCGAACTGCGACAGGGCCTGAGGAAAGTAGTCGTTGTTGGCCGCGGTTGCGATCGCCATGTGGAAATCGAAATCCGCCTGAGAGGTGCGATTCTCGTCCAGAATTGATTTTTTCATTATAGAATTTTTAGACATAATATCAAACTCTTGAGAGCTAGTTCGACGCAGCGCAGCCAATGCGGCGGCTTCCACCTCTATCGCCGTGCGAAATTCGATCAGCTCAATTGTGCGAGGGATCGAGCGGCGTTCATCCTGCGAAAGGGTCAGAAGAGCGTTGGGCAGCTTCTCTGCCACGAAGACGCCTTTGCCCTGCACCGGATTGACGATGCCAGCGGCACGCAACTCGGCAATGGCTTCGCGGATGACGGTGCGGCTGACGCCGAAGGCCTCCATCAGCTTGGGTTCTGTTGGAAGCTGTGTCCCCAGCGGCCTGCGCCCGCTTTCAATATCTTGACGGATCTGCGCGACGACACTCTCTGCCAGACGGGCCTTCGTTTTGCGTACTTCGAGCATATTTTAAGACTCTTGTTGCGTGTGTAATTGAATCATACTATGACTCATCATATGAATTATTGACATCATCTCTTAATGTTCCCATCAAGTCAAATGCGGGAACGGGATGAGCACGGAGGAAACGTCGCGCCATGGATACGCAAGAGATCAAATCCGCACTCGGAGGGGGGCTTCTTTCCTTTCCTGTCACACCTTTTGATTCCGAAGGTGCCTTTGCCCCTGATGTATATGCGGAGCATATCGAGTGGCTGTCTGGCTATGAGGCCTCGGCGCTGTTCGCTGCGGGTGGCACGGGGGAGATGTTCTCGCTGCACCCGGATGAAATCCCGGAGATCGTGCGCGCTGCGAAATCCGCCTCAGGCAATGTTCCGATTGTTTCGGGCTGTGGCTGGGGAAGCGCGGTGGCCGTGGATCTGGCGCGCGAGATCGAGAAGGCCGGCGCGGACGGCATCCTTCTTTTGCCGCACTATCTGATCGACGCGCCGCAAGAGGGGCTTTATGCCAATGTCAAAGCGGTCTGCGACGCCACGGGTCTTGGGGTCACCGTTTATAACCGTGACAATTGTGTGCTTCAGCCCGATACGCTGTCGCGTTTGGCGGACGATTGTCCGAACCTGATCGGTTTCAAGGATGGTACGGGGGATCTGGCACTGGTGCGCAGAATTACCGCGACATTGGGGGATCGGTTGACCTATATCGGCGGTATGCCGACAGCCGAGCTTTTCGCCGAGGCGTATCTCGGAGCGGGTTTTACGACCTATTCTTCTGCCGTGTTCAACTTTGTGCCCGGCCTCGCGCAAGAATTCTACAAGGCACTCAGAGCCGGGCAGCGTGACGTGTGTGAGCGTATTTTGAACGAGTTCTTCTTTCCCTTCATGGATCTTCGAGGTCGCAAGCCCGGTTACGCCGTGTCCGCCATCAAGGCGGGTGTGCGTCAACAAGGCTTTGCCGTCGGCAAGGTGCGTGCGCCCCTGACCGATTTGACGGGAGAAGAAGAAGAGATGCTTCAGGAGCTGATTGCACTGTCAAAGCAGGCAGCCTGAACCACGAAATCGTTTGGCGGCCAAGGAGGATTGGCGCCAAACAGGAACAACCCAAGGGAGGAAACGATGGGTGTACAATCTTTGAAGTCCGGGGTCGCCGCCGGTATTCTGGCGGCAAGTCTCGCCGCGAGCGGCATGACCCCCGCCATGGCCGCAACGCCAGATGACACGCTTGTGTACGGCACGTCTTTGGCACAGGTGATTTCTCTCGATCCGCATCAGGGACAAGAGGTGACCTCGCTGGAGATCATGGCAAACCTCTATGACCGCCTCGTGGCCTCCGATGCAGCGGGCAATCTGACGCCGCAACTGGCCGAAAGCTGGGAGATCACCGAGGACGGGATCACATTCCATCTGCGGGACGCCGTGTTCAACAACACCGGCAATCCCGTGACCGCTGAGGATGTGGTCTGGTCGATCCGCCGGGTTTTGAAACTGAATCAGGCGCCAGCCGCCAAACTGGGGTCCACGGGATATACGGCGGAGAATATCGACAGTCTGACCGAGGCTCTCGATGATCGCACCTTCCGCATCGCATTGACCGGTGAAGTGGCGGCGGATTTCCTTTTGTATCGCCTTTCCGAAGTGGCCGCCTCCGTCGTGGAGCGCGCCGAGGTGATGGAGCATGAGGCGGATGGCGATATGGGCAACGGATGGTTGCGCACCCATGCCGCCGGTTCCGGCCCGTTCGATCTTCAGCGTTGGGCACCGAATGACATTGTGATCATGAGTGCCGATGAGGACAACTGGAGCGGTGCGCCGATCCTGAAGCGGGTCGTCATGCGTCACGTGCCCGAAAGTCAGGCCGAGCGTCTGATGCTGGAGCGCGGCGACATCGACATCGCCGGTGCTTTGTCGCCGAAGGATATCGCATATTTCTCGGACAAGGACGGGGTCGAAGTGCGCGGCATTTCCACCGGCGGGTTCTACGCGCTGGCCATGAATGTCACTCAGGAGCCCTACTCCAACCCCAAGGTGCGTGAGGCGATTTTCCACGCCATTGACTACGACGGGATCGAGCAGGCGATCATGGGCCCCTACGGCAAAAAGCGCCTGCTTCCGGTGCCGATGGCCTATGAGGGGGCTTTGCCGGACCCGGATTGGGACTATAACCCGGAGAAGGCACGCGCCTTGCTGGCCGAGGCGGGCTACCCGGACGGGTTCACGACCAACATCAAGGTGATCGCTCAAACGCCGCGGGTCGAACTTTCGACGGCGATTCAGGCGGGTCTTGCCGACATCGGGATCGATGCGTCCATCACTCAGGGCAGCGGTGCGGACATTGTGCCGGATCACCGGGCGCGGAACTTCGAGCTTTTGGTGCCGCAGACCGGGGCCTATATGCCCAACCCGATGGGCGCGATGGAGCAGTTTTCGAACAATCCGGACAACAGCCCCGAAGCGAACAATGCGGGCAATTTTGTCTGGCGCTCCGGGTGGGACATTCCCGAGCTGACGGAATTGACCGCCCGCACGATGAAGGAAAACGACCCTGAGAAACGTGTCGCCATGTATGGTGAAATGCAACAGGCCTTCGTCGATGCGGTGCCTGCGATCCTGCCGATGTTCGAACGCTTTCTTCCACTGGCGATTTCGACCGATGTGAAAGGCTATGAAGGTCATCCACAACAGGTGACGCGCCTCGACAAAGTCTCGAAATCGGAGTGATCTGAATATGGCACGGTCTGTCATGAAAACCGTGGCGTCGATGAAGCTGGGTCAGAGAGTGACCCAGCTTCTCCTCAGCCTTCTTGTTCTTATTGCGGTGACCTTTGTGATTGGTCGTGTTCTGCCCACCGACCCGGTGGGCACCTTGGTCGGGGAATTGGCCGATCCCGAGGCCTATGCCGCAATGCGCGCGCGCCTTGGACTGGACCAGCCGGTGCTGGTGCAGTTCGGTCACTATGTCTGGAACATGCTGCACGGCGATCTCGGGGTCGCGGCACTGACGGGCAATCCGGTTTCCGAAGATCTCTGGCGCGCCTTTCCGGCAACGCTTGAACTGGCCACGCTGGCGATCGTGTTGTCGATGCTTATCGGGGTGCCTTTGGGTTTGACCGCCGCATTGCGCCGCGACACATGGGTGGATCAGACGATCCGCGTGATTTCTCTGGTGGGCCATTCGGTTCCGGTGTTCTGGCTTGGGATGATCGGCTTGCTGATCTTCTATGCGATCCTACAGGTCGTGGGCGGCCCCGGTCGGATTGACGTTTATTACGAGGGCATCGTCCCCAATGTCACCGGTATGATCCTTGTCGACAGCCTTCTGGCCGGTGAGACCGACATTTTTCGCAATGCCCTGACCCATATCATCCTGCCCGCCTCGATGCTGGCCTATGCGGCGATGGCCTATATCACCCGCATGACACGCAGCTTTGCGCTGGAACAATTGTCGCAAGACTATGTCATCGCGGCGCGCGCCAAAGGCGTCAGCCCGGCGAAAATTCTCGGGCGGCATATCCTGCCCAACATCGGCGTCCAACTCATCACCGTCGCCGCGATTTCCTATGGCAGCCTGCTCGAAGGCGCCGTGGTGACCGAAGTCGTCTTCTCCTGGCCCGGCATCGGACAGTATATGACCAGCGCCCTGTTGATCGGCGACATCAATGCAGTGGTCGCCGCCACGATCATCATCGGCGTGGTCTTTATGCTTCTGAATTTCCTGTCGGACATTGCCTACACTCTTTTGGACCCCCGCACCAAGGAGGCAGCATGAGCAACCTATCCATGTCTCACACCAATGATGTCACCCCGAGCAAACGCCCGAATATCGCGATGCGGTTTCTGCGCCATCCGTTTTGGGGCAACTTGGCACGCGAGCCCTTGGGGCTCATCGGTTTCATCCTGATCGGCCTGTTGGTCTTGGTGGCGCTTTTCGCGCCGCTTCTGGCCCCCTATTCCCCAAATCGTCAGGTCCTGTCTGAAGCGCTTTCGGCTCCCTCGGCGGCACATTGGGCCGGAACGGACGAATTCGGGCGCGATATCCTCAGCCGTCTGATCTGGGGCGCACGTTTGACACTGCGCACGGTGTTGTCGGTCTCCGCCATTGTTGGCCCCATCGGGTTGGTCATCGGCGTCGTGGCCGGCTACTTCGGCGGTTGGACGGATACGATCCTGATGCGGATCACCGATATTGTGCTGTCCTTCCCGTCGCTTGTCCTCGCGCTGGCCTTCGCCGCCGCCATCGGTCCGGGCCTGAACACCGCGATCATCGCGATCTCGCTGACCTCCTGGCCGCCAATCGCGCGTCTGGCGCGGGCGGAAACGCTTGTGATCCGGAATTCCGATTACGTCTCGGCAGCGCGGGTCTATGGGGCGGGACATCTGCGTCTGATCGCGCTCTATGTGACGCCGATGTGCATTCCGTCCGTCGTGGTGCGTTTGACGCTCAACATGGCGGTGATCACCCTGACGGCGGCCTCTCTCGGGTTCTTGGGACTGGGCGCACAGCCACCGGCCCCGGAATGGGGCGCGATGATCTCCGCCGGGCGGCAATATATGATCGACTACTGGTGGGTGGCCGTGATGCCCGGCATCGCGATCCTGCTGACCAGCCTTTCCTTCAACATCGCAGGCGACGCCCTGCGCGACATTCTGGACCCGCGCCATGACCGTTCGTGACACATCCGAATCCGTCCCCACACTGCGCGTGCAGGGGTTGAGCGTCCGCTATGGGCGCGGCGCGCTCAAGGCCGTCAACGGCGTCGATCTCACGCTCTCCGCAGGCCGTCTCGGCATCGTCGGGGAGAGTGGCTCGGGCAAGTCCACCGTGGGGCGCGCCCTGATGCGACTTCTACCGCCCTCGGCCACAGTCGAGGCCGATCTGATGGAGCTTGAAGGGCGTGATCTGCGCAAGCTGAATGAAAGAGGCTTTCGCAAACTGCGCGGCAAGGACATGGCACTGATCATGCAGGACCCGCGCTATTCCCTGAACCCAGTGCGCTCTATCGGCGATCAGGTGGCGGAAGCTGCGAACCTGCACCTCGGGCTGAAGGGGCGCGCCGCGCGCAACGCCGCCGCAGAGATGCTTGAGCGGGTGCGCATTCGAAACGTCGCCAGTGCGATGGAGCTTTACCCTCACCAGATTTCCGGCGGTATGGGCCAGCGGGTGATGATCGCGATGATGCTGATTGCCCGGCCCCGCCTTGTCATCGCGGATGAACCGACCTCGGCACTGGATGTCAGTGTCCGGGCGGAGGTTCTGGAACTGCTCGACGAATTGGTGCGGGAGCAGGGTTCGTCTCTGATCCTGATCAGTCACGACATCCGCATGGTTGCCGCCTTTTGCGACGAGGTGGCCGTCATGTACAAAGGGCGCGTGGTGGAAACGATCCAAGATTTGTCGCAGGCCCAGCACATCTATACCCAAGGGCTCTTGTCGGCTCTGCCCGATCCGTCCAATCCCGTGCAGCGCCTCCATGTGCCGGATCGCAAACGGCTTGAACAGCTGGAGGAGGCTCAGTCATGACCAGCAAAGATCATGCAATCGAAGTCAGGGGGCTCGACGTCGTCTATGGCGAGGGCGAACATCGCAACCACGTGGTCCGCGCCTTGGACTTTGACGTCCGGCGCGGCGAAACGCTGGGGATCGTCGGGGAATCCGGCTGCGGCAAGTCCACCGTCCTGCGGTGCCTGACCGGCCTTGAGCGCGGCTGGAGCGGCGAAATTCGCGTCGAAGGCAGCCCCGTCTCGCATCGTCGTACCCGGGAAGAATTGCGTCAGTTGCAACTGGTGTTCCAAGACCCTTTCGCCTCTTTGCACCCGCGCCACCGCATCCGCCGCGCGATCACGGAACCTTTGCGCTGCATGGGACTTGGCGTGCGGCCCGGACAGGTGGAAGAGGCACTGGAACAGGTCGGGCTGCCGGGCAGTTTCGCAGAGCGCTTCCCGCACGAGCTGTCGGGGGGGCAGCGCCAGCGCGTGGCCATCGCCCGCGCTCTGGTTTTGAACCCGCCCATCCTGTTGTTGGACGAACCGACTTCGGCCTTGGATGTCAGCGTTCAGGCCGAGGTGCTCAACCTCTTGTCGGATAAGAAAGAGGCGGAGGCGCTCACCTATGTGATGGTCAGCCATGACCTGTCGGTCATCGCGCATATGTGCGATCGTATTCTGGTGATGAAGGACGGCAGGTTCGTGGATGAGTTCGCACCAGATGCCATTGCCGCGCGTCGCGCCACTGACCCCTATGCCCAGCATCTGATCGATGCCAGTTTTGTCTGAAGGATTGACCGTGACACAGCCCCATATCACCTTGAACGATGCGCATGATCTCGCCTTTGTCGCGCGGTTGAAAGACGATGCGCGCGGCCAACTTGATCTGTTCCGCGCCAGTCTGCGCTCGGATGGAGGGTTGGCTGTTCTCGACCGCGCTGGCTCCCCTGTCGAGGGAGCGCAGGAGCTGATCACCACCACGCGGCTGGTGCATTCCTACGCCTTGGGACATTTGGCGGGGCATCCCGGTTGCATGCCCTTGGTGGATGCCGGGATGCGCGCGCTATGGGACAACCATCGGGACAGCGAGCATGGCGGCTATATCTGGTCTTTCGACGCAAGCGGCCCGGTCGTGACCGACAAACTGGCCTATGGTCACATGTTTGTTCTGTTGGCGGCCGCAAGCGCTGAGGCGGCGGGGCACGCGGATGCCAAACGCTTGCGCGACGATGTCACAGAGGTGATCTCGGACCGCTTTTGGGACGAATCTGCGGGTTTGATGTATGACGAGTTCCGCCGGGATTGGACCATTTTTTCGGACTATCGCGGCATGAACGCGAACATGCACGGGATCGAGGCGCATTTGAGCGCGTTCGAGGCCTCGGGCGAGGCCGTTTATCTCGAACGCGCCGGACGGATTTTGTCCTTTTTCGTCGATCACATTGGCGCCTCCAACGGCTGGCGACTGCCGGAACATTACCGCGCGGACTGGAGCGTGGACGAAACCTATGAGGGCAATCCGATGTTCCGCCCCTATGGCACGACGCCGGGCCATTCCTTCGAGATCGGTCGCCTCCTTTTGCAGCATTGGGACCTCTCGGGTCGTCCCGACACCGGGGCACTGCACAAGGCACGGGCGCTGATCGAGACCGCGCTCAATGATGCCTGGCTGCCTGAGGGCGGTTTTGCCTATACGCTTGATTTCGATGGGTCGCCGCGTGTGCGTGATCGCTATTGGTGGCCTGTGGCCGAAGCGATTGGGGCTGTTGCCACGCTGTTGAAAGTGGATGGGCAGGCCTCGGATCTTGATTGGTATAAACGCCTCTGGGACACGGCGTTTGCCTTGTTCGTCGATCAAAAAGGACGTGGTTGGTTCCCCGAAGTTGATGCGCAGGGCCAGCCTTGTGACCGCCAGTTCACGGGAAAACCCGACATCTATCATGCCCTTCAGGCGGTCTTGTATCCGCTGCATGACGGGCTATCGCAGCATTATCGCGGTGTCACAGGGCTTCTGACTTAACGCGTTTCTCAAAACGTGAGGCACTGAGCTTCGACGAAAAGGCCCTATCCATGCGCATTATGGATAGGGCCTTTCGCTGTCAGTTGTCGATTTGCAAGGACGATCAGACGATGCCGCCGCCTGCGCCGGAGACTTTCGGGCGCTCGGCCGCGACCTTTGCGCGATAGCCGGAGGCGCGGTAGGTCATGATCGGATCGATGGCCGCCCCCTCCTCGCGCCGTGCCATTTGCAGGATCGGATCGACATCCGTGCGGAACGCGGCGCGCAAGGTGGCGGAGGCCATCAACGCATCGTTCGCGTCCTGATACCCACCGAGCGCCGTACGATCCACGAGGCTTGCCTGCACATAGGCGCGCTGGATTTCCATCGCGGAGATCATCAGGCTCTCGATCGGATCGGTCACATTGTGGCTCTGGTCGATCATATGCGACAAATCGAGACCCGGCGTGCCCTCGGCATCCACCAGCTCGTTCCAGACGAGGAACAGGCGGTAGGGTTCGATGGTGCCGCTGTCGAGATCGTCGTCCCCGTATTTCGAGTCGTTGAAGTGGAAGCCACCGAGTTTGCCCGCGTGAATGAGCCGCGAAACGATCATCTCGATGTTCACATTCGGCGCATGGTGACCAAGGTCCACGAGACATTTCGCCTTCTCGCCCAATTCCTGCGCGGTCAACAGCGAGGTGCCCCAGTCCTGAACCACGGTGGAATAGAAGGCCGGTTCATAGATTTTATGTTCGGAGAAGATCGACCAATCCTCCGGCAGACCTTTGTAGATGTCCTTCATCGACGACAAATAGCGTTCGAACTGGCGGCCCATGTGGGTCTGGCCCGGAAAATTCGCCCCGTCGCCAATCCAGACGGTGAGCGCCTTCGACCCCAGCTTCTCGCCAATCTCGATGCATTCGAGGTTATGCTCGATGGCCTGCGCGCGGGTCGCGGCATCGACATGCGAGAGCGAGCCGAATTTATAGGATTGCGCCTGATCCGGCTGATCCTGAAACGTGTTGGAGTTCATCGCGTCAAAGCTCAGCCCATGTTCCTCGGCCTTGGCCAAGAGATCGGAAGGCGCGGCTTTGTCCCACGGAATATGGAGCGACACGGAGCGGGCGGCCCCCGTCAGTTTATGGATCACGCCGCAATCGTCGAGCTTGTCGAAAATATCGCGCGGTTCCCCCTCTCCGGGGAAACGGGCAAAACGTGTTCCGCCGGTGCCCGTGCCCCAGCTCGGCACAGCCACGGAAAATCCTTTGGCCCGGTCTTTGAGGGCGTCGATATCGACACCTTTGCGGGACAGTTTTTCGCCAAGGGCGTCGTAATCGCGTTTCAGTTCAGTGTCGCGCAGCGCGTTTTGAGCCTCGATCGTCGAGTTCTCGATCATGATATCCTCCCATGAAAGATGCGCGCGCCTCACTTGTAGGAGGCGCGCGATAAGGGTCTTTTCCGGCCTTAGCGCGTAAAGGCCTGCACGTTGCCGGCGTCCACGTTGACGATGTTACCGGTCGATTTTGCCGATTGTTCGGAGGCAAAGAAATAGGCCGCTTCGGCGATGTCCTCGGGCAAGACGGAGCGTTTGAGCATGGAGCGCTGACGATACATTTCTTCCAGCCCCTCCTTGTCGGTGCCGTAGGTGCCTGCGCGCTGTTCCAGCCATTCGCCTTCCCAAATCTTCGAGCCGCGCAGAACCGCATCGGGGTTGACGACGTTGACACGAATGCCCGCCTCTGCCCCTTCGAGCGCGAGACAGCGTGCAAGGTGGATTTCCGAGGCTTTCGCGGTGCAATAGGCCGACGCATTCGGGCTTGCCGCCAGACCGTTTTTCGACGCCACGAAAACGATGGAGCCGCCGATGCCCTGTGTGCGCATCACCTTGAACGCTTCGCGCGAGACAAGGAAATAGCCCGTGGACAGGATGTCCATGTTCTTGTTCCAAAGCGCGAGCGTCGTGTCCTCGACCGGAGCCGAAGAGGCGATGCCTGCGTTGGAGACGAGAATATCGACGCCACCGAATTCCACCGAGCTATAAGCATAGGCTGCGGAGACGGCGTCTTCGTCGGTCACGTTCATCACCACGGAGCGCACGACATCCGCGCCGTATTGTTTGGCGAATCCGCTACGGACCTCATCGAGCGCGGTCTCATTGATGTCCGCGAGCATGACGCAGGCGCCTTCTTGCAGATAGCGCGCCGCCGTCGCGGCCCCGATCCCACCGGCTCCGCCGGTGACAAGCGCCACACGACCCGCAAGGGATTTCGGTTTCGGCATCCGTTGAAGCTTGGCTTCTTCGAGCAGCCAATATTCGATGTCGAAAGCTTCCTGTTCCGGCAGGCCGCAATATTCGGACACCGCCGACGAGCCACGCATCACGTTGATCGCATTGACGTAGAACTCGCCGGAAATCCGCGCCGTAGCCCGGTCCTTGGCAAAGGTGATCATGCCGACGCCCGGCACCAGATAGACCACCGCGTTCGGGTCGCGCAGCGCGGGCGAATTGTCGTGTTTGCAACGCTCGTAATAGGCGGCGTAATCCTCGCGGTAGGCCGCAATCTGGGCATCCAGTCCGGCGAGCACCTCGTCGATGTTGTTTTTCGCAGGGTCGAAATCCAGCACCAGAGGGCGGATTTTCGTGCGCAGGAAGTGATCGGGGCAGGATGTGCCAAGAGCCGCCAGATCCCGCATGTTCTTGGCGTTGACGAATTCGAGTACGGTGTCGGAATCGTCGAAATTGCCAACCATATGCTGTGCCCCGGAGACAAAGCCACGGATCGCAGGCATCAGTTTGGCGGCCACGTCGCGACGGGCCTCGGGGGCGAGGCTCTCATGCACTGCACCACCAAAGGCCGGAATGTCCGCCGTTTTTTCTTCGAAATAGGCAATCGCTTTGTTGATGATGTCGAGCGTCAGCTCGTAACAGGTTTTCGCATCGTCATCCCAGGTGAAGAGACCGTGGGACTCGAGAACGACACCTTTGGCATCGGGGTTCTCAAGACAGAATTTTTCGAGCCACAGGCCCAGCTCATAGCCCGGTTTCTTCCACGGAAGCCAACCGATGTCGTCACCGAAGATCTCTTGGGTCAGGGCCTTGGAGTCTTTCGAGGCCGCGATCGCGATGATCGCATCAGGGTGCATGTGATCGACGTGTTTTTTCGGCACATAGGCATGGAGCGGCGTGTCGATGGAGGCGGCGCGCGGGTTCAGGTTGAAGGTGCAATGCGGCAGGTAGCCGACCATTTCATCCTCGAACGCAAGGCCGCGATATTTGCCTTTCAGCGCACGGAGCTTGTCCATGTAAAGGGTCGCGAACCCGTCCATCTTGATCGAGCCCACGTCCCCGCCGGAGCCTTTGACCCAGAGAACCTCGGCCTTTTCGCCCGTCAGAGGATCATCCTCCATGACCTTCGCCGACGTGTTGCCGCCACCGTAGTTGGTCACGCGCTTGTCGGACCCCAAAAGGTTCGAACGATACAGCAGTTTTTCAGGCTCGCTCATTTCTTTCGCTTTGGCATCATCCCAAAGCGAAGCAAGCCGCGTGGACGCGGATGTCATGGTGATCTCCTCCCGATGATCAGGTAGTGAATGGTCTTGTATTCAAGCCAAATCTGCGTGGACCGCGTCAGATTGTCAATCACAAATAATCAAAATCAATCATTATGCGGGCGCAGAATGATTAATATGACATTTAATGATTGACAATGATTGTTGCTGGGGCCACGTTTGATCAACGGGAGGACTTGCATCAATGCACGAAAGAGAACGCCACGGAATCATTCTGTCCGCAGTTCAGGAACGGCCGGTTGTGACCGTCGTTGAACTTTGCGGCCTGACAGGTGCGTCCGAGGCCACTATTCGTAGAGATATCGCTGCCTTACACGTCGCAAAAAAGCTGCGCCGTGTGCGTGGTGGTGCCGAAGCATTGGCGCCGAACCCCTTTCCCGGCCTTGCCGGTCGCACCTTTGCCGTGAACGAAACGCGCAACATCAAGCAAAAGCAAGCAATCGCGCGCGCTGCCGTCGACATGGTCGAAGACGGGGAACCGATCATCATCAACGGCGGCACGACCACCTTCCAGATGGTGCATCCGTTGGCTACGCGCCGCTGTCAGGTTTTCACCAACTCGTTCCCCATTGCCGAGCATCTTTTGAAGACCTCGAAAAACTCGGTGCTGATTTCTGGCGGCGTGATTTACCGCGAACAGAACATCGTGCTGTCGCCTTTCGACAATGACGTGACACGCAATTTCTATGCCCGCCGCATGTTCATGGGGGCGCAAGGCGTCGCGTCCTTGGGCATCATGGAGGCCGATCCCTTGTTGATTCAGGCCGAACAGAAACTGATCGGTCAGGCGGACGAGCTTGTCCTACTGGTCGATTCCACGAAATTCGCGCACCGTTCGAGCCTTGTGCTTTGCCCGCTCGACCGGATCGACGTGTTGATCACCGATGAGGGAATCGGGGATCGGGAGGCCGCCATGATTGAAGCGGCTGACATCAAACTCATCGTCGCGCCGTCCAGCGCGGCGCAGGAGGACGTGGCGTCCTGACTAGGAGATGGGACGCGCAGATCAACCAGGAGACTTAGGGAGGACTCCAACATGAAAAAACTGACAAAACTTCTGACCACCGCTGCAATTGCGACGGGCTTGTTTGCCGGTGCGGCACAGGCGGATGACATGCGCATTGCGATTGTCGTCAAAGCCCTGGGCATTGGCTTTTTCGAAGCCGCAGCCGAAGGCGCTGAAGAGGCCGCCAACGAGTTGGGTGATGTCGAAATCATCTACACCGGCCCGACTGATACCACCGCCGAAGGCCAGATCGAAGTGATCAACTCTCTGATCGCACAGAAAGTCGATGCCATCGCCGTGTCCGCGAACGACACCGATGCGCTTGTGCCGACTCTCAAAAAGGCGATGCAGCGCGGGATCACCGTGATCTCCTGGGATTCTGGCGTGGCCGAAGAGGGCCGCCAGATGCACCTCAACCCGTCGTCCAACCCGTTGATCGGCAACATGATCATCAAGCTGGCCGCCGATGAGCTGCCCGAGGGCGGCGAAGTGGCCGTGCTCTCCGCCACCACCACCTCCACGAACCAGAACATCTGGATCGACGAGATGAACAAGGTGATGGGCAACTACCCGGGCATCGAAGTGGTCGCGACCGTCTACGGCGATGATCTTGCCGACAAGTCCTACCGCGAGGCCACCGGTCTCATGCAGTCCTACCCCGATCTCGACGCGATCATCGCGCCGACCTCTGTGGGTATCGTGGCCGCTGCTCAGGCTGTCGTCGATGCGGGCAAGGTGGGTCAGGTCAACGTGACCGGTCTCGGCCTACCGTCTGAGATGGCAGGCGCGATCGAAAGCGGTGCGTCCAAATCCTTTGCGATCTGGAACCCGATCGATCTCGGCTATTCCGCGACGATGATCGCCTATCACCTGTCCAAAGGCGACGCCGTGGCCGAGCCGGGTGCAAGCATCCCGATGGGTCGTATGGGCGAAGTGACGCTTGATGAGACGAACTCCGGCGCGATGGCCGATCCGTTCGTTTACGACGCCTCCAATATCGCAGACTTCAAAGACATCTTCTAACTTTCGAAGACGTTCTTTGCGGGCGGCGCACAAGAAATCCAAATTGTGGGCCATAGCGCCGCCCATTTCATCTTTCCGACAGACAAAAGCCAATGGGGTAGCCATGGGCCATGCACAAAAACATGCCGCGCCGGTTCTCGCGCTTGACGGCATCACAAAGACATTTCCGGGCGTGAAAGCGCTCGATGGCGTCACACTCGAACTTTATGCCGGGCAGGTGACGGCGCTGATTGGGGAAAACGGCGCGGGCAAATCCACGGTGGTGAAAACGCTCACGGGCATTTACCAGCCGGACGGGGGGCGCATCCTCATGGACGGACAAGAGGTCCGTTTCCCAACGGCACAGGACGCTTCCGCTGCGGGTGTGACCGCGATCCATCAGGAAACCGTGCTGTTCGACGAGTTGTCTGTCGCCGAGAACATCTTTCTCGGCCATGCGCCCAAAGGGCGTTTTGGTCTGATTGACCGCGCCGCCATGCACCGGAAAGCCCAGAGCATTCTCGACGGGATCGGGGCGGAGATCGACGCAGGTGTCCGGCTTAAGGATCTGGGCATCGCATCGCGTCACCTCGTTGCCATTGCGCGGGCCCTCTCTGTCGAGGCCCGTGTTGTGATCATGGACGAACCGACCGCCGCGCTGAGCCGCAAGGAGATCGAAGAGCTCTACGAGCTTGTGGATGCGCTCAAGGCGCAGGGCAAAGCGATCCTGTTTATCTCTCACAAGTTCGACGAAATTTTCCGCATCGCCGACCGCTACACCGTCTTTCGTGACGGGCAGTATATCGGCGCGGGCGACATGGCGGACATCACCGAGGCCGAATTGGTGAAAATGATGGTCGGGCGTTCGGTCGACCAGATTTTCCCGAAACGCGCCGCACAGATCGGTGAGGATGTCTTGACCGTTGCGGGCTATAGTCACCCGACAGAGTTCGAAGACATCCACTTTACTCTGCGCCGGGGTGAAATCCTCGGGTTCTACGGGCTTGTGGGCGCAGGCCGCTCGGAATTCATGCAAAGCCTGATCGGTGTGACACGGCCCTCGAAAGGCGCGATCCGTCTGAACGACAAAGTGCGGGTCATCCGCTCGCCCGCCGACGCCATCGCCGCCGGGATCGTCTATGTCCCCGAAGATCGCGGCAAACAGGGCGCGATCCTCGACATGCCGATTTTCCAGAATGTCACCCTGCCCTCCTTGCCGCGCCTGTCCAAGAACGGCTTCACCCAGATGGCCCAAGAATTTGCGCTGGCGCGTCAGTATACCGAACGGCTCGACCTGCGCGCGGCCTCGCTTGACACCACGGTGGGAAGCCTTTCCGGCGGCAACCAGCAAAAGGTGGTCATCGCCAAATGGTTGGCCACGCAGCCGACCGTCATCATTCTGGATGAGCCGACCAAGGGCATCGACATTGGCTCCAAGGCCGCCGTGCACGACTTTATGTCGGAACTCGCATCCGAAGGACTGTCCGTCATCATGGTCAGCTCCGAAATCCCGGAAATCCTCGGTATGTCCGACCGCGTGATCGTCATGCGCGAAGGCCGGATGGTGGCCGAGCTGGAAGGCGACGAGCTGACCCCCGAAACCCTTGTCCGCCATGCGGCGGGCATCTCATCGAAAGGAGAGGCGGCATGACCCTGCTGAAATCCCGCGAGGCGATCCTTGTTGGCGCCATCTTGCTTTTGCTCGCTCTGGTCGCGAGCCGCTTTCCCGGTTTCGTGACCCCCTCGAACCTCGTCGCCGTGTTCACGGACACCGCACCTCTGATCATCCTCGCGCTGGGGCAGATGGTCGTGATCCTGACCCGCTCCATTGACCTTTCGGTCGCCGCGAACCTTGCCTTGACGGGCATGGTCTGCGCGTTGATCAACGTGTCTTTCCCCGGCGTGCCAGTTGTGGTTCTGGTCGCTCTGGCGCTTGGCCTCGGCGCGCTTATGGGAGCGATCAACGGCTTTTTCGTCTGGAAACTGTCGATTCCGCCGATTGTTGTGACGCTCGGCACAATGACGATTTTCCGCGGCATCATCTTTCTTTTGACCAACGGAAGCTGGGTGAACTCGCACCAGATGAGCGCAGCCTTCAAGGCCTTTCCGCGTGAGAGCATTATCGGTGTGCCGGTTCTGGGGTGGATCGCGGTGATTGTGACGTTGATCCTTGGTCTCGTTATGAGCCGGACCACGCTGGGCC
Source organism: Celeribacter sp. ULVN23_4 (assembly GCF_054788345.1). Classification (NCBI taxonomy): domain Bacteria; kingdom Pseudomonadati; phylum Pseudomonadota; class Alphaproteobacteria; order Rhodobacterales; family Roseobacteraceae; genus Celeribacter; species Celeribacter sp. ULVN23_4. The sequence goes on along the minus strand of NZ_JBTVYO010000012.1, from coordinate 69,346 downwards.
GCGCGTTTTTCGCAGTGGGAGGCAATCCGCATGCGGCGGTCTATACCGGCATCAATGTGGGCCGGACGCAATTTTTGGCCTTTGTGATCTCGGGCATGCTGGCCGGTCTTACCGGATATCTCTGGGTGGCGCGTTATGCGGTGGCCTATGTTGATATTGCGGGCGGGTTCGAGCTGGATGTCGTCGCCGCCTGTGTGATTGGAGGCGTGTCCATCGCGGGCGGCGTGGCCACAGTGGCGGGTGCACTTCTGGGGGCGCTGTTCCTTGGGATCATCAAAAATGCCCTGCCCGTGATTGATGTTTCGCCCTTCTGGCAACTCGCCATCTCCGGGGCCGCGATCATCATCGCCGTGACCTTCAACTCGCGCGCGAGCCGTTCAAAGGGCCGCGTCATCCTCAAATCTGCGGAGCATGCACAATGAGCCTCGCCGACACACAAACCACCCGCCACGTCCCAGATCGGCTGACCACGCCTCTGGCGCGCATGCTCAAGAGTTGGGAAAGCCTTCTGCTGTTGGTGGCGATCGGGATTTTCATCCTCAACAGCTTTGCCTCGCCTTACTTCCTGAACGCATGGAACCTGTCCGATGCGACCTTTAACTTCACCGAAAAGGCGATGATTGCCTTTGCGATGGCGCTTTTGATCATCGCGGGCGAGATCGACCTGTCGGTTGCCTCCATCATCGCGCTCGCCTCCACGGCAATGGGGCTGGTGATGCAGGCCGGGTTCGGCACGCCCGCGATTGTCGCAACGGGTCTCATGACAGGGCTGCTTTGCGGGGCATTCAACGGTGTTCTGGTCACGGGTTTGGGGCTTCCGTCCATCGTTGTGACCATCGGGACCATGAGCCTGTTTCGCGGCATCAGCTATATTGTCCTTGGCGATGGCGCGTTCCGCGGCTACCCGTCGGAGTTTGCTTTTTTCGGACAGGGCTATGTCTTCTGGGTGATTACGGTGGAGATGGTGATCTTCGCGATCCTTGCGGTGATCTATGGTTTGGTGCTGCACAAAACCAACTTTGGGCGCGCGGTCTATGCCATCGGCAACAACGCGACAGCCGCAACTTTTTCCGGCATCCGTGTGGAGCGGGTGAAGTTCATCCTCTTCCTGCTCACGGGGCTGATGTCGGGGCTGGCGGCGGTCTGTCTCACCTCGCGGCTCGGATCGACACGCCCCTCCATCGCATCCGGCATGGAATTGGAAGTCGTGACTATGGTGGTGCTTGGCGGTGTCAGCATCCTCGGCGGCTCCGGCTCGATCCCCGGTGTGGTGATCGCGGCCTTTGTGATGGGTCTCGTGACCTTCGGGCTTGGTCTGTTGAACGTGCCGGGCATCGTGATGTCCATCGTCGTCGGCGCGCTTTTGATCGGGGTGATCGCCTTGCCGCGCATCTATCAGAACCTTCGGAGGACATGATGGAGAAATACGCTTTCCGCATGGTCCTCAATGAGGGGTGTCTCGACGAATATCGCAAGCGCCATGACGAGATTTGGCCAGAGCTGGTCACCCTGCTCAAAGACGCGGGTGTCGAGGATTATTCGATCCACTACGACCCGGAGACCCGCCATCTGTTTGGCGTCCTTTGGCGGCGCGAGGATCACGGCATGGCGGCCCTGCCCGACCATCCGGTGATGAAACGCTGGTGGGCGCATATGGCGGATATCATGGAAACACACCCGGACAATCGCCCGAAAGAGCAACCGCTTGAAACCGTGTTTCATCTGCCATGACCATGCCGCGCCATATCGCCGTTCTCGATGTCGGAAAAACCAATGCCAAGCTCGCGCTGGTCGAGGCCGACAGCCTGACTGAAATCGCGGTCGTTACCCGACCGAACACGGTCCTTGCGGGGCCGCCCTGGCCGCATTTCGACCTTGAGGGGCATTGGGCATTCTTTCTGGAGCATCTTGCGGCGTTCCATGAAAGCCACGGTATCGACGCTATTTCCGTGACCACCCATGGCGCTGCGGCAGTCCTGCTTGATGCGTCGGGTGACCTCGCTGCGCCAATGCTCGACTATGAACACGACGGGCCGGACAGTCTCACGGCCGCATATGACGCGATCCGCCCGCCGTTTTCCGAGACCGGCTCACCCCGTCTTGGCATGGGGCTGAACCTCGGCGCGCAGCTGTACTGGCAGTTCGCAACCGATCCGGGTCTGCGCGACCGCGTCGCCCATGTGCTCACCTATCCGCAATATTGGGGATATCGCCTGACCGGTCAAATGGCGACGGATGTCACCTCTCTCGGATGTCACACCGATCTGTGGAACCCGTGGGAGGGAAAGTTCTCGTCCCTTGTCGACCGTCTCGGCCTCACCGATAAACTCGCCCCCGCGCACCCCTCCGCAGACGTGCTTGGCACGGTGTCCGACGACATCGCCGCCCGCACCAGCCTGTCGCCTGACACGCCAGTCGTCTGTGGCATCCACGATTCAAACGCCTCGCTCCTGCCCCATGTTTTGGGTCGTAAAGGGGCATTTTCCGTTGTGTCTACGGGTACGTGGGTCGTCGTCATGTCCGTCGGTGGGCAGGCTGCCGCGCTCGATCCGGACCGCGATACGCTCGTCAATGTCAATGCTCTCGGGCAGGCCGTGCCCTCGGCGCGGTTCATGGGCGGGCGCGAATATGAGATCATCCGTGCGGGCGCAGACCCCCATGTGGCAGATGCGGATCGCAGGTCGGTGCTTGAACATGAGATCATGCTCCTGCCTGCGGTTGAGCCGGGATCGGGGCCGTTCCGAGGGCGCGAGGTCAGTTGGACCTTTGAGCCAGCGGAACAGGGACAGCGCATGGCCGCGCTCGGGTTCTATCTCGCGCTGATGACCAAGACCTGTCTCGATCTCGTCGGTGCAGAAGGCCCGGTGATCATCGAAGGGCCTTTTGCCCGCAACCACGACTATCTCGACATGCTGGCCACGTTGCATGAGGATGGCATAGAGATCGCAGCCTCAGCCACAGGCACCTCCGTGGGCGCGGCCATGCTCTTTGCCGAGGCCGCCTCACCGCCGCAGACCCATCGGGTTGCGCCCCGGCAGAGAGAGGCTCTCGCAACCTATGCCGCCGCATGGCGAACCCGCGTTGAAGAGGACATGACATGCGCTTGACAGACTGTCACAATTTCCACGATTTCCGGCGTTTGGCCGAGCGTCGCCTGCCGGGGCCGATTTTCAACTATATCGATGGCGGGGCGGATGACGAAGTGACCCTGCGCCGCAACACCGAAGCCTTCGAGCAGGTCGATCTCGTGCCCAACGTGTTGCGCGGCGTAACCGATGTGGATCTCTCGACCGAGATCATGGGCCAGAAACTCGCCCTGCCCGTCTACCTGTCGCCCACCGCGCTTCAGCGCCTCTTCCATCATGAGGGCGAGCGCGCCACTGCCGCCGCCGCCGCGAAGTTCGGCACGATGTTCGGGGTCTCGTCTCTGGGCACGGTTTCGATGGCGGAACTGGCCGCGAAACACGACACGCCGCAGGTCTACCAATTCTATTTCCACAAGGATCGTGGCCTCAATTCCGCGATGATGCAAAAGGCGAAGGAGAGCGGCATCAACGTCATGATGCTCACCGTCGACAGCATCACCGGCGGCAACCGCGAACGCGATTTGCGCACCGGCTTTTCGATCCCCTTCCGGCTGACACTCGCGGGGCTGATCCAATTCGCGATCAAACCGATGTGGGGGATCAACTATGTCACCCACGAAAAATTCAGCCTGCCGCAGCTCGACGCACATATCGACATGAAGGGCGATACGCTGACCATCGGGCGCTATTTCACCGAGATGCTCGATCCGTCGATGAACTGGGACGATGTGGAACGCATGGTCACTGAATGGGGCGGTCCGTTTTGCCTCAAAGGCGTTATGAGTGTCGAGGATGCGAAAAAGGCCGCAGAGATCGGCTGCAAGGGCATCGTTCTGTCGAACCACGGCGGGCGGCAGTTGGACGGATCACGATCAGGCTTCGATCAGCTCGACGAGATCGTTCAGGCGGTTGGTGACAAGATAGACGTGATGGTCGATGGCGGGTTCCAACGCGGCACTCATGTGCTCAAGGCGCTGGCGCTCGGGGCGAAAGCTGTGGGGTTGGGCCGCGCCTATCTCTACGCGCTTGCGGCGGCAGGCCAGCCGGGGATCGAACGCATGCTGACCCAACTGACCGCCGAAATCACCCGTGACATGCGCCTTATGGGCGTGACACGGATTTCAGATCTCACGCCGGATATGCTGCGGTGGCGTTGAGGGAGCGGTTCCATCTTTCTGAGCGAAAACGCTTTCCTACAAATTCGCGGACGCCCAAGGCGAACTGAGCGGTAAAGCGATGTTTCCCGAAAATCGGGGCTTTTGCGCAGGTTCTGGGAACGGCTTTAGGAGAGCTTGCCACTCAGGATGTCAAACCTGCCCGCTTTACAATTCGCAATCAGTGTCAGACCCGCAATTTTCGCGGTCTCTACGGCAAGCTGGCTGGGTGCAGATACGGCGATCAGGGTTGAACAACCGATCATCACGGCTTTTTGCACCAAATCGACGGAGAGCCGTGACGTGATGACAATGGCACCGCTTTGCGGGTCTATGCCCGCGCGACTGAGTGCGCCGCAGAGCTTGTCGAGCGCATTGTGTCGTCCGACATCTTCGCGCGCCAGCACCACGCCTTTGCCGGGAACAACGAACCCCGCGGCATGTGCGGAGCGGGTTGCGTCATGGATGGGCTGAAAGGCGCGGAGGTGTTCAGGGGCTTGGACGATTTCTTCGGGGGAAAGCTGCGCGCCGGGGTCCAGTGTCGGCAGGCTGCGCAGCGCCTCTTTCAAGCTGTCGATGCCACAAAGCCCGCAGCCCATCGGTCCCAATGCGGCCCTGCGGCGGGTGATGAAGGCCTCGGCCGCTGGGTCCGAGAGCCAAAAGCGCGCCTCTATGCCCTTGTCATGCGTGATCTCTTCGAAGCGTTCTATGTCGCCCGTGTCGCGCAGATAGCCTTCGGTCAGGGCAAAGCCGCGCGCGAAATCTTCGATGTCCTGTGGCGTGGCCATCATCACCGCCACGGTGGTGCCATTGAAGACAATCGCCACGGGGGTCTCAACTGTGAGGCTGCGATCCGTGTGCCGCAGACCCTCGGGCGTCCAGGTGGTGAGGCTTTGTTTTGCGATGGGGGGGCGCTTAGACATGGGTGAAGATCATGCGGCCTTTGTCCGATAAATCATAGAAGCGACGCGAGGTGCGTGCGTCGGAGCGCGTCACCTCGATCAGGCCCAGTTCCTCATCGAGGCTCGTGCATTCGCGGATCACGAGGGCATGGGCGAGATCGAACATGCGTGCAAAGCCCCGGCTGTCCTGTGCCAGCCCCAGATGTGAGGCGGCAAGGATCAGCGGCCCCATCGGGCTAAGATAGGCGACATCTGCGTTCCGAGCGGCCTCAAAGGCCGACTCTAATGCGTCTTCCTGCGACACGGGTTATGCGCTCTTATGGGGTTCGATCTTGACGATCACCGATTTCGAGGTCGGTGTGAAACTCTGATCGCCCACGGTCTGGTGCGGCACCAGCTCGTTCATCTCCGGGTAATAGCCCGCGATACAGCCCTTTGGCGTGTCGTAGGGCACGACGCGGAACCCTGTGCAGGCGCGGTGGTGCCCATCCTCGAAACAGCCCGTCAGATCGACGAGATCACCATCGGAGAGGCCGTTTTTCTCCATGTCCTTGGGGTTGATAAAGACCACATTGCGGATGCCATAGACGCCACGGTAGCGGTCATCCATACCGTAGATCGTGGTGTTGTACTGGTCATGTGAGCGGAAGGTCTGAAGGACGAATTTCCCAGTATCGGATTGAATTTCCTGCCATTCCGTCTGATCGCGCAGATCGTCGATGCCAAAGTTGGCCAGCTTTGTCGGCGTGTTCCATTCGCGATGGCTGGCCGGGTTGCGCAGCCAGAAGCCGCGCGGTTTGCGCACATCTTTGTTGAAGTCACCATAGATCGGCAATACCCGCGCGATCATGTCTCGGATCAGGTCGTGATCTTCAGCCAGTTCACCCCATTTGACCACATCGCTGCCGATGGTGGCCGCCGCGATGCCCGCGATGATGCCGATCTCGGATTTGAGCGATTTCGAGGCCGGGAGGTTGATCCCGGAGGAGCCGTGCACCATCGACATGGAATCCTCGACCGTGATCATCTGGCGTTCGCCTTTGGAATTGCGGTCGATCTCGGTACGGCCCAGACAGGGCAGAACATAGGAAGCCTTGCCCGGCATCAGATGGCCGTGGTTGAGTTTCGTCGCGATGTTCACGGTCAGATCGAGGTTGCGGAAGGCATCGGCGACCAGAGAGCTGTCCGGCACGGCGCGGGCAAAGTTGCCGCCGAGCGCGACAAAGGCCTTGGCCGAACCTTCGAGCATCGCGCCGATCGTATGGGTGACGTTATGCCCCGGCGCACGGGGAAGCTCGACGCCAAGTTCCTTTTCCAGCGCATCAATAAAGGCTTTGGGCGCTTTTTCGTTGATCCCCACGGTGCGGTCGCCCTGCACGTTGGAGTGACCGCGCACCGGGCAGAGCCCCGCGCCCTCGCGACCGATATTGCCCTTGAGGAACATGAAGGAGGCAATCTCGCGAATGGTTTGCACGGAATGCAGGTGCTGGGTCACGCCCATGGCCCAAGTGGTGATGACGCGTTCGGCCTTGAGATACATCTCGGCGGCGGCGGTGATTTCGTCGCGCGACAGACCGGATTGCTCTTCGATCAGCTCCCATGAGGTGGCGCGCACGATGTTGCACCAGTCCTCGAAGCCGGAGGTGTGGTCGCGGATGAAGTCGTGATCGAGGATCGGCGCGTCGCCCGCTGCCTGAGCGCGGTCCTCGGCCTCCAGAACGATCTTGGACATGCCGCGGAAAATCGCCATGTCGCCGCCCAGACGTGGACGGTAGTAATCGGTCGAGGTCGGCTCGGCGCCGCCGGTGAGCATTTCGAGTTTTTTCTGGGGGTCGGCGAATTTCGTCAGACCCTTTTCCTTGAGCGTGTTGAAGACACAGACCTTCGCCCCGCGTTCCACCGCTTCACGCAGGCTGGCGAGCATGCGCGGGTGGTTGGTGCCGGGGTTCTGGCCGACGCAATAGACCAGATCGCATTTCTCGAAGTCTTCGAGCAGCACGGTGCCTTTGCCGATGCCGATGGCTTGGGACAGGGCGACGCCGCTGGCCTCGTGGCACATGTTGGAGCAATCGGGGAAATTGTTCGTGCCGTAGAGGCGCACGAAGAGCTGATAGAGGAACGCCGCCTCGTTCGAGGCACGGCCAGAGGTGTAGAACTCGGCCTGATTGGGATTGTCGAGCGCGTTGAGCCCCGCCGCGATGCCCGCAAAGGCCTCGTCCCAGCTGACCTCTTCATAGTGGTCGGTCTCGGGGTTGTAGCGGATCGGGTGGGTCAGGCGTCCGGCGTGTTCAAGATCGTAATCCGTCCAGCCCTGCAACTCCGTGACGGAATGCTTGGCGAAAAATTCGGGCGTGACACGGGCCTTCGTGGCTTCCCACGCGACCGCTTTCACGCCGTTTTCGCAAAATTCAAAGGACGAGCCATGTTCGGGATCGCCCCATGCACAGCCCGGACAATCGAAGCCGTCGGCCTGGTTCAGGCTCAAAAGCGTCTTGGCGCGGCTGACGGGGCTGCCGGTGCCCATCAGTTGACGGCCGACGCTTTTCAACGCGCCCCAGCCACCTGCGGCGCCGGAGGGTTTTTTAATACAATCTTGCTTGCTCATTGTGCGTATCCCATGCTTTGCGCGTTATTGGGGACGTGAGACGGGGCCACTCCTGAGAGCAGCCCCGCAACGTGGATATATGACGGTCTCTTTACTCGGCCGCAACCGCTTCAGGGTGCGTGCTGCTGACGTGGTGCTTTTCATGCACCGGACGGATCAGCAGGTTCGCGAAGAATGCCACGACCAGAAGACCGGCCATGCAATACATCGTGGTGTTGTAGAGCGTGGAGGTCGGGTCAATGGTGCCAGCCGGTGCGATTTCCAGCAGGTTGGCGATGGTCACGGTTTTGGCCGCCACCAGATCGCTCAACTGTGACACGGGCGCGCCGAACTTCTCGGCGAAGGTGGCCGGATCGACCTGTGCCGCGAGATCGGTGATGGCGTTTTCACGCGATATGTTGCGCAGCGTGGTGATCGCAAGCGGACCAAGCACACCAGCGGTGGCCCAAGCGGTCAGAAGACGCCCGTGGATGCCGCCGACGTGGAAGGTGCCGAACACATCTGCGAGATAGGCCGGGATGGTCGCGAAACCGCCGCCATACATGGTGAAGATCACCATGGTCGCCGCGTAGAAGCCGATGAGGGCAGGAGTGCCGCCCATGGAGGCCCAGAACGGGACGGAGAGGTAGAGCGCGGTGCCGAGTACGAAGAAGACGTGATAGGTATTCTTGCGCCCGATAAAGTCCGAGGTGGAGGCCCAGAAGAAGCGGCCGACCATGTTGAAGACGGAGATCATGAACACATAGGTGCTGGCGAAGGCCGCGGTGACGAGCGGCAGGTTGCCGAAGATTTCGTCCATCATGGTTTTCGCCACGCCGATCACACCGATCCCTGCGGTCACGTTGAAGCAGAGCACAACCCACATCAGCCAGAATTGCGGCGTCTTGAGCGCCTGATCGATGTGCACATGGTTGTCGGAGACCATACCGGAAGCGGTCTGTTTCGGTTCCCAACCCGCCGGTTTCCAGTTTTTCGCAGGCACGCGGTACTGGAAGGAAGCGACTTGCATCACGATGAAATAGATGATGCCGAGCGCCACAAAGGTTGCGGCCGCGCCGGTGTTGCCGGTGCCGACCACATAGATGCCAGCGTCGCCCCCAAAGGGTGCGGCTTGCGCGGCGGTTGCGACGATGACTTCGACGGTGCCATTTGCGGTTTCCGCAAAGCGTTTGCCGCCTTCGGTGATCAGCGCCACGGTGCCTTCTGCTCCGAGGAACTCAGGGGCTTTCTGGAAGGTGTTCAAGAGCCAGTCGATCAGGACTTTCCCGACCATAGCGCCGCCGCCAAAGCCCATGATCGCCATGCCGGTCGCCATGCCGCGACGGTCCGGGAACCAGCGCAGAAGCGTCGAAACGGGGGACACATAGCCGAGGCCAAGACCGATACCACCGATCGCGCCATAGCCCAGATAGATCAGCCAAAGCTGGTGCGTGGCGATGCCGACCGAGCCGATCAGGAAACCGCCGCCCCAGCAAAAGCCAGCGACAACGCCCACGAAACGGGGGCCGACTTTTTCGAGCCATTTGCCGCCGAAGGCCGCAGACAGGCCAAGGAACACGATGGCCACGGAGAAGATCCAGACCACGGAGGACAGCGACCAGTCGCTCGCGGCCGGGGCCAGAACGCCGAACTCGCGGGTCAGCGCGGGGTTGAACAGCGACCAGGCGTAAACCGAGCCGATGCACAGGTGGATGGCGATGGATGCCGGCGGCACGCGCCAGCGGTTGTAGCCCTCGGGGGCGACGATATTCTCTTTACGCAGGAACCCAAGCGGCCCGGCTGCTGAATCTGACATGTGACTGTCCTCCGATCAAATGGGGCTCTTTGGCCCCTTATTGCGCTTGTCCCGCTGGGGGATCACGCGTCACTCCGCGACCAGATGTCGCGCCGTGTGCAGGGAATTGCCATTCCATGTCTTGTAGTGTCAAACTAAAATAATATTTAGAAACAGTAGCTTGTGTGATTTATCTGCGGTGCAGAAATGTCGAAATGACCCATATTGCCCTCCTTGCGCCGAGGGGCGTTGGACAAAATGTCCACATTTGCGTGCCGTTTCAGACCTCGTCCGGACAGAATGACGCAGCCGGGCACCAGACAGAAAAAATTGTGCCGCGCCCGCATATGCTCTCCACGGTGATGTTTCCGTCTGCGCGTTCCATCAAAGCCTGGCTGATCGACAGCCCCAATCCGGTGCCCTCGGCCTGTTTCGTGGTGAAGAACGGATCGAAAATATGGGCGATTTGATCGGCGGGAATCCCCGCGCCTGTGTCTGACACGCGGATCTCAACGCCCGGCCTGTCGGCGCGCAGACTCTCTTGAAGCTCGACCGTCAGCGTGCCGCCCTTGGGCATCGCTTGGGCGGCGTTGATGAAGAGGTTGACAAGAACCTGTTGCAACTCATTTTCGACGATCTCGATGGCGGGCACATCGCGGTCGATGCGGCGCGTCTCGATATTATGTTTGCGCAGATCGGCGGCCACGAGGATCAACGCACTGTCGATCGCGTCTTTGACGCTCACCAAAGAGGAATGGTCCGACATCTCCCCCGAGCGCGAAAAGCTCAGAAGTTTGCCGACGATGACATTGATGCGGCGGGTTTGGGCCTCGATCAGGTCCAGCTCCATCGCGACCTCTGCCTTCATTTCCTCAGTCAGGCTCATCCGTAAAAGTTCCATATTGCCCTGAATGACGGCAATCGGGTTGTTGATCTCATGGGCGACGCCTGCGGTGATTTCACCCAAAGAGGCCAGTTTTTCCTTGAGGATCAGCTGCGCATAGGTTTCTTCGAGCTTTTCATGAGCTTCGCGCAATTCCTGTGTGCGCATATCCACCAGATCGTTGAGCTGATCGTTATATTGTCTGAGCGCCTCATCGCGATCTTTCACCTGATCCAGTAGACGATCAAGATGGCGGGCCACCGCGCCGATCTCATCCTCCGATTCCATCTTGCCGATCCGGGCTCTCAGATCGCCGCGCTCCACCTGTTGCATCGTCGAGGTCATGCGCTCTAATGGTGCGAAGACATCGCGCGCCATCCGCAGGAAGATTGGCGCAGCCAGCGAAAGCACCGCAAGAAACGCCAGCCCAAGCGCCAGTACCGTGCCGTTGCGCTGGTCCTTGTAGGGCTGTTCGAGAAAACCGGTGTAGAGCATGCCAATCCGCGCGCCGGTCACATCGGTGAGCGGCATATAGCCGGAGATATACCAGTCGTTCACCACAAAGGCGCGATCAAGCCAGGTTTCGCCACGCTCGACCACCTTGTGCCAAACCACTTCGGTGACCCGCGTGCCAAGGGCGCGTTCGCCTTCGAACAGGCGCACATTGGTGGAAATGCGCACATCATCGAGAAAGAGCGTCGTTGTACCCGCATCGGACGGCGCCGCCTCATCCCCGCCGTAGACCAGCGCGTTCATCCGGTCGATCACATCGAGATTGCGGTTCAAAAGCCGCCCACCGAAGAGATAGCCATCCGCGACCGGATAAGCTGCCCACATGATGAGCCCGCGTTCCTCAAAGGCTTTCTCGGTCGGTCTCGCGCCGGTTGTGTCCAGAATACGAAGCCGTGCACGATCGAGCAGATCGCCCTCAAGGCGCTGCATCTCCTCAGGGGTGACAACGACCAACCCCGACATTTCGTCGGGCGAAATGTCTTGTGACAGGATCAAACGCACCGTGTCGGGCAGACGGATTTCCGAGCGTTCAAAGAGCAGAAAATCAAGACCGATCCGCGTTTTTTGCTGATCGAGATAACGGGTCATGGCGCCCGCGCCGTCATTCATCGCTTCCGAGAGTTGGCGCGCATTGGCGATTGCCGCGATGCTCTGGGCCTGCCCTTCCTCGATGTTGAGAAAATATTGCTCTGCAATGCGCAAGTCGCTGGTGACCTTGGCGCTTAAAAGATCGTCAAATCTCTCGATCCAATGCCACATGGTCGCGCCGAGAAAGATCGGCAAAAGCACTGCAATCGGCAGAAGCGCCAAAACCAGTAGTTTCAACCTGACCTGAGCCTTGAGCCGCGCGATGAAGGCGGTCATGACAGGCCCCAAGCCTGACATTTGCGGTCTATGGTCTTGCGCGCCACGCCAAGGATGCGCGCGGCCTCGGCCTTGTTGCCGCCACAAGATTGCAGGACGTTGAGGATGTGCCGCTGTTCCACGGCCTCAAGACTTTCGGTTTCGATGCCGCCAACATCCTGCAACGCGCGTTCGAATCCGCCCTGAATGATCGCGCGTTCCACCACGTTGCGCAGTTCCATCACATTGCCCGGCCAGTCATGCGCCATAAGGCGGCGCTTGTCAGTTGCGGACAGTGTGGGCGAGACGGCCCCCATGCGTGCAGAGAGCGTCTTGAGGAAAAACTCCGCGATTTCGATGACATCGGCGGGCCGCTCACGCAAAGGTGGAATCCAGACCTCATGGACATGCAGCAGATAGAAGAGGTCGGTGCGGAAGGCCCCGCTTTCGACGGCCTGCTTCATGCTGCCTTTACAGCAACAGACCACACGAATGTCGGTCTGGAAGCTGCGCCCGCCGCCGACCGGCTGAAACCGCCCGGTGCTCAGCCATTCGACAAGAAGGTTTTGGCAGGACGCGGGCAACATATCTACGTCCTCAAGAAACAGGACCCCGCCGTCAGCCGTATTCAAAATGCCCTCGGCACCCGGTGTGTTCGGCGCATCGACATGGCCGAATAGGCGTTCTCGAAATTCTTCAAACCCGATCCCGAAACAGGGCAACCACGCAAATGGGCGATGCGCGCGCGGCGAAACACTGTGCAGCATCCTTGCGGCGATATGTTTTCCGGTCCCGGTTTCGCCCTCGATCACCACATGGGCGTTGATCTGTGCCGCGCGCTCAATCGTGGCGCGCAGGGTCTGAGCCGCCTGCGATGAGCCGACGAAATTGTCGCGCTGGCGCAATAGATCGCTGCCTGCCTCTAATTCTTGACGCAGCACGGTGTTTTGCCGTTTCAACGCGGTTTTGGCGAGGCATTTGGAAATCGCGTTCAACACCTGATTTGAATGGAACGGTTTCAGAAGAAAATCATTCACCCCGAGACGCAACGCCTCAATCGCAGTATCGAGATCGGCATAGGCGGTCATAAGGATAATGTCGGAGCGCAGTCCGATTTGCCATTGCGCAGACAGCCATTCAAGCCCCGTCATTCCCGGCATGATGTTGTCGAGCATGATGACGTCATAGCTTGCCCCATCGAGACAGGCGGAGGCCTCAGCCGGGGTTGCTGCGACATCCACACGTCGACATTTTCCTGAAAGCGCTTTCTTAAGGAAATGGCGCATCCCCATTTCATCGTCGACCACAAGGATCGACGCTCGGGCAAGGTCAGGGCCAAACGCCGTGCCTGCCCCGTCAAGGTTATTTTCTGTGTGCGTTTTTTTATTCATGGGGTCTGTTAAGGCTGGGGGCAGGATCGTGCTTTTGGCGGCAAGGACAGGTTTTTCATTCTGCCTGAGGTCTCCGTTTGGACTGGCGTATCTTTGGATTGTGACGAGGTTGACGCCGAGTTCTGCGGAGAGCTGTGAGACGGAGGTGTCGCGGCGGGCTACCGTTGGTTTCGGAGGTCCGGGCGTATCCTGTCAGCATGGCTATTTCCCAAACATTCGTCTGAGATGTGGTTCGGGGTGGTCTTGTATTTCCAACACCTTCTAACTCTAAATATGTATCTAAATCAAAGATACACAAACCATATTTAGAAAACAAAAGAACTATGGCGCAGCCTACCATCCTGACCACGCGCCAACGCGCAGCCTTGTTCAAGCTTCTGGCGGATGCTCCGCACGTTGTCCGATGACGCGCGTGAGCACATCAATGAGCGGCGGCACGCAGATCTTTAGACGGACAGAACAATCACTTCGTCAATGTCGGGATCGACCTGCTGGACCGCGCCGAGGCAGAGTGCGTTCAGGTGCGTCGCGACATATTGCGCGTGAAAACGGCTCGGGGCGTTGAGGTGGAGCCTGCGCCCGAGCCTTTCGCCACGTGTCAGGCCGGCGATCCAGATTGAGAACCGCGCGGGGTCTTCAGCATAGATCAGGCTGCGGGCCAGTGCCCATTCCGTTGAGTTATCGACCTCCGGCGGCGCAACCGCCCTGCCCTGCCGTTGCAGCGGCACAACCTTGGCACCGGTCGTCTCTGCGGGCTTGGCCCCCTGCCCTTCAAGGCGCTGTTCGAAATCCGGCCCCACCGCTGCCCAGATGGGGCGCGTGTCTTCAAGTAGTTTTGCCACCGCGAGCGTATACTGCGTCACCCGCCCCCGCGCGCCCTGACGTTTGACGACAAGCCACTCCATGGAGCGAAACTTCGCCATTTCACGTTTGACCGTCCGTTCTTGCACGCCCCACATCCGCGCGATCTCGCGTTGTCCGACAGCGAGTTCATTGCGCTGCCAATTATAGCGCGCGGTGATGAGGGTCATGAGGCGAAGGCAAAGCACCTGTTTGCCCTTGGATTGCGAGAGCGCATAGGTTCCGAGTGCTGTTAGCACATCATATTTGATTGCGGCGGCCTGTGGGCCAACCGGTTTCTTCGACAGCATCTGTCCTGCCCCTCGCAGAGGTCTCTGCGTTTGTCCGTCCCGCCATCCGCAAGGGTGATGGGATCCGTTTTGCCTCAACCATTCCGAAGAATGTTCCGTGAGATTTACGCGTCAAAGGTAAACACCTTGGAACCAACGATATCTCAGCGTTTTTTGTATTATTTTTGCAATTTGCGTTGAGTTATTCGATTCTGTCAAGGGGCTGCTGTTTTCGTCATCCTGACCCAATTCCCCCAAAAAAGAAAAAGAAGGTATTACTGGTATTAGGGGGCATCCAGAGTGTCCCCTAATTGGGGGCGAAATGTCCCCCTGTAGGTGGTATGGGGTTCGTTGGTGTCCCCTACTTAGAGGGTCTCTGCCAATAAATTTGGTGTCGGGCTATGGGGCGGCCTCCGTCGGGGGGCGAAGCGCATGGGTTTTTTTAAGGTGTAGAAAGCAAGGGTCCGAGAATTTCAGCGCTTTTGGTGTCTTTTCGTTAATTTACGTTTTTAAGTTTTGCAATGTTTTCGTTTTCCGCGTAAATCCGAAATACATAATAGAAAGCGTCCCCGTGGGGACAGGAGGCAGAATGTTCACTCATGAGGACTTGTCGCGGCTACAGGCCCAGTCGCTCAAGATGCAGGGATTTATCCGGCAACAAACCTATTCCCCCGAGCGTGAGAAGACGCTCCGCAGATTTTCGAGTTGGGAGGTGGCGGAGCTGATCTTCAAGGTCAACCAATCCACCATGCGCGGACGTCTCGCCGCCGACCCGTCCCTGCCGCAGGGCTATGTCGAAGAGGACGGGCGTCAGCGCTGGTACACGCTCGAAGAGATCAACGAGCTGCGCCGCCGTCTCAAGGTGAGCCGCAAATCCCTCATGCCGACCCGTCCGGCGGGCAAGCGGGCGATCCGTGCGGCGATTGCGAACTTCAAAGGCGGTGCGGGCAAATCCACCGTGGCGCTTCACTTCGCTCATGCCGCAGCTCTCGATGGGTATCGTGTCCTCTGTGTCGACTTCGACCCGCAAGCGACGCTGTCCCATTCCATGGGGCTCTCGGATGTGGCCGAGGAGTTCACCGTCTGGGGCATTATGGCGCGCGACCTCATCAATGAGACGGAGCGCATGAATGCCGCGACCCGTGGCGCAGAGAGTGGTTCCGCCCTGCCCCAACGCCGCCTGCCCTCTTCGATCACGGATATGGGTCTCTCCGACCTGCGCGTCGCGGATTTCATCAAGCCAACCAACTGGCCGACCATCGACATCATTCCCTCCTGCGCCAACGCGGCCTTTGTCGAATTCGCCTCCGCGCAATACCGCCACCTCAATCCGGAATGGTCGTTCTTTGCCGCTGTGAGCCGCTATCTCGACACCCTGCCCGCCGACGCCTACGACATGATCATTTTTGATTGTCCGCCCGCGATTGGCTACCAGTCGATGAATGCGGTCTTTGCCGCTGATGTGCTTTATATCCCCTCCGGCCCCGGCTACTGGGAATATGACTCCACCACCTCTTTCATCGGTCAACTTGCCGAAGCGCTCGAAGATCTCTCGGCTTTCAACGGTGTTGTCCCCGCGGGGACAAGCAATCTGCCGAAGGTATTTCACGACATCCGCTTTTTGCTGACGCGGTTCGAGACAGGCAATGAATTGCACCGCGCCATGCGGTCGGCGTTTGAAAAGGTTTTCGGGGATAGGCTCACGCAAAATCCGATTGAGATGACCCGCGCCGTTGAACAGTCTGGCCGCTTCCTGTCGTCGATCTACGAAACGGATTACCGTGACATGACGCGTGAGACATGGCGCCGCGCACGCTCTTCTTTCGACAATGCGTATGAGGAATTCCGCGGGCATCTTCTTGAGGCCTGGGGCAATCTGGAGGATGAGACATGAGCAAGAAACGCCGCGTCTTTGATATCGACTTTCCGAGCGATCCGGTCGAGGAGGAAATCGCTACGCCTGTCCCTGCGGGGACAGAGGAACCGGAGGTGCGTGAGGCCCGCCGTGGCCCGATGGCCAGCGCCATTCAGGAAAACGCCTCCGCGCTCCGCGAACGCCAAGCTGCCGAGGCCGCGATCCGCGAGGAGAACGACCGCCTCGCCCATGATTTTGTGCGGATGAAAAAGCAGGGGTTGATCGTCGATCTCGTCGCGATTGATGCCGTGTCCACGTCGAAACTCACTCGCGACCGGAGCATTACGCGCGATCCCGATCTGGACGAGTTGAAAATCTCCATTCGGGAGATTGGCCTCTCAAACCCGATCCGCGTGGAGCCGGCTGGCGATGGTTACGAGCTTGTGCAGGGGTTCCGCCGTCTCACCGCCTACCGCGAGCTTTTCGCGGAAACGGGCGACGAACGATTTGCGAAAATTCCGGCGGGCTTGATGTCGAGCGGTGAGGCTCTCGATGGGCTTTACCGTCGGATGGTCGATGAGAACCTCGTGCGTCGCGACATTTCCTTTGCAGAGATGGCCGCGCTTGCGCGCTCCTATGCCGCCGATCCGGAGACGGAATGCGCGAGCGTTGAGGAGGCGGTCTCTATTCTTTACGCCTCTGCGAACCGTCAAAAGCGCAGCTATATTCGCCACTTTGCGACGCTCTTGGGTCATATCGGGGGCGCGCTCAAATTTCCGGAAGCGATCCCGCGTGCCCTTGGTCTCGATCTTGAGAAAAAGTTTGCGGAGGATGCGGCGGCGGTGACGCGCGCGAAATCGCGGCTCGCCGCGGCGATGGCGACGACGGCAGAGGCCGAGATTGAGGTGCTGCGTGGTTTGCTCACTGAGGTCCGTAACGCCGAAAAGAAAGCGCCGGCGGGAAAAGCCAACACGCTCAAAACCACGTTCCGCATGACTGTCCCCGCGGGGACAGTGCGCTGTGCGGTGCAGGATGGGCGGCTTGAACTGCGGTCTGACATGGACTTTGGTCAGATGGAAAAGCAGAAACTGGAGGCTGCGCTGGCTGCGTTCTTTGCCGAACTGGACAGCTAAAGCACCTGATCAGATGACATGAGAAAGGCGGTCCAAGTGGCCGCCTTTTTCGTTTTTCGATCTTGCGTTTAAAGCCCGGCGGCTTGCGTCAGATTGATCCGGAACCGATCTCGCCGCCGCTGATACCTGCGCGTCATTTCGACAGAGGCGTGGCCGAGGTGCTTTTGAATATACCGCTCATCGACATCCGCTGAGCTTGCCAGACCCGCGCGCAGGCTGTGGCCGGAGAACAGCGCGAGGCGCTCTTTCTCCGGCAGTTCCGCGCGCAGGCCTGCTTTGAGAACCGTGTGCTTGATGAGACGCGCGACATGTTTGTCGCTGAGGCGGTCCTCCAAGGCGCGTTTTCCATCGCGGGAGGTGCGCACGAACACAGGCCCGAAGCCGATCTTCGCGAAGTGCAGCCATTGTTCGAGCGCGTGGACAGGGCAGGTCGCGTCAGTTGAGCCGCGCCCGATTTCGACCTCACGCCAACCGGTCTTGGAATTGAGCGTCAAGAGCGCACCTTCCTCATAGATCGTGACCCAGCCTCCGCTGTCCTCTGTGTCGTCTTTGTGCATGTCGAGGCAGACAATCTCGGTCCGGCGCAAGCCGCCCGCATAGCCCAAAAGCAAGATCGCGCGATCCCGCAGCCCGCGCAGATCATAGGGTAGGGTGGCGACCATGGCCTGAATGTCTTCTGAGAAGATCGCTTCCTTCTGGGTCGGAGGGCGGGCGTGTTTGCGTTTGATGCCCGCGAGGATGCGGGTGATGTGACGCTCTTTGCGGTTCAGAGTGAGGCCGCGCTGCGCGTAATTCCATGAGAGACCGGAGAGGCGACGCTCGATACTCGCGACCGTCAGAGGGGCGGTCTTATCCGAGGGATGTGCGAGGTCGGTGAGGTAGAGGCCAATCAGTTCCGGGGACGGGGGCAGGGGATTCGCGCCCTTCATCCGGCACCAGCGCGCGAAATGCGTCCAGTCGGCGGCATAGGCTTTGGCGGTGTTCTCCGCGACGGTGGCTTCGGCATAGCTCCGCGCCGTTTCGATCAGGTGTTCGAGAGTCCCAGAGCCCGAGACATGATCCGGCAGATCAATTTGGGCGTTGTTTGGCGCATCGTTGGGCGTGTTTTCGGGTGTTTTGACCATATTTCAAAACCTACAATCATTATGTCCGATAATGCAAACGTATTGGACATAAATAGCATCTGTAAAGCGGGGCGGTTCGGTCGCTATTTTCTGGAAGAAAGCGCCGCGCGAGTGTAGGCTTCAGGCATGACATTTGCCCGGCCGGATCACATCAGCGACCTCGACATGTTACCCAGGATGCCTACCTGGGTCACCTCCATACGTGCTGAAACCCTTGAAGATGTTGCGTTTTTGTCGGGCGCCGCGCTGAACCACCTGCATCTTGTGTTGAGCCGAGTTGACCTCCCCCACTCCTTGTTGCGGGACAGGCTCGCGCTGCGTGCGGCTGCTGCTTGTGTCGTGTTCTCTGGGCGGCCGGAGGGGGAGGCGGAGCTGCGCGATGCCGTACACCTCTTACGCCCCGGCGATCTGGCCGGACCTGCCGGGGACACCTACCTGGCCTGGCGGCGCGCTGTGGAGCGGCCGGTGTCGATCAAGGCTCTGGGCCGAGCCTTGCCGACCCTCGAGCCGGGCCAGATTGCCGCGTGGCTTGATGCGGGGAAAGGGGCGCCGGTGACCCGGGCCGCGATGGTTTTGGAGGCGGTATTGCGCGAGGCGCCGCGCAACGAAGTGACCGCGCTCGTTCTCGCCGACGCGGCTTTGGCTCAGGCGCTTGGCTGGGAGTATCCTGTGCCGCTACTGGCCGCGGGCCTAAAACGCACTGACTTGCGCAAGCAGCGGGACGACTTGAGACTCGCTTGCCATCGGGCGCTCGTCTCATCGGCGATCGAGGCCGTGCGTCTCTCCGCCGACCTCGCGCGGCGGGCGGCCCATTTGAAAACCGTTGCGCCGAAGCTTCGGGCGAAGGGGGCCGAGAAGGCGGTCGAGATGTTCCTGACCCGCGATGCCGTGGCGCCGTCGACCTTGCCTTTGCCGGATCGTGCCGCGCGGCGGCTCTGCGACCGGCTGGTCGACCTCGGCGCGGTGCGCGAGCTGACCGGGCGCGACACTTTCCGGCTCTACGGGGTGTAGGGATGGCGAAGGATCGCTCTGACCCCGAACTGGATCGCGAGTTGCCCGACCTGCCACCCGAGCTGCGCTGGCGGGAATGGATGCGCCGGATCGAGGCGGTACTCTTTGCCTCGGCCACCCCGGTGCCGCGCGACGATCTGGCCCGCGTGGTGGGGCAGGGGGTGTCGGTCGATCTGCTGATCGAGGACCTCGCTGCCGATCTGGAAGGACGGGCCTTCGAGATCGCGCAGGTTGCCGGGGGGTGGATGTTCCGCACGCGGCCTGTCTATGCGCCCGCGATCCGCGCTGCGGCGGATGTCGGGGACCAGTTACTCGATCTGAGCGAATTCGACGTCGCGGTGCTGGCGGCCATTGCCTACCAACAGCCGATCACGCGCGACGGGCTCAAGGACATCTTCGGCAAGGACATCAGCCGCGATCTGATCGGGCGGCTACATGCGCGCGACTTGATCGGGACCGGGCCACGATCGCCGCGCCGCGGTGCGCCCTATACCTTTGTGACGACCGAGCAGTTCCTTGTCGCCTTCGGGTTGGATAGCCTGCGCGATCTTCCCGATCGGGAGCAGTTGGAGGATGCGGGGGTTGTGGGCGAAGCGTCACATATCGATTATGGGTAACGCGTTGCTGATGCTGAGGATGAAGTCCGCCGTTGTGCTTATCGTTTCATTTGCTGTGCAATGATTCATCTGCGCGCCAAGAGAGTCGCGTGATTGCAATGCGATAATCGTTTCACGATTTCTGAACGAAGCCTCGTGCATTTATTAGCGACAAGGCATTCCCTCCTCATCGTTGGGGGCGGAGAGCCGACTTTCGGCGGCGCAGCGCGGCAACGGCAGCATTCCTGAGAATGCGGTCACCGGTGCACGGCGCAGCGATGATCCGGCACCGCGCATTGTGATCGGGTGGGGAGCGGACGGATGCCGAATGTACCTAATTTATTCCAAACACGAAATCGTGCGAGCCACTCTTGGCCTAGTGTCTTGCATCTACGACGTAAAAGTTGTCACCGGCCGCTTCGATTACCTCGTCCGGCTGATCTTCGACGACAGTTAACGTGAGGGCGCTGCAGTCATCCCGGTCTTCGGAAGGCTGGAACGCACCGCCCCGAAGAAACGCGGTCTTCTGTTCGGGATCGAGTGAGGCCCAGAACCCATCAGTCGTGAGAACCAGGCGCTGACCCGCCCCGAATGTTTGGGCGGTCTCTTGGGGAACCATGAATCGTTTTGTGCGAAAGCTCCGCGTAAGGAGGTTACGCGACGGTGACCGTGCGAGCTCATCAATCGCAACCGGCGATATGGCGTTTGCCAGGGTGTGCGGCTGTATCGACCACTCGATGTCAGACGTCTCTTGAACCAATCCTGCAAGACAATCACCGGCGTGGAGAACGCAGGTCGCACCCTGCCCCCTCCGGCATCAGACCCCCTCCTGCGGGTGCGCAAGTCCGGTGTGCTGTCGCGTCACCGCCATCCACAACCCGTGCATGGCTTCGTTCTCAAAGGGCGCTGGCACTATCTCGAACATGACTGGGAGGCCCGTGAAGGCGGCTATGTCTACGAGCCGCCGGGCGAGACCCACACCCTTGTCGTACCCGATGATGTCGAAGAGATGATCACCTATTTTCAGGTCAACGGCGTGATGCTCTATGTCGATCCGTGGGGCAAGACCATGGGATATGAGGACGTTTTCACCAAGATCGAGATGTGCCGCACCCATTATGAAGCGGTCGGTCTCGGGGCGGATTACGTCGAACAATTCATCCGGTAAACATACGCGAGCGCAGCTCAGCTTAAAGCAGGAGGCCTGCTCGCGGGCTTCCCGATCATGTTCGAGACTGCGGAGAGACCTTTCGGCCTCCCGCTGTTTTGATTGCGATAAAGTAAATGAGGGGCGTGACACTCAACATGCCCGCGAGTAGCGAGAAGGCGAAAGACAGGCTGGAGGCTTCGGCCACAAATCCCACCAGCGCGGGGCCCATCAGATGGCCAGCATAGCCCGCGGTGGTGGCGGAGGCGACGGCAACCGCGGCTGAGCCTGGGGCGTAGCGACCGGCGGCGCTGATCAGAATGGGTGACATATTCGTGAGGCCGTTACCCGAGAGGCCAAAGCCGAAAAGTGTGAGGCCGAAACTGCCCGAGGACAGAGCGAGGACGATGCCTCCGGCTCCGAAAACTGTCCCGAAGGTCAGCATAAAGAATGTACCGAGCCGCGCGGTGAGGAAATCGCCGGAAAATCGCATGACAACCATGGCCGCCGCAAAGGTGCTAAAGCCCCAACCGGCGGTTGTCACAGAGGCTTGTCCCAGTTCGATCGCGAGGAGGCCGCTCCAGTCCAGGAACGCGCCTTCGATCAGGAATGTGACGGCTAAGAGTGCTGCAAATACGACGACGACACCCCTTGGAAAAGCGAGCTTCTCGGCGGAGCCCCCCGCGTTTGACAAGAGCATCGGGCGGGCGATCAGAAGGGCGAGGGCCTCGATCACGGCGCAGATTGTCGCGACGGCGACAGGGGAGAGGCCCGCACCGAGGAGGGCGGTCGCGAGCATGGCGCCGACAAGGTTTCCGACACTGAAAAGCGCGTGAAAGCCGGACATGAGCGGCCTGCGGGCCTTTTGCTCCACGGCGGAGCCATGCACGTTGATGGCAACATCCAAAGCGCCCAGAAATGCCCCGAAAATCATCAGGGTTGCCCCGAGTAAAAGCACAGAGGGCGCAAGAGCCAGCAGCGGCAAGAGCACGGCGGTCATCAAGCCCACAATAGGCAAGATGCGTTGCGCCCCGAACTTTGAGGCGATGATGCCCGCCGGAGGCATCGCGAAGAGCGACCCAAGGCCGAGAAAGAGGAGAACAGAGCCGAACGCGGCTTCGCCGATCCCGAGGCTCTGTTTGATAGAGGGGATCAGTGGCGCCCACCCGCCGATAGAGAGACCCGCCGCGAGAAACGAGAGGCGCGCCCCCCAGCAGGACGCAACAAGGGAGGTATTCGTGGACGACATCGGGTCTCCCGCTCTGTTTTCGGCGCATAGCGTCAGGATCAGGATGCGCGTGTACTTCCTCGTTCAATCAAGGTGGATTCAATGAGACGATGTTCGGCCTCTGTACGACCTTCGATCCGCGAAATCAGCAGTTTGGCCGCGGCATCCCCCATCGCATCAGGATTCTGGTTGATGCTGGTCAGGCTGACGAGCGGAAGTGAGGCCGGAGGCGAGTCGTCGTATCCGGTGATCGCCAGATCTTCGGGAACGTTGATGCCGCGAATCTTGGCCTTATTGAGCAGGGCCACGGCGTGAATGTCGCTCCAGCAAAAAAAGGCCTCGGCCATGGGGCGTTTGTCGAAAACGGCTGACATAGGTTGTGCGGTAGGCAGATCGGTCACGTTTTCGCGTTCCTGAATGTGCCAAATCTTGATGTTCTCCTCGAGGCCCGCCTCCTTCATCGCCGCCAAATATCCCTGTTCGCGGGCAGCAAAGACGTCGAAGTTGCCGCGGCGGGGGGCGAGGCTCAACATTTCGATCCGGCGTTTGCCGCTCGCCACGAGCGCTTCGACAGATCGTTTGGCCCCGAGCGCATCATCGGAATTGACCGTGTCAAAGGCCGTGGTGCCCGGAATGTGGTTTGCGACCACGACCATCGGAATTTGTGAGGCATATCCGGCAAGAATTTCCTCGGAAAGGCGCGGGGCGATGAGGATCACGCCGTCCATCTTGAGGTCAATCATGGAATCGATCAGCGAACTTTCGAGCGATGCCTTGGCCTCGCTGACGCTGATGAAGACCTGATAGTTCTCCTTTCCGAGTGTTGCCTTGATTTCCTCGATCAGAGTCGGAATGAACGGGTTTTGCAACTCGACGACAAGGATGCCCACGGCATAGGTCCGACCCCGCATGCCTCGTGCGGCCGTTGAGGGGCGGTAATCTAGTTTATCTATGCTTTTCAGTACTTTCTCGCGCATTTTGTCGCTCACGCCATAGGCATTTCGCATGACTTTCGAGACGGCCGCCGTCGAGACACCCGCGTCTTGGGCGACATCTCGGATCGTTGCTTTTTTCCCTTTGCCGACAGGCTTTCTCGACATGCTCTTACACCCCTCACACACGCGCCTCGCAACTTTATTCGAAAAATATCTTGCTGGGCAAATAGGTTCTGTATAACAATATACGTAGAACGTTATACAAAATCGGAATATGTCGCCGGGAGGGCGGGCAGCCGGTTTCAGGGAGGAACACGAAAATGCGAGATGTCGCTGTGCCGGCGACGGCAGACGCGCGCCGTCAGACACGAAACTGGAATGCCGAGATGGTCGCGCCGACTGTCGATCAGGGCGTCGGCACCCAATCCAGTTTCGTAGCTACTGAATTCGAACTGGCGGAGGGTGAAAAACCTGAACTCCACATCTCGGCGCAGGGGCTCTATCGAGCTTTCATCAACGGCAAGAGGGTCGGACAAGACTGCCTCACTCCGGGCTGGACCTGCTATGATGACCGGATCGCCTATCAGACTTACGACATCTCCGATCTCGTGCAGCCGGGTAAAAATCGCATCGAAATCTGGCTCGGGGACGGTTGGTATCGCTCCACGATGATGTGGCGCGAATATGGGATCGTGAATTGCTGGGGTGACCGGATCGCCGCGTTGGCCGAGATCGTGGACGGTGACACGACACTCTGTGCGACCGACCAGACGTGGAAAAGCGGTCTGCTTCCAATCACCAAGAGCGGCATCTACTACGGCGAAGATCATGACGCCCGTATCACCCTCGAAGAAACCGGCGGCGTGGAAGTGCTTGACGTGAATTTCGGGCAATTCGTTGCGCACGAAGCCGACGCGGTCAAGGAACTCTCGCCACTTGTGCCGGTGAAATCATGGGCCGAGAATGGCGCGACCGTTTACGATTTCGCCCAAAACGTTGCCGGCTATGTCGCGATCACGGCCAAGGGCGCAAGTGGCGCGTCGGTCTACATCGACTTCGCCGAAGTTCTTGGGCCCGATGGCGAAATTGACCGGCGGAACTACCGTACGGCACGCGCTGCCCAGAAATACACGCTCGCGGGTGACGGCGAAGAGACTTGGTCGCCCATGTTTACCTTTATGGGCTTTCGCTATGCCCGCGTCCTGATCGAAGGCGATGCTGAGGTTCTCTCGATTAAGTCTGTTCCCGTGAGTTCGGTGCCCGACGTGGCGGGGACTTTCGAGTGCGGTGTCGAGACCGTGAACCGTCTGGTACTCAATACCCTGTGGTCGCAGCGCGGGAACTTCATCGAAATTCCGACCGACTGCCCTCAGCGCGACGAACGTCTTGGCTGGACAGGTGACGCACAGGTTTTTGCGGGCACGGCCTGCTGGCTTGCCGATAGCGAGCGGTTCCTGCGCAAGTATCTCCGCGATGTGATGCACGACCAGCGCGAAGATGGCGGCGTGCCGCATTTCGCGCCCGACCCGACGCGGCGTCCGGGCTCCACGTTCAGCGGCGATTGGGCAGGATCAACCGGGTGGGGAGATGTGATCACCGTCATGCCGTGGCAGCTCTACCTGCATTATGGCGACGAAGATGTCCTGCGCGAGTGCTTCCCATCGATGCTCAAGTGGCTCGATTATCTGTGGAGCATTTCAGACGGTCCGATCATCCAGCCGCATTCCACTTGGGGGCAAAAGGGCTTTACCTTCGGCGACTGGCTCCAGCCTGTCGGGGACAACCGCAAGCCACGCCCGACGATTGCTGACGACTGTGCGGCGACGCTCTATCACATCATCTCGACCGATCTGGCCGCAAAGATCGCGCGGATCATCGGCGAAGATGCAGAGGTAGAACGGCTGGAGGCACGCGCCCAAGTGATCCGCAAGGCGTTCTGTGACGAGTATTTCTCGGCAACGGGGCGGCTCGCGCACAATGACCAGACGAGCTACGCGCTGGCGTTTCTCTACGACATCGTGCCCGACGAACACTACGAGGCGGCTAAGGCCTATTTCCGTCGCGTCGTCGAGGACGCCAATTACCTCATCGGCACAGGCTTCATCGGCACGCCCGCGCTCTTGCCCGCGCTGACCAAGCTCGGGATGAACGATCTCGCCGAAAAGGTTTTCTTGAACCGGCGCGTGCCGGGCTGGCTCTATCAGGTCGAGCAGGGTGCGACAACAATCTGGGAACGTTGGGACGCCATCGGGGAGGATGGCACGATCTACGAACCCTCTATGAACAGTTACAACCACTACGCCTACGGTGCTGTGTGCCAATGGCTGTTCGAAGATGTCGGGGGGGTAAAACCCACGGCGGACGGTCCGGGCTTTGACCAAGTGGTGCTCGATCCGGTGATTCTGCCGGAACTCGGGTTTGCCAAGATGACGCACGCGTGTCGTCACGGACGGATCGAAGCGGACTGGCGGATAGACGGCGAGGAGGTCGTTTACACCGTCACATTGCCAGAGGGGTGCCAAGGCGTTGCTTCTGCCGCACTCGGAGGCAAGACCTATGGAGCGGGCACGCATCGCTTCACCTTTGACTTAGCGAAGTAACACAGGAATACCCGCGGAGGAGCGGGCAAAAGGGAGGAAATCATGAACCATAAACTGACCGTAACGACGGCGATGGCACTCGTGCTCGGAATTGCGTCCGCGCAAGCTGAGGAGTTGCTGTTTCTCTCGGACAACAGCTCTGACACTGTGGCCGTTGTGGAGGCCTTGACGGCGGCGTTCTCTGAGAAACATCCGGATGTGACATTCTCGATCGAAACGCGGCCGGGCGGTGGCGAAGGCGACAACATCATCAAGACCCGCCTTGCAACTGGCGAGATGGCGGACCTGTTCGTCTACAACTCCGGCTCCCTGCTCAAGGCGCTGCGCCCGGACCGCACCCTGCTTCCGGTCGACGACATCGAGAACTTTGGCCTGCTCAACGAGGCCTATGTCTCAACGGTCCAGGGGCCGAGCGGTTCCACCTACGGCGTGCCTCTGGAAACCGCACAAGGCGGCGGCATCTACTACCACAAGCCGACTTACGAAAAGCTCGGTCTCACCGTCCCAAAGACATGGGCCGAGTTCATGGAGAACAACGCCAAGATCGCAGCCGAAACCGACGCTGCGCCGATTGCGCAGACCTACCGCGACACCTGGACAAGCCAGTTGTTCGTGCTTGCGGATTACTACAACGTCCACACACAAGTTCCTGACTTTGCAGAGCAGTATACGGCGAACGAAGCGAAATACGCCTCGACCCCCGCTGCGGCGAAAGGCTTCGAACGGCTGCAAGAAGCTTTTGATGCCGGTTACTTCAATGCGGACTTCGGCGCGGCCACCTACAACGATGGTCTCGCCATGGTCGCGACAGGCAAAGCCGCGCACTATCCGATGCTGTCTTTCGCGGTCGGCGCGTTCCAGCAAAATCACCCTGATCTTATGGAAGACGTCGGTTTCTTTGCCCAGCCGGGCGATGATGCCGGAAACAACGGTTTGACCGTGTGGATGCCGACATCGATCTACGCGCCGAAAACCACGGAGTATCCGGAGATCGTCAAGGACTTCCTTAACTTCGCCGCCTCTCCCGAAGCGTGCGATGTCATCACATCCACCGTCGGCGTGACGGGCCCCTATCTCATCAAGGGGTGCGATTTGCCGGACGAAGTGCCGGGCATGGTGGCAGATTTGATGCCGTATTTCGAAGAAGAAGGCCGCACGGCCCCCGCGCTCGAATTCCTGTCGCCGATCAAAGGTCCGGCACTGGAACAGCTGACCGTCGAGGTCGGTTCGGGCATCCGGAGTGCAGAAAGCGCTGCGGAGCTGTATGATCAGGATGTTGCTAAACAGGCACGCCAACTCGGTCTCCCTAACTGGTAAGTCGGGCCCGTGGCACGTTCAATGATCGAAGCCCGGGTTGGGCAGCCCCCTTTTGGGGTTGCCCGCCCGGCGCAAAAGGACAAGACAATGCGGCGCAAATCGGCCTATCCATATTGGTTCATCCTGCCAGCGGCGATTGTCTTTGTGGTGCTGTTTCTGGTGCCTACGGTCTCGTCATTCTACTTCAGTCTGACCTATTGGGATCCGTTCGAAGCGCGGTTCGCGGGCTTTGACAACTACACACAATTTCTCTCTGAACCATTCCTCAAGCGCGGCGTGATCAACACACTTCTGTTTGCCGTTTTGACGTCGGGCCTCAAGACGGTTCTCGGTCTCTTGCTGGCCGTTCTGTTGACGTCGGGGATGTTTGCGCAAGGGTTTATGCGTTCGGTCGTGTTCTTTCCCGTGCTCGTCTCTACGATTGGCGTAGGTTTGCTGTTTCAGGAACTCATGCACCCGACCGAAGGGGCGATTAACATGGCGCTCGCGACGATCGGGATCGACGGTCCGGGTTGGCTGACCAATCCGAAACTCGCGCTTTTTTCCGTCGCATTCGTCGACGTCTGGCGCGGAGTGGGCCTTGCCACGCTCATCTATATCGCGGGTCTGGCGACCATCAGTCCCGACTATTACGAGGCGGCGCGGATCGACGGTGCCACGCGGCGGCAACTCTTCTGGCGCGTGACGGTGCCGCTCGTGCGTCCCGCGACGACGACGGTCATCATCCTGTCGCTCATCGGCGGTTTGCGTCTCTTTGACCTGATCTGGGCGATGACTCGCGGTGGTCCGGGCTTCTCGTCCGACGTGCTCGCAAGTGTGATCTACAAACAGTACCAAGCCGGATTCTGGGGCCTGTCGACGGCGGGCAACGTGATCCTGTTTCTGCTGATCGCCTTTATCGTCGCGCCGCTGGCATGGTGGCTCAACCGCAAGGGGGACGACATATGAAACGTCGCAATCTGGTTACCGGCCTCATATCACTGGCCATCGCGTTCGTCGTGTTTATCGTGCCGTTCCTCTTTGTTATCATCAACGCGTCCAAGAGCGTTGAAGAGGCGAGCAGTCTGGACTTTTCGCTGCCCGAACGATGGCTGTTCTGGCAGAACCTCGTCGAGGTAATCCAGGCGCGCGACTATGCGCTTTTGCTGGCCTACTGGAACTCCACCGTCATCACCCTGGGCGCGTTAACTCTGCTCGTCATTTTTGGCGCGATGGTCGGCTACATCGTCCAGCGCCGCCCGAGCCGCGTTACACGGATTGTCTATTCCGTCGCGCTCTCTGGCCTGATGATCCCACCTGCGGTCGTGCCGACGATTTGGGTGTTGCAGGAGCTGCACCTCTTCAAGACGCTCCACGGAATGATCCTGATCCAGGTCGCCTATGGCCTCGGTTTTACAATCCTTCTGTTCCGCAGCTTCATTGCGACGATCCCGCGCGATCTCGACGAAGCTGCCTTGATCGATGGCGCAAAGCCGTGGCAGGTGTTCTTTCGTGTTATCCTGCCATTGCTCAAGCCCGTGACGGTCACTGTGATCGTCGTGCAGGCAATTTCGATCTTCAACGATTTCACGCATCCGCTCTACTACCTGCCGGGGCGTGACAACATCACCGTGCAGCTGACGCTCTACAACTTTCAGAGCCAGTTCGTGAGCCAGTCGAACCTGCTGTTCATGAACATCCTGCTGATTACCATTCCGCCGCTCATCGTCTTCGTGGTCTTCAACCGCCAGATCGTGGCCGGCATGACCTCCGGCGCTGTGAAAGGATAAGAAATGTCCCGTGTCGTTCTAAAAGATTTGCGTAAGAGTTTCGGCGCCGTCGAAGTCATCAAAGGCGTCGATCTCGAAATCGAGTCCGGTGAGTTCTGCGTCTTCGTCGGCCCCTCGGGCTGCGGAAAATCAACCCTACTCCGTATGATTTCGGGGCTTGAGGACGCGTCCTCGGGACTCATTGAAATCGATGGCGAGGATGTGACACATGTCGAGCCGTCCAAGCGCGGCATCGCGATGGTGTTCCAGTCTTACGCGCTTTACCCGCATCTCACAGTGCGTGAGAACATCGGCTTTGGCCTGTCGCTCGCGCGCACGCCCAAGGACGAGATCAAAAGGCGTGTCGACGAGGTGGCCAAAGTGCTCCAGCTCGAAGCGCTCCTCGACCGTAAACCGAAGGCGCTCTCGGGCGGGCAGCGGCAGCGCGTCGCCATAGGACGCTCGATCGTACGAAATCCCAAGGTCTTTCTCTTTGACGAGCCGCTTTCCAACCTCGATGCGGCGCTGCGCAGCCAGATGAGGATAGAGCTGACCGAACTGCACCAGCGGCTCGGCACGACGATGATCTACGTGACCCACGATCAGGTCGAAGCGATGACCATGGCCGACAAGATCGTCGTGCTTAATGGCGGCAATATCGAGCAGGTCGGCAGTCCCATGGATCTTTACGAACGGCCCGCGACGCCCTTTGTGGCCGGCTTCATCGGCTCGCCCAAGATGAACCTCTACAACGGCAATGTTGCAGAGGCGATGGGGTGTCGCACCTATGGTATTCGCCCAGAACATGTGACCGTGTCGGAGACGGACGGCCAGTGGCCCTGTGACATTCGACATGTCGAACGGCTCGGTGCGGATACCATCCTGCATCTTGATTGCGCCGTACTTGGCGAATTGACGGTCCGGGTCGACGGAAGCCGCAACTTTGCGCTCGAACAACGTGTCTATGCGACGCCGCAAGAGGGTCGAGAGTTTCGGTATGGAGCGGAAAGTGAAACTGAAAGGGCATTTCAGATCGCTTGATCTGCTTTTGTGACGAGGCATGGCGTGAGGCGTTTGGCAAGCGTGTCCGCGCGCCTCGCCAATTGAACGGGGATTGCCAACTTATTCTGCAGTGATCACAGAAGCTCCGTCGGGCCTTTATCACGCGGTCATTTCGAGGGCATAGCTCCACCACAGATCGAAAGCATCTGATCTGACATGGCGGTATGAAGCGGCGGAAAGGCGATATCGGCGGGGGCGGAATATTGTGTTGATCTGGTCGTGAGCGGAAAGGAAGCGTTGCGCCTGCCCTGGCGACTTGAACCGGCCCATGAGCTTCTCTCTCTTTCGGGTCAGTCGATGCGAACCTTCGATCCGATTGTTGAGGCCCTTGTGGGCGCGATGATCGGAGTCCGGTGCTAGCTGACGGATCGGTTCGACATAGCTGCGCAATTTGTCTGTAATGATGACGCGGGGCCGGCCAAATCGGGCGATTAACTGTTTCAGAAACCGCTTAGCCGCTCTGGCGTTTCGCCGTGGTTGCACCAGAATATCGAGAACGTCGCCGTTGGAATCCACGGCGCGCCACAACCAGATCTTCGCGCCGTTGATTGGCACAACGACTTCGTCCAGATGCCATTTATCTGCCGCAGCTGGCCGGTCACGCTTGATGCAATGTCCGAAATGCCGACCAAACCGGTTCACCCATTTGCGCACGGTTTCCCGGCTTACGGTTACACCCCGCTCAGCAAGCAGGTCTTCCACGTTGGCAGTGCTCAGCGCAAAACGGTGATAGGCCCATACCGCGTAGGCGATGATCTGACGAGGGAAACGGTAGCCTTTAAGGCGCGGCATATCGGTCGGTGCATTCATAGCAGATCGCTAGACTGCTTCAGGAGCGCCAGCAAGTTGGCAATCTCGTCGCGATAGCTAACCCCGTAACGGCAGTACCAACGCACAGCTCAAAGCACGATTTCACCTCGGAAATGACGGCCTTTAAAGTCGCTCATGCCATACCTCTTATCTTAGCAATGACACACAAAATTTTCGCAGCCATAAAAATTTGCAACAGAGCCCTCGCACGGTCTTTCGCGTAAACTTGCTAAAGTGCTTCCTCAAATGTTTAGGTAAACTTTAAAATCTCAGAGTGCAAAAGTCCGCGAGGCTCCATGACACCTTTTCGCGCCATCTCAGTGTTCTACCATGTTGCGACCTTCAATTCGGTGAGCGCCGCAGCAGACGTGTTGGGCGTCACGCCCTCCGCCGTCACGCAGCAGGTGCGCACGCTTGAGGAACAGGTCGGCACGGCGCTCGTCGCGCGGATCGGGCGGCGTATCCGGCTCACAGAAGAGGGCGAACGCTATTTCGAGCTGATCGCGGGACAAGTGGAAGGGATCATCGCCGCAACACAGCAGATGAAAGGCCGCAAAACCGCCTCACGCCTGACGATCCGCACGACACCGACCGTATCGACGAAGTGGCTTTTGCCGCGCTTGCCGCGTTTTTTGGATGCGAATCCCGATATTGATGTGCGTCTTGACGGGACGAACGAACCGACGGATTTCAACCGCGACCACGTCGATCTCGATATCCGTCACGGAACGGGACGATGGCCGGGACTGCATGTCGAACCGCTCGCACTCGAACGGTTCATGCCGGTCTGTTCCCCGTCGCTTGCGGCGTCACGGTCGTTCGACCCCGCGGACCTGTTCCGTTTTCGCATCATCCGCTCGGTCAAGGCGCAGATTCAGTGGGGGCAATGGCTCGAACATTTCGGTCTCGATGACGGGCAGATCGAGAATCACCTGCTCTTTGATCGCTCGCATATGGCGGTTGATGCAGCCGTTCTGGGTATGGGCGTGGCACTGGAGAGCAATCTCATGATGTGGAAGGAATT
Organism: Celeribacter sp. ULVN23_4; assembly: GCF_054788345.1. Lineage (NCBI taxonomy): Bacteria > Pseudomonadati > Pseudomonadota > Alphaproteobacteria > Rhodobacterales > Roseobacteraceae > Celeribacter > Celeribacter sp. ULVN23_4. The sequence continues at coordinate 37,475 of NZ_JBTVYO010000012.1, read as the reverse complement.
GCGCGACGGCACTCTGGTCGTTCCGGTGCGCGATGCGGCGCAAATGAGCATTTCGACACAGTGGCTGGTCTGTCCGCACACCCATATGCGCCGGAGCCGCGTCCGCCGGTTCCTCGACTGGCTCAAAGCCGAAGCTGCGGCTTGGCAGGCCGAGAGCGACGCCAATTCCGCATTGTGATCTGTGCGATCTACGTCTCGGCGAAAGTATTTTTAGAATATCTAAACGATATATAAAAAAAGTTAAATTGTTCTTTGTTCCGGTATCGGCGAACGTCGGTTTGTCGGCAGATGACACGTCGCCGACAGGGGAGGAGCCCTCAGAAGTGTGCAGGACGGTGATAGCGGCCAAAAGCCGTTCGCGAACCTGTGTCTTCTCGGCCGTTTTCCCCTGAAATTTTGCTGCAGTTCACGCCATGTCGCGGACTGCCATAGAACGGAGAACGCACGATGAACCTTCATTCCATGCTCGCGGAGCGCAACGCCAAGGGTCGGCCCGTGCGGGTCGGTCTGATCGGTGCGGGCAAGTTCGGCTCGATGGTGTTGGCGCAGGCGCGCAAGATCGAGGGCTATCACATTGTCGCTGTCGCAGACCTTGACGTCGGCAAGGCACGCGGATCGCTGGCGCGCACCGGTTGGGACAAAGAAGAATACGCCGCGACCTCGCTCGGGGATGCGATTGACACAGGCCGCACATTCGTGACGGACGATGTCCGCGCCATGTGCGATTTCGATGGCATCGAATGTGTGATCGAGGCCACCGGCCACCCGATCGCAGGCGTCCGCCACGCGCTCATGGCGATTGATGGCATGAAGCACATCGTCATGGTCAACGTTGAGGCCGACGTGATGTGCGGTCCGCTTCTGGGCAAGATGGCGCGTGAGAAAGGTCTGATCTACTCGATGGCCTATGGCGACCAGCCTGCCTTTATCTGCGAACTCGTGGACTGGGTGCGCTCCTGCGGTTTCGAGCTGATCTCGGCCGGCAAGGGCATGAATTTCCAGCCGGAATACCGCTATTCGACACCCGACACTGTTTGGGGCTACTTCGGCTGGTCGGACGAGTTCGTGGCTAAGGGCGACTTTAACCCGAAGATGTACAACTCCTTCACCGACGGCACCAAAGCCGCGATCGAGATGGCTGCCGTCGCCAACGCCACCGGACTTGACTGCCCGGACGACGGCCTCGCCTTCTATCCCTCCGGTCTGCATGACCTCGCTCAGGTGTTCAAACCGAAGTCCGATGGCGGCCGGATGCCCAAATCGGGCCTCGTGGACATCGCCGCGAGTCAGGAACCCGACGGCCGCGAAGTCGTCAACAACATCCGCTACGGCATGTTCGTGACGTTCAAGGCGCCGGACGAATACACCCGCGACTGTTTTGAACAATACGGGCTGCTCACCGACAAGTCCGGCTGGTATGGCTCGATGTGGCGGCCCTTCCACCTGATCGGTCTCGAGACCTCGGTCTCGGTGCTCTCTGCGGTGCTGCGCGGCGAACCCACGGGAACCTCCAAGGTCTTCAACGGCGATGCGGTGGCCACGGCCAAGTCCGATCTCAAGGCCGGCTCCTACCTCGATGGCGAGGGTGGTTTCGCCACCTGGGCCAAGGCGATCCCTGCGACACAGTCCTGTGCAATCGACGCGCTCCCGATGGGTCTTGCGCATCACGTCAAACTCAAGAACGACATCAAACGCGACCAGATCGTGCGCATGTCGGATGTCGAGTTTACCGACGATCTCGACGTGGTCGCACTGCGCCGCGAACAGGTCCGCGTCATGGGTCCGACCTCTCCGGTTGGCGCGCGCGAGGCGGTCGAGGCATGAGCTTCGTCGTCCTGCCAGAATTCCTGGTGGCCCCGGCACGCCTCGACGCGTTCCTCGAGGCCGCCGGGGCGGACGCGAGCCACTCCTGCGCGTTCGAAGAAGGGTGCCTGCAGTTCGACGTGATCGTGGAGCGCGCGCCTGAAGGGTCGCAGGATTCGGTGCGCGTGATGTTCTACGAGGTCTACGTCGACCGCGCGGCCTTTGACGCGCATCTCGAAACCCCCCATGTCGCGGCCTTCCGCGACATGCTGCACCTGTGCGACGAACAGCCGGTGCGCTTTCTGGACCGGAGGTTGCCGTGAACCACGATGCCTCCGCACACTCCGCCACCGCAGCGGAGGCCCTGACGGTCGCTCTGCTCGGAACCGGGCTGATGGGCGTACCTATGGCGGCCGCCTGCGCGCGGGCCGGTCACCGGATGCGCCTGTGGAACCGCGACACGCGCAAGGCCGAGGCCGTGGGGCTGGACACGCGGGTGTTTCACACTCCTGCCGAGGCGGTTGAGGGCGCGGAGGTCGTCATTGTGATGCTCTCTTCGGGTCCCGTCTGTGAAGAAATCCTCTTCGGCACGGACGCGACCGGCGGCGTCGCGCAGCGCATGTCGCCAGGCACGTCGTTGGTCGTGATGTCATCGATCGGCTTCGATGAGGCGCGCAACATGGCGCGGCGGGCACGCTCGCTCGGGCTGCGTTGGGTCGATGCTCCGGTCTCGGGCGGCACAAAAGGCGCCCGGGAGGCGACGCTCTCGATCATGGCAGGCGGCACACCGAACGACGTCGCTGCGGTGAGCCCGCTGCTAGGCTGTATGGGCACTGTCACCCATACCGGACCCGAAGGCACGGGCGCGCTGTGCAAACTCGTTAACCAGATGCTCGTGGCCTCAACCATTGCGGCTGTCTCTGAAGGGCTGCTGCTCGCACGGCGCGGCGGGGCCGATCCGGCCCGCGTGCGTCAGGCGCTGATGGGAGGGTTCGCAGGCTCGCGCATCCTCGAGCAGCATGGCGCCCGGATGATCGCAGAAGATTTCGAACCGGGCGGCCCGGCCAAATACCAGCTTAAGGACACCCGCGCGGCGCTCGCCGTGGCGCAGGACCTTGGCCTCGACCTGCCTGTTCTTGCCACCGCGGACGCGCTCTTTGCCGACCTGGTGGCCCACGACGGTGCGGACCTCGATCATTCCGCGCTGATCCTCGAATTGGAACGGCGTAACGCCATTCCACCGCAGGGAGCCACGCCGCTTCCCGCCTAATTGCACGGAGTGTGAAACTCCGGCACTATCGTCAAACTGGGAGGAGACCCGAATGACCCGTACCATCACCCGCCGCGTCCTGATGCAAGGCGCAGCCGCCATCGCCACCGCCGTTGCACTGTTGCAAGCACCCGCCGCTCAGGCAGCGACCAAGCTGCGCCTCGCTGTGCCCGATCCCGCCGAGAGCTCGGTCGGTCAGGCTGCCAGCCGCTTTGCAGAACTCGTGGACGCGAAGACCGGCGGCGAAGTGACCTTTCAAGTGTTCCCCGACGGCATTCTCTTCGGCAAGGACCAGAACGCAGCAATCAACCAGCTCGGCTCCGGCGCCCTCGACGGCCTGATCCTCGCGAGTTCGGTCTACGCGAGCTTCGAGCCAAAGATGAACGCCATCTCGCTGCCATACCTCTTCGCCGATTACGATCAGCTCCAAGGCTTTCTCTCCGGTGCGCCGGGTGACGAACTCAAAGCTTCGCTCGACCGCCTTAACATCCATGGTCTGGGCTTCTTTCTGCGCACCTTCCGGAACGTGACTTCGCGTGAGACCGCGATCACGACGGCTGCGGATTTCGACGGGCTGACCCTGCGGACGCCGAACAACCCGCTCTTTGTGGCGCTGTTCGATGCGCTCGGTGCCAACCCGACGCCGATGGCCTTCTCCGAAGTCTATTCCGCGCTTCAGCTGAAGGCGATCGACGGTCAGGAAAACCCGGTCGAGGTGCCATGGAACAACCGCCTCTATGAAGTGCAGGGCCAACTCAACATGACCCAGCACCTCTCGGACAGCTTCGTTCTCGCGCTCTCGAACGCGGCGTGGGACAAGATCCCCGAAGAATTCCACGCGGCCGTTCAGGAAGCAGCCGACGAGATGATCGCCGAGCATGACGCCAATGAGATCGCGCAGGAAGCAGAGATCATCGGCAAGCTCGAAGGCACTGGCATGCAGGTGAACCGCTTTGCCGACGGCGAGCTGGAAAAGGTGCAGGAAATTGCGCGCGGCATCTATCCGCAGTTCGCGGACAAGATCGGCGCAGAGTTCATGCAGATGAGCCTCGATTTCGTCGCCAACAACTGATCAGTCTTCAAAAGGGGCGGGGGCTATGGGCTTCCCCGCTCCGATCAGTAAACTGGTCGCGCAGCATACCGCGCCCCTCTCCCTTGGCCGTCGAGCAGGTCGGGAACAGGCAGGCGCGCAGCCGCCTTTTGATCCACGGCGTGTTGCGGAACTTGAAATATCGCGGAGGACAACATGAAATTTCTGGACAGAGCGATATGGCGTCTTGTCGACGGCATCCTTCTGACCGCCGTGCTCGGCATGGTGCTGCTCATCGGTTTGCAGGTCGGCACGCGGCTTCTGGGCAATTCCCTGCCCTGGACGGAAGAACTGTCGCGCTTTCTGTTCATCTGGACGATCTGGTTTGGCCTCGCAGCGGGCTTTCGCAACGGGCAACACCCTCGTGTAACGATTTTTTCCGACCTGCCGACGGGGCGGACCGCGCGCCGTGTGATTGACTTCCTGCCGGGCCTCGCGACCGCGCTGCTCTTTGCAGTGGTGACACGCCACGGCTGGGACCTGCTATGGCAGCAAATCCGTTTTGGCGAAACCTCGGCCATCCTTCAGATCGGCATGTGGATCGCCTCGGTTCCGGTGGTGCTCGGTGGGGCGCTCGCGGTGGTCGGTGCAATCGTGCATGCGCTTATCGAGCCGGACCCCGTGTCTTTCTCACCGGAAATGTCAGAGCCCGAAGTGGGGCCGAGCAAAGCAGTCATTGCGAGAGACGCCTCCAGCAAGGTCGACCTGAAGCACTCTGATACGCCTCCCCTTCGCCGGTCCCACGAGGACCATCGCAGCCTTTTTCAAGAAGGACGATCCGCATGAGCCTTACTCTGCTCGGAATTTTTTCGCTCTTAGCCGCCTTCGGCGTACCGCTCTCAGTTGCGCTCGGCCTCGGCACGCTGGCGGCGTTGCTCTTCTTTGACCTGCCAGTCTCCATGCTGACTCAATCGCTTGCGACCTCCATCAACTCATTCTTGCTGATCGCTGTGCCGCTCTTCATCCTCGCGGGCCAGATCATGGAACGCGGCGGGCTGTCCGAACGCATCTTCGACGCGGCTGAAGCCGTGGTCGGGCGCTTTCGCGGCGGCCTCGGCCATGTGAACATCGTGTCTTCCTTCGTGTTCGGCGGCATCTCCGGATCTTCGGTCGCGGATATCGCGAGCCTCGGGCCCATCACCATTCGCTCGATGACCTCGCGCGGCTACCCGAGGCCCTATTCAGCCGCGCTCACCCTCATCACCGCGACCCTAGCCACCCTCGTGCCGCCCTCGATCCTCATCATCGTCGCGGCCTCCGCCTCGGGCCAGTCGGTCGGTGGTGCGCTTGCAGGAGGCTTGGGGCCGGGGCTGCTGCTTGCGTTCTCTCTTGCACTCTATAACGGGATCGTCTCGCGCAAGCGCGGCTACGGTATGCTCACCCCCTTCAACCCGCGCGCCTCAATCCGAGCCTTTGCCCGCGCGCTACCCTCTGTCGGCGCCCCCATCATCATTCTCACGGGCATGTTTTCGGGGATCGTGACACCCACCGAAGCGGCGGGCCTTGCCGTGATTTACACGCTCCTGGTGGCCGGGATCGTCCATCGAGAGATGGGGCTGCGTGATCTCGTCCAACTCGCCATCCTCGCGGGTCAGCTTGCAGGCACCGTGCTCCTGATCCTCATGGTCGCCTCCGCCGCCACCTTTGTCTTCACCGTCGATCTGCTGCCCCAAAAAGCGTCGAGCCTCTTGTCAGGTTTCACAGGTTCGCCCTTCGTCACACTTCTGCTGATGGGTCTAGTGTTCCTAATCGTCGGGATGCTCATGGATATCGTCGCGGCCGCCCTTATGCTCATCCCGGTGCTGATGCCGGCGGCTGTCTCGGCCGGAGTCGATCCGATGCATTTCCTGATTTTCATGGTGACCTGCCTCGCCATAGGACTCGCCTCGCCGCCGGTGGGCACCTGCCTCTTCGCGACGGCCTATGTCTCGAAAGTGCCGGCCGAACGTCTGGTCGTGGCGACCTTGCCCTTTTATGCCATAAACCTTGTGGTTCTCGTGCTGGTCGCGGCCTTCCCGCAGATTGTGATGTGGCCGATGGAGCTTTTGACATGACGGACCCAAAGGCTCCGCGCCGCATCGTCGTCATGGGGGTAAGTGGCTGTGGCAAGTCGACTGTCGGAGAGGCGCTGGCGCAGGCGCTCGGCTATGCCTACCTCGAAGGCGATGACTTCCACCCTGCCGAAAACCGCAAGGCGATGTCAGAGGGACGGCCGCTCGACGACGCAATGCGGGCCCCTTGGCTGGATCTGATCCGCAACGAAATGGACCGTGCCGCAAAGGGAGAAGGGGGAGTGGTCGCCAGTTGCTCGGCGCTCAAACGCGCCTACCGTGAACGGCTATCGCGGGGGCAAACCGTATTGTTCGTCCATCTCGTGCTATCGGTCGAGGATGCGCAAGCCCGCATGCAGGCCCGCACGGATCATTTCATGCCCACGTGCCTCGCCGAGAGCCAGGCGCTCGCTCTCGAACCGCTCGATCCCGAGGAACTGGGCCTATCCTTCGACGCGCGCCTGCCGGTTGCAGCGATTGTCTCCTCAGTCCTCGCCGCGATGACATCCCAAGCTCGCTGAATGGCCTTCAGCCCCGGATATGCCGCGCGAAATCCGGAATAGGCATCCTCAAACGCGGCACTCATGCTTTGGTCCGGCAGAACGTTTCGGAACGCCGTGTATGCAGGGTGCTGGGAGGGCTCTGCTCCGGCTGAGTGCAGAATCGTACGTTCTCATGAGCGTTTTTGGTTTTCCTGACACAATGAGACTACCCCGCTGACAGGGGATGAGCCTGTACAGGCGCTGGAGACGGTGGGCCGAACCGATGGTTGTCATGCTCTCATCCGCGGATTGGATACCGCCTGACCTGGTGCGATACGGGTGACCTCTCTCTAAGAGCGGATATGTTTCCCAACGTGCTCCGAGGATTTCCCTATCATTGGCAGCTACCATCTCCAGCGTGCCGTACAGGCAGCTTGCGCGTGTCGATCACGCGGGCAGTGGCGTCTTTCGTGCGATGTCCCAGATGAAGCCCACCAGTTCGCGCGCGATCGCGGCCAACACGCGTGGTTGGGGTTTGCCAGAGTTCGACAAATGGCGGAACCGCTTGTACAGGCGGGTCTGCCCTTCCAGCCGATATCCCTGATTTCTTGGGGCAGATGGGCCGAGCGCTTGAGATACGGTTGCCCTTCTTTCGGCGGATGACGATAAGAGGTGTTGTCACGTTAAGCTTGGCACGGTTGCTCATTGCAGTGTCTGGACATAGTTCGGGAGGATGCAGAAACAGTTGATCAGCTACAAACGCCACCGCTTTCCGCCGCAAATCATCGCTCATGCGGTCTGGTCGTACGTTCGTTTCAACCTGAGCCTTCGCGAAGTGGAAGAGATGCTGCTGGAACGAGGCATCGACGTTTCCTATGAGACCATCCGGCGTTGGGGCCGCAAATTTGGGCCGCAGATCGCCCGGAACTTACGCCGCCGTCAGCGCCGCCCCGGCGATATCTGGCACCTCGATGAGGTTGTCGTGGTGATATCGGGGCGTAAATTCTGGCTTTGGTGCGCCGTCGATCAGGACGGGACCCGTGCTGGAGGAAATCCTTCAATCCAGGCGTAACAAACGAGCTGCAAAGCGCCTTTTGAGATCCCTGATAAAGCGATTTGGCCTGCCCAAGCGGATCGTCACCGACAAGCTGCGGTCCTATGGAGCCGCGAAACGTGACGTCGCACCGGGACTGGAACACCGTTCCCATAAAGGTCTGAATAACCGGGCTGAAAACAGTCACCTGCCGTTCAGGAAACGCGAACGCTGCATGCAAGGATTTCGCTCGCCTGGCGGATTGCAGCGATTTGTTTCCATCCATTCGCCAACCCGAAATTGCTTTTCCGTTCCATCCCGCCGCCGCACTGCCATGGCCATCCGATTTCATCGACTGGAAGCATTCGACATCTGGAAGACCGCCGCCGGGCTTGTTTAACTTTCCACCCAACAAACCATCTTCAGCCGGATACTGATTAACGTGACAACACCATAGAATCTCATTGAGAGGCTTCAAATCCGTTTGATTTCGCAAAGATACGCACTCAAATGGTCTCCGACCTTCACCGGGAACTAGTGTGCTAACCTTTCGCTCATATATACTTCATATTGTACGATGTACAATTAAAGATGTACATTTAAGAGCGCAAGTATTATAGAGAAATCATTCAAGTATTTGGAGAATGATATGCCTGCACGAACGACAAGATGGGAGTGCCTAAGTAGAGCTCTCGCGCAAGCCGAGAATCGGTACGTCCGTGAGCACCCGAAAAGTGAAGCCCAGTTTCGGAAAGCGGAGCAATCACTCCCCGCAGGGAACACGCGCAGCAGTCTCTTTTATGGGCCCTTCCCACTCACCATGGCACGTGGAGAAGGCACTTACCTTTGGGATTTGGACGGCCACAAATACCTAAATATGCTCAGCGAGTTTACCTCTGGCGTTTTTGGTCATTCACATCCGCGCATCGTCTCTGAAATTCAGGCGACAACTGCCGAGGGGTTGAACCTGTCGTCGCATACCGTTGGTGAAGCAAAATTAGCGGCGGCGATTTGTGCCCGTTTCGAATGTTTTGAAAAAGTGCGCCTGACCAACTCGGGAACCGAGGCGAACATCATGGCGATGGTTGCAGCACGTGCTATCACGGGACGTAACAAGATCGTAGTATTCAAAGGTGGCTACCACGGTGGCCCTCTTACTTTTGTAGGTGGTGCGAGCGCGAGCAACCTGCCGTTCGATTTTCTCTATGGCCGTTACAATGATCTGGATGCAACACTTGCCACCATTTCGCCGCACGTGGAGGACGTCGCTGCAGTTCTCGTTGAGCCTGTGCTCGGCGCCGGCGGCTGCATTTCGGGCGAAAAGGCATTTTTGACCGGTTTGCAAGACTGGTGCCGTAGCTCGGGAGCTCTTCTGATTTTGGATGAAGTTCAGACTGCTCGACATTATGCTGGGGGCATGCAACCGGAGTTGGGTCTCAATGCTGACCTCACAACGATGGGCAAATTTATAGGTGGGTGTATGCCCATTGGTGTGTTTGGCGGACGCGCGGACATCATGGATCGGTTTGATCCACGCCATGCGAATGCGCTGATGCACTCCGGCACATTTAACAACAATGCGATGACTATGCGAGCCGGCCTTGTGGGCATTACAGAGGTTTATACCTCCCAGGAAGCAAGGCGCCTGACCACGATGGGGGACGCTTTGCGTGCGCGCCTCAACTCAGTCTCTGCCGGAAGCGGTGCCCCGGTCCATGTTTCTGGCGTAGGTAGTATCATGAACATACATACCCAATCAGGGCCGGTTCGGTTCGCCGAGCAGGTTGCTCAAGAAAACAAAGAGTTGAAGGACCTCTTGTTCTTTGAGTTCCTCAACCATGGAATCTATTTAGCCAAGCGGGGTCTGGTGGCCTTGAACGTTTGTCACACTCAAGACGAATTGGACCGCTTCGTAGAAACATTCCGCAAAATTCTGATGACGCACACTTCGCTGTGGCATGAAATGGAAGGACAAAATTCATGAGCAGTACTTCTCTCGCCACCCTCAAGCGCGGGTCTCCGATCCAAGTGTTCTATTCTGGCAACCGGGCACATCTTCCGACGATCGACAGGGCTAACGGCGTCTACCTTTGGGACGCTACAGGCAAGAAATACCTCGACGCTTCGTCGGGCCCGGTGATTACGAATATTGGTCACGGCAACTCGAGCGTGCTTCAGGTCATGGCCGAACAAGCTGCCAAAGTTTGTTATGCAAGTCGTGCCGTTTTCGAAAACCAACCCAATCGCGAATTGGCCGAGAAGCTGATTGATCTGGCCGGTCCAGGGTTTGATCAGGTGTTCCTCGTCGGGAGTGGCTCGGAGGCAACGGAGGCAGCGATCAAGATGGCGCGACAATACGCCGTCGTCAAAGGCGAGGTAGGGCGAACCGTCGTGCTGGCGCGCAGCCCGAGTTATCATGGCGCTACCTTGGGGGCAGCAGCCGTCACCGGTGATCCGCTCTCGGATGATGTTTTTGAATCCGTGATGCGCATCATGCCAAAGGTGCCCGCGCCGTTTTCCTATCGCCTTCCCGAGGGTGTCAGCGCTGAAGACTATGCGCTGGACTGTGCTGCACAATTGGAGAAGCAGATCACGAATGTCGGATCCGAAAGAGTTTTGGCTTTTATCATGGAGCCGGTTGGAGGATTGGCCACTGGTGGCCTCGTGGCACCCGACAGTTATTACAAAGCGGTGCGCGACATCTGCACCAAACATGGCGTGCTTTTGATCTTTGATGAAGTCATGTGTGGCGCGGGACGCACTGGCACTTTCCTTGCGTCCGAGCATTGGCCTGAGGTGCGCCCTGATATTGTGACTCTGGCGAAGGGTGTTGCTGCAGGATACACTCCGCTCGCTGCGGTGCTCGTCCCAAACTGTATCGTTGAGCCAATCGTAGCCTCAGGTGGCTTCCTTCATGGGCACACTTATTCAGCCAATCCGCTTTCATGCGCTGTAGCTGTTGCAGTTCTTGACGAAATGCTGCGCCTGGATTTGATGTCCAACGCGCGGGAGATCGGTACCTATCTTATGGATGGTCTGCGTAAAATTGCGGATCAGTCCGAGATCATTGGCGACGTCCGCGGCAAGGGCATGTTGATTGCGGTTGAACTTGTCGTAGACAAGAAGTCGAAAGCGCCGATTCCGGCTGAGCACAGGGCGGTCTATCGACTTCTTGAGATCGGTATCGACAATGGCCTCTTGCTCTACACTCGGAAGACTGCCGGTGGGAAATTTGGCGAATGGGTCATGGTTACACCTCCCCTGACCCTGACGCGCAAAGAAGCAGACGGGTTGCTGCAATTGTTTGCAAAATCCATTGCGGATTTCGAGCAAGAATTGGCGAAAAAGGGCCTTCTGCAAGAGACTTGAAGCTCTTGGCGGAGTCTTCGAGTGCTCCGCCGAATTAACCTTTGGTTAGGCGCTGGAAAGTCTTCAGGGCTGTGCCAACTGCGCTTCCAAGCCGTCAACGAAAGCATGAATATACAGTTCGAAACCATCGTCCAAGGGTGCAGTTGTTCCGTTCTCCCATCTGAGAATGAAAGCGCGGTTTTGCAGGTCATTCAGATTCATTGCGGTTATCGGGTACTTTTGTGAATCAACTCCCCTGATGGTTTCTTGCATTGCAGCCGACCATTCTCCTTTTGCGTCCTCTGGGACCAAGGAAAATTCTTGAGTTGTGTAGGCTACCATCGCGGCGATTACAGCGTTGTATGCAGCTCTAAGTTTTGGGCCGTTGAACCCTGCCTCCGACAAAGCTGACAGAATGCTCTCGACCATCTCAAAATCGACACTGGTATTAGAAACCAGTTGGGCGCCAATCATGGGGGCAATGTTTGGATGAGCCCTGACGCGGTCTCTGTAGTTCCTGAACATCCCGATAAGACCATTTTTCCAATCATCGGCAAAATTGTCGGGTACGAGATCAACAAGAACTGAGCTGATAACTTCTCCGATGACAGCGTTGCGGTTGGGTAAGTGCCAGTAGATTGCTGTGGGATAGACGTTGAGTTCCTTGGCAAGCTTTCGCATCGAAAAGTTTTCAATGCCTTCGACGTCTATCAATTTCAGCGCTGCGGCGACAATTGCTTTTTTTTCAAGGTTTGGTGAGCCGTCTTTGCGCTTCCGCCTACCTCTTGGTTTACTTTGTTTCGAAAGTGGCAGCATTGAGTGACCTTTACCTGTTTCGTTACTTCTCTTTAATCCAAAGGCCATTTTCTGTGTGCACAAAAAATGCCCACATTAAGACGGAGCCTTCTTAAAGAGGCTAAAAAAAACCCATACTACAAATGTATAGGCAACTTGTGACTGTTCAAGGCAAAAACGGCTTGCGTCACCCCATTTTAATGTACACCGTACATTTAACGATGTAATTTTCATTAGATCAGAAGGAACTCAGATATGAAACGACTGCTCGAATCTCTGACACTGGCGACGGCTCTCGCATCGCCCGCAGCGGCCGATGATATCAAAGTTGGACTCCTTTTGGCGTTCACCGGTCCATTAGAGTCCGTTACCCCCGATATGGCCGCCGGGGCGGAACAGGCGATTGCCGAAGTGAATGCCGCTGGCGGGCTCTTGGATGGGCAATCTGTAGTAAGTGTTCGCGGAGATTCCACCTGCCTCGACGCAGGCGCGGCAACCGCGGCGGCAGAGCGGCTTATCTCAGGTGTCGGCGTAGATGCCATTATCGGCGCAACTTGTTCAGGTGCATCGACAGCAATTCTCCAGAATGTGGCGCTGCCGAAAGGTGTGATCATGGTCTCTCCTTCTGCAAGTTCTCCTGGCTTGTCGAACGTCATAGATAATGACCTATTCTTCCGGACAGCTCCGTCTGATGCGCGCCAGGGAGAAGTGATTGCTCAGGTCATGATCGAACGCGGTGTAAGACAAGCGGCATTGACATATACAAACAATGATTACGGAAAAGGTCTCTCAGACAGTATCGCCAACAGCTTCGAGGCTCTTGGCGGCAAGATTACGATCAATTCGTCGCATGAAGACGGGAAAGGTGACTACAGCGCTGAGGTGGCGTCTCTTGCCGCAGCGGGGGGTGATGTTTTGATAGTGGCCGGGTACCAAGACCAGGGTGGGAAAGGCATCATCAGTAGTGCAATCGACCTAGATGCATTTCAAACCTTCGTGCTTCCCGATGGCATGTCCGGCGAGGAGCTCTTCAACACATTCGGCTCCGATCTTGAAGGCTCTTTCGGTATCGTGCCAGGAGCTGAGGGTAGCGCTTCCGAGACATTTTCAGGCATCGCCGAAATATCTAATTTCAAAGTTGGCCCATATGTCGGCGAGTCCTATGATGCGGCGGCGATCCTTATGCTTGGCATACAGGCCGCCGGAAGCGTGGATAGTGGCGCAGTGAAGCACCGGATTATAGATGTTGCGAACGCGCCGGGTGAGCCAATTCAACCTGGGGAGCTTGCAAAGGCACTTAAGATCCTCAGTGAAGGGGGCGCAGTGAACTACCAAGGCGCATCGGGCGTCGAATTGGTCAGCCCAGGTGAAAGCGCCGGAAACTTCCGAGAGTTCGTCATCCAAGACGGCACGCAAACCACCGTGAGATTTCGCTGAATGTCTAAATTTGCTAGGCATTTATATAGCTTAGCCAGCTTTTCTAGGATCATTGAAAATGATTGTCGTAGACAGCCTCCACAAACACTTTGGAGGGGTAAAGGCCGTAGACGGTGCTTCCCTCCAGATCAAGACTGGTAGCATTACCGGGCTCATCGGGCCGAACGGCGCAGGTAAGACAACGCTCTTCAATGTCATTGCAGGTCATTATAAGCCGACATCAGGTGTTGTGCATCTCGACGGGCGGGACATCACGGGTTTGGAACCTCATGAGTTGTTTTCTGCTGGGTTGCTTAGAACTTTCCAGGTCGCTCATGAGTTTTCAACTTTGACCGTACGCGAGAACCTCATGATGGTTCCAGATCATCAGCCAGGGGAAAAGCTTCTAAATGCTTGGTTCAGCCCACAGCGCGTTCGAGAGCATGAAAAATTGGTTCGGCGCAAAGCCGATGAGGTGATTGAGTTCCTCGAAATTTCCCATGTAGCAGACGAGTTGGCCGGCAACCTTTCTGGTGGTCAGAAGAAGCTCTTGGAATTGGGTCGCACCATGATGGTTGATGCGCGCATTGTCTTCCTTGATGAGGTCGGAGCAGGGGTTAATCGAACCCTATTAAACACGATAGGTGACGCGATCGAACGGCTGCGGGACGAGCGACACTACACGTTCTGCCTTATCGAGCACGACATGGATTTTATCACACGCATGTGTGACCACGTGATCTGTATGGCTGAGGGCACCGTGATGGCCGAGGGAACGGCTGAAGAAATTAAGAATAATGAAGCGGTCATCGATGCTTACCTCGGTACAGGTCTCAAGAATAGGAAGGTGGCCTCATGAGCTTTTTGAAAGGCAAGGGCATGGTCGGTGGTTACGGCGGGGCAAACATTCTTAACGGATGTGATCTTGAGGTGAATCGCGGTCAGATCGCGGTGATTGTCGGTCCAAATGGAGCCGGAAAATCGACCGGTATGAAGGCCCTTTTGGGGATGCTGAAATTGACGGAAGGAGTCGTCAGTTTAGGCGGCAAGGATTTGAGCGATTTGTCGCCACAAGGACGTGTGGCCGCGGGAATGAGTTTCGTGCCTCAAGTGCGCAATGTCTTTCCGACGATGACCGTACGCGAAAACCTTGAAATGGGAGGGGTAATACGAGACGACAGCATCGAGCAAATGATCGAAGAAGTCTATCAATTGTTCCCGGCACTATACGAAAAAAGACACCAAAGGGCTGGTGAATTGTCGGGGGGGCAACGCCAGCAGGTCGCGGTTGGACGTGCCTTAATGACACGTCCGAGCGTTCTGTTGCTCGACGAGCCGACCGCAGGGGTTTCGCCAGTAGTGATGGACGAATTGTTTGATCGGATCATCGAAATCGCGCGGACTGGCCTCGCTGTTCTAATGGTTGAGCAGAACGCCCGTCAAGCTCTTGAAATAGCAGATATTGGCTATGTTCTGGTACAGGGTAGAAACCGTTTCACGGGAACGGGTTCTGCTCTCATGGCTGACGCCGAAGTGCGCAAATCCTTCTTGGGAGGCTGAGATGCAAAGCTATCTTGACGCTGTATTGCTTCTTACCAACTACCTGCTTGTTCCGGGACTTGCCTATGGCTGCCAACTCGCCTTGGGCGCTCTTGGAGTGACATTGGTGTTTGCCATCCTGCGGTTTTCAAACTTTGCCCATGGCGAGCTGATGTCCTTCGGAGCAATGCTGGCCATATTTGTCACATGGGCCTTCCAAGCCGCAGGTATCAGCTTTGGCGCTGTTCCGACTGCTCTTGTAGCACTGCCTTTTGCCATGGTGGGCACCGTTCTTGCCGCCCTCTTTACGGACCGGAGTGTTTACCGGTTCTATCGGGAAAAACGCTCAGATCCCGTAATCCTTATGATCACTTCTATCGGCGTCATGTTTCTAATGGCTGGAATAATTCGTTTTATCATTGGTCCCGACGACCGAGTGTTCAGCGACGGTGCGCGTTTTCTGTTGAAAGCGCGTAGCTTTAAGGAGACGTGGGGCACGTCCGAAGGTTTGACCATTAAAACGTCACAGGCGATTACCGTATCGGTGACGCTAATCGCAGGACTTCTGCTGTTCTGGTTCCTCGACAAAACCAAGACAGGAAAAATGATGCGCGCATATTCCGACAACGAGGATCTCGCACTGCTCTCTGGCATTAACCCAGAGAAAATCGTGAAGTATACTTGGGCAATTGCCGCAATTCTGGCGACACTAGCTGGGACGCTGTACGGTCTGGACAAGAGCTACAAACCGTTTGTCTACCAGCAAATATTGTTGCCCATATTCGCTGCGGCAATCGTTGGTGGCCTGGGCAATCCTCTTGGTGCAGTGGCTGGTGGTTTTTTGATCGCTTTTTCAGAAGTGTCACTCACCTACGCCTACACAAAATTTCTGGGCTACACGCTACCAAACGATTGGGTTCCCGAGGGCTTGGTTCAATTCCTACCAACTGACTACAAATTCGCGATTTCATTCGTGATCCTCGTGCTCGTACTTCTCTATCGCCCCACTGGGCTTTTTCGGGAGAAAACCAAATGACTTCGCTTCGTTCACCTTACCTTTTGTTCTGCGCTTATGCGCTTGCAATTCTGACAATCGCGATGATTCAGAGTTTGTCTGTCGCGCTCGGAATTCTGACTCTTGGTGTCATTTCGGCGATCATGGCATTGGGGAATAACATTCAGTGGGGCTATGCAGGACTGCTGAACGTAGGAACAATGGGATTTGCCGCAATTGGAGGGGCCACAGCTGTCTGGATTGCAGCAGAACCGGTGCCCGATGCCTGGCGGGCTGGGGGAAAGGACCTTGCATCCGCTGCTGCGTTGATGTTGGTAGCGGTCGCGTGCATCATCCTTGCAAAGCGATATCTCAGGGCGCATCCCAAGGTATTGATCAGCGTTATCTCTGTCATTGGTATTGTGGCATACGCCCTTGGGCGCCCACTTTTTTTCGCTGCTGTTGATGCAATCGAAGCAGTTGACCCCGCGATGCTTGGCTTCATCGGAGGTCTGGGCGCTCCCATAATGTTGGCCTGGATCTTCGGGGCCTTAATTGCTGCTGGTGCTGCGTGGTTGATTGGTAAGGTTGCCTTGGGGTTGCGGGCTGACTACTTGGCAATTGCGACTCTCGGGATTGCCGAAATCCTCGTTGCCATACTCAAGAATGAAGATTGGCTAACCCGCGGAGTGAAAAATGTTACCGGACTGCCGAGGCCAGTTCCCTACGAAGTAGATCTTGTCCGAGCGGATTGGGTTGTTTATCTGTCCCAATTCTTTGGCGTGGAAGCAGATGACTTGGCCAACATTCTCGTCCGTCTTAGTTTTTGCACATTGTTCATCGCTGTGCTTCTTGTTTTGACATGGTTGGCAGAGAAAGCTTTGCGTGCGCCATGGGGACGAATGATGCGTGCGGTCCGCGACAACGAAACAGCCGCGCGAGCAATGGGCAAAGATGTTACCCGCCTTCATTTACAAGTCTTTGTACTGGGGTCTGCAATTGTTGGTCTCGCGGGTGCGATGCTTGTGACGCTGGATGGGCAGTTCACACCCGGAACCTATCAGCCGCTGCGATTTACCTTTTTGATTTGGGTGATGGTCATCGTTGGAGGTTCCGGTAACAATTGGGGGGCAATTCTGGGTGGTCTTGTCATTTGGATGTTGTGGGTAGAGGCCGAACCTATCGGTACCTTTGCTCTTGGAGTGTTCACCTCCTTCTTACCTGAAACTAGCCCTTTCAAGGAGCATTTGATGTCAAATGCGGCACAGATGCGCGTTGCACTCATGGGACTAATTCTGCTTCTCGCGCTTCGATTTTCTCCCAATGGCATGATCCCGGAGAAAAGTGCCCGGTCCGGCTGATTGAGAAGAGCGGTTGCTCACAAAGACTTCGGCCCATCGGAAGGTTTGTGCGTAGGATTACTCTAAGCGAGAACTTTTCGTGAACATATTCACGCTCCCCAGTCTCTGGCTGGTCTGATGTTCAGCGGTCGCGCAATTTTTCGGTCAGCGGCCCCGGAATGCCAATCGAAGTCGCCAGATAGGATGACGTGCTCCCACCCGAGCGGCGAGGCATGCGGAAGCAGCTTGGCGTCGTAGAGGGGGCTGTTCTGCGCGACGTAGTTGGCGGCCTTGCCCATGTAAATCGTATTCCAGAACGTGATGGCGGCGATGACGAGGTTGAGCGCCATGGCTCGCTTTTGTTGGGCCGCGTCTGAGCGATCATGAATGCGCCCTTGTGAGTGGGCAAAGACGGCCCTGGCCAATGAGTGGCGTGCTTCACCTTTGTTCAGGCCAGCGTGGCATTCCATGCGAAGGTCGGCGTTCTCGATCCAGTCGAGCATAAAGAGTGTGCGCTCGATCCGGCCGATTTCACCCAGGGCGAGATATAGTCGGTTTTGCTGGCGGTACGCACCAAGCTTGCGCAGGATTTCAGACGGTTTGAGAGACTTCTCGCGGATGCTGGCCGCGAGCCGCATGATATCGCCCCAATGCTGCCGGATAACCTCTTCGTTGATTGGCCTCCCAATGAGGGAGGACAGGGTGGGCCACGCCTTCGTGCTTCCAAAGCAGGCCAACCGCCGGTCAGGAAAGTCGCGCAGGCGCGGGGCAAAGGTCATCCCCAAGAGATGGAACAGGGCGAAGACGTGGTCCGACACGCCGCCGGTGTCTGTGTAATGCACGAGCGGGTCGAAGCTGGCCGGGTTTGTCAGGAGGCCGTCAAGCACGAAAGGGGCTTCGCCTGCCGTCGCCCCGATGACACTGGAATGGAAGGATCCGTATTGGCCCGACAGGAAGGAATAGATTTTCAGACCTGGATCAGGACCATACTTCGCGTTGATGAGCCCGCTGCCGCGATTGGCAGCAAAGAACTGGCCATCCGACGAGCTTTGCTCCGCCGCGCCCCAGTGCTGCGCAAAAGGCAGGCTATGATGGGCGTCGACGATACGACCCAAGGCATCCGCGAATGTCTCCGGCCGAAGATACCATGTCTGCGCCCAGGTCAGCTGCGCATGGCTAACGCGCGATGAAGCATGGGCCATCCGCTCCAAGCCGAGATTGGTGGCCCCGGCCAGAATCGTGGCCAGAACGGCGGCAGGTTCATCGTGCTGCTTGCCAGACCGCAGATCGGTGAAGGCATCAAGGAACCCGGTCTGCGCGTTTACCTCCCAAAGCAACTCCGTGATGCGGATGCGGGGCATCACGGCGTCAATCGCCCGTTCCAGGCGCACAGCGGCGGGCGGTGTGACCGCGTCATGCGGTGTAACTTTCAACCGCCCACGTTCAATTCGTACACCAGAGAGCCCATTGCGCTTCAGGGCGCGCTCTACCTGGTCAAAGCGTTTCGCCATCGTTGCCCGCCGGTCAGACAGCCATGCGTCTGGGTCGGTTTCGAAGCCCGCATCCCGCATGATGATTTCGGCTTTGTCCCGTGGCTGCAGGTAGCTGTCGAACCGGCGATATTCACGGCTTCCGTCGACCCAGACATCCCCGGCACGCAGGCGCTCGCGCAAGGTGGACACAACGGCGGTCTCGTACACACGCCGTTGCGGCTTACCATCCTGGACGATCAGCGACGGCCAATGCTTGGCCACGAAGGGCATGGGCGGATCATCGGGCAACTTGCGTCTACCGGTGCGGTTCTGGTCGCGCAGCAAAGCGATTGCGTCCTTGAGGTCATCCCCCGCATCGGTGGCGCTGAACTCGAAAGCTTCAAGGAATGCAGGGGCAAACTTGCGCATATAGGCGTAGCGCTCAGCCGCCAGAGCGAGCGGGTCACTCGTTGCCAGCTCTCCGAAGCCAGCGATTTCGTCACGCTTGCCCAAGAGAGTTGCCCACCCGACATCCGCATCCAACGCAGCAAAGGGATCTTGCCCCAGATCTTGTGCGCGGGCCATGGCATCAATGGACGCGCCGAAGAGTTGCATCAGTTTGCCAACCTTGGTCTTGCCAATGCGCCAGACCTCCTCCTGGCGATTGCGGGAGCGTGAGAAGAGCTGGCCGGTCAGTCGCTCGAACATGGCGATGGTCGCGTCGGTGATCGTGATGGATAAATCCGCCATCTGCGCCGCGAGCGTTGCGATCCGTCGCCGTTCGCCAAAATCGTTCAGCAAGCTCACAGGGGCCACCGCGCCCTCGCGCGCGAACTTGAGCAGCCGGTCAGGGTGGAGGCCATGCCCAAGGTTTGGCGGCAAATCTAACGATCGCAGATAGTTCAAGCGATCCAGAAGCGCGGTCATGCTGGCTGGACTGGTCGAATGCGGATAGCCACGCAACCACGTGAGACGCGTTTGCCCAACAGACGGATCGTTCACCAAGAGCGCCTGTAACTGGGCACGTTGCTCCGGTGAGAGAACATCAAACAGCGCAGCGGCAGCTTCACGCCGGGCGCGAGCACGCCCCTTCAGGGCAAGGCGCTCAAGCCTATCCACGGGCGGCAGCACCAGATGCTGCCAACGCAGCTCCGCAACGAGCGTCTCAACAATCTTCACACCATGATCTGTCGCGAAGGCCGCCGTCGTGGCGATATCCTCCGCCATTGCCATATGCTCGTTGGTGAATGGCACCAGGTCCAGATGCTGCAGCGCAAGAGCTTGATGCGCCGAGCGTGTCGCTCCACGGCTGGCGTAATTTAGAAGGTGCGCAGCGGGGAGATGCAGCTGGTCGCCAAGAAAATCCAAGAGAGCTGCAGGTAATACCACCCCATCGCGCCATCCTTGGCCCGGGTGGCGGAGCAGAGAGATATGGACAGCCAGCCCGAACCGATTTTCATCGCGGCGGCGCGTGCAGATCAATTCCAGATCCGAAGGGGACAGCAAGTAATGGCGCATCAGGCCATCAGAGCCTGTCGGGATATCGAAGAGGTCTGCCCGGGAACGGGCGGAAAGCAGTGAACGACGGGGCATAGGTGTCCTCAAAACGGTGTTGAAGTTTTCTGGACACGCTTTAATATGAAGACTAATAAATAGACAGATATCGATACCCGGAAGGACAATCTCCCATCTCTTTGGCGGATGTCCCTAAACCGTTCGTTTTGGAGACACCATGCCACGCACCGGCGACATCCTCGGATACGCAAGGGTCTCAACAGCCGACCAGGATTTGACCGCTCAGAAAGATCGACTGATACAACACGGCGCTATTCGCGTATTCGAGGACGTGATCTCCGGGAAGACGTTCAACCGACTAGGGCTAACAGAACTGCTTGATCAAGCTCGCCCCAACGACACCCTCGCCGTTATCCGCCTTGATCGATTGGGGCGCTCGCTCAAGGAACTGCTGGAAACCGTCGATGACCTCAAGGCCAGAGAGATCAACCTGATCAGCCTTGAAGAACGGATCGACACGACATCAGCCGCTGGCGAACTCGTATTCCACGTCTTCGGGGCCATCGCGCATTTCGAGCGCCGCCTGATCTCTGAGCGCACCAAAGACGGCCTGATCAACGCACGAAAACATGGCCGCACCCCTGGGCGCCCACCATTGCAACCCGAGACAATCTCAGCCCTCCAAGATCTCGTCAGCGCCGGAAAATCCGTCGCTCAAGCCGCAAAACACCTCGGCATAGGCAGATCAACAGCTTACAAGGTCATCAGAAACAACAGCACGGCGCAAATGTTCGCGGAAAGTTCTGCCTTAGAGTAATCCTACGCACAAACCTTCCGGTGGGGCCTTTGAAGATGTGTCTTTTTTGTCGGGTTATGCCCTCGGACATCTGCATCTTGTGGCCACGCAGCCGGAGGTGCCCCACGCTTTGTTGCGGGATCGGTTGGCTTTGCGTGCGGCGGAGGCCTGTGTGGCTGTCTCCGGACGGTTTGAGCGGGCAGGGGAGTTGCGCGACTCCTGCCATTTGTTGCGTCCGGGAGACCTTCCCGGTCCTGCGGGAGAGGTTTATTTGCAATGGCGGGGGGCGGTCGAACGTCCGATGTCTCCGAAGGTCCTGCAAGGTACGTTACAGGAGTTCGAATTCGCAGATGTGGCGGCTTGGCTCGATACGGGGCAGGGGGTGCCGCTCAGACGGGCGGCGGCGGTATTGGAGACAGTTTTGGCGGAACGTCCCCGCGCACGCGCGGCGGCGTTGATCATGGCGGAGGCGGCCTTGGCGCAAGGGATGGGGGTGACGCATCTGTTGCCGTTGCTCACGCTCGGGTTGAAGCGGTCAGACATTAAATTGCAGGGCGAGACGCTGGTCGAGGCCTGCCATCGCGCGGTGCTTTCTGCGGTGCCTGAGGTGCTGACACTTGCCGCTGATCTCTCCCGCAAAGCCGCGCATCTCTCGGCGGTCGCGCCAAAACTCCGGGCCAAGGGGGCAGGGGAGGCGGTCGCGATGTTCCTGAGCCGGGATGCGGTGGCCCCTTCGGCGCTGCCGCTGCCGGATCGGGCGGCGCGGCGGCTCTGTGACCGATTGGTCGAGT
This sequence comes from Celeribacter sp. ULVN23_4, assembly GCF_054788345.1. NCBI lineage: Bacteria > Pseudomonadati > Pseudomonadota > Alphaproteobacteria > Rhodobacterales > Roseobacteraceae > Celeribacter > Celeribacter sp. ULVN23_4. The sequence goes on along the minus strand of NZ_JBTVYO010000012.1, from coordinate 15,740 downwards.
TGGGTGCGGTGCGCGAACTCACCGGACGTGACACGTTCCGGCTATATGGAGTGTGAGCATGACGAAGGATCGCTCGGAACCAGAGCTCGACCGCGAGTTGCCCGACCTGCCGCCTGAGCTGCGGTGGCGCGAGTGGATGCATCGGGTCGAAGCCGTGCTCTTTGCCAGTGCCACCCCCGTGCCGCGCGAAGACCTTGCGCGGGTCGTGGGGCAGGGGGCATCGGTTGACCTTCTTGTGGCCGATCTCTCCGCCGATCTTGAGGGGCGGGCCTTTGAGATCGCCAAGGTCGGAGGGGGATGGATATTTCGCACGCGGACACATTATGCGTCGACGATCCGTGCGGCGGCGGATGTCGGAAACCAGCTCCAGGACCTGAGCGAGTTTGACATCGCGGTGCTCGCCGCAGTGGCTTATCACCAGCCGATCACGCGCGACGGGTTGAAGGATATCTTTGGCAAGGAAATCAGTCGCGACCTGATCGGCCGTTTGCATGATCGTCAGCTCATCGGCACAGGGCCGCGCAGCCCGCGACGTGGTGCGCCCTATACGTTTGTCACGACGGAGACGTTCCTCGTCGCGTTCGACTTGGAGACACTCGAAGACCTCCCGGATCGTGAGCAGTTGCAGGATGCGGGGCTGGAGGGGGCTTGAAGCGATTTTGGTGCGTTAACGCATAGCGGGCATGTTCAATCTGCACGGTTCCGCATCTTGTAAAGTTTTTAAATCGCTCATAAATAGGGCGGAGTAAGCGGCGACATGAGGAAACTCGCGTCGCTTTTTACCTCCCTGTTGGACTTAAGGCCGAGCTTTGCTCGGTCTTTTTTTTGGGGAAGAGTGCTTTGCCTGAGCTCGGGGCCGTTTCTGCAAGGTCGAGGTCAAACTTTGTAGACAGTTTACGTAGTGCCTTAGCGTGACCTAAAGCGTTTCGACTTTAACTTGATCTATCGCATAAAGTCGAAACGCCGCTCCGCTTGGACGTTGCTCCGCGTTTCTGCTCAAACCCTGATTCAGGTTTTAGTAGAAACGCTTTAGAGGAAATATCGGCCGAATGCGGCATTGCTGTCGAGCATGCCATTCGTGACCGTTGGGTGGTAGAATATGGCCCTGCGAATTCGGCCCCAGCCACCATCGCGAGGATCGAGACCGCGCACATGATGCGGAAGGGGCAGACCCCGGCGACGACGGTTTCCCGGATAAAATCATTGCTATTTCCGACAGAATAACTAAGGAATTGAAGATCACAGGCTAAGACTGCGAAACGCCTCTCATGACACAGATTGATCCGACACGCTTCTGGCCACGTGAAGCCGGGGCAAGCACCTTGGTGACTTTGCCGGGGCGAGCATCTTCTCCGCGTATCGATGTCCTGTGTGTATCCCCCGGCCTGACCGTCGCTCTTAGCTGGTTTGCAAATGACCAGTCGCATTGTGATGAGATCCGCCGCCCGACCGATCAGGTGCTTTTGGCTTTCAACCTGTCGGGCGCGATGCGACTTGAGCCGGTTGGGGAAAACGAAAGCTATGAGATCACACGCGGGCAAGGCTGGATCATCCGGCCCGGCGCGACCGCGATAAAGCGCATCGTTGAAAAGGGTGCGGGCTGTTCCAATCTGGTTTTCTCCCTGCGTCTGCCTTCGCTTCCTGCAACATTGAGGGAGGCGCTCGTCGCAGCCCTGCCACAACCGGGCATGTTGCGTCACCTGAAGCTTTCCGTTCCGCTTCAGGTCAGCCCTGAAACACTGTTTGATGGCTTGTCTTCACCAGCAGCGCTCATTCGGAAAGAAGGACTGTGTCTGTCACTGATCGGCCATGCGCTTGAGGATATCGATACAGATGAGCACACAAAAGCTTCCGACCCCCGGCGGTTGGTCACGCGTGCCCGCTTGCTCATGACCGAGCGCATGGGCGAGTCGATCTCGCTGGAAATGCTAACGGGCCGCCTCGGGGTCAGCCATGTCACTCTCACCCGCGCGTTCAGGCAAGTCTGCGGAACAACGGTTTTCGAGGATCTGCGGCGGATGCGGATTTTGAAGGCCGAGCACCTGATCAAAACCACTGCATTGTCTCTGACGCAGATTGCCTATGAATGTGGTTTCTCAAGCCCGGCTCATCTGAGTACCGCGTTTCGCAAATCCAATGGGCTGAGCCCGACGCAATGGCGCGCCCGCCTTTAATCAGGTGCCGGGCACATTCCCCTTCGGCAAATAAAAGAGTTTTTTACTCAGATATAAGTTTGCATGCCCGTGCTGTGGCACCGAGACGCCAAAGGAGTTTTGGATATGCTGCACTTCACACGCGCCTCCGCGCACATGGCCCGATTTACGGGTTGTTCCGTCATTGCTTTGTTCTCGGCGCTGAACACCGCGCCTGCCTTTGCCGCAGATGACAGTGTCATGCTGCTTGATCCGATCATCGTGTCCCCGAATTATTGGGACGAACCGGCGGATCAGGCAGCAACCTCCGTGACCGTTCTCGATCAGGACGGGCTTGATGCGGCAAAATCGCCCGACCTCGGTGCCATTGCCAGCGAAAGCAGCAATGTGCTGTTCCAAAGTGCGAATTCCGCAGAACGGCTTGTTCTGCGTGGCATGTCGGCCTTTGACAATGCGCTCACCGACCCGATCGGGTATCAGGTCAATGGCGTTTCCCTGCCATTGGGAACGATGCAAGTGCCGCACTTCTTTGCCGCCGAGCAGGTCACACTTTTGAAAGGACCACAAGGCACGACGGCGGGCCGCACCGCGGAAGCGGGGCTTTTGAGTTTTGACACCATCGCGCCGGGGGCGCTTGGCGGCTGGCGCGCCAGTGTCGGGATCGAGGGGGCGGACGCCGGGGCCGATGCCTTGGGCGGCACAGCGTCGATCCTCTATTCTGACTGGATCAATGCTGAGACGGCGCTGACCTTCGGGATTGAGACCTCCGGCACAACCGGGGTGATTTCCGATCCCCTTGGCGATGACGATGGCGGCGAGACTTCGCGCGTGAATGCTGTGGTCGGTGCCACATGGATGTTGGATAACGGGGCCGATCTCACCCTGAACACGGTGATCGAGCACGAGGATTTCAACAAGGAACAGTTCCGTTATATCGACGGCGCACTCGCGACGGACCGTTATGTGTCAAGCTATTCCGATCCCTCCTCTGAGACCCGTGACAGCAGCGTGACGTCCCTCACCTATCGCCAGTCCTTCGATGGGTTTGATCTGACCTCGATCACTGGGTTCACGACATTCGACCGCGCGTTCGATCTGGATTTCGATGGCTCGCAACTGGCACTTGGGGTCACCGAAATGGATCTGTCGGACCGGATGCTGTCGCAGGAGCTCCGCTTTACGTCCACGGGCAGCGATGAGTTCAAATGGGCCGCCGGCATTTATGCCTTCCATCAAGACACGGATGTGGATTTCAACCTCGGCTCCATGTCCACGGATCGCCACACCGAAATCGACCAGACCGGCGTCGCGCTCTACGGCACTGCGGAGTATCTTGTGGCTGAGAGGCTGACCCTCGGAGCCGGGCTGCGCCTTGACTGGATCGACAGCGAGGCTGAGCAAACCCTGACGACAAGCTCCGGGTCCAGCACCTATGAGGCAAATGACACGGGGTTGACCGCCCTGCCCAAACTCACCGCCTCCTATGCGCTGGCACCAGAGACCACGCTTTATGCAAACATCGCCCGCGGTTACATGCCCGCAGGCTACAATTACGGCTTTGCAAGCGACGCAGACAGTCTGAGCTATGATGCGGAATATAGCTGGGCGGGGGAGATTGGTGTCAAACACCACCTGTCCGAACGTGCCTCTTTGAACGTGGCGGGTTTCTATACGAAGGTCAAAGACAAGCAAATCACCGAAACCATTCCGGGCGCATCGCAACGTATTTCCAACGCGGCAGAGGCGGAAAGTTATGGGCTTGAGGCGGAATTGCGCGCCGATCTGAGCGCAAGTTGGAAATTGCACGCGACGGCAGGCTGGCAAAAGGCACGGGCGAATTCTTTTGAAACCACGGTTTATGACATGAGCACCGGGGGGCTGAGTGCGGTGGATTATTCCGGCAACGACCTGCCTATGGCGCCGTCTGTCACCTATGGTTTGGCGCTTGCCTATGACGGCGCGGGGCCGTGGTCCGGCACGCTCTCTCTGAATGGTTCTGGCGACTATTATTTCGACGCAGCCAATACGATCAAGCAGGATGGCTATCGTATCGTGAACGCCAGTATCAGTCGCTCTCTTGGGCAGGGGAAATTGGGGCAGAGCACAGTGACGCTTTGGGCCACCAACCTGTTCGATGCCGACTATTACGCCGTTGCCGCCAATACGGTACGCGGCACGGTGGTCGAGGACGGAGCCCCTCGCACCTTTGGCCTCAGCTTTACGACGGAGTGGTGATGTCCAGCGAACCCAATCTTCACGTTTCCCCGCGCGAATACGGCGCGGGGAGATTGCTTGCAACGCTTGAGGGCCCTTTGCGCTTTGCGCTTCTTGACTGGGCGCTGGGGCATGGGATTTTCGATCTCTGTGCCGAAGGTGCCTCCGCCGATGAGATTGCCTCGGCGCGCGGCTATGACCCGGAGCAATGCCGGATCATCTTGCGTGCGCTGGTGGCGGCCGGGTTTCTTGAGGGGGACGCGCATCGCTTTCACGTCCCGGCCGACATTCGCCCCTATGTCCTTGCGGACAGTGATCAGAGTATGATCGTGACGCTGCGTGCCATGGCGGACCTGCGTCACGATGGTTTGAAGGACATTGACGATTATCTGCGCCCGAAACGCCCGCAGCCCCAGCGGCCTCTGTTCGATGACCGGCATTGGGATGCCACCTATGGCTCGCTGCAACAGTTTCACAAAGCTGTCGCCTGTGACGTGATGCTGAAGACGCTCACCGGGCTTGAAGGTTTCGATGAAGCGCGGCGTTTTCTCGACATCGGCCCCGGCAGTGCCACCTTGGCGCGACGTCTTCTTGCGCGACGCCCTGATCTCGACATCACGCTTTTTGATCTTTCACCGATGGCGCAGCGCATGCGCAGAGAGGCGGCAGACCTGCCTGTCGAAATCATCGCGGGCAATTACAACGCGGCTCTGCCAGAGGGAAAATTCGACATCATCTGGTGTTCGATGACACTTTATTTCCATCAAAACGGCCTGCCGGATCTGGTGGATAAACTCGCGGACCGGCTGGCTCCGGGGGGCATTCTGGTGAGCCTGCACGAAGCCCTTCGTCAAGATCGCACGGCACCGTCTGAACATGTCATTGGTCGACTTTTTCCCGCTTTGAGGCAGGGAGATGTGTCTTTTTCTGATGATGACATTCCTGCGGCCATGCGACATGCGGGTCTTCAGATCGTCCGCTCTGAACCGCTGTTCACCGCCTTTGGCGAGATGCAGCTTGACGTCGCGCGCCGCCCGCTTTGAAAGGACATACGATGAGACATTTTCTGCGACTTCTGTTTTCGCTCTGCGCCTTGAGTGCCTTGTCCGGGCCGCTCAAGGCCGAAACCATTGCGCTCTCAGGTCCGCCAATCTGGGAAAGCACACCGCTGATCGACATGGCCGAGACCCAGCCTTTGGCCGATCAGGGCATTACCTTCACCTTTGCGCCGTGGAAAACACCCGAGACCCTGCGCAAAAGTCTGATGTCTGAGACGCCGCAGCTCGCCGTTGCGCCCAGTTTGATGGCCGCACTTTTCGATGCGCGTGGCATTCCGCTTCATCCGCTTTCGGCCACGGCGTCGGGTGGGTCGCTTTGGCTTTTGGGCCAGGGCAATGAGATCACCGATCCCGCCATGCTGGCCAATCAAAGGATCGCCCTGCCCTTCAAGGGCAATCTGCCGGATTTGCTGATGCAGCGGATCACGCGGGACCAAGCTGCGTTCACGCCGGTTTACACGGGCGATTACATGGCGGCGATGCAGCTTTTGCTCGCGGGCAAGGCAGATCTTGCGCTTTTGCCGGAACCACTGGCCAGCGCCTTGCTCAGCCGCGCGCCCGAAATGCAACGCCGCGCCGATCTTTGTGTGCTCTGGCAGCAGGCAACCACCTTAACACACTGCCCGCCCGCAGGTCTTGTGGCGGCGAACGGTGCGCTGGATGCAGAAACGCTTGCCAAGGTGCAAAGCGCCTATGTGGCGGCCTTTGCGCGGGTCTCCAATGACCCGTCGCGCGCGGGACAGTATCTCAGCGACAGTTTTCCGCAGGTGCCCGCGAATGATGGGGCGGCTTACGCCGGGCTTCGTCCCGTCTCTTTGCCTTTGCCGCAAGAGGCCGCGCCGCTCGCCGCATTTTACGCCGAGATTTTCGCGCTCGCGCCCGATGCCTTAGGCGGTCAGCTTCCGGCAGAGGATTTCTTCGCCGGAAGCGTGAAATGAGCCCGGGAGCACGCTTCGGGATCGGCAGTCTCAGCGTCGGGGCGCTGATGCTGATCTGGGGCGTTCTGGCCGAGAACAGCCTGCCCGCCATCCTACCCGGACCGCTCAGGGTTCTCTCTGCGCTCTGGGGGCTTTTGGCGGATGGGGCGTTTTGGCGTGCGGTCATGGCCCCAAGCCTTTTACGGAGCGCGGCCGGAGTTTTTCTGGCGCTGGTTCTGGGCGGTGTTCTTGGGGTCATCAGTCAACGCTTTGCCCTGATCTCGGCGGTGCTTGCGCCCTATCGGGTCATGCTGATGGGGCTGCCCGCCCCCATCCTCGCCATTTTATGCATCCTCTGGTTTGATGGCGGCACGGTGACGGTGATTGTCTGCATTACGCTTTTGCTGATGCCGGTGTTTCAGATCGCGACGACCGAAGGGTTAAACGCGGTCGATCCACAGCTGTCCGAGATGGCGCAAATCTTTAAAATCCCTGCCATGCGCCGCCTGCGCCACATTGTCTGGCCCGCGCTTTGGGTCGCACTCGGCCCCGCTTTTCGCACGAGCGTGGCCAACGGGCTGCGCATTACCTTGCTCACCGAGCTTTTAAGTGGGGCGGAAGGGCTTGGGCAGGCCGTGATGACCGCGCAAAGCTATTTGCAGACCGACCGGCTCTTTGCCCTTGTTCTTATTATTCTAGGATTATTGGCTGGAATTGAGGCGATTGTGAACCAGCTCACCGGAAAGGCCCGGAGATGATCGAAGCGCATGACATCATACAACAAGGGCATGATAAGCCTCGGTTCCATGTCCAGAGCTTTCATATAAAAGCGGGGGAAAACGTGCGGATCATCGGGCCGAGCGGGGCAGGAAAGACCTCACTTATGCGGGTGATGGCGGGGCTTGAGACGCCCGATGCGGGAGGTATTGCACGACGGTTTCAACGTCCCGGTTTTGCCTTTGCAGAGCCGCGGTTGATCGGGCAACTGAGCGTTGTCGAAAATCTACGCCTTGTTCTGCACAAAGGGGTGCAAGACATGTCTGGCGTGATACGGAACGGGCTTGCGGCGCTGTCCATGCAAGACCATGCAGAAGCGCGCGTCGCGACATTGTCGAAAGGACAGGCGCAACGTATCGCGCTCTTGCGCGCAATGGTGATCCAACCCGATATCCTGTTTCTCGACGAGGCCCTTGGCGGCTTAGATACGGAGACCTTCATGCGCACCAAGAGCATGGTCGAGGCCTACCGTCAAAACCGCATCTGTACCTTGATCGAGATAAGCCATGATCCCGCCCGTTGTCTTGCGCCCCTCAAAAGCCGGGAGCTTTGTCCTCTAGGCTCAGGTCAAATCTCACCCGATGTCCTTTGATGTCTCAAAACTGACAATACGCCCGTGATCCATTGTCGCGATACGATCAGCGAGAGCCATGGCTTCGGACTGGTCATGGGTCACCATAATGGCGCCGACGCCTGCACGGCGTTGCAGGGCGCGCACTTCACTGCGCAGCGATACCCGAACCTGCGCGTCGAGCGCACTAAAAGGTTCGTCCATCAGCAAAAGTCGCGGTTTGATCGCCAAGGCCCGTGCCATGGCCACACGCTGCCTTTGCCCGCCAGAGAGTTCCGCGGGGTAGCGCCCGCCAAGATCGGGCAATTCGATCATCTCCAAAAGCTCATCCACACGGGTTTGGATCTCAGCGGCGCGGGGGCCACGTTTCATGACCTTTAGGCCAAAGCCGATGTTTTCCGATACGGTCATATGCCGGAACAGGGCGTAGTTTTGAAACACCATCCCGAAATGGCGCGCGCCAGAGGGCTGATGCGTGATGTCTTCACCATCAAAGCTCAAATGTCCCTGATCGGCATGAACAAGCCCCGCGATGATATTGAGCAGAGTTGTCTTGCCCGAACCTGACGGCCCCAAAAGTGCTACGAATTCGCCCTTTTGCACAGAGAGAGACACGCCTTTAAGCACCTCTGTTCCATTGTAGGATTTGTGGATGTCGTGAGCTTCGAAACTCATCAATTCGCCCTCCTTTTCGGGCCGAAACGGTCCAGTGCGCCGCGCAACGCGAGTGTGACAAGGGCCAGACCCGCGAGAACTGTTGCCGCAGCAAACGCGCCGGTGGCATTATAGTCGTTGTAAAGCAGTTCAATTTGCAGAGGCAGGGTCATTGTTTCCCCCCGGATCGCGCCGGAAACCACGCTGACCGCGCCGAATTCGCCCATGGCGCGCGCCATGGTCAGGACAGTGCCATAAGCCAACCCCCAGGAGATATTCGGCAGAACCACATGGCGGAAAATTTGCCATCCATTTGCGCCAAGGGTCAGTGCGGCTTTTTCTTCGTCCTCGCCCGAGACCATCAACACGGGCAGAATTTCACGCATCACAAACGGGCAGGTCACGAAAAGAGAGACAAGCACGATGCCGACAAGATTGAACATCAACTGGATGTTATAGGGCGCAAGGGCCGCGCCGACCGGACCATATGCGCCGTAGATCAACAGGAAACAAAGGCCTGCGACGATGGGCGAGACGGCAAAAGGCAGCTCGATCAGCACCAAAAGCGCGCGCCGTCCGAAAAAGCGATAACGTGCGATCGCCCATGCGCTTGCGACACCAAAGACGATGTTCAGTGGCACGACGATAAGCGCGGCGACAACGGTGAGGCGCATGGCCGCCATGGTCTCCGCATCGGTAATCGACACAAGGTAGGTCGCAAACCCATCGGCAAAAGCGCGGTGAAAAATCGCGATGACCGGCATCACGACCATAAGGCCGAGAAAGGCGATGGCGAGGAGGATGAGAAGAACGCGCGCCATGGATCAGCCTCCCGTCCGCAAATAGCGTTGCAATCGGTTTTGCACCACATTGATGACGACCAACAGGATCAATGAAACGGCCAACAGCGTCCCGGCGACAGCCGCCGCTGCCGGGTAGTCGAATTCATCGAGCCGGATGAGAATGAGAAGAGAGGCGATCTCCGTCTTGTAAGGCAGGTTCCCGGCGATAAAGATGACCGCGCCGAATTCGCCCAAAGAGCGCACGAAGGACAGGCCGACACCGGTCAGGATCGAGGGCAAGAGCGGGCGCAACAGGACGCGAAAGAACCGCTGCGCTGCGCTGGCCCCCAGAGTGAGCGCGGCGGCCTCTTCATCGGGGTCCAGCTCTTCGATTGCGGGTTGAATGGCACGCACGGCGAAGGGGATCGAAGTAAACGCCATGGCGATGACGATGCCCCACCAGGTGTAAGCGATCTGAAGTCCGAAGCTGTCGAGAGCGCCGCCGATCCAGCCGGAGCGGTCATAAAGCGCCACAAGCGCGATCCCTGCGACGGCGGTCGGCAAAGCGAAGGGCAGATCGACGAGCGCATCCATCAGACCGCGACCCCAAAACCGGTAACGTGTCAGGACCCATGCCAGCACAAGGCCGAAGCCCCCGTTGATCAATGTTGCAACCCCTGCCGCAGTAAAGGTCACGCGCAGCGCGGACAGCACCCGCTCCGACTGCATCACGCGCAGATAATCTGAGGGGCCGAGTTTTCCCAATTGCCACAAAAGCCCACTGATCGGCAGCAAGACAATCAGGCACAGAAACAGCACCGAAATTCCCAGCGAGAGGGAAAATCCGGGCAGGATATGCGGGGCAGCGCGTTGCCTGTGGCGGGGCAGGAGGCCAGACATGGACATGAAGGGTCCTTTGACATGCAGCCCCCGCATCCCAAGAGACGCGAGGGCATAAGATTCAGATGCGGGGCGGGTCAGTTCTTAAAGATTTGATCCAGAGTGCCGCCGTCACCAAAATGGGTTTCCTGCGCTTCGGCCCAGCTGCCGAATACATCTTCGACGGTGATCAGGCGCACATCGGGGAACTGATCCTTTGTGGCTTCGACCACTTTCGGGTCATGCACGCGGTTGTTGAAAGATGCGATGATCTCTTGTGCTTCGGTGCTGTAGAGGAAGTTGAGATAGGCTTCGGCCACATCCGTCGTGCCTTTCTCCTCTGCGACTTTACGCACCAAGGCGACGGGGAATTCCGCCAGCAAGGATACGGCGGGAACGACGCGCTCATATGCGCCTTCTTCCTCTGCGGAACGGATATTTTCCACCTCTGCCTCGAAGGTGATCAGCACATCGCCAAGGCCGCGTTCAACAAAGCTGGTCGTTGCGCCGCGTCCGCCGGTGTCGAAGACGACGACGTTCTTGAGGATTTTCCCGACGAACTCCTGTGTCGCCGCTTCATCGCCACCGAATTTATCAAGGCCATAGGCATAGGCCGCCAGATAGGTGTAACGCGCATTGCCGGAGGTTTTCGGGTTCGGGAAGACGATGGAAACATCGTCACGGGCCAGATCGTCCCAATCTTCGATGCCTTTCGGGTTGCCGCCACGAACGAGGAACGCCGGAAGCGAATAATAGGGAGAGGCGTTGTTGGGCAGATCGCTCTGCCAGTCCTCATCGACAAAGCCATTGTCAGCAAGGATTTGCACGTCGAGCACCTGATTGAAGGTGACGAGATCGGCTTTGAGCCCCTGCAAAATCGCGCGCGCCTGTTTCGAAGAGCCGGCGTGGCTTTGCTGAATGGTGAGGGCCTCGCCGCTCTCTTCAGCCCAGTTCTCAGAAAAGACCGGATTGAGGGCGGCATAAAGTTCGCGGGCAATGTCATAAGACACATTGAGAATTTCGCGATCTTGCGCATGAGCGGGGCTAAGGAAACCGGCCGAAACAATGGCGGCGGTCGCTAGGCTGCGCGGGATCATTCGCAAGGAGCGTGTGCGGAAAAAGGTCGTAAAGGGCATTTCAGGCTCCTGAGCAACAAATCATTCCCCGCTTTGAAGAATATATTTCTGTATTTGGCAACTGTCCGTCGCCGTTTAAGGAACTAATCTCATGTATTTGTAATAAACAGGGAATTATTTTCCATTAAGCGCTGAAAGTCGGAATGCCTTTTGGCGAGATTTGTGGCTTGGGGGTGATAAGGCGTGATCACAGTGCATTGCCGCAACGGGGCTCCATGAGGTGTCGCATCTGTATTGTTTACAAATCGCGGTTTCACCTTTGAGGCGAAACGCCTAAAACCTCTCACAGCTGCCGCCAAGATTGTCTTTCAAGGCATAAACACAAACCCATGAGGTATTGATGCACGGAGAATATAAGGTTCCCGGCGGCAAGTTGATCGTCGCGGATGTTGAAACCCATGAGGACCGGATCGTCTCGGTCCAGATTTCCGGGGATTTCTTCCTCGAACCGGAAGAGGCGCTTGTCGCACTCACCGAAGCGCTGATCGGCTTGCGCACAACGGCTTCGGTTCAGGAGATCGCCGGAGAAATTCGCGCGGCGCTGCCTGAACATGCACAACTGTTTGGGTTTTCTCCCGAAGGCGTTGCCATTGCCCTGCGCCGCGCGCTTGGGGTTGCAAAAACCTGGCAGGATTTCGAGTGGCATATCATCGACTCGACGCCCCTGTCGCCCGCGATGCATGTGGCGCTCGATGAGGTTTTGGCGCGCGAGGTCAACAGTGGTCGGCGTGCGCCCACCTTGCGGTTTTGGACATGGGAACGGCCCGCTGTGATCCTCGGGTCTTTCCAATCGGTGCGCAACGAAGTGGATATGGAGGCGGCAAATGCGCTTGGCGTCGAGATCGTGCGCCGTGCCACCGGCGGCGGTGCGATGTTCGTCGAGCCGGGCAGCGCGATCACCTATTCGCTCTATGCGCCGGTGGAACTTGTGGCCGATATGGGCTTTGCCGACAGTTATGCGTTCCTTGATAACTGGGTTTTGAAAGCTTTGAACGAAATCGGGATCGACGCGGTGTACAAGCCGCTCAACGATATTTCGAGCCCCAAAGGCAAGATCGGCGGCGCCGCCCAGAAACGCTTTGGCAACAACTCGACGGTCTTGCACCATGTGACGATGGCCTATGACATGGATGCGGACAAGATGATGAAGGTTCTGCGCATCGGGCGGGAGAAGCTTTCGGACAAGGGTACGGCCAGTGCGGGCAAACGGGTTGACCCGGTGCGCGCCCAAAGTGGCCTGTCGCGCGACGCGGTCATCGCGGCGATGAAATCCACCTTTGTGGGCCTCAATGGCGGGCGTGATGATGACGTTACCAAGGCCGAATATGCCGCAGCAGAGGCGCTTGTGGCCGAGAAATACGGCACCGAAGATTGGCTTTACAAGCTGCCATAAAGTTTCAAAAGCCGCCTCTGGGGGCGGCTTTTTAAGCGTTGAGCTTACCGCGCAGGCGTTGAGGCCCAGCCGTAAGTGTCACGCAGGAAATCCGCCACCGCATCCGAACGCAGTGCCTCGGCCACGGCTTGGGTTTTCGCATCGTCCAGATCCTTGGCATTGACCGCATAGCTCACCGCATAGCGATCCGTCTGCGCATTGCGCTCCTCAATAAAGATCCGTTCCGCATCGCCCTCAAGCGCAAGGGCGCGCGCGAATGTCGGATACATGACGGCAAGCGTACGCCCCGCCTCGTCATAGGCCCCGGCCGTCGCCGTCAGGGGCGTTTGCACGAAAATCAGATCAAGCGGATTTGCCGCGATATCCGCCTCTGTGGCCTCAAAACTCACACCCTCGGCCAGTTCAATCAACCTCGCACTTTCGAGCAACAAAAACGCGCGCGCCGTGTTCACCCCGTCGTTGGGAATGAACACCGTTGTGCCGGCAGCAATCTCTGACAGGTCGCTGTATTGGCCGGAATAAAGCGCAAAGGTCGCATGATAGACCGGCTGGGCGATGACCAGATCGGCCCCCGAACGATCATTGAAAATCCCCATGTAGAATTCATGCTGGATCAGATTGCCGTCAATCTCTCCATGAGCCAGCGCCGGGTTGGCCTCCGCATAATTCAGAAACACGGTTTTCTCGATCGCATAGCCTTTCTCGGCAAGCTCGGGCGTGATCACGTCGATCAGATCCGCCTGCGTTTCATCGGCAGAATGGAACGGATAAAACGACACGCCAAGCCGGATGGTGTCCTGCGCAAGGGCCGGGGTGGTCAAGGTCAAAGCGGCGAACAGACCCGCCGCGAGATGAGAGAGAGGATTCATGTCAGGCTTTCCCTTTTTTATCGAGACGTCTGGCAAGGGCGGAGCCCGACAGCTGGATCAATTGAACAAGCAGCGTCATCAGCAAAATGATGACCCACATCAAGGATTGGTTCCACATATAGAACCCCTCCTGTAACGCGAGATAACCAAGGCCACCACCGGCAATCACGCCGACCACGGTGGAATAGGCGATCAGGCTGATGATCGCGGAGGTATACCCAAGCACCAGCGCCGCGCGCGCCTCTACCAGCACGAACTGCGTCACCAATTGCCATCGGCTGGCCGAAAGCGCGTGAGCTGTCTGGAAAAGCTGCGGGTTGATATCGGCGATCGCCTGTTCCACGAGCCGGGTCACGACCGCGATCCCGACAATCGAAAGCGACACCATGGAGGCATAAATCCCATAGGCTGTGCCCACCAGAAACCGGGCGAACGGTGCCATGATGATGAGGAACAGGATGAACGGCACGGAGCGCACGAGATTGACCAGAAGACCAACGGGGGTCGCAAAAAGCGGGCTCTCCCAGACGCCTCCGCGTCGGCAAAGCGATAACAAAATTCCCGCCCCCGTGCCGAAAATCGCCGCCAGACCAAAGGAGACGCCCACCATATAGAGGGTCTCGACAAAGCCTGTGGTGATCTCCGAGCCAAACCGTGCCCATGTCTCGAAAAATGTCTCGAAGAGACCGTTAATCATGGCCTGTCCCTTCCCAAAGTGTCTCCACAGTGTCCACCTCAAAACGGGCACTGTTGCGGATCGTCCCGATGCGGCTGACCCGGCCTTGGTCGAGATGCAGAGCTCGGTCACACATATAGCGAACCACATTCATGGAATGCGCCACAAGCACCATCGCCATGGGATAGCGCGCGTGGATTTTCTTTAAGAGATCAAGAATCTCATGGCTGGTCTCGGCATCCAGCGCCGAGGTTGGTTCATCGAGGAACAAAACCTCCGGATCGGTCACAAGCGCACGGGCAATCGCGACCCTTTGCGCCTCCCCACCCGAAAGCGTGATCGGATAGTCCGCCAGTTTTCCGGCCAGCCCGACAAAGTCAAGCATCTCCGCTGCCTGTGCCTCTCGGGCGCTTTTCGCCACGCCGCGCAGCTTGAGTGGCAAAGCCACATTGTCCAGCACCGTGCGATTGTACAAAAGGCTGAAGCCTTGAAACACCGTCGCCGTGCGCGTGGTGACCGCGCGCCGGATGCTGCGCGAGGTCTCTGGTCCGATCTCGGTTGCGTCAAAATAAAACCGCCCCGCATCGGGCGTCATCTGCAGACTCAAAATCCGCAAAAGCGTGGTCTTGCCCGCGCCGCTTCGCCCAATGATGCCAAAGATTTCGTGCGGGGCCACCGCGAAGCTGATCTGTTCCAATGCGTGCAAATGCCCGCTTTGAAAAGACTTGCCGAGGTTCTCGACCTTGATCACCGAAGAGGGCGCATGAACTGTCACAGGTTGACTTCCATACTGTTTCAAACCGGCCGCAAATGCGGGCCTGTCCCCCCGTCAAAGCGCACCTCGCGCGCCGCACCGCAGGAATGCCGACGCCCAAAGGCCAACGCAAGCTCCATCAACTCCGCATCAAACTCGCCATCCGTCAGGTCCAGCAAAAAATCCTGTCCCGCCGCGATATGGTTGCGCCGAAGTTGATGGAGCAACAGCAAAAGCAACCGCTCATCGCGTGTCACCACATCGGCCCGCACCCGATCCGCCGTGTCACAAATCTCAAGCTGCGTCCCGCGCACGCGTGTCAGCGCCTGTACGATCTGTGCCAACCCATAGGCCAGCGGCAGCCCCGTACGTGTTCCCCAACGCTCGGCCGCCACATGATAGGCCCTGTTCCACGTGTGATGATCGGGGTCGCGACAGGTTTCCATGACCTCGCGCATCAGCGGCAAAAGCGCCTGTTCGAAGGCGTCACAGCCGATCAGCCCAAGCGGCATGAGAGCGCTCGAAGCAGGATCTGGTCGGGGCATGGTGTTCTGCAACATCTCCGGTTCCGTCATGGGGGATCCATTTTTAGGGGGTCTTGAACAGTCTTCTGTCCAATGTGACCGTGTCAAAACCTGGCGATGCCCTGTGCTTGGTGTCCGCCTGTCTTAGCTCAGGACGCGGGGGCAGATCAATGCTTGCCAAAGGGGCGACACACGGGCCTCCGGGAAGAGCCCGTGTCCCTCTTGGGTGGCCTCTTCCGCAAAGATCCGTCTGACATTCAGCCCCGCACGATCCCCAACAACGACTGGCCCGAGAAGGTCGTTCTCGACAAGAGCGGCGCGAATATGCCCGGGCTGGAAAACATGAATATCTTGCCCACCATGCGCCATGCCTTCGCATGTGC
>NZ_JBTVYO010000011.1:0-99036 GCF_054788345.1 Celeribacter sp. ULVN23_4 | reverse complement strand
GGGTGAATCGCCAAATAAGTGGCGCTGGAGGGAATGGGTCAGCCGCGGGAATGAAGCGGCAAAGTTTCGAGACCTTCAGGACAAGATCACGGCAACCGCATCAGCCCCGGCATGCAACTCTTCACTTCTGTAAGAAGGGCTTCACCCTCCCCTTTCGCCCATACGAGAGATAATCAAGCGGGCCACCAATCCACGTTGGCCGATGTCAAACTCCAACCGTCCACCGTGGCTTTCCGCGACCGTCCCGACGATGGTCAAGCCAAGCCCGACCCCGTCAATGCCACCGGTATTCTCGCCACGCGTGAACGGCGCAAGCAAGGTTTCGATCTTGTCCAAAGACGTCTCATTCCCTTCATCCTCTATGGAAATGATCGCCTCATGAGCATCAGCCGTCAGCGAAACATGGGCCGCACGGCCATATTTCAGCGCATTGTCGATAAGGTTGGAAATCGCTCGTGTCAGCGACACTGGCCGCGCTGCCACCAAAATGCGCGCTGGATCTGTCATTTTGCCGTGACCACGGTTTGCTGAAAACAGCGATCCGACCCCGGTCGCGCCTGCGTGCTCGACGGGCACAAGCTCAACCGGCGCGCCCAGATCTTGATAATCCGCCACCACGGATTCAACGAGTGATGTCAGGGAGAGGTCGCGCGGGCTTTCGGTGGAAAGTTCCGAGCGGGTGTAGGTCAGAACGCTTTCAATCATACTGGTCATCTGGGCGATATCTGCCTCGAACTTTGATCGCAGACTTGGATCAGATATGAGAGTGGCCCGCAGCCGAAGCCGTGTCGCGGGAGTTCCGAGATCATGGGACACACCGGACAGCACGACCGCCCGCTTCTCCAGCCGAGCGCGTTCGTCGGCAAGGTTTGCATTGATGGCATCAACTATCTCGCGCAGCTCGCGCGGACCATTGGCTTCATAAACGTCAGGGCCACCCCGCAATGTTCTTGATCTCAGCGCCTGCGCGATCCGTTCAAAAGGTTGCGCCGCATTCGCCATCTTGGTCACCAAAATCAGCAAAGCGACAGCGGCAGAGAGCAATGCACCGAGCCGCAGATCGCTTGGCGCCGCATCACAGTTCCAGACCGATGGGCCTTTGACCAACAGCCATGGCCCCTCTGCACGACGGACCACCAGGACCGGTTCGGAGCAATAGCTGGCCATAAGGCGGGTCAAAGCCCCCACTTGCCGCGTGACCGTGCGCGCTCCGGTCACCTCGCCGACAGCATAGTTCAGCCGATTTGAAAGGATCGCAACGGTCAGCGCCTCGCCGGACAAGGGATCCTGCGTTTCTTCGATAAGTGTTAAGACCGTGATGTGGGACGGACGGGGAGCGATAGAAAGTCTGGCAAAGGCGCCTTGGCTTGCGAATGCACTGTCAGCGGCATTGAGGGACGTAATCTCCACGCCTTCCGGCGCAGGATCGCCCAAACGCAATGTTTGATATATGCCAATTCCAGCCATCTCAGCGCGCGTTAGATAGGCCTGCCATGCGCGTCCGGACAAGAGCCACAAACTGGCTGCAATGATGCCGACCAACGCGCCGATCAAGATCAAGCTCGTCCCGTAGACACGCAAAGTCGGCGTTTTCCTCACGCTGCGTCCTCTTCGGTCACATCGACCGCAAACACATACCCCACCCCTCTCTCAGTGCGCAAAAGCAGCGGCGCTTTGGGGTCATTTTCTATTTTGCCTCTCAAACGCCCCACCAACACATCAATGGCACGGCCCGAAGCATCCGCGTTATCGCCATCCCCGGTCACGTCCAAAGCGAGCGCGATTTCCTCGCGCGTGAGAGGGATATGTGGATTTGCCAGCAGGACGTTCAAAAGCCGGGTTTCACGAGATGACAGTGCGACTTGAAACCCTTGCGGAGAACGGACTTCATCCAATTTTGCGTCATAACTCCAGCCCGCGAAACCAAAGACACGCGTCTTGCGTCGATAGATCAGAGATGAAGAGCGATTTGCGCGGGCCAGAACGGCTCTGATGCGGGCCAGAAGCAGATCCGGATTAAAGGGTTTTGCCACGTAATCGTCGGCTCCCACTTCATATCCAGCCATACGCTGATGGTCGGCAGAGAGTGCCGAGACGATGATGATCGGCACGTCTTGCTCCGCCCTCAGGCGATTGCAGATGTCGATGCCGTTCTCGTCCCCCAACATGACATCAAGCACGATTAGATCGATGCGTCCCGCCTGCATCTCGGCCCGGATCGAGGCCTCTGTTTGCGCAGGCAGCGCTATGAAACCATGCCGACGCAGGAATTGCATAAGCATGTCTCGCATATCTTCGTCGTCCTCGACGACCAACAAACGCGGTATCGTCATCAGCCCGCCTCCTCGAACTTCAATGTCCTGTGCGACGATAGACGATACAACAGATTCCATCGCTTTCGTAACAATCCGTAACAAAACAGCGCATTTTATGCGGTTTCGCCTTCCGTCAGACTTGAAATGATCGCCCTACTTTCTTCACACTGAAGGGTGAGGCGCCGTGGAGGACGTGCGCCCATGGGAGGATATACTATGAATTATTCCGTTCTTGCGGCCACTTCGGCCGTGGCTCTTTCTGTTGGGGTTGCAAGTTTTGCTGAACCTCAAGCGGAGGTTTTGCACTGGTGGACATCCGGCGGCGAAGCCAAATCGGTCGCCGTTCTTCAAGAAGAATTCGCGAGTAACGGCGGCACCTGGACCGACATGCCCGTCGCAGGCGGTGGTGGGGATGCGGCAATGACCGCTTTGCGGGCCCGCGTGCTCGCAGGCAACGCACCGGCCGCCGTTCAACTCAAAGGTCCCGCCATTCAGGAATGGTATGAAGAAGGCGTGCTGGCTGACATCTCGGCTGTGGCCGAAGCGAACCACTGGTCTGACGTGTTGCCGACGGCAATCGCCGAACATATGAAATGCGATGGCAGCTGGTGTGCCGCTCCGGTGAACGTGCACCGTGTGGACTGGATCTGGGCCAACGCTGATGTGCTGGAAGCCAATGACATTGAAATGCCGACCACTTGGGACGAATTCAACGCGGCGGCTGACAAGCTTCAGGCAGCCGGCATCACGCCGTTGGCACATGGTGGCCAGGCATGGCAGGACGCAACCGTATTTGAAGACGTTGCTCTTGGTATCCTTGGACCAGAAGGCTTTCACAAAGCCTTTGTCGAATTGGACGCCGATACGCTGACCTCGCCCGACATGATCGCCGTCTTTGACCAGATGCGCAAAATGCGTGGCTATGTGGATGACAATTTCTCAGGCCGGGACTGGAACCTCGCAACCGCAATGGTGATGAACGGCGAAGCCGCGTTCCAGATCATGGGGGACTGGGCCAAGGGGGAATTCCTCGCCGCGGGTAAAATTCCGGGTGAAGACTTCCTCTGTGCATCGACCCCTGGCGACGGATTCCTGTACAATGTCGATAGCTTTGCGATGTTCGATGTGGACGGGGAAGACAAAGTGGCCGGTCAGGCGCTTTTGGCCGAGCTGATTGTCGGCCCGAGCTTCCAGAAGGTGTTCAACCTGAACAAAGGCTCTATCCCGGTTCGGACCGACGTGTCGCTGGATGACTTCGACACATGTGCGAAACTCTCGTCTGAAGAAATGACCGCGAGCTCCGAGAATGGCGCCCTGCTCCCGTCCTACGCTCACGGGATGGCTCTTCGCAGCGCGCAATCGGGTGCAATCACTGATGTTGTCACCGCACATTTCAACTCGGATATGTCCTCGGAGGACGCTGTAAAGATGCTGGCCGAGGCCGTCGCCAACTCCATGTAACCTGACCCTCCCGGTCTCCGCGCGAGCTCGCTCATGCGGAGACCAATTCTATCCGAGACAGACCGTTTCTCAAAAATCGAGGCCCTCCTTTTTGAGAGACGCAACAACATCAATACAGTGTGGCAACTGTTTTTCGCTCAATCTGTTTCAGATGAAACGAAAAACGCTTTAGGTAGAAAAATGACAGATTGGCTTGAACGTCACGTCCCCAAAATGGTGCTTGCCCCCTCATTTGCAGCCGTACTCTTGTTTGTATACGGCTTCATCGGCTGGACCGCCTGGGTCTCGCTGACGCGTTCGAAACTTCTTCCGAAATACGACATCGTCGGTTTCATCCAATACGACAGGCTGTTTGCCTCACCGCGATGGGACACGGCCTTCTCGAACATGTTTCTATTCGGCGGGCTTTTCATCGGGGTGTCGATGGTTCTGGGCCTGTTGCTCGCCATCATGCTGGATCAGAACATCCGAACAGAAGGCTTATTGCGTACGATTTACCTCTATCCAATGGCCCTTTCCATGATCGTGACCGGCACCGCGTGGAAATGGATCATGAATCCCGGCCTCGGGCTTCAGAAAATGGTCCAAAGCTGGGGGTTCGAGAGCTTCACCTTCGACTGGGTGATCAACCCCGATATGGCAATCTATGCCGTGGTCCTCGCAGGCGTCTGGCAAGCTTCGGGCTTTGTCATGGCGCTGTTTCTGGCCGGCCTGCGGTCTGTCGATGGAGAGATCATCAAAGCCGCGCAGATCGACGGGATTCCGACTTGGCGCATTTACACCGCCATTATCATCCCATCCATGGCCCCGATTTTCTTGTCGGCCTTCATCGTGCTGGCGCACCTCGCGGTCAAAAGCTTCGACCTCGTCGTCGCGCTGACCGGCGGTGGCCCCGGTTACGCAACCGACCTGCCTGCGACATATATGTATGCGATGGCGTTTTCGCGGGGCGATATAGGTCAGGCAGCCTCGTCCGCTATGGTCATGATGGGCGTCGTCTTCACGATCATCGTCCCTTACCTCTATTCCGAATTGAGGGTGAAACATGACTGATTTTGCACCCTCTGCCACAACGGCCAACCGCAACTGGACCCAAACCACGCTGCGCTGGCTGCTGTTCATCATTCTTGGCCTCTTCGCCCTTTTCTATCTCATGCCCTTCTTCGTGATGGTCACCACTTCCTTGAAAAGCCTTGAGGAAATCCGCACGGGTTCCCTTATCGCCTTCCCGCGCGAGTTGACCTTGGAGGCTTGGCGTACAGCATGGTCCGGGGCCTGCACCGGCATTCAATGCGAGGGTCTGCGCCCCTACTTCTGGAACTCAATGCTAATCGCCGTACCTGCCGTCCTGATCTCGACGCTGTTAGGAGCGCTGAACGGGTATGTCGTCGCTCAGTGGAGGTTCAAAGGTGCAAACCTGATCTTTTCGCTCATGCTGTTCGGCTGTTTCATCCCGTTTCAGGTCGTGCTGCTTCCAATGGCGCGCATGCTAGGTCTGATGGGAATTGCGGGGACCATTCCGGGACTTATCTTCGTCCACGTCATCTATGGCTTGGGTTTCACAACACTGTTTTTCCGCAACTACTATGTGTCCATCCCGGATGAGTTGGTGAAAGCAGCAAAGGTCGACGGTGCCGGGTTCTTTCGGATTTTCTGGTCGATTTTCCTGCCGCTTTCGCTGCCCATCATTACGGTCACCGTCATCTGGCAGTTCACACAAGTCTGGAACGACTTCCTCTTTGGCGTCTCGTTCTCTCAGGCAGGCACTCAGCCCGTCACGGTCGCCCTCAACAACATCGTCAATTCGACAACCGGGGTGAAGGAATACAACGTGGATATGGCTGCAGCGATCATCGCAGGTCTCCCCACCCTTCTCGTTTATGTCGTTGCTGGCAAATACTTCATTCGCGGCCTCACCGCCGGGTCGGTCAAAGGATAATCCCATGGCACCCATTCTCGACATCCGCAATCTCTACAAAAGCTACGGGTCCACCGAGATCCTGAAAGACATCAATGTCGTCATCGAACCAGGAGATTTCCTCGTGCTTGTTGGTCCTTCGGGCTGCGGCAAGTCCACCCTTCTGAACTGCATCGCAGGGTTGGAGCCAATCTCCGGCGGCTCCATCGCCATCGACGGGCGGGATATGACCCATGTCAGCCCCAAGGATCGTGACATCGCAATGGTGTTCCAATCTTACGCGCTTTACCCGACCATGTCTGTGGCCAAGAACATCACTTTCGGCATGAAGGTCAGAGGCGCGGATCAGGAGACGCAGGATCGCAAACTCGCACAAGTGGCGAAACAGCTTCAGATCGAACCCTTGCTCAAACGGCGGCCCGGCCAACTCTCGGGCGGACAGCGGCAACGCGTGGCCATGGGACGCGCACTGGTTCGCGACCCAAAGCTCTTTCTCTTCGACGAACCCTTGTCAAACCTCGATGCAAAACTACGGGTTGAGATGCGCTCGGAGATCAAGAAACTCCATCACAATCTGGGCGCGACGATGGTCTATGTCACCCATGACCAAATCGAGGCCATGACTCTGGCGACCAAAATCGTTGTGATGAAATCTGGTATCGTGCAACAAATCGGCACCCCTTCCGAGATCTACAACAAGCCCGCCAACCTCTTTGTGGCAGACTTCATGGGCAGCCCGGCGATGAACCTGATCCCGGCCAGAACCCACAAGAACAGCGACGGCATAGTTGTGGAGATCGACCGCATCGGCGCAGCGCCAATGATGCTTCGCGATCATCATGCGGACAGCCTGCCTGACAATGTCATTGTCGGCCTTCGCCCAGAAGACATTGCCGAAGCCGGGTTTAGAGCCGGCAGCGATGTACAAGAAGCCGAATGCCATCTCGACATGGTAGAACCAGCCGGCGCCGACACTTATGTGACGGCCATATTGGGCGGCAAGCCAATCACCGCACGTCTTCACGCCGAAACCGGCGCTGTGGCAGGAGAAACCCGCGCCTTGGCCTTCGATCTGTCGAAAGTCTCCTATTTTTCACCAGAGACAGGAGAAAGGCTGAACTAAAGCGTTTCGACTTTAACTTGATCTATCACATAAAGTCGAAACGCCCGCTCCGCTTGGACGTTGCTCCGCGTTTCTGCTCAAACCCTGATTCAGGTTTAAGTAGAAACGCTTTAATATCTCTGCGGCAGAGCGCATTACACGAAAAAAACTCGGCGCAGACGTCAGGTTGCGCCGAGTTTTTACCTCATCTGGAAGACCTATTGCGTGGTGAAGCGGGCTCAGGTCTGCCGTGTAGCTCTCGTGGGCAATGTTTTGCCACCTCCAAAGATCACCGCAAACGCTCCACATGATGGAATTTTCAGCCATTTGATTTTTGAGACGCATATCTCACGCAGTACTTTCGAAAGTAGCGTCGCCGTCTTCGAGCTGGCTGGGGTTCAGATACCCGAGCGTTGAGTGCAGTCTGATGGCCCTGTCCCTTATCCCGAGCAAAGACCACGACACTCGGAGAAAGCGACGGCACGGTTCAGTCCGCAATTTGGTTTGAGGCGTGACTGGTCGTCCATACTTGCGCTTTGCTTTTCTTAAGGATTTCAGGCCAAGCCTCTTGCCCATGCTTTTGTGACAAAGCTTTCCAAAACTTCCCCCTCATGATCCATGGCGTGCGACGGCTAAACTGTTTCTCAAAACTTGCGGCACTCAAGTTTTGAGAAACGACGCAGCAAAGCTTTCCGCGATTGCCATAACCACGGCATGGATCGGACCGGCGGTGATTTCGGGGATCACAGAGGAGTCCACGATCGACAGGTTGTCGAGACCACGCATCGCAAGGTTGGCATCGACAATCGATGCTGCATCAGCCCCCATACGACAGGTCGCAACCGGATGATGGTGTGTGATGACAGCCTTTGCAATAAAGGCATCCATCGCCTCTTCAGTCTCAAGATCACTGGCCGTCGGATGCATTTCCTCAGCCACCCATGGCGCGAGCATTTCGCTCTGCCCCACCATCCGGGCCCGCACAAGCGCCACACGGAACAGGTGGCGGTCGCGTTCCGTCTGCAGATAGTTCGGGTTGATCACCGGCTGATCCGAAAGCTCCGGCCCCGTGATGTAAAGCTCGCCGCGGCTTGTCGGGTTCGTCACCCCGAACAAGAGCGTGAACCCTTCCCCCAGCTCTGGCGCTGTGAGCATCTCGGACGCGCTCGGAGCCGCAACGCAGCCCACCACGATATCGGGGCGGCCGGTCGTTTGGGTCGGATCTTCCGCCTGATAGCTCAGAGACTCGGAAATCTGTAGCTTGGACGGCCCGACATGTTGTTTCGCACGATAGATATTGCCCGCCCCAAGCAGGTGGTCGTGCAAATTCTTCCCAAGCTCACGCCGCTCAAGGACACACTCAACGCCCGCTGCGCGCAGCACCTCGGGATCACCGACGCCGGAGCGCATAAGGGTCAGCGGGCTGCCAATGGCCCCCAACGACAGGATCACATGATCGCCGGTGTAAAACTCCAACTCATCGCCGCGTTGGATTTCGGCCGCTTTGACACGCGTGCCCTCCAGAACAAGGCGACGCACGGGGCTGTTCTTGACGATGGTGAGGTTGGGACGGGCGAGAACCTCTTCGGTCAGCCAAGCATCTGCGACGCTCACGCGCTTGCCGTCTCGGATCATAAGCGCATTCGGCGCAGTCCCGATCAGCTCACGACCGCAATGGTCATGCAGGCGCGGCATGCCGAGTTCGACCCAGCCATCGATATAGGCGCGAACGAGCGGGTGGGTTTGCTCAGACGGCAGCATGATCGGCATCGGCCCATCACCGCCGTGCAGCTCATCGCCGCCAGTGTTCCAACTCTCGGTCGCCTTGAAATGCGGCAGCAGCCCTTCGAAACTCCAGCGTTCATCGCCCGTCAGTTCCGCCCAACGCGCAAAATCCTCGGCATGACCACGCACATGGAACATCGCATGTAGATTGCTGGACCCGCCCAGCACCTTGCCCCGCGCCCAGCGATGGACGCGCCCCGCCGTTCCGGGCTGCGGCGTCGTCTCGAAATCCCAGTCAAAATCGCGCCCCTGAATAAACGGCCACATATCCGGTTTCACGATGTCGGGATCTTTCGCCTCTTCGCCGGCCTCGATCAGCGTCACCTTCACATCCGGATTTTCACTCAATCGCGCTGCAAGAATACAGCCTGCCGACCCCCCCCCGAGGATCAGGATATCAGCGTCATGCGGCATCGCCGGACCTCAGACCAAGCCCCATCAGCTTGCGTTGCGTGCGTTCAAGATGTTCGTACATTGCCTTTTCTGCCTCAAGTGCGTCGCGGTCAGCGATTGCTTCCGCGATCCGTTGGTGTTCCGCGTCGCGCATTTTCACGCGGGCGTCCGTCTTTTGCTCATCGGCATCACTGTCGGTAAAGCGCAGCCGCGCGTCGTGCTGAACGCGGTGCAAAAGGATGTGCAGCTCCGACGCGAGACTGTTGCGTGACCCTGCGGCCACCGCCCGGTGGAAATCTTGGTCGGCCTGTGCGGGGCTCATTTCTTTCGGCGAATGCGCTGTCTGCAAAATGCGGGCGATCTCGTCGGGAGACGCCCGAAGCGCCGCCAACCGCGCGAGTGCAGGCTCGATCATGAGGCGCATTTCCATAACTTCAAGCGGATTGGTCGATTGCACCAGTTTCGTGCTTGTCGAACGCGTCTCAGAACTGGCGCGCCGTCCGCTTTTGGCAGGTGTGAGTTCGCCGCTGTCGCGAAGCGTTTTCAAAGATTTGCGGAGCGTGTGACGGGAAACCCCGAGTTGCTCGGCCAAAATGCGCTCGGGAGCAAGTTCGCTTGCCTCCTTCAGCATCGAACGGAGCTGTTCTGTTAACTCCATGGCCTTGTCCACGTTTTTTCCTACTTCCTGCTCACTCATGCAAACCTGTCCTCCTCGCGATCACTGCACCGAACTCATTGCCCCTCCAACCCGTGTCAGATCAGTGAGTTTCGTCAATATTGGTGGAATTTTCAGCGCATCGCAACCAAAAAAACATAAATGGTCAAATTATGGTTGAGTTTGGTTGAGCACTTATGCCTTGGTGTAGGTGCGCGGCTTTTTCCCAAATCTCACAAGAGGTTTTAGGCCGCTCAGACAACAGGAAGACATTCATGACACATACCCAGAAGGCAGCGGAGGTTCCCGCGCTTTTCACTCTCACGACCGGACCGGTCAATTGCTACCCCGAGGTACTCTCTGCGTTGGGAAAACCCGTGCTTTACGACTACGACCCGGCATTCATGGCGCTCTATGAACGCGTCATGAAAAAGCTTGGCCAAGCGCTTCGTGCGCCGGACGTCCCGATCGTCCTTCAGGGGGAGCCCGTGCTTGGTTTGGAAGCTGCCGCACACTCTCTTGTGGCCCCGGACGACAAGGTGCTCAATCTGGCCTCAGGCGTTTACGGCGCTGGTTACGGGGAATGGTTGAAGCCGCGCGCAGGGTCGTTCCACGAGATTCGAACCTCTTATAACGATGCGATTGACCCGAAAGCGGTCGAAGCGTTCCTTGAGGAAAACCCCGACACCGCCGTCGTGGCCATCTGCCATCACGACACCCCTTCCGGCACCATCAACCCGATCCAAGACATCGGTCATATCGTGCGCAACCATGGCGCGCTTTATATCGTTGACTCCGTTTCTGCATGGGCTGGCGTCGAAGTCGACATTGAAGCCTGCTGTATTGATGTGCTCGTGACCGGCCCCAACAAATGCTTGGGTTGCCCGCCAGCTCTGTCCATCCTGACCGTGTCCGAAAAAGCTTGGGCCAAGATGGAAGCCAATCCGGCCGCACCGCGCGCGTCGATCCTATCCATTCTCGATTGGAAAAACGCATGGAAAGCTTCCGAGGGCTTCCCCTTCACCCCCTCCGTTTCAGAAATTTACGGGCTTGAGGCCGGGGTTGATCGCTATCTCGAAGAGGGGCCGGAAGCCGTCTGGGCGCGGCACGCCAAAACAGCGGAGGCCATGCGGGCTGGTGTGAAAGCCATGGGGCTTGATCTTTGGGCCGCACGCGAAGACATCGCCTCCCCGACCTGCACGACGATCAAATTGCCAGAAGGCGTGGATGAAACCGAACTGCGCAACAAGATGAAAGAACAGTACGGCGTGGTGATCTCGTCGGGGCGCGCGGAAACCTTCAACAAACTTGTGCGCGTCGGCCACATGGGGCCAACGGCCTATCCGCTCTACAGCATTCTGGCACTGACCGCTCTGGGCGGCGCGTTGAGCGAGATCATGAACAAACCGATGGATATCGGCGCGGCCGTCGTCGCCGCTGAGGCTGTGATCAGAGGCTAATTTCTTAGCAACAGACCAAAACGAAAGGCGGCCCCGAGAGGCCGCCTTTTCTTTGATACCTGACTAAGACTTAGTCGTGAACGACAACCCCGTCTTTGGTCATCGGCACACCATCCAAAGACAGTGAACAGCCCCGCAGCGGAATATCGAGGTGACATGGCGTGTCGCGCGACCCGCCCGCCTCCGTGTTCGGTCCTGTCGAGAACAGGAAGTTGCCCGCAAAACAGCGCGCATCCATCGACAGAGCCGCTTCACGATCATAAAGCCCGAGCGTGGTCCAGCTGGCACGGTTCTCCAAGCCCCAGCCGACATGCGCCATGGCATAGGCGTCGGGATCGTTAAAGCTATCCATGAAGCTCTTCATGTACTCCGCCGTCCAGCCGCCTTCGATTTTCGTAACGAACCCTTTCTCGATGGTGAGATAGATCTTGTCGGCGGCGTAGCGTTTGAACGGGAGCAAAATATCGCCCTCATCAATCACGATCAGCCCTTCCGCGGACCCTTCATCGGGCCAGCGTGCAATCATACAGCTCGGCCAGTGATCCCAACGCCCCGGCTCATCGGCCAAGCCGTATTGCAGGAGCACCGGGTACTGACCGAGCTTGCAACTGAAATCCGTTCCGGCTTTCGAGGTAACGGTCATTTCCTTTGCAGGTTCCATATATTTATTGGCAGCGATCACCTTATTCTTCGCTTCCGGCGAGGGGATCATTCGGAGCATGGTTTCCGGCGGCTCGACAGCCAGAAGCATGCGCGTACCGGTTTTCAAGATCTCTTCCTGTTCGTGGGAAAAGAGCAGCTGAAGCGTGTCGATCACAAGATCAGAGGCCTTTAACGCCGCAAGCGCCGCCGTGTTGACCCCGAGACCCAGCTGCGTGGTCTGGCCGACATAGCCAGACTTGTCACGCGACAAGGCCTTGTCGCCATTGATCATCGGAAGGTTGATCATGGTGATGATGCCGCCCAATAGTCCCACGGCCGTGCGCGCGCATTCGACGATCTGCATGTTGCTGTCATCGGATGTAAGGATCGCAACCTGCTCGCCGGGTTTGAGCTGGCATTGCTCAAGCACATTTTTCCAAGCGATGACGAAATCTGCGTTACTGATCGACATAAGTCTCTCCTAGAGCGTTATTTGAGGGCACCGATGGCGTGAAAGCCTCGGTTGAAATGCAAAAGCGGTGTCCGGTCGGGATTGGTTGCGGCCTCGCAGACCTCACCGATGAAGATCGAATGGCTGGCCGTTTCGACGGTCTGCGTCAGCTTGCAGGCGATGGCGGCTTGCGCGAAAGCATAGGCTGGCGCGCCGACACGGGTTTCGATCCACTCAAACCCTTCGAACTGCTCCGCCCCGGTTTTCCCGGTCATACCGGCAAAGCTCTCCGCCACATCGCGCGCCTCTTCGCAAAGGACGTTCACACAGAAATGGCCATTGTCGACGATAGCGTCATGCGCCTGTCCGTTGCGATTGACACAGACCAAGACGGTCGGCGGATCCATCGTGACAGAAGTAAAAGCGGTCGCGGTGAGGCCGCGGCGGCCCTCGCCCTGCCCGGCGGTGATCACTGTGACGCCAGAGGCATAGAGCCGCATTGCGGATTTCAGGCCTTCGGTAACGTCAGCTTCTGGAAAAATCGTCGACATGATCATGTCTCATTCCTTGTTGGAGCATTGTTGTGCCAGATTGGCAGGCGCATCAGTTGGTCCACGATAAAAGGCCCCAAGAGCACCACGGTGAACATGCGAACGGTCTGAAACGCGAGCACTGCCGCCACATTCGCTTTGGTCGCGATGGCCACAAGAGCCACGGTTTCGATACTGCCCGGAGCCGCAGCGAGAAGTGCAGTTTTCATATCAAGGTCTGTCACGGCCATGAGGGCCAGCCCCAGCCCAGCGCTGATGATGATCAGCACCAGTGAGGAAATGACCACCGCGGGGATGAGGCGCAGAACATGCCCCAACACGTCGCGGGTGAATTTGAGCCCGACCTCAAGACCGATGACCCCAAATGTCGCGAGGATCAGCACATTTGGCATCTGAAGATGCATCCATCCCGTCGCCTCAATGACCGCACAGAGGATCATGGGAATAAGCATGCCAGCCGCCGGAAGCGCCTTGATCCGCGCCGCGACAAGTGCAAGCGCCGCAAGCGCCGACGTGAGGATCGGAGAGAGCGGAGAAATCTCTCGCTCCGGCAATTGCCCAACCTGACTGTCCGGCAGGAAAGATGCAAACAGAGCCACGGAGATGATAACAGACGCCAAGCGCACATATTGCATCAACGCCACGATCCGAGCATCTGCGCCACGTTCATTCGCGATGATCACCATTGCCCCAGACATGCCCGGCAGGCTGCCATAGACTGCGACATCCTCGGAAATACCGGTCATGCGGTTCATGATCCAGCCGATGGAGAATGCGACAGTCAGGGTCGCCAAAGTGAGCGCCAGAAGCAAAGGCCATTCCTGCACCGCGTCCACGAAGATCGCGGGAGACATGGAGGTTGCGATAAAGACCCCCGCCGCGCCTTGCGCCAGAAGATAGGCAGGACGCGGAACGCGCAGCGAGCTACCACCTGCCCCGAAAGCAATCCCTGCGATCATGGCCCCTAAAAGCGGAGCCGCCGGGAAGTGGATCAGCCCGAGCATCGCCGCGAGCGCAATCGCACAAGCGAGAAGAGCGATCCATTGCACGCCCCGTCGCACATCGGCTGACGCGATGCGGTCTAATGGGTTGAAGCCCCTCATACCGGCTCCTTAACCACATTCAGAGCGGCTTCCACGAACTGCGCCGCTGCAAGCGTGCGCGCATCCTCGCCGCGCCGCCCGATGACTTGCACGCCAACCGGAAGGCCATTTTCAAAATATGCCGGCACGCTGAGCGCAGGCATCTGCAAAAGCGTCCAAGGCGTATTGAATGCCGGTGCGCCCGTGGAGCTTAAACCTTTCGGTGCCGTTCCCAGCGCAGAGGGCGCAAGCAGAACATCGACATCGGCCATCGCCTCAGCCAGCGCAGCGTGGACCGCAGGCAGGGCGGCACGCGCCTTGTCATAGGCAGGCGCATCCACCAGCGCCTTTTCGGTCAGGAACTCTCGGGTCGTTTGCGTCAACTGATCCCACAGGACCGTGCGCTCATAGGACAATGCGCGCGTCACTTCCCAGCCCATCACTGCCGCATGCAGCTCATGCGTCGAAACGAAATTCGCAGGCACCTCAATCTCGACAACCGTGCCCCCTGCCGCTTCGATCCGCGCCACGGCGAGATCGAGCGCAGCAACGGTCGCGGCGTCTGCAACATCGAAAGGCGGCGTCCGAAACAGGCCAACACGTGGCGCGGCAGGCAGCTCGTCAGACAGGGCAAGTCTGGGGCGCCCAGCAAGCACGGACGCCACCAAAGCGGCATCGCGCACAGTGCGGGTCACAAGTCCAAGCGTGTCGAGCGAATGCGCCAACACCTTGACCTCGGCAGGTTCGAGCAATCCGAAGGACGGTTTATATCCGACCACGCCGCAATAGGACGCCGGGCGAATGATCGAGCCAGCCGTCTGGGTGCCGAAGGCCATAAGCGCCATACCCGCCGCCACTGCCGCGCAGGACCCGGACGAAGAGCCGCCCGGCGTATGCTCCAAATTCCAAGGATTTCGGGTTTTGCCCGGGCTTGCCATCGCGAATTCGGTCGAAACCGTTTTGCCGACGATCAATCCGCCCGCCGCCTTGGTTTGCGTCACGCAAGGCGCATCCCAGAACGGGCGGCGCCCTGCATAGGCCTCTGAGCCGTAACCCGTCGGCATATCCGCCGTATCAATCACGTCCTTCACTCCGACCGGCAGACCGGCCAACGGCCCCGCCTCTTGCCCGTCGAGCGCATCCGCAGAGGTCCGCACCAAGTCCGGGTCACAATGAATATAGGCGTCGACCTCTTGGTCTTTCTCGGAAATTCTCTCCAGATAGGCTTCCGCCACGTCGCGATGACGGACTTTGCCAGACTGAACCTGAGCAATCAGGCGCGTTGCGTCGCATTTCAAAAGATCGTTCATGCCAGCAACTCCGACAGGTTCGGGCGCAGATCAGCCCAAGGCGCGGCCCGTTCAAGTTGACCGGCCACAGAGAACAACAGGTTTTCACCACCGAGCGCTGCACCGAAATGCACGCCGATCGGCAAGCCCTCTTCCGACAGTCCAAACGGAATGCTCATCGCCGGGAAACCCGACGCATTAAAGGCGCATGTGAACGGGCTATGCGCCCAGAACCGGTCATAGAAGGCATCCAAACCCGGCGTTTCACTCGACATCTCGCCAATTTTAGGCGGCAGTTCCGCGCTTGTCGGCGACATCAAAAGATCGAAACGCTCGAAGAACTGTCCAAGACCGCGCGCCGTTGCATGGAGCTGATTGACCGACGCGAGATAATCCATCCCCGTCAGGGTCAGAGCCTTGCGGATCCATTCCTCATTTGCGGGCTCCAGCTCTGCAATGGGATCTTCGATCCCAAGCGCACGGCCCCGCGCCAAAACGGCTGCGGCGACATTCACACCGGGAATGACTTGCCATGCGGTTTTCAAAGCCTGCGCATCATATCCAGCATCCGCGACGATCTCGACATGATGCCCGAGACTTTCCATCAACTTGGCCGCTTCCTCGCAGCGCGCCCGCAATTGGGGATCAACAGGCGTGCCCAGCGGGGAGTCCAAAGTCAGACCGATCCGCAGCGTTTGCGGATCACGATTGACAGAGGCAGCATAGCTTTCGGTTTTCACCGGCTGGGCATAGGGATCACCGATATCGGCACCGCCCGACACATCCAGCAGCGCAGCGCTGTCTCGCACCGATTTGGTCAACGCATGGGGCGTCGACATCCCTGCGATGCCTTCGACGGCAACAGGCCCCAAAGGGTTGCGCATCCGACTCGGTTTAAAGCCGAAAAGCCCTGTATGCGCTGCGGGAAGACGCGTTGATCCGGCCCCGTCGGAACTGTTGGCAAAGGGCACCAGCCCCGCCGACACCGCCGCAGCAGAGCCCCCCGAAGACCCGCCCGGACCATATTCCAAATTCCACGGGTTGCGCGTCACGCCAAATTCACGCGGTTCAGTTGCGAAACTCAGCGCGAATTCCGGCGTATTCGATTTGCCGAGAACCACGATCCCGGCTGCCCGGTAGCGGGCAACCAGCGTACAGTCGGCTTGATCGACATGTCCTTTGAACAGACGACATCCCGTGGACATTTCCATGCCACGCACCGCAATGCCGGTGTTCTTGACCAGAAAGGGAACCCCCTTGAATGGCCCGTCCGGCAACCCCGCGTCGATATCGGCTTCAGCGAGATCAAAATGCGGGTGGACGATAGTATTCAGGTGAGGTTCCAGCTTTTCGATACGGTCCATCGCCGTCTCGAACACTTCTTTCGCAGAAACCTCTCCGGTCCTGACAAGGGCGGCGACGCCGGTCGCGTCCAGCCTGTCATATTCACTGAGCATGTCTTATCCGATCTGGGCAAGAAACACGTCCTTGTCCCAATAGTCTTGTGTCGTCTCGATTTTCCCGTCCGCGACCTTCAAGAGGTGCAGACCATCAATCGCCACCGATTTTGGACGCGGTGCCGGTTGGTCTTCTTTGGCGCGCGGCGTGAACGTGCCTGTCATCCGATAACTTACTGCAAGCCATTCGCCCGAACGGATCACCTCTTTCGGTGACCAAGCGACATCCGGCAGCATTCGAAAGAACCCTTCGAGACCGTCCCGCAAGGCAGCAGTCCCACTGCGACTTTTGCCCATGGCGATCTCGTCATGTCGGCCATCTTCAGCGTAGAGCGCAGCAGCGGCCGCGGCATCATGGGCATTGTAGGCAGCATAGAATGCCTCAAGCACAGGGTATTCGGTCATTGGGTGTCTCGATGGGTTTCGATGAAAGAAAATGTGGCGCGCCCAATTCAGGGAGGGGCGCGCCCATTCGTCATGGATTGGAAGGGGTCACCAATCCATGCCGGAGATGGTCTTGACCTGATCCACGAAGGCTTCGCGCTTCACTTCGTCGAAGAGACGTGCACGCAGGCGCGGAGCCGGCGAAGAGTTCACGTTCTCGAACAGAGCGACACGACCGGCCAGAGAACCGCTGGTCATATCCCAGATGAAGTTCATCAGAAGTTCTTTCTGCATCGCGCTCACACCGTGGCCCGGCAGAAGATCGTTCAGATAGTGACCGATATCCGGGTTCTCGAAGGCCGCTTTGCCGAAGCGCATCACAAGCCCTTGACCACACATTTCCTGCAACGTGTGAATGATGCGCGGATAATGTTCGATGGAGTAGAGACGACCAGCGGTCAGCATCGACACATCCGGGGTCACGACGCCCGAGCTCAGCTGTTGCGGCTGGGCTTCAGCAGCGACCACAAAAGCCCGCAGAGTTTGAGCGTATTGGATCAACTCGCCCAACATTTGTTGAACAGCCGGGATTTTGCCCGTGCCAAGTACATCCAGAACCAGTTGACCGGCGCCAACGAAAAGCTCCGCCTTGACGGCCATACGGGTCAGCACATGCCAGTGCGCGAAAACGGTCGCACGGCCATACCAGGACATCCCGTCCGGATCGCCGAGGTTGAAGATACGTTCTTTCGGGACAAAGACATTGTCGAACACGATGAACTGGTCGGCCTCTTCACCCATTGAGGACACGGGGTGGTCGAATTTATCGGCCCCCGGCTGCGACACCATCTCGCGGGAGATCATGCGGATGCCGTCGGCGTTGATCGGGACAGCACCCCAGACACAGGCCTCCGGCGGAGTCGTGGTCAAACCGCCGAGGTTGGTGAAGAAGATGTCATTGGCCTGCGCCGCGATCGATCCCACGGTTTTCGCGCCGGAGACGTAGATGCCGTCCTTCGTCGCCTTCTTGACGCGCAGGAACGCCATTTCGGCGGCTTTCGGGTTGGAGCGGTCGGTCTGCGGACCAGCCAAGCTTTCGGACGCGGTCAGGTTGGTGTTGCGACCGAAGTCCATATAGGCTTCGATGTTTTCCGCGAAATCCGGCTCACAGCCGTCGATCATGGATTTTTTCTCTTTGAAAACATCCTGATAAGCCATCAGACCGGCAACAATCGCGGGCGAAAGATCCGGCGGACGACCGAACGTGCCAGCGGTTTTGAGGCTGGTGTATTCAATCATCTTGCGACGATCAGCGAGTTCTTCGACCGTGGTCGGAAGTTGCCAAGCCCGGCTTACGACCTCTCCGGTTTTCGGATCCAGATAGGTGGTTGCCTCTTCAAATTCCGGCTTGAACTGATCGTCAAACATTTCCGCGATCAGATCGACACCAGCGGCCAGCGCGGGCTCATCCGTGACTTTGTCGAGTTTCTTCCCGCCGATCCAAATTTGACGGCCATCATCGAGCGAGGCCTTGAATTCTGCGCCCGTCTTAAGGCGATGCGCGGGCTTTGCCGCGTCGGTGGATGTTTGTTGCACTGTCATAACGTCTCCTGAACGTCCCTGTTGGTGAGGGGCGGCTGTGCCCTGAGGCGAGCTTGCCGTTTGCCGACCGAAGCCTGCGATAGGGTCACGTTGCGAGGACAACCCAAAAAGTGCAACCAAAAAATAATGGTTGAGCATAAAAACCGAAAAGTTTTTGCTGGAGCGCAAAGAAACTCACCAAACACATTGGGGGATTCTTCCAAAATTGCCCATTTTTTTCACAATTAGTCGCTGCATTGGCGTAATTTGGTGGAAATTTATGCGATCCCCCTCAACCATTTCCCAACTGTGCATTTTCAACCATTAAAACGGTTGAGACTTATTGACGACCAAAAGTCGGGCGATATGGTTCATTTAAATTGGTTGATTGGTTCGCACATGGCTGCACGAACCTGAACAAGGCCAAGAAACGCCCACGCACACTCTCAAACTGTAGACCCATAAGGAAAGGCCCCCGGCGACATGACCACCCTCGCGCCACAGCAGAGCATCAAGCATGCGAACGAGGCCCGGCAGATGGCCAGGCCTCTTCGCGCAGCGGCTCAACGCGGTGCGCAGACCGTCTCTGTCGCCTCTTCCAGAACCGCGCCAGCCGGTGCTGCGGCGCAAGACATGATCATGTCATTCTCTGCTTCACCGGCGCGCCGTTTGAGCGGCATTTCGAATCGAGTGTCCCAACTCCGCCCTGCCACGCCGCACCAGAGACGCTCAACCGGCATCTGGTCTCCGATGGGGTTCAGCAAGAAAACGGCACCGCTTTCCGGGTTCGACCAAAGCGTCGCGGACAGGCTCACACCATGGGCCGCTTGTCCCAATTCCAAAGAATACCAATGCGCCAGCTTCACATTGCAGCTGAGCGGCAATTCCCCCGTGTTTTCAATGTTGAATGCGATAGGTTCCAGCCCTTCCGTTCCCCGCTCCGGCGTCGGCCCGTGGCCCTGTGCAACGGCGGAAGCCGTTCCGATGGCGACGAAAAGAGCGGGGGCGAGAATGCGGATGAGATCAGTCACGGGAGAAGCCTCTTGTGGGGGAAAGCAATTCGATGCGCGGCTGCGCAACGATGGAGCCGGAAACGGAAAACTAAAAAAAAGATTTGTCAACAGATGGAGTAAATCATGACAAACAGGACCACCAAAAGCGCGGTGCGGCTGATCTCAGCCCTTGCACTCGTCGCAGGCCTTGGCACCTCCGCCATGGCCGAAGAGATCACCAGCATGGCGATTCTGACGCCGGAAACCGGAACGGATTTCGGCTGGAACCAACAGGGCATCGACGGCGCGAAAGCCGCAGGTGACGCGCTTGATATTGACGTGATCGTCGCGGAAAACCTCGGCTATGGCGACGTGCGCCCGACTCTGCGTGAGCTGGCCGAAGAAAAACCCGGCCTGATCATTGCACACGCCAGCGGCTATAACACCGCAGCTCCGGAAATCGGTGCGGAAACCGGCGTGAAAGTGGCCATCGTTGACAGCCCAAGCGCTCTGACCGAAGGCGCCGTGGTCGATTACACCGCTTCCGGCCATGAAGGCGCATATCTCGCTGGCGTTCTGGCCGCAAAGATGACCCGCTCCGGTACGGTCGGGATCGTCACCTCCGGTGAGCCGCCGTCATGGAACTCCCAATCCGCAGCCTTCGCGGAAGGCGTCAAAGCCACCAACCCGGACCTCGTCATCCGCTATGCGGTGATCGGACCGGCTGCCTATTCTGACGCGGCAGGCGGCAAACGCGTGACCGAATCCCTGATCGCCGCTGGCGCCGACATCATTTTCGGCCAAGGCAACGGGTCGTCCTTCGGTATGCTGCAAGCGGTTGAAACGACCCCGGCGGCAGATGGCGGAAAAGTCATGTTCATCGACGTGATCGGCGACAAGACCCCGATCGACAAAGGCTACCTTCTGTCCTCTGTGCTCTGGAACCTGACCCCGGTCTATGAGGCCATGATCGAAGACATCCGCGCCGACAAGTTCGGCACCCGGAACTACGGCATCAATCTTGCTGACGGCTCTGTTGCTCTGCTCAAGAGCCCGCAGATCCCAGACGATGTTTGGGGCGAAGTGATGGCTGTCAAAGATCAAATCGTGTCCGGCGACCTGACCATCGAACCGAAATTCGATGCTGAATCGGTCCACGCGCTTGTGACCGGTGAGTGATCTCACCTCATAAAATTCGGACGGGCCTTCGGGCCCGTTCCGCCTATTTCCCCCGGAGACGACCATGTTAGACGCACACCCTTCCTCGCCCTCGACGATACCGAGCACAGAGGCGCCCCCAATCGTCACCTTTGAAGGTGTGACCAAGCGCTATCCCGGTATTATCGCAAACGATAGCATCGACATGGAGTTCCGCGCCGGTGAAGTGCATGTTCTGCTCGGAGAGAACGGTGCCGGGAAATCCACCCTGGTCTCCATGTTGTCCGGCCTTCAACAACCCGACGACGGACGCATTCTGATCGACGGGGAGGAAAAGCCAATCTCTTCTCCTGCTGGGGCTCTCGATATTGGTATCAGCACGGTGTTTCAGCATTCGATGCTGGTCCCCAGCCTGACCTTGGTCGAAAACGCGACGCTCGGTCGGAAATGGTGGCAACGCCCGGACCGGACCGGCACGGCGAAGGCCATGCAGGACGCCGCGCAACGGATCGGTGTCACACTCGACCCGATGGCTGTGACCGGCGATCTGTCGCTTGGGGAACGCCAACAGGCAGAAATCACCCGCGCCCTCATGCGCGGCGCGCGTTTCCTGATCCTCGATGAAGCCACCGCCATGCTCACCCCCAACGATGCCGCGCGTCTCGGTGAGTTGATGCGGCGTCTGGCTGCCGAAGGGATGGCCGTCGTTTTCATCACCCATAAACTCAACGAAGCGGTCGCGTATGGTGATCGCATCTCGGTTCTGCGCCTCGGCAAGAAAGTCGGTGGGCTCAGCCCGGAAGAGCTTAAGAGCCTTGACGCTCAGGAAGCGACCAATCAGGTCGTGCGCCTGATGTTCGGCACGCGGGACACCGCTGCGCGCGCCGATCAAAGACCGGACATGTCGACGGTCGATCGCAGTGCAAAACCGTCTCTTGAAGTGTTGGCGCTTTACGCGGACGCCGCGCGCGTACCACTAGCCAACCTCGAATTCAAAGTCTGGCCAGGGGAGATTCTCGGGATCGCCGGGATCGATGGCAACGGACAAAAACAGCTAGCCGCAGCGCTCGCGGGTCAGGCTCCGATCAGCGATGGCCGGATCATGATGGATGGCGCCTATATTGATCGCCTTTCCATTGGCCAACGCCGCGCAAAAGGGCTGCGTTACGTGACCGACGACAGGCTCGGCGAAGGCACCGTCGGCAGCTTCCCGATGTCGATCAACCTGCTGCTCAAAGAAATCGGCCAAATGCCATATTGGCGCGGCGGGCTTGAACAACCGGAGGCCATCCGGGAGAACGCCAGACAAAAGGTGAAAGATTTCGACATTCGCACACCGTCTATCGACACCCCGGTCGGCAAATTGTCCGGCGGCAACATCCAGAAGGTTCTTCTGGCCCGCGAACTGTCCGGCAGCGCGCGTGTCGTGATCTTTGAGAAACCGACATACGGGCTTGATCTCGCGAATATCTCCGCAACCCAAATGCGGATCAGAGAAACCGCGCAAAGCGGTGCAGCGGTCATCCTGATTTCAACCGAACTCGACGAAATTCTCGCCCTCAGCCACCGCATCGCGGTGATGGATCAGGGCCGGATCGCAGGCATCGTCGAAAACACAGAAGACGCCCGCCACAAAATTGGCGAGCTTATGAGCGGAGTGGAAAAATGAGCGCGGACACGATGACAGACACCGCCCAAACCGGGGATTTCCGAAGAAAACTCCGCGCGATCTCAAACACGTTGTTGATGAGCCTCGGCCCTGTGGCCGCTGCCTTCATGCTCTCCGGCATCATTCTTCTGCTCCTCGACGTAAATCCGTTCTCCTACTACGGATATGTCTTCGGGCGCGGCCTCCTCTCCCCGACCGGGGTGCAGGCGACACTGACCCGGATGGGACCGCTCTTGCTGATCGCGGCCTCGTTGATCGTGGCCTTCCGCGCCGGGATTTGGAACCTCGGAGGCGACGCACAGTTCCTCGTCGGTGCCGTTTTCTGCGCAGCATTCACGCCATTGATGGCACCCCACGTCCCGATCTGGATCGGGCTTCTCGCGGGCGCGGCGATTTCGGCCATTTTCGGCGCGCTTTGGACACTGGTCCCGGCCTTTTTGCGCGCCTATCAGGGGCTGAATGAGATCATCACCACCTTGATGATGAACTTTCTTGGCATTTCGCTCGCCTCGGTTCTGGTCAAACTGGTCTTCCTCGATCCGAACACCACCGTCCCGCAGACGCGTACACTTGCCGTCGAGGATCGCCTACCGAACCTGTTCGGCACCACGATTTCCAGCGGGCTCATCATTGGCCTCATCGCCATTCTCGCCGTGCATTTCATGATGACCAAGACCGCTTTCGGCCTGCGTCTTCGCGTTGTCGGCGGCAATGCCAGCGCGGCAGTGCACGCTGGCCTCGCCGTACCGCTTCTAACCGTGGCGGTGTTTGCCATTTCCGGCGCTCTCGCCGGGCTTTCCGGCGGCGTTGCGATCCTTGGACAATACGGCAACGTGCGCGCCGACTGGAACCCCGGCTACTCGCTGGCTGTGGTCCCGCTTGTGTTCCTCGCCCGGTTCAACGGCTTTGCGGCCATCGGCTTTGTGGGCCTGTTTTCCATCATGTCAATCGGGGCCGAAAGCGCGGCACGTCGCACAGGTGTCCCAAACTACTTCACCCTCGTCACCATTGGCATCCTGCTCGTGATGCTGGCTATTTCCGAATACTACGGCGCCAAGCGCCAGAAAGCTGGGGCGTAAGATGACCCTTTTCACCGATACATTCCTCATTGCCCTGATTGCGGGCATGGCCGCCTCCGGCGTACCTCTTCTTCTGGCGGGGCTCGGCGAACAACTCTCGGAAAAAGCAGGCGTTCTGAACGTCGGCATCGAAGGCATGATGCTCGGCGGTGCTTACCTTGGTTTTTACATTGCCTGGGCGACAGAAAGCGTCGGCCTCGGCTTTGTCGGCGGGGTTGCAGGCGGCATTCTGGTCGCAGCTTTGATGGCGCTGTTCTGTGTCCGCATGGGTCTGAACCAGATCGTCATCGGGATCGCTCTCACCTTGGGGGCCGAAGGCGCGACAGCTCTGCTGCATCATGTGCAGTTCAGCCGCCTCTACCCGCGCCTCCCCGATGTCGCCACCTGGCGCATCCCGGTGCTCGCGGACATCCCGATTGTCGGCCCTGCCCTATTCGACCGGGAACCTGTCGTCTACCTCGCCATCGCGCTCGTTCCGTTTCTGGTCTACGTGTATCGCCGGACGCACCTTGGCTTGGCTCTGCAAGCCGCCGGAGACAAACCCGCGGCGCTCGACTCTGCCGGGCAAAACGTCTTAATCATTCGCAGCTTTGCCGTTCTGGGCTGTGGTGCGCTTGTCGGACTGGGCGGCGCATTCATGTCCATCGTCGGCGCGGGCGTCTTCGTCCCGTTCATGACCCACGGCAACGGGTTCATCGGCATCGTTCTGGCGATGTTG
The DNA here is from genome assembly GCF_054788345.1 of Celeribacter sp. ULVN23_4. Taxonomy (NCBI): domain Bacteria; kingdom Pseudomonadati; phylum Pseudomonadota; class Alphaproteobacteria; order Rhodobacterales; family Roseobacteraceae; genus Celeribacter; species Celeribacter sp. ULVN23_4. The sequence goes on along the minus strand of NZ_JBTVYO010000011.1, from coordinate 74,894 downwards.
GCGCGCGGCCGCCCGCTCTGGGTGCTGCTTGGCGCAGCTCTGTTCGGCGCCTGCCTCTCTGCCGCCACCGCTCTTCAGGTCGCGGGCGTCGACATCCCCACAGATGTTGTCCAGATGTTGCCCTTCCTCGCCGTCATGGCCGTGCTGCTCATCGCGGGCCGCAACGCCAAGCTCCCCGCTGCACTGGGTGCAGCCTATGTCCGGGGCGAACGGTAAGCTTCCGGTTTCATCCCGTCCTGTGGGAGACAGAACAAAGAGAAACACAAAAAGGACTGTAGAGATCATCTGCGGTCCTTTTTACGTGCTTTACGTCACTGAGGATTGGATGATGCTTTCCGTAGCGCATTACCGCTTTGAACCACGTCGCCACATGTCCATCACAACGGCCACAGCCTGTCCGACCTCCGCGTTGTTTTCCTTAAGAATTTCAGCACAGATCGCTTATCTCATGTCTTCATGACAAAGCTTTCCAGAACCTCGCCATGAAGAAGATTTACAGCATTCCCAAGCGACAGCGGAAAGCAGATGTACCACATGACCGCGAGGCGGATGATCTAAGGGCTCGTCTTGAAGTAGCGAATGGCCCGCGCATGACAATGGCACGAGGCTGCGAAACCGCACTCCTGCGCTCACGCCAAGATTTTCTGACACTGCGTTTTCAAAGGCTGCGACAGATCGGCAACAGCCTTTGGACAGGGGGATTGTCCGGCCTCGATCAAACGTTTTCCCATCATATAGGCGCGCGGATCGTTCATCGCATCAACCGCCAAAAGGCGATCCCCGCAATAGTACCAATGGCTCTGCGTACCGGGCTTGTCCCCAACTCGCACAACGACACGATCATAGCCCACATTCAGTCCCGCAATCTGTAGCTTAACGTCATACTGATCCGACCAGAACCACGGCTTTGCGGCATAAGGCGCACCCTGCCCCAGCATCGTGGCCGCCGTCGCTTCCGCCTGCTCAATTGCGTTGGGCACGCTCTCCAGCCGGATGCGCTGCCCCTTCCACGGGAAAGACGCACAATCACCTGCCGCAAAGATCTTCGGATGTGAGGTTCGACCAAATTCATCGACCTTGATCCCGTTCTCAGTCTCAACGCCAGCCATCTCGGCCAGCGCCGTTCCCGGGCGCACGCCGATGCCGCAGATCACGAAATCGACCTCCACGCTGGTGCCGTCGGTCAGCTCTGCGGCAAATGGCCCGTCGTTCGATTTGGACAAATTATTAAGGCCGCAGCCCTCACGAATGTCCACACCATGCGATTTGTGCATGTTTTTGATCCAGTCGGCGGTCTCTTTCGAGGCGACACGCGCCAGAATGCGGGGTGCCATTTCAACGAGCGTGACCTCAAGCCCCTTGAGCGCCGCGACCGCAGCCGCCTCAAGCCCGATATAGCCGCCGCCAACAATCAGCACGCGGCGACCGGCGGTAAATTCATGCGCCATGGCATCAGCATCCGCGAGCGAGCGCATGGTGTAAATCCCCGCCGCACCACCGCCCATGGCAGGCGGCAGACAAATCGGCTCGGCCCCGGTGGTGAGCGCGATCTGATCGACCGAAAGGTCGGTCCCGTTTGAGAGAGAGATCACCATGGTCTCAGGGTCGATCCCAGACACGCGGGTATCGGTCAGCAGCTCAATTCCCTGCTCCTCGTAGAAACTCTCAGGGCGCAGGAAGAGACGGTCCAATTCCATCTCGCCGGACATGTATTTCTTCGACAAGGGCGGGCGCTGATAGGGCGGCACAGGCTCGGCGCCTATAAGGCTCAACCGCCCCTCAAAGCCCAAAGCGCGAAGTTTGGCGGCAAGGGCGGAGCCGGCCTGCCCCGCTCCGATCACGGCGATATGCGTCATTGTTTTTCCTCGGATAGAAAGAGGGCGCGAGGAAACCCCGCGCCCGCAAAAGTTAGTACATTTTGTAGGGCAGGAATTTGCCGTCGAGGATGATCTTCACGCGATCGCCTTTCGGGTCCGCCGTGCGGGAAATGTCCATGGTGAAGTCGATGGCGGACATGATGCCGTCGCCGAATTCCTCTTCGATCAGCGCTTTCATCGTGGTGCCATAGACGTTCACCACCTCGTAGAGACGATAGATCAGCGGATCGGTCGGCACGGCGGTCGGAAGCGAGCCGCGATAAGGCACGGTCATCAAAAGGGCGACTTCCTCATCCGAGAAATTGATCCCCATAGCGTTGTCGACCTTGGCGATCTGCTCTTTGGTGAGGGAGATTTGCCCCATCAGAGCGGCGGTGGTCCATTCTTTCGACTGGCCGACCGACTTGGCCACATCGGCCCATTTGATATCGTTGAACACCTTGTGGGCGACAATTTTCTCGGTGAGTTCTGCACGGGTAGTCATCTGTTTTTCTCCGTCATGTCAGATGTTTAAAGTGGGGATCAGGCGCCGAACGGCAGACCTTCTTCGATAGGAAGGGACATGTCTCGGGACCATTCGTTCCACGAGCCAAAATAGATCGCGACATCCTTGATCCCGGCTTCCTTGAGGGCGAGGAAGGTGTTCGAAGCGCGGGCCCCTTTGAAACAGTAGAGCTTGACCGGCGTGTCGGGCGTGATGCCGACGGTGGCGCATTCAGCGAGGACTTCTTCGCGGGATTTCATCATCTTGCCGTGGGCCGAGGGTTTCATCATACGATACCATTCGATCCAGACAGCGCCGGGGATACGCCCCTTGCGCGGGCAGAAGTCGACGCCGTAGGGCGAGGACGAGGTGCCGATCCATTCGTCGATGTCGCGCACATCAAGGATCACTGCCTCCGGATTTTCGATCGCGGCTTTCATGTCCTCCGCGTTCATCATGAGGCTGGCGGCAGCCTCGTCGATTTCAAAACCGGCGGGCGTCGGCATGACAGCGGCAGCCGAGATCGGGAAGCCTTCGCCGACCCAAGCGGAATAGCCGCCGTGGAGCACTTTGACCTTCGGATAGCCAAGGAAGGACAGAAGATAGAAGCCGCGGCAGGACTGGCCGAAACCGCCATCCATCGCAGCTTCGTAAATGACGGCGGTCTTCTCGCCATCGAGGCCCGCAGCCCCGAATTCAGCAGCGAATTTTTCCTTAAGCGCCGCCATGCCGGAAGCGTCAGACGTGGCGAGGAATGTGAAAATGTCATGCATGTTCACAGCCCCGGGAATATGCCCGGCGGCAAAGCTATCAGGATCGCGCGTGTCGATGACGACCGCGAGATCGGCCTCGGCAAGCGTTTTCAGGTCAGACGGTGAAATGAGCGCAGTATCCATGCGGCGGCTCCCTGTTGTTGGTTCCGTTGAAGTCTTGTCGTCTTGGTTTTGGTCTTTGTCGTTATTGGGGGGAGAGATGGTCCCTCCCCCTTGGGGAAACTTGCGTCGAAAGGATCAGCCTTCCATCTGCGCGATCAGCATCTTGAGATGCTTGGTCGCAGGGGTCACGATGCCGACGAAATAGGCCTCGCGCAGACGGCGCTGTGCCGCGCCATGACTGACATAGCCACGCGCGCCCATGTGAAGCTGCGCCCAATGCGCGGTTTCCATGGCGAGTTCGCCCCCCCGCAGACGGGCCTTCAGCACACGGAGATAGAAGGCATCGGACAGATCATAAGGCGTTTTGCACAGCTCAAGCACTTCGGCGACAAGCGCGTCATACTCGGCCCGCAGATCAGAGGCCTGCTTGTCGAGATACTGGTTCACATGGCCGAGCGGCGCTTCGACCTGTTCGATCAGCTCGATGCAATTCTTGATGATCCCCGCCGCCATACCGCATTGCAGGATGGTGAAACCGGGGCGGATGCGTTTGACGAAATCCATCGCCGGGTCGCCAAGGATATACTCATCCGGCACGAACACATCACGGCATTGCACGTTGCAGGTGGCGGTGCCGCCCATGGCGACGAATTCATGGTCAAGCTTGAGCTTGATGCCCTCCCAGCCCGCGTGGAAGATCGCCATGACGCGCTTCGGGGTGTCTTCGCCCTCAACATCCACATGGAACATGGAGCCGAAATAACCGTCTTCGACGAGGTTGGAGACCCAGGGCAGCAGGCCCTTGACGATGTAGCCGCCCTCGACCTTCGTGCCTTTGAGGCGCATCTTTTCGATCTCGCCCATCGCCTTCATCGGGTTGGACATGCCGGTGCCGCCAAGCGCTTCGCCCTTGGTCACTTTCGGCAGAATTTCGGTTTTCAGGAAATCATTGTCAGAAGATGCGATGTACCAGGCCAGAGTGTCCTGACACCAGACACAGAAGCCCGTGGAAAGGCATTCTTCCGAGGTCCGCGCCATCGAAAGAACCGCAGAGGTCAGATCGACATCACCGTCGACCCCACCCACATGGGTGCTGTAAGCGCCGGCCTTGCCGTATGCGCGCATGATATCTTCGGCGTAGATCCGTTCATCGTCGATCTTGTTCACGATCGAGGCCAGATCTTCGCGGGAAATACGGTCGATCTCGTCGAAATCGTAAGCCGTGAGGGAGGTGGCGACGTTCATCTCATCACTCCAGAGGTTTGAATTTGGGGAAACGGGGGCCGCCCTATGCGCGTCTCTCGGACGGCCCCCCGGATATCGTATCTATCAGACGCGTTCGGCGACCATGTTCACCGGGCGCGAGAAGGTGTTGAACACCGGCGACCACTGGGTCACGTGGGTGATCAGGGCCTCGATTTCCTCTTGCGGGCAATCGGCTTCCATATCGACCTTGATGCGCACATCGGTGAAACCAACGGGCTTCTCGGACACATCGCCCGTACCCCATACGGCGGTGATGTTCAGATCGCCTTCAAGCTCAAGTTCAAGCTTTTGGATCTTGATACCCCGCGCGATGGCGTTGGCGTGCAGGCCAACGGCGACGCAAGAGCCCAGAGCGGCGAGAGAAGCCTCGGAGGGGTTCGGCGCAGTGTCATCGCCCAGAAGCCCCGGCGGCTCGTCCACAATGTAGGGTTCAAGGTCGCGGATGTAGTTGGCGTGACGGAAACGCCCTTCTGCGACGGTTTTACATTTCAGCGTCTTCACAGCCTTAGGGTTGGCCTTGCCGGATGCGATCAGCGCCTCCAGCCCCTCTTTCGAGATCGGGTCCAGCCCGTCGGCGTCAGGAGCGAGACAGCCGGTAAGAGCGGTTACGGGTTCAGACATGGGAATTCCTCCGTTTCGTCTGGTGGGTTAAAAGGATGGGCGCGCGGGGCTCAGTGCCCGTCAGAGCGCACCCAGTTGAATTTCTTGATGAGCTGGCCTGCGATGGCATCTAGGGCGAAACCGATCACCCCGATCACCACCACAGTGGCGGCCAGCCGGTCGTATTCGAGCGTGTCCCGCGCATCGTTGATCGCGTAGCCAAGCCCGGAGGTGACGCCGAGATATTCGGCGGGCACCAACACCACCCAGGCGACACCCAGCGCGAGGCGAATGCCCGAGAGAATGTCCACCGCGATGGCGGGAAGGATCACAGAGAACAGCATGTGCAGCGGGTTGGCGCCCAGATTGCGGGCCACCTTGAGCCAGCTCGGGTCGATGCGGCGCACCCCGCCTGCGGTCGAAAACAGGATCGGCCAGACAGCGGCCATGCCGATCAAGAAAATGATCGCCCCGTCCCATGTGGCAAAGGCCATGACCGCAATCGGCATCCAAGACAGCGGAGAGATCATCCGCAAGAATTGGAACGGCACGTTGGCGACCTCGTTGAGGCGCTTCATCCGCCCGATCATGATCCCAACCGGCACACCGATGGCCGTGGCATAGAACAGGCCCAGACCGACACGCATGAGAGACGGCCCGGACATGGCGAGGATCTCGCCGTCCCCGATCATCTGCCACAACCGCGACAGCGTCGGTGCCGGAGCGAAATCGGCGAAAGCAAACAGATCGTCGCTGTTCTGCACGATCCATCCGCCGAACCACCACGCCACCAGCAGCATGCCGATGCCGAGCACCCCGTTTGCAAGGCCGCGGAAGCGGCCCAGCTTCGGCAGGGAGAAACCTGTCTTGGCAAGTTGCCCGGGAAGCTGGGTCACGTCGCTCATAGCTCGAAGATCTCCTCACGAGTGTAAGGATCACCGCCGGTGGCGACCGAAGGATCGTTCTTCCACTCCGGATATTTTTCGAGCGCATTTTTCACGTAGTCGTAGTTCACGAGATCGTCGGCAACGAACTGCGGATCGAGCCCTTCAAGGAAGGTGGTCTCACCGGAGACAACCGTTTCGTTCATCGCTTCCACGATAAGCTTGGTTGCAGACGGATAGGGCCAGGGCTGGAAGTCGATCCGACCATTGTGGAATTCGGCCTGATGCTTGATCGCACCGGAGGAGATGTAATCGGGGTTGTTCTCATAGAGCGTCATGGCGCGCTTCACGACCGGAGCCGGTGCGGGCAGATACCCTGCCCCGTCTTTCGACAGAAGTTCGGCCACTTCCTCTTTGTTTTGAGAGGCATAGATCGAGGCACGCACCACGGCGTTCATGACGCCTTGGGTCCATTCCGGTTTCGCCGTCGTGGCCTCTTCATGCATACAGACAACGCAGCACGGGTGGTTTTTCCAGATATCGCCGGTAAAGCGCAGCATCCGCGCGCCTGCTTTCAGTTCCCCCAGCGCGTTGAACGGCTCGGCGACGATATAGGCGTCGATTTTCTTCGCGGCGAGTGCGGGCGGCATTTCGGGCGGCGGCAGGACCTGAAGGTTGCATTCATCGGCTGCGATCGGCTCGCCCTGCGGCTTGATCACGGCTTTGATCCCGTTGGCCCGCAACGCGTATTGCAGCACGATGTTGTGCATCGAGTACCAGAAGGGCACGGCCACCTGCTTGCCGCCAAGACCGGCGAAATCCTCGATATCCGTGTGGCGACCGACCACCAGAGCGGAGCCGTTGGTATGCGCCCAGGACATGATTTTGACCGGGAAATTGTTGTTGTAGCGCATCCAGACCGGGATCGGCTTCAGGAAGTGCACAAGGTTGAACTTGCCGGCGGCAAAGCCTTCGATCAGCGGCGACCAGCCACGGATCAGCGTCGGTTGCTCTGCCTTGATACCCTCTTCTTCGAAATACCCCTTGGCGTGGGCCAAAAGAAGCGGCGTGGCGTCGGTGATCGGCAGGTAGCCGATGCGCAAAACGTCGTCGTCCTGCGCAGCCGCCATACGCGGCAGCATTGCGGGCATCCCGCCCATAAGGGCCGCGAGACCACCCTTTGCGAGGAGATCGAGCGCCGATCGACGGCCCGGATCGAAGTCGGTGTTGCCACCACAGCAAGCGCCATGGAGGTCGTGGTCGTGATGGCCGTGGCCGCAAGTTTTCTTGTGGTCGTCAGTCATGTCGGGTCCCTGTTGATGTTCGGTTGGTCTTGTTTAGGAAAGGCGGGTGAAATCGTTCTCGGTCGGCGCATCGCCCATCTCAGCGACTTCCGCGTAGATGCTCATCAGTCGAGCATGTTCCTTTGCGAAAGCATCGGTGCCGCCGCCGCGTTCTTCTTCGGAGAGTGCGATCTGAGTGTCCTCGGCAATCCGCCCCGGATTGGCTTTGAGAACCAGAACCCGATCCGCCATACGCACCGCCTCGCCCACATCATGGGAGACGATGACAAGCGTCAGGCCGAGATCCTTCGCAATCTTGCGGACGTCTTGCTGTAGAGAGCGGCGGGTGAAAGCGTCGAGTGCCGAGAACGGTTCATCGAGCAAAAGCATTTCCGGGCGCGGCGCGAGAGAGCGCGCCAATGCGACGCGCTGTTGTTGGCCGCCAGACAATTCCTGCGCGTTCCGGTCGGCAAAAGGCCCGAGATCGACGAGTTCCAGCACTTCCGGCACACGCTTGGCGATCTCATGGCTGCGACGCCCGAATTTCAGACCCAGCCCCGCGTTCTGCGCCACGGTCATCCACGGATAGAGAGACGGGGCTTGGAACATCATCACCCATTTCGGCGAGGGATGCTCGACCACATTGCCGTTGATCACGACCTCGCCCTCTGACGGGTGCGTCAATCCAGCGAGCATGTGGAGCAGCGTGGATTTGCCACAGCCGGAACGGCCGAGAAGCGCGATAACCTCACCCTGATGGATTTCGAAATCCATGTCCTCAAGCACATGTCCATCGGCCTTCCGATAGGAATGACTCAGACCTTTCACCGCGACATGCGCACCAATGAGGGCCCGCCGTGTGACAGGATTTTCAGGCATCCCGGACGGGAACTGATCTTTCATTTCACTCACGGCCATCTCTTTCTCTCCGGGTTGAATTTTGTGAACCATACAAACCGTTCTGTCTTATCGAGCGACATACAGATCGTTCCGTCAACGCTCGAATGACAAAAATGGTGACTCTTATTGTTCTGTTTAAATATTCAGCAAAAATAGAGGTAGACTGCCCGCATCCGGGCGCAATCGGGCAGAAATTCGGCCTTACGGCAGCGACAACCCACCTAACAAACAAGAATGTCGCACCTCAGAATCTCACGCAAAAATATAGACAAAGCTGTCTTGTTTTTTTGTAATATATATGAGAGTGAGTTTTTAAAGATTTTGCGACAGAACGATTCCCCCCTATCGCCGCAGCACAGTTTTGATTTGGTCCGCAGGAGATTATCGAATGGAAGACGCCCTTAAAGAGTTCTGCTCCCTGCAAACCTCCGATTGGAGCTTTGCCGCCAAGAATCCTGAAAACGCCCGCGAAAAGATCATGACCGCCGCATCGCATCTGTTTTGCAATCACGGCTTTTCGGCCACAGGCATCGACAGAATTCTGAACCGTGCAGGCACCGCAAAAGCGACGCTCTACCACCATTTTTCCTCCAAGGAGGAATTGATTGCCGCAGTGCTGGAAGCCGAGGGAGAAACTTGGCGCAGCTGGTTTTTTGGCCGCCTGTCTGAAGTGAAAGGCCCCGCCCGCACACGTATACTTGCGGTCTTTGATGTGCTCGAAGAATGGTTCTCCGACCCCGGCTTCTACGGCTGTCCATTCATCAACGCTGTCGCAGAGTTTGACACGGGCAACGAAGCGGTCCGCCGCGCGGCAGATCTTCACAAGCAGCACTTGCTAACATGGCTCAAAGCACAAGCCATGGAAATGAAGGCGAAAGATGTGAACGAGACGGCCCGCGCGATTGCCGTTCTCTTCGATGGGGCGATTGTCGCCGCACAACATGCGCGCGATCCAAGCTTTGCGAGGACCGCCCGCGAGATCGCAACGGTATATCTGGCGCAGATCGACACCTGACACGAAACACCAGACCGATGTGAGCCCATCTCAGGGTGGACGGCAAGACTTCTCCTTGTTCAGCACAAAGCCCCCTTCATAGGCTGGCGGAAAGACATTTTAGATCACGTCCGCTGTTCGCGATCCGCGCCGAATTCCGGCCGATCTACGCGTCCCCCCCCCCCCGCCGCACGGGAGATTTTCCGCGCCTATCTCGCCAAGCGTCTGAGCATCGACGAAGAGGAAGCGGGACGAATGAACGCGGCGATCGAGGCCTGAACTCATCCGATGTGAAAAAGGTACGGCCCTCGGACCGCGCCTAAAGCGTTTCTACTTAAACCTGAATCAGGGTTTGAGCAGAAACGCGGTGCAACGTCCAAGCGGAGCGAGCGTTTCGACTTTATGTGAGAGATCAAGTTAAAGTCGAAACGCTTTATTGTTTTGCGCTCTGACATTTTCTCAGCACAGACTGTCGAGAATACGATCCATCATCGCGTCACAGGCGGCCAGCTCAGAAAGCGCGACGAACTCATCGGGTTTGTGCCCCTGCCCCTCCATCGAGCCAGGCCCGCAGACCACAGTCGGAATGCCCACCCCCTCAAAGAACCCGGCTTCCGTGCCAAAAGCCACCTTGGTGACGCCGTTGCTCTGCGCCAGCGTTTTCGCCAAGGTCACGATCTCCGCCTCCTCCGGCACGTCGAGGCCGGGATAGGCGTTGATTTGCATGAGGGTCAGAGCGGCACTTGGACAGCGCTCCTGATAGCGCGCCTCGATCTTGGCCGCCGCCGTCCTGAGCCGCGCGGTGATCTCCTCGGCGGGGTCCGCCGCAAGATGGCGAAACTCAAGCCGCAGCTCGGCCCGATCCGGCACGATATTGAGCGCGGAGCCGCCATGAAACGTGCCGACATGCAGCGTCGAATAGGGCACCCCGTAAGCCGCATCCCGCGTACCGTGATTGGCATAATGAGCCTGAAGCTCGCGAATCTCCATGATGAACTCCGCCCCGATATGGAGCGCGTTGGTGAACAGAGGAGCCAGCGCGGAATGCCCGCTTTCGCCCTGACAGATGGCGTCAAACGCCACCTTGCCCTTATGCCCGATGGCGACCTCCATCGAGGTCGGCTCCCCCACGAAACAGGCGCGCGAGGTGCCAAGCGTCGGGATCAGATCGGTAATCATCGCCTGAATGCCAACACAGCCGATCTCCTCGTCATAGGAAATCGCGAATTTCAGCGGCTCGCGCAATGTGCGCTTTGAGGCCCGGTCCGCCAGCGCCAGCATGGCGGCGAGATAGCCCTTCATATCCGTCGTGCCACGGCCATAGACGCGATCCCCCTCACGGGTCAGGCGAAAGGGATCACGGGTCCAGACCTGACCTTCAACCGGCACCACATCGGTGTGCGCCGACAAAAGAACCCCGCCCCCTTCCGGCCCCATCACGGCATAAAGCCCCGCCTTTTGACCGCTCGCATCCGGCACACGCGTGACGCGCGCACCGCGGGTTTTGAGATAGTCCTCGACGAAATCAATCAGCGGCAGGTTCGATTTGGCGCTAGTGGTGTCGAAAGAGATGAGGCGGTCGAGAAGCGTGAGCGTGTCCATGGGGCCTATTGGATTTGGGGTGAAGGGCCGATCATAGACCAGCGGTGGTGTCGAGAATAGCCTCGCGCAGAATGCCCTCGATCTCGTCAATCATCGCCTCATCCATGATGAGCGTCGGCGACAGGATCAGGACATTGCCCAGAGGCCGGGCGATGAGGCCGCGTTTTTGACAGGCGCGGGCGACCTTGAGACCGACAGCGGCCTCGGGCGCGTAGCTTTCTTTCGTGGCGCGATCTTTGACGAATTCGATGCCCATCATGAAATGGCTGCCGCGCACCTCGCCGACCAGTTCCAGATCGGCCAACCCGCGCAGTTTCGCCTCGAAATAGGCCCCGGTGGTCCGCACGCGCTCGGGAATGCCTTCGCGTTCCATGATCGCGATATTGGTCAGCGCGGCTGCGGCGGCGGCCGGGTGGCCGGAATAGGTCATGCCATGCAAGAACATACCCCCCGGCCCGGAAATCACATCGTAAATCTCGTCTGAGATCAGCGTCGCCGACATCGGCTGATAACCGGACGTGAGGCCTTTCGCTGTGTTGATGATATCGGGCTGAGTGTCGAACACGGCCTCAGAGGCAAAGAAATGTCCGAGCCGCCCGAAGGCCGTCACCACCTCATCGGCGACATATTTAATGTCATTGGCGCGGCAGATGTCCTGCATCCGTTTGTGATAGCCTTGCGGCGCGGTGATCACGCCGCCCGCGCCCTGAATGGGTTCCGCGACAAAGGCACAGATGTTCTCCGCCCCGATCCGCTCGATGCTACCTGTCAGATCCTCGGCCAGCGCATCGAGGAATTCGGCCTCAGTCATGCCGTCACCCTCGCGCCAGTGATGCGGACAGCGCAGGTGGTGAACGAGATCGGAGGCCGCACTCCACCCCTCCGAATAGGCGGGCGTGGTCATTGCCATCGAGAGGTGGGTGGAGCCATGATAGGCGCCGTGACGCGACAGCACCTTGAGCTTGTTCGGGCGGCCCTTGCGGATGTTGTAATGATGCAGCATCCGAATGGCGCTGTCATTGGCGACCGAGCCGGAATTGCCGAAATAGACCGCATTCAGATCACCGGGGGCAAGAGAGACCAGCTTTTCCGACAGGGCCGCCGCCGTCGGGTGGGTGAAATTGTAAAACGTCGAGTAATAATCGAGTTCCTTGATCTGGTTGGCGATGGCGTCGATCATCTCCTGACGCCCGTGCCCGATGTTGACACACCACAGCCCCGCGATGCCGTCGATCATTTTTTGTCCATCGTTGTCATAGACATAAGCACCTTCGGCGCGGCTGATCACGGTGCGCGCACCTTGGGTTTTGAGCGCGTCGAGATCGGCGAAGGATTGGATCAGGTGGCTGTCTTGGGCGAGCACGTCGGCGGTCGAAGTCATGGGATATCCCTTTTTGTCAGAGCGCAGGGGATACCCCCTGTAATTCGACAAAAAGATATATAAAGTACGCCTTGGGGGTATATACCCCCAAGGAGGTATCCGTGACCGAAGCTCTCTCTACAACCGCGCCTCTGCGTCTCGCCGCTGTGATCAAGGCGCTCGGCCAAGACGATTTCGAAGCCGTGCTCGATAAATGGCTGGCAGCAGAACTGAACTATGACAACATCACAGTACTCGCCTATCCCCCCGTCGGCGCGCCGGAATTGTTGTACCGCAAAGCACGCAGGACAGAGGTCCATGCCCGGCTCGACAGCACCTATCTCAAAGGCGCCTATCTGCTCGACCCGTTTCACCAACTGCATGTCGATCGCGCGCCGGACGGGCTGTATCATCTGGCGGAGATCGCGCCGGACCATTTCACTCGTGGCGACTATTTCCTGACCTATTACGCCGCCACGACGCTGACCGATGAAATGACCTACCTGAGCCGCAGCGAAAGCGGCGCGACGATCACCGTCTGTCTGGGACGCGATGCGTCTTCGGGCAAACGCTTTTCTGTGCGGGATCTGGCGCAGGCGGGGCGCATCGCGCCCATTGTGCTGTCGCTGATGGCCCGGCATTGGCGTGGTTTTGCCGCCGTGACGGGAGCCATCAAAACGCAAACCACCGCCGAGACGCTCCGCCGCAACACAGAGCGCCAGCTCGGGATCGAGCTGACTCCAAGGCAAAGCGAAACAGCTGTTTTGATCCTCAAAGGTCATTCCACGGGCTCCATCGCCCTCACTCTCGATCTCAGCCCCGGCACCGTAAAAGTGTTCCGCAAACAGCTGTACCAGCGTTGCGGCATCAGCTCTCAGGCGGAGCTGTTTTCTCTTTTGCTTCCGATGTTGGGCTCGCCTGAGGGCCACTGACCGTATGGGGCACACCGCCCGGCGCAAACCCCTCGATCACCCAGGTCTTCGCGAAATCCACGAAACTGCGCACCAGATGGTTGCTCTGCGCCTGCTCCGGCATCAACAGTCCCATTTTGAGAGGTCGCAGATCACCGGTCAAAGACAGGTATTTCAAGGGCTTGCCATCGGGGGACAGGCCGTTCAGAGGGCGCAGATTGGCGACCGAATAGCCAAAGCCATTGGCCACGAGGCTGCGCACCACGGCGATGTCGCGCGAGCGTTCGGCGATCTCGGGGCGGATGCCGCGTTCGAGGAAAAAGGACAGGAAATAATCGGCGCTTTGGGGCAGATCGAGCAGCACCATCGGGTGGTCCTTCAGCTCTTCGACGCAAATCTCGCTGCGGTCTGCCAACGGGTGATTGGCGGCGAGGATAATGAAGGGCGGCAGTTCTATCAGCGGGATAAAGTGCAGATCCGGCGGCACAACAAGATCGTAGGTGAGCGCCACATCGATCTCGGCCCGGCGCAGGGCGCTGACCGTTTCATTGGCGTCAAGCTCGGTCTGCGTGAACCGCACATCCGGGTAGGTCGCGACGAATTCCTTGCGCAGCGCAGGCAAGACCACCTGTGCGAAAGTCAGCATGCAGCCGACAGAGATCGGCCCGCGCACCTGACCGGAGATGTCCCCGGCCAGATCGACGAGCTTATCGGCTTCCTTGAGCACCGCCAGCGCCTGATCCATCAGCGCCCGCCCGGCCTGCGTCAGCGACAGCCCCTGCGCATGTTGGCGGATGAAAAGTGGCATGCCGAATTCGCTCTCCAGCTGCGAAATCGCCGCCGAGATGGAGGGCGAGGACACGTTGACCCGTCCGGCAGCAATCGTGATGCTGCCAGCCTCGCCAACAGCCACGAAATATTCCAACTGCCGAAGCGTATACCGGATCATCGAGCGCCTTTTGTCCACGGAAAACCCCTAGAGTTTGTACTTAATCCAGGTGGTTTTCAACGCCGTGTATTTGTCGAAGGAATGAAGCGACAGATCGCGCCCGAAGCCCGACTGTTTCATGCCCCCAAACGGCGTCTGGGCGGAGAGCGCATCGACCGTGTTGATCGAGACCGTGCCGACATTCAGCCGCTCGGACACCCGAAGCGCGCGGCTCAGATTGTCGGTCCACACAGACGCCGCCAGCCCATAGATGCTATCATTGGCCATGGCGATGACCTCGTCTTCGCCGTCGAAGGGGATGACGGCCAGAACCGGCCCGAAGACCTCGTCGGTCGCAATCGGATCGTCCTGTGCCACATCGCCGAAAATCGTCGGCGAAACGTAACAGCCCTTGCCCTCAAGGCGCACACGCTCGCCGCCCGACACCAGCCGGGAGGTGGCTGTGGCGGCCTCGATCCGGGCCATGATGGACTCGGTCTGTTTTTCATCCACGATGGCCCCGAGTTTCGTGTCGGGATCGAGCGGATTGCCGGGTTTTAGCGCCTCGGCGCGGGTTTTCATCAGGGCGAGGAATTTGTCCTGAATGGAGCGTTCCACATAGAGGCGGCTGTTGGCGGAACAGACCTGCCCACCGTTAAAGAAAATCCCGAAAGCGGCCATGTCGGCGGCGGCCTCCAAATCTTCGCAATCGGCGAAAATGATGTTCGGGCTTTTGCCGCCCGTCTCCGGCCAGACCTGTTTCAGGTTCGATTGCCCGGAATATTCCATGAATTTCTTGCCCACAAAGGTCGATCCAGTGAAGGCCAGACAATCGACATCCATGTGCAGACCAAGCGCCTTACCCGCCGTCGCACCAAAGCCCGGCACCACGTTGAACACGCCCGGCGGCACCCCGGCCTCAAGCGCCAATTCTGCCAAGCGCAAAGCGGAGAGCGGCGATTGTTCGGCGGGTTTCAACACGACCGAATTGCCCGCAGCCAAAGCGGGCGCGGATTTCCATGTCGCCATGTCGAGCGGGAAGTTCCAAGGCACGACCGCGCCCACGACGCCCAAAGGCACGCGCGTCACAAGCGCCAGATCGCCCTGCCCCGTCGGCGCAACCTCGTCATAAATCTTGTCGATGGCCTCGGCATACCATTGAAAGAAATGGGCCGATCCCGGCACATCCACGGTCGCGGCGTCCGTCACCGGCTTGCCCATGTCGAGACAGTCCAACAGCGCCAGTTCCACGAGGTTTTCGCGAATGAGATCGGCGAGTTTCAACAGAACCGCCTTGCGATCCCCCGGCGCCATGCGCGACCAGCGCCCGTCCTCAAAGGCCACGCGCGCGGCCTTCACCGCCCGGTCGATATCGGCGGCGTCGCCTTCCGCGATCTGCGCGATCTCTGCGCCGGTGGCCGGGTTGATCGTGGCAAAAGTCTTGCCGGACAGGGCATCGACGAATTCCCCGTCGATAAAGGCCTTGGTCCGAAAGTTCAGGGCGTTTGCGTTTTCCTGCCACTCGGCAAAGCTTAGCTGCATGGGAAATCCTCTGGTTTTCTATGGTTTTGCGCGCGTGGACGCAGGTCTCATTCGTCGCCGGGAACCCCGTAGGACGGCGCTTCGCGCGGGTCGAGGGCGCGCTGGATATAGGCCGCAAGCTGAGGCTTATAGACCTCCCAGGCGGTCGCGATGTTTTCAATCGGGCAGTCCTCAGTCCAATCACAGCGCAGATCGGCCACGGGCCAGGACACTTTGTCCACGATCATCATACCCGCCGAATGCACCGGCCCGGCTTCGCCACCGGCGGCCAGACCAGCGCGCATGGCAGCAATCAGTCGATCCCCAATGTGACCGGAACTTGCGAGATAGGCGTCCACAATGGCCTGCGGCACGCCGTCATTGGCCAAAAGATTGCCGCCCGAGGCGACGTTCTCGGCCTTGGCCTCGGTCCAGATGCCAAGCGAGTTCGGGCCGGAATGGATCGCCGTGCCGCCTTTGGTGTCGACGGCCAGAACCTGTCGGTACTCGATGAATTTCCCGCTCTCTTTCACTTTGGCAATCGCCTCAGAGGCAGAGAGGCCAGATTGCATCAAATCGAGCGCGAGCGGGCCGAGGGTCGGGTCGGTGACGTTTTGCGAACTGACCGCCCCCACGCCCGCGCGGGCGTAGGAACAGCGCGCGGCCACCGCCGGAGACGACGACGAAATCGCCACCCCGAACATGCCGGTCTCTGCGCAACGTGCAACGATGGAAAAGGTCATCGCCTTATGCCTTTTCCGGGGTGTAATCGTCCGGGATCACGGCGGTGCCGTCGATCTCGACCAGCCAATCGGGACGGGCCAAGGCGCTCACGACCAACCCGGTGGAGACCGGATGCACACCTTTGATATATTCGCCCATGGTGCGATACACCGCCTCGCGGTGGCGCACGTCGGTGATGTAGACGACCACTTTCACCAGATGTTCCATGGAACCGCCGGCCTCTTCGATCAGTTGGCGGATGTTCTGCATGACCTTATGGGTCTGCTCGACCGGATCGTGGCTTTCGATGTTCTTCGCATCATCCAAGCTCTGCGGGCATTGGCCGCGCAGCCAGACGGTCTTGCCGCCCTGAGTGACGACGGCCTGACACAGGTCGTTGTCGAGGTTCTGCTCGGGATAGGTTTCTTTGGTGTTGAACGTGCGAATACGCGTATGAGCCATCTTTGGTCTCCAGTCGGTGTTCTTCGAAAAAATCCTCCCGCCCCTAGGGGAAGCGGAGCGGGAGGCAGGGAGGTTACTGCAACAGATCCGTCCAGACTTTGGTCACCAGATCCTGCGCGGCCGGGCTACAGGCCTGAGCAAAGATCACCGGCACGGTCGGGAAGAGTTCCGGGGCGTTTTCCGGGGTATAGAGCGCTTTGCTCTCGTCGATGGCAACAGGGGCGGAGTGGGCGTAGTAGTTATACTGCTCGGTGGCGTTCTCGACGGAGGACATGAACTCGATGAAGGCTTTCGCGTTGTCGACATTGGCGGCCCCTGCGGGGACGACAAAGCTGTCGAGCCAACCAACGAGGCCCTCTTTCGGCATGGCGAATTCGATATCCGCGCCGTCGTTGCGCAGGCGCAGGGAGTTACCGTCCCACCAGAAATGCGCAGCCACTTCGCCCGACCCGATGCGGTTCTCGATGTTGTCGGAAGTATAGGCGGTCACAGCGGGCTTTTGCGCGGAGAGAAGGTCGTAGACCTTTTTCATCTCGGCCTTGTCCTCGGTGCAGAATTCAACGCCAAGGTAAAGCTGAGCGGCGGAGACCACTTCATCGGGGTAGGACAGAAGCGCGATGGAGCCCGCCAGATCGGTCGGCTCGAAGATGGCTTTCCAGCTGTCAACCGGGCCGTCGTATTTGTCACGGTTCACGGTATACCCGGCGGTGCCGTAGGCGAGCGGGATGGAATAGTCGTTTTCCGGGTCCCACCACTGGCCTTTCCAGCGCTCGTCGAGCTGGTCGTAGGCATCCATCTCAGCAGCGTCGATGTCTTCGAGCAGGCCCTCATCGGCCATGATTTTCACAAAGTGCTGGGACGGCGTCACGAGGTCATAGCCCGAAGACCCGGCCTGAAGTTTGGTCAGCGCGTCCTCGTTCGAGGAAAAGCTGTCGACATTCACGGTGATACCGGTTTCCTCGGTGAATTTGGCGATAAGATCGGGGGAAATCGAATCCGCCCAGGCGTAAATATTGACTTCGCCCTCGGCGAAGGCAGCGCCCGCCATCGGCAGGATCAAAGTGGTTGCTAGCAGCAGCTTTTTCATCTGTTCAGTCTCCATGTTGGTGCCCGTCCGGGTCAGGTTGTGGGGCCGCGAGGGGCCGGATTATTCGCGCCGCATCGCCCGCGCGTTCAGGATCAGAACGAAGGTCGCGAGCAGAAGCGAAGCGAGAATGAGAAGGGTTGAGATGGCATTCAGTTCAGGCGTCGTACCCTGGCGAATGAGGCTGAAGATATAGACCGGAAGCGTCGTCGCCCCGCCGGAATTCAACAGGTTCGAGGTGATGAAATCATCCATCGACATCACGAAAGCGGTCATCGCGCCTGCAAACACCCCCGGCATGATCATCGGCAGGGTCACGCGGCGAAAGGCTTTGAACGGCGTGGCGTAGAGATCGCGGGCGGCCTCTTCGAAGTCCAGCGACATGCCCTGAAGCCGCGCGCGGATCGGCAGGAAGGCAAAGGGCGTGCAAAAGGCGGTATGCGCGAGCACCAGTTTCAAAAACCCGTTGGTGAGCCCGATCTGCGAAAACAGGATCAGAACCGCCACAGCCAGCACGATTTCGGGCAGCAACAGCGGCAGGTTCACCACCGTCTCGGACACGCGTTTGAATTTCAGATTGGGCGCGCGTGTCAGGACAAGCGCGGCCAAAAGCGCGATCATTGTGGCGCAGACGGTTGAGATCACCGCCACTTTCACAGAAATCTCAAGCGCCCCCATCAGCGCGGCATTCTCAAGCGCCGTGACATACCATTTCGTCGAAAACCCTGTCCAGACGGACACAAGCCGGTTGGCGTTGAAGGAATAGATCACCACGACGGCAATCGGCAGGTAGAGCCAGAGAAAGAACAAAATGCTTAGCGGGCGCAGGCCGGGATAGGCGCGGATATCGTGTTTGCGGCTCATAGCGACGCCTCCATCTGACGGGTAGCACGGCGGGCATTCAGGAGCAGCACGAGGATGACAAAGACCAAAAGCACCATGGCAATCGCCGCCCCGAACGGCCAGTTGCGCGCGCCGCCGAATTGTGTCTGGATCAGTGTCCCCATCATAAGTTGTTTGCCGCCGCCCAAGAGCATCGGCTCCAAAACGGTGCCGAGGCAGGGCACGAACACAAGGATGCTTCCCGCTGTCAGCCCCGGTGCCGCGAGCGGCAAAAGCACCCGCCGGAGCGTCACCCAACGGCTGCCGTAAAGGTCATGGCTCGCTTCAATCAGCGCCGGGTCGATTTTCTCGACGGAGGCATAGACCGGCAGGATCATCAGCGGGATATAGCTATAGACCATCCCCGTGATCATCGCGCCGGGTGTAAAGAGAAAACCCGACACATCCGCGCCGCCAAAGAGCCGCCAGACGCGTTCGAACAGGCCATCGTTGCCAAGGATAATGAGCCAAGCATAGACCCGCACGATCATCGACACCCAAAACGGCAGGGTCACAAGATAGATCAAAAGCGTCTTCACCCGCGCCGATTGCTGGGCGATGTAATAGGAGACGGGCAGTGCGAGGGCGACACAGATCGCGGTGGCCCCTGCGGCAAACACAATGGTGCGACCGATGATCCAGAGATATTTCGGATCGAACTCAAGCTCATCCGTCCAGCCCTCGGTGAAGAGTATCTGCTGATAGGAACTGAGATCAAAGGACCAGCTGAACCCGCCGTAAGCCCCACGTTCGGCCACGCTCACGCCCGCCACGATCAGGATCGGAACGATGAGGGTCAGCGCCATCAACGCCCATGCGGGAACAAGGCCCCAGAACCGAAACGCCCGGCTCATTGACCCAAAATCCTTGCGTTGATCTCGCGAAAGCCGATTTCGACTTCGCTGCCGATTTCCATCGTGTCCTGATGGGTTTGGAAATTCCGCCGCGACAGGCGCAGCATGACGTCTCCGACCTGCACCGTGTAATGCGTAAACCCGCCAAGGTAGTTGCGCGCGCGTATCGTGCCGGTGAACAAAAGCCCTTCCGCCTGATCCGCCATGCCGATCTTTTCGGGGCGGATCGACATGGTGGCGGGGACTGTTCCGGTGCCTGTGCCCGTAAGGCTTTCAAAACTCGTTGTCACATCGACACCAAGAGCGGTGCGGATGGTCGCGGTCTCGCCATTGATCGCAATGACCTCGCCCTCAAGGAAATTCGTGTCGCCGATGAAATCCGCGACAAAGCGGTTCTTCGGGTCCTCGTAAATCTCGTTCGGGCTGCCGATTTGCTGCACCCGCCCCTTCCCCATCACCGCGATCCGGTCGGACATGTCGAGCGCCTCTTCCTGATCATGGGTCACGAAGACAAAGGTGATGCCTGTGTCGCGCTGCAATGTGCGCAGCTCATTGCGCATCGCCTGCCGCAGTTTGAGATCGAGCGCGGAGAGCGGCTCGTCCAACAACAACACCTCCGGCTCGGACGCCAGCGCACGCGCCAGCGCAATCCTTTGACGCTGCCCCCCCGAAAGCTGATCGGGCTTGCGGCTGGCGAATTGCTCCATATGGACCATCTCCAGCATCCGCCCCACACGCTCGCGAATGCGCGCCTTGTCCCAGCCGAGGTTCTCAAGCCCGAAGGCAATGTTCTGGCTCAGCGTCATATGCGGGAACAGTGCGTAGTTCTGGAACACCGTGTTCACCCGGCGCTTGTGCGCGGGCATCTGGGCGATCTCTTTGCCGTTGAGCAACAGAGTCCCGGCACTCGGCGTCTCGAACCCCGCGATCATCCGTAAAAGCGTGGTCTTGCCACAGCCCGACGGCCCCAAAAGCGTGAAGAACTCGTTCTGGAAAATCTTGAAATCGACATGGTCGAGCGCGACGTAATCGCCGAAATGTTTCGACACGTTCACGACTTCGATCGCGGAGGGACAGCTCATGCGTTGGTCCTTTTATATGGCTCTTGGGGGCCTTTATTTTTAGGCGGCGTCAGACAGGATCATGCGGGCGCATTTCTCGCCGATCATCATCGTTGGCGCATTGGTGTTGCCGCCGATCAGCGTGGGCATGACCGAGGCATCCGCCACCCGAAGCCCCTCGACCCCACGCACCTTCAGCGTCGCCGGATCGGTCACCGCCATCTCATCCGTGCCCATTTTGCAGGTGCCGACCGGATGGAACACAGTCAGCGCCTCGCGTTTGAGATAGTCGAGAATTTGCGCATCGGTTTTCACCGCATCCCCCGGCAACATCTCCTTGCCGCGGATGTCGTCAAAGGTGCTGTCGCCCAGAATGGCCCGCGCGGTTTTGATGCCTTCGACCAGAACCGTGGCGTCCTGCGGGTCGGAGAAGAATTTCGGGTCGATCTCCAGATCGCCAGTTTTGCCGAGGCGGATTTCGCCGATGGATTTCGGACGCAGAACACAGGTGTGCACTGCATAGCCGTGACCGTATTCAATCACCCGGCCCCGGTGGCTGCGATAGCCGGGGACGAAATGGAACTGAATGTCGGGATTATCATTGGCGTATTTCGTGCGCGCAAAGCCGCCCGCCTCGACGTAATTGGTGGCAAACATGCCCTTGCGCCCAGTCAGCCAGCGGAAAGGTGCCGCGATCATCGAGGGCAGGTTCTTGACCGACAGGCCCAGCGTTTTCGCAGAGTTGGAGCGCACCGTGATCATGCCATCGACGTGATCGCGCAGGTTCTGCCCGACGCCGGGAAGATCATGCACCACTGCGACGCCCGCAGAAATCAGGTTCTCCGCCGGACCGATCCCGGAGCGGAGCAAAAGCTCGGGCGAATTGATCGCGCCTGCCGAGAGGATCACCTCTTTCGCGGCCTTGAACACCCGTGCGCCCTCCGGCCCGGAGACCTCGACACCCGTCGCACACCCGTTCTCGACAATGACCTTTTTCGTGTCGGTCCCGGTCAAGATCGTCAGGTTCGCGCGGTCCCGCACCGGGTGCAGGAACGCACGGTAAGACGACCAACGCATCCCGTCATGCTGCGTGACGTTGTAGATGCCCAGCCCCTCCTGAGTGCCGCTGTTCATATCGGTGTTCTCTTCGAGTCCCGTTGCCTTCCCGGCCTTGATGAACATGCGGCCCACCGGGTTCGGGTCGCGGTGTTCGTTGACATGCAGCTCGCCGCCCGTGCCGTGATAGGCCGGGTCCTGACCGATGTGGTTGTTTTCCAAATCCTTGAAGACCGGCAGCACATCGTTCCACGACCAGCCCGCACAGCCCAGTTCAGCCCATTCGTCGTAATCCGAGGAGGCGCCGCGAATATAGAGCATCGAGTTGATCGCAGAGGAGCCGCCCAGCGCCTTGCCCCGGTTCATCGGAATGCGCCGCCCGTTCAGCTCCGGCTGCGGCACACTCATGTAGCCGTAGTCGTATTTCGGATCGTTATAGAGCGACAGAATGCCCGCCGGGACGCGCACGCGCAACGCGTCGTCCTTGCCCCCGGCTTCGACAATACACACGCGGGTCTTCGGGTCCTTCGAGAGCCGATTGGCCAGAACGCACCCGGCAGAGCCTGCGCCGATGATGATATAGTCAAAGCTGTCACTGAGCATTGGGACCTCGTGCATTGGGACCTTGTTGCGGTCTTTGAGGTTTTTAGTGCCAGCAGAGCCGGGCCCTTTCCCATTCGTAAGAAGTAACTTGATGATTAGGAAATGACTAATATAAATGAAATCATACACTTACACAGATCACGCATGACACCCCTACAAGGGTCGCCCAAAAATTAGTCACCAACGCCACTCAGATAATCAATTTGACTCTCAAAACAGGAAGAACAGCACCGTTACAAACAAAGACGCCCTGACCGACATGCGGTCAGGGCGTCTCGGGGGAGGAAGCGATAAGGCTTAGCCGTTGGCGACTTTTCCGGCCTCTTCGGACTGGGTTTCCGGCCCGCCATAGGCCGCGTAGGTCATGCGCGTGGCGATATGGTCGGCGATGTATTTCGCATCATGCCAAACGCCCCAGATAAAGGTCGAGCCACGCCGCGACAGCCAAGGCAGGCCGAGGAAATAGACACCTTGCTCGGTGGACACACCGCGTTGATGCGCAGGTTTGCCATCCTCATCGAAGGCATCGACCTCAAGCCAGCTGAAATCCTGACCAAAGCCGGTGGACCAGATCACCGTTTTGATCCCCGCCTCGACCAGATCAAGCTCTTTGAGCGGGTGCGTCATGCACTCCGGGTCCGGGCGTTTGATCCGGGCGGACGGCTCCTCGGGCAGATCAAGCCCGTTGCGTTCGATATAGGCATCTGCCGCATCCATGAGGGAGCGCAGGTTTTCGTCACCCCCATTGACGTTTTTAACCAGATCGTCACCAAAGCTGACCTTGCCATCGGCATAGGTGTTGGTGCGCCCGACAAGCGTCATGCCGCGCGCCGCCAGATCGCGAAAGTCGATGGTTTTGCCACCATCGGCACCGCTCACGGCAATCGTCACATGTTCCTTGCCCGGCTCCATCGCGGCCGCATCCCAAAGGCCAAGAACGCCCAGCCACCAGACGAAATCACGCCCACGATAGCTGCGCGGCGGGCGATCATGGGGCCCGACAGAAAGGTAAACCTTGCGCCCGGAGGTCATCAGCTCCTCGGCGATCTGTACACCGGACGACCCGGCGCCAACCACCAAAACAGCGCCCTCTTCGAGCTGCGCGGGATTGCGGTAAGCACTGGAATGCATCTGGGTCACAGGCGCGTCTTTGGCGATCACATTGGGGATCACCGGGGTCTGAAACGGCCCCGTCGCAGCCACGACACTGTTGGCCTCATAGGTGCCCTCAGAGGTCTTGACGGTGAACCCCGGACGCCCCTCGTTCTTACGCACGGATTTGACCTCGACGCCACAGCGGATGGGCGCGTCAATGCGAGCAGCGTAGCGTTCAAAATAATCGGCCACGTCTTCCTTGGGGACGAATTCGTCCTGACCGAAGCCATCAAATTCCTGCCCCGGAAAGCGGTCGTGCCAGGCCGGACCATTGGCGACGAGAGAATCCCAGCGCTCGCTGCGCCAGCGCTCGGCAATGCGCGAACGCTCAAGAGCGACATGAGAAATGCCCAGCTTGCCAAGGTGTTCGCACATGGCGACCCCCGCCTGACCCGCACCTACAATCAATGTTTCGACCTTTTCGATCGTCATTCCCAATCCTTTCCCAGAAACAGTGCTTCGACCGCTTGCCGCGGACTTTGTCCTGATCCTATGGAGCCTCCGAAGGAGCGAAAAACATGATTTACTGAAGCCTTGATTTTGTTTCAGCTAATCAAGGCATGTGTGTGCCAAATTCGAGCTCATCTCGGCTTGGACAGCGGCACGGCCCATTATTCCGTACAGAGACCGCGGCAAATTTCTGCAAACTTCGCATGCGCCGGAAACACAGCATCGCGCGTGGCACCGACTTCATGCAATCCAGCCCCATAAGAGCGGAGATTGTCGGTCACGATCACTTCTGGCCGTACGTGTTTGCGCATTGCTTTTCTTAATAATTTCAATGCCACACGCTTATCTCGTATCTTTGTGACAAAGCTTTCCAAAACTTCGCCCTCGCGATCCACGGCCCGCAACAAGTAGTGCCGTTCACCGTTATTTTTCACGAAGATTTCGCCTAGATGCCATCGCCAATGGCTCGGTCTCATACCCTCAACGCCGCGCTTTCTGATCTTTGCGGCAAACATTGGGCCAAACCGCCGCCACCAAAATCGGACAGCTTCGTGGCTCACATCGATACCCAGCGTGTGCAGCAAATCTTCAACATCCCCAAGCGACAGCGGGCATCGAACGTAGAAGATCACAGCCAGACGCATGATCTCAGGGCTCGTTTTGAACTATTTGGCAGGAGCACGTTTGAATATCGCACAAGGCTACGAGACGGCCCTGCCCCGCTCAAGCCAAGTTCTTGTGACACTGCCCATTTGATCACCACACCACTATGAAAGTCTGCCCCTTGCAGTCTGGGCCGCCGGGCCACTAGAATTATAGCGACACTCAACACGAGGAGAGCCAATAAACCGGCCCTCGCCTGTAGGACCTGCACCGAGGAACAGCTATGAGCCATTTCGACTTGAACCTCGTGCGCGTCTTTATCGCAATCTGGGACCACCGTTCTGTCACGCTCGCGGCCGAGAATCTGAAGCTGACACAGCCAGCTGTGAGTCAGTCGCTTCGGCGCTTGAGAGACTTGTATTCCGACCCGCTTTTCCTTCGCGCAGCCAACATGATGGAGCCGACACAAAAGGCGAAAGATCTTTACAGGCCGCTTCGGCAAGCACTCGAGACAATCGCCGCAACGGTTCACTCCGATCAAGCCTTCGATCCCAAAACCTCGAACCGCCGCTTCAGCCTCACCATGTCTGATATCGCGGAAACCAACTTACTGCCAAAACTCGCGGCAGAATTGCAGGACAGCGCGCCAAGCATCCAGATCGCGATTAATCCGTTGGACTCCACATCCGTCATAGGTCAATTGCGCTCTGGCCAAACTGATCTGGCACTCGGCCATATCCCTGATGCCGCGGCTGATGGCATTAAGAGTACGTCTCTTTGGCAAGATAGCTTCGTGTGCCTTATGTCCAAAGATCATCCGAAAGCGGGAAGGCCCCTCACGCTTGAGGAAATGGCAAGACTGCGCTTTGTTGACATACAGGATGATGCGCCGGGATTTGCGGTCGCTAAGCGGACATTGGAAGAGTTTCACGTCAAGCGGAAGGTCGTCATGACGACCGCGCATTATGCATCCATACCCAAAATTGTCCGTGAGACAGACTTGGTGGCGCTCTTCCCATATTCGCCAGCGCTCCATGCGAATGCTCAAGGCGGTTTTTACTTCTCTGCTCTGCCCTTCAGCGTTCCCCAAACGAATGTGGCAGTACACTATCATGTTCAATTCCAGTCAGACCCCGGGATACAATGGCTGCACGGGATAATCGTATCGCTCCTGACTTCTATGGTGCCACCTGACTACAATCCGAAAGCGAGCCCAGCTTGGACCTAAGACAAATCCGACATTTCGAGGCCGTTGCACGCCACGCGAGTTTCGCCGCCGCAGCCGAGCATCTGAGTCTCACACAACCTGCACTGAGCAAATCCATACGCACCTTGGAAACTGATCTGGGCGTTGCCCTTTTTCATCGGAGCAGCTCCGGGGTGACCCTGACAGAATTCGGGGAACGCTTTCTGCTCTATGCCGATCAGGTTCTCAGCCTGAGCAGTGATGTGCGGGATCAATTGGATGAAATGCGCGGCGCGAAACGCGGATCCATTCGGATTGGAGCTCTGGTCTCTGAGGTGCGTGTAATGGTGCCTCGCGTTACGAAAGATTTTCTGCTCGATCACCCGAATGTCGTAGTCAGCGTCACAGCAGAAACCAACCGTGGACTGATGAGCGCCCTTCACGAGGGGCGCATCGATATCGCGTTGGTCTCGGGGCTACAGCCTCAAGACGTTGGCCTCGTCGACACAGAACTTCTGACCCGTACGCCGATGGAAATCATCGCAGACCGCACACACCCGCTGGCCCGTCGTTCAACGGTTGATCTCAAAGACCTAGTCGATTTCGTGTGGGTGCTCCCTATCAGCGGCGAAAACGATTTGAGCATCCTCGAAAACATGTTCCTCATGGCGAGCTTGCCAGCCCCCAAAGCTGTCTGCACCACGACCTCGAATACGTTTCTGATCCCAATGCTTGAGGGCACCGAATGGTTGTCCTTCGTGCCGCGGACCGCGCTGACATCCTTTTCAGAGATGCAGCAATTGGTCCCCTTGCGCCTGAGTGTTCCGACATGGACCCGCGAAATTCATGCGGTCTATCGCGCCAACGGCGCCAAACGCCCGCTTGTAAAAGCATTCCTACGGCGTCTGCGTACCATCTACGCAGAGCCTTTCGTCGCTTGCTTGCCCCAATAAATACGACAAATCAGTAAAATCATTTAAAATGATTTAGCATCATCCATTTGTTTTGCATCATATTTTATGAGCCGCGGACCATTTTCTGCACAACTCACATATAACTAAAAGTTTTATCTTTTGAATTTCTATTCATTTGCGTCATATGACGACCACCGAATAGGGTTGAGTTGCTCCCGGATGGGCCAATAGGATCGCAACATCAAAACAGCCAACTCGTCCTTTTTCCCACGAGGGTTGGGCCAGATCTTCAGATCTGAGCCGCTGGTGTATTGTGGTCCGGTCCAACTTGGTGGCCAAGACACCTTATACACCAACAGGATGGACCCATGACTTCGATCACGAAATGCTTCGGCAACATACTTCGTGCAGGCGCTGTGACCGCCGTAAGCAGCCTTGCGCTTCTCACGTCAGCACAAGCTGCCGACCTCACAATCGGCCTTAAAAGTGAACCGACATCGCTTGACCCGCAGTTCCATGTGCTCGCCAGCAACATGCAAATCTCGATGGCAATCTTTGAACCGCTTGTGGCGCAGGACACAGAACTCGGCATTGAGCCTGAAATTGCCCAAAGTTGGGAATTCGACGGCACGGAATGGATTTTCCATCTTGATCCCGATGTATCCTTCTCTGACGGAAGCAAACTCACGGCAGAGGATGTCGTCTTCTCACTCGACCGCGTGGCAAAGGTGCCCAATAGCCCAAGCCCCTTCACACTCTTCACTCGGCAAATCGCCAGTGTTGAAGCTATCGATCCGACAACTGTGAAGATCACAACAAAAGCGCCCTACCCCCTTCTGGTGAATGATCTCGCATATCTTCCGATCATGTCCAAAGCCGCAGCATCAGGAGATGCTCCGGAAGGCAAGACCACGACGGAACTCAACCGCGGCGAAGGTCTGATCGGGTCCGGCCCCTACAAGTTCGACAGCTGGGAACATGGCGCAAGCCTTGTGCTGTCGCGCAATGAAAACTTCCATGGGGACGCACCGGAATGGGATCACGTCATCTATCTGCCGATGATCAATCCTGCTTCGCGCTCGGCAGCACTCTTGGCAGGCGACATCGACTTGATGGAATCTCCGCCCACCACTGATCTTGAAAAGATGAAATCTAATCCGGACGTCACCGTCATCGCGGGGCCGCCGGCTCGCGTGCTTTACGTCGGCATGGATCAGGCGCGGGACGAAACGCCCGGAGTGTCGGGTGTCGACAACAATCCGTTCAAAGACCACCGCGTGCGCGAAGCTATGTCGCTCGCCATCGACCGCAATGCCATCGTTACCCGCGTGATGGGTGGCGCAGCCGAGGCAGCAGGCGATTTTGTCCCCTCCACCATGTTCGGAGCTGATCCGAGCCATACCGAAGCCCCCGCCGCTGACATCGAAAAAGCCAAGGCACTGCTGGCAGAGGCCGGTTACTCCGACGGGTTCGATCTGGTTCTGGGCACTCCGTCGGGCCGCTACGTAAACGACGCCCGCATTGCGCAAACCTTGGCCGCGATGTGGTCCCGCATCGGCATCCGCACCACAGTCGAGGCCAGCACACCTTCGGTGTTCTTCAAAAACTACTATGGCCTTGCCTACAGCGTTTATCTCGCGTCTTGGGGTAACAACTCGGGTGAGGTTGGCACCACCCTCAAGGCTCTCGTAGTCACCCGCGACCCCGAACAGGGCATCGGGACGGCCAACAACTCCGGCTATTCCAACCCGGAGGTCGATGAGCTGGTTTTGACTGGGGCCACCACCATGGATCCCGCAACCCGCGAAGAAATGCTGTCCAAGGCCGACAAGATCGTACTCGACGATTTCGCCCTGCTGCCGCTGCACTTCGAAAAACCTCTCTGGGCTCTGCGCACCGGCCTCACCTACGAAGCCCGCGCGGATCAGAGCACGCTTCCGCAAGACGTTCACAGCGTAAAATAACCTCTTGGAAGGGGCGCGCGTCGCCCCTTCCTCTCACCGGAGCCCATCGATGCAAGCCTTCATCATCAACAGAATCCTACAATCCCTGGTCGTGGTCCTCGTCATGACGCTTTTGGTCTTTGCGGGCCTCTTCGTCATTGGAGACCCCGTCCAGATGCTGGTCAGCCCAGATGCGACAGACATCGAAAAAGAAGCCGTGCGTCAGGCCCTCGGTCTCGACCGTTCGTTTCTCGTACAATACGCATCCTTTATGCGCGACGCAGTCCATGGCGACCTCGGCAATAGCTTCCTGACCGGTGCCCCCGCGATGGAACTCATCCTTCAGCGCATGCCAGCAACCTTCGAACTCGTCATCTTCTCGATGATCCTTGCGACCGGCATCGGCCTTCCCCTTGGCATTCTTGCAGGTTTGCGCCCGGACGCGCCCTCAAGCAAAACGATCATGGCGGGATCCATTCTGGGCTTCAGCCTTCCCAATTTCTGGGTGGCGCTCGTCCTCATTCTCGTCTTTGCCGTCGGTCTCGGCTGGGTCCCCGCATCGGGGCGCGGCGACACCGTCGATCTAGGCCCAGTTTCGCTCAGCTTTCTCACGCTCGATGGACTCCATCACCTGCTTCTGCCAGCCATCACTTTGTCCTTGACCAAAATGGCCCTGATTATCCGTGTGGCTCGTGCGGCGACGCGGGAAGTGGCCGGGCAGGAATATATCAAGTTCGCGCGCGCCAAAGGGCTTCGCCGCAACCGCATCGTGGGCGTGCATCTTCTCAAAAACATCATGGTGCCGCTGATCACAGTTATCGGGCTTGAATTCGGCCGTACTGCCGCTTTCGCCGTTGTCACGGAATCCATCTTTTCATGGCCGGGCATGGGCAAACTACTCATCGACTCGATCCTCACGCTCGATCGCCCCGTCGTGGTCGCCTACCTCCTGCTGATGGTCGTTTTCCTTGTTTTCCTGAACCTCATTGTGGACCTCGCCTATCTTTGGCTTGATCCCGCTGCGCGCGAAAAGGGTCGCGACTAATGACCAACACCACAACACTCACTCCCCCCGCGAAGAAACCCAGCCGTTTCGCACAACTCAGAGTCCGCTTTTTCGAAAACTGGCTTGCCGTATTCGGCCTCATTCTTGTGGGTCTTTCCGTTTTCGCTGCGGCCTTCGCACCATGGATTGCCCCGCAAAACCCCTATGACATTGCCTCGTTGGACATTTTCGACAGCATCCTGCCACCGGGCTCAGTCGGCGAAATGACGGGGACGCATTACCTTCTTGGCACAGATGGCCAAGGGCGCGACGTGTTCTCCTCAATCCTTTACGGCCTCCGCACCAGCCTGCTTGTCGCCTTTTCCTCCGTCGGTCTCTCCATGGCCATCGGTCTGGTGGCCGGGTTGAGTGCAGCCTATTTTGGCGGGTTTCTCGATGCGGTGCTGATGCGGATCGTAGACATTCAGCTTTCCTTCCCCGCCATCCTTGTTGCACTCGTCCTACTCGCCATTCTGGGCCAAGGCGTAGACAAAGTCATCTTGGCGCTGATCATTGCACAGTGGCCATATTTTGCACGAACCGCACGCGGGGCGGCTTTGGTGGAACGCAACCGAGAATATATTCTCGCCGTGCGCTGCCTGAACCTCTCCGCGCCACGCATCATACTGCGCCACCTTCTCCCCAATTGCCTGCCCCCTCTGATCGTCATCGCCCTGATTGATCTCGCCGCCGCCATTGCTGTGGAAGCAACCCTGTCTTTCCTTGGTGTTGGCGTTCCGGTCACACAGCCCTCCCTCGGCATGCTGATTTCGAATGGCTTCGAATTTCTGATGTCAGGGGCTTACTGGATTTCGATCTTTCCCGGCATCGCTTTGGCCCTTGTGATCATGGGCATCAATCTCGCAGGCGACCACTTGCGCGACATTCTGAACCCGAGGAACGCCTGATGACGAACATGCATAACAGAGACGCCGATCTGGGCGCGCCCGTTCTTAAAATCGAAAAACTTCAGACATGGTTCGATACCCGCGCAGGCATCGCGCGTGCGGTCGATGGTGTGGACCTTGAGCTCTATGAGGGCGAAATCCTTGGCCTCGTCGGCGAAAGCGGTTCGGGCAAATCAGTTACTGGCTATTCTATGATGGGTCTCATTGATCCGCCCGGGCGGATCGCTTCGGGACGCATTCTGCTCGACGGGCGCGATCTGACCCAGCTCTCCGCAGAAGAGCAACGCCGCATGCGGGGCAAGGACATCGCGATGATCTTTCAGGATCCGTCGATGACCCTGAACCCGACTTTGCGAATTGAAACGCAAATGATCGAGGCCGTGCGCGCGCATGAAGCCTGCTCCAAGGCGCAAGCTCGCAGACGGGCCAAAGATGCGCTCGATATGGTGGGTATTCCATCCGCCGAAGAGCGCTTGCGCGCCTACCCCTTCGAACTGTCCGGCGGGATGCGTCAACGGGTGGCAATCGCCATCGCGCTTTTGAACAAGCCCCGGCTCATCGTTGCGGATGAACCCACAACCGCGCTCGATGTCTCAATCCAGAGCCAGATCATCTACGAGCTTCAAACGCTTTGCCGTGACACCGGGACCGCGATGATCTGGGTCACGCATGACTTGGCTGTCGTCGCCGGAATGGCGGATCGTTTGGCCGTCATGTACGCGGGCCGTATCGTAGAGGAAGGCACCACCGCCGAAGTCATCCAGCAACCACGCCACCCCTATACGCGTGGTCTCATGGGCTCCGTGCCGATGCACGAAACGCGCGGACAGCGCTTGGCGCGCATCCCCGGCTCAACCCCGTCGCTTTTGAACCTGCCAGAGGGATGCTCTTTCCGGGAGCGCTGCGCTTTTGCGAGCCCCTCCTGTCAGCGAATGCCAGAGCTGACTCAATATGAACAGGCCCAGTCGATCCGCTGCTGGCATCCTCAGGGAGCATAATTGATGACCCAGATTACATCTCAAACTGATACTGGTTCGCCCTCCGACACCATCCTTGAACTCACAGGGCTGAGCAAAAGCTTTGTCTCTACGCCGGGTATCGGCGGCCACATCGCCAATCTGTTCGGCGCAGGCATCAAACGTCAGGAAGTCCAGGCCGTGGCCGGCGTGAACCTAAAAGTTCAAACCGGAGAAATCGTTGGCATCGTCGGAGAGTCCGGCTGTGGAAAATCGACGGTCGCACGTATGCTCGCCGGAATTTCGACGCCGACCGGCGGGGAAATCACCTATCGCGGCAAAGCGCGCTCAAAAATGACCAAAGAGGAGCGCGATGATTTCGCGCTCTCCATCCAGATGATTTTCCAAGACCCCTACGCCTCGCTCAACCCGCGGATGCGGGTGCGAGACATCATCGGCGAAGCGGCGGTCGTGCATGGCTATGTCACCCGTTCCGAGATGGACGCTTATGTTGAAGATCTGATGAACCGTGTCGGCCTTGCTCCCGACATGGCAGATCGGTTCCCGCATCAGTTCTCAGGCGGCCAGCGACAACGCATTGGCATTGCCCGCGCACTCGCTCTGAAACCCGACGTGTTGATTTGTGACGAAAGCGTTGCCGCGCTTGATGTGTCGATTCAGGCGCAGGTTTTGAACCTCTTCATGGACCTGCGCGACAGCCTGGGCCTCACTTACCTCTTTATCAGTCACAACCTCGGCGTCGTGGAACATATCTCGGACCGGGTCGTCATCATGTACCTCGGACGCGTCGTCGAAAGTGCGCCGACCGAAGAACTCTATGCCAACCCGCACCACCCCTACACACGCCTGCTGATGGAGCATCTGCCGACGCTGAGCGTCGAACGGCGTGATCACCGACCGATTGCGGGCGACCTGCCTTCACCACTCGATCCTCCGCCCGGCTGCCCGTTTCATCCACGCTGCCCATCCGCGACCGATCTGTGTCGCACCCAGCGACCGGAGCTTCGTCAGATCGGAGCAGATCACATTTCGGCATGCCATCTCGTCGCGGCGCAAGCTTAATCCCCGCCACCGCTAGACACCGGCAACATTTACAATATATATCAACGACTTAAACAGGACAAACCAATGAAAAACGACGACCTCCCACTCGAGCAGGTCCTGACGGCAATTGACGCCCGCGCGCCCGCATTCACCGCACTCGCAGATCGCATCTTCGACATGCCCGAACTGCGCTTTGAAGAAGTGAAATCCGTCGCAGAACAAATCGCCGCAATGGAAGCGGAGGGCTTCACCATCACCAGAAACGTGGGCGGCTTGCCCACAGCATTTATGGCCGAGTCTGGAGATGAAGGCCCCTGCATTGCGTTTCTCGGCGAATTCGATGCACTCGCAAGCCTGTCGCAAGACCCCGGCGTCTTGGAACAACGCAGCGACACCCCCGGCGCTCCGGGGCATGGCTGTGGCCATAACCTTTTGGGCTCCGCCTCTGCCCTCGCCGCAGTCGGTCTGCGCGATGCTCTGCGCGAGGCCGGCATCAAGGCCCGTGTGCGCTATTATGGCTGCCCCGCCGAAGAAGGTGGATCCGGCAAGACCTACATGGTGCGCGCAGGCGCCTTCGAAGATGTCGATGCTGCCTTCACATGGCACCCTTGCGTTTTCAACTTCGTGCAATCCGCTGTGACGCTGGGCAACATTCAGGCCTATTTCAAATTCACTGGACGCCCCTCTCATGCAGCCATGTCACCGCAGGTCGGACGCTCGGCTCTTGATGCGCTTGAACTGATGAACATCGGCATTAACTTCATGCGCGAACACATGCCGGACGACGCCCGCGTCCATTATTCTATCATTGACGCCGGGGGCATCTCTCCGAATGTCGTACAGGGGTCCGCAGAAGGCCTTTACTTGATCCGGTCCCCGCGCTCGAACGATGTCAAAAGCCTCTATGAGCGGGTCAAACGCATTGCCGAAGGCGCGGCGCTGATGACCGACACGACCTTTGAGATCACCCTTGATCGTGTCACCGCCGAAATGATGCCGAACCGCACCCTCGAAGAAACGATGCAACGCAAGTTCGATGAAATCGGTGCTCCGGCCTTCGACAACGAAGATTTCGCCTTTGGCGATGCGCTTCAGAAGGCCGCGCTGACGCAAGACGATATCGATGCCTGCGCTGTGGCCTACGGCGGACCGGATGACTACCCGAAATCCTTCCATGATGCCGTTCTTCCGATCGCGGACAAACCCGGTGTCCTGATGGGATCGACCGATGTGGCCGATGTCTCTTGGGTCGTGCCCACGGCACAATGCCTGACCGCCACCCATGCCATCGGCACGCCGTTCCATGCCTGGCAAACCGTCACACAGGGCAAATTGCCCTCCGCCCACAAGGCCATGGTCACGGCGTCTAAGGTGATGGCAGCCACCGCGCTCGAAGCTGTCCAAGACCCTGATTTGTTGGCTCGTGCGAAAGCAGAACTGACAAAGCGCCTGAATGGCCGGGACTACTTTTCGGAGTCGAACCTCAATCGCGACCTTACGCCCCCGACCTCATCGCTTCGTCGATGACACGGACACTTGTCCCCCATAGGTTCCGCCTCACATCGGGGGACAGGACACGATTTGGCAGGATGCCCCCGGCAAGGGGCATCCTGTGATCTTTCTGCTTGGACTCGGTTGGGTGCTGCCAGACGAATTCTAACTCGTCTCTACATGAACAGGCTCGCTGCCCCTTATTCCGCACTAAGACCGCGCTACTCGACAAGAGCTATGGTCCGGTCCTGTTTGAAATGATCTCGATTGTAGAACAGCAAGCTCCTGATTGAAAAATTGCAAACGAAAGAATGAACGACGACCAATTTCTGCAGGCATCGCCTTTGCCTGAAACACAGCCTCGCACGTTCATGTCGTCGTCAATATAGTCGAAAGTCGGCTTTGGCAGGGGCCGCTGAGCGGGCCTCACATCCCGGATTATTCGTCAGCCGCGCCAGCGCCCAGACGTCGGGATATGTCGCTGCCAAGCGCGATGAGGCGATCCCGGCACTCTTCCTCCGTCACAATTGAGGTTCCCGACAAACGACGGATAAATGGGATGGTGATTGCGCCCACAACTTTTCCCGTAAAGTCAAATATAGGGGCGGAAATGTTGACCACACCTTCAATGGTCAGAGACGGGGACTGACAATATCCAGCGCTTCGAACATGTGGCAGGTCCGAAAGGAAAGACTCATACCTGTCAACCGGATCCTGTCCGGCCTGACCGAGCAACGCCTTCAGTTCGGGTTCCTCCATCCAAGCACACAGAACTCTCCCCGATGCCGTGTAGAAAATCGGGATATTCGCGCCCAGCCTCACTGACGTGATATTATTGTCGGGACAATCGACCTGTGCGATGACAAGCACTCGCCCTGAATGGAGAATTCCAAGATGTAGCGACTGGTTGATTTCATTTGCCAAACGTTGCATCGCCTCGCCTGCAATCGAGGTAAGACGCCGGACCGGAGGATGGCGATGAGCAATCTCGAACATTTTTGTCGTGAGATGATACCGATCATCGCCTTCGCGTTGCTCAATGTAGTTCCTTTGGGACAGCACCATCAGCATCCGAAAAATTTCCGACGTGCTCCGACCAAGCTGCGTGGCAATTTCCACCTGAGACAGGCCGTCAGCCTCTGACGCCAAAAGCTCCAATATATCCAGTCCCTTAGACAGCGCAGGTGCGCGGTATTTTTCTGCGTCCTGTTGCCCCTCAAGCTTTTCAACCATGTCTCATCTCTCACGCATTGACAGGTACTCTTCCTGCATTTTCCAGTCTGTCGAATATATGCGGGCGCATATCAATGTTGCAACTGAGCCATCACACCTCAGGCTATAAATCAAATATAAAATAGTCTTTTATTTGTAAAATATCTACTGTATGTTGTTCTCGGGAGGATGAATTCATGTTGAAAACCCGAAGACTGCGAGGAATGACGTGGTCCGATCCGCGCGGGTACGATCCCTTGATCGCGGCCAGCGCGGCCTTTCAGGAGCGCCATCCTGACGTGGAAATCCACTGGGACAAACGCTCGCTGCAAGGGTTCGAAAGCACGCCGGTCGATGAACTTGCGCATGAATACGACCTGATGATCATCGACCACCCACATGTCGGCGCCGTAGTCGCGGAAGACTGTCTCTTGCCTCTTGAGAGCATCGCCTCTCCTGACGTCTTGGAACAACTGGCTTCCGAGACTGTAGGCAAGAGTTTTCAGAGCTATTTTTACGGGGGTCATCAGTGGGCCTTGCCCGTAGATGCAGCGACTCAGGTGCAGGCGATCCGTCCCGATTTGTTGCATGCACCGGTTGACACATTCGACGCTGTGCTCGGCTTTGCCCGAAACGGCAAAGTCATCTGGCCCTTGCGCCCACCCCACATCCTGATGACCTTCTATTCCCTTATGGCGAATTCTGGTGTGCCATTCCCCGTCGCGCGGAGAACAGAAATCGACCAAGCCGCTGCTATGAAAACGCTGGAGAAGATGCAGGCGCTGGTCGATCTGGTCGATCCGGCCTGCCACGACATGGACCCTATCGCCGCACTGGATGCATTCTCCGAAGGGAACCGGTTCGCGCTATGTCCCTTCGCCTATCTCTATGCGCCCTACGCAAGTGAAGGCTATCGCGACCACCGCATCACCTTCCACGACATGCCCGCCGTCGGCGCCTCCGGTCCGCTCGGTTCGGCACTTGGCGGAACAGGGCTTGCCGTGTCAGCCAAGACAGAACACCCCGAATTGTGCGTCGAATTCTGCACATGGGTCGCCTCCGCGGAGATCCAACGCGGGCTCTATTGCGCCAACAACGGCCAACCGGGAAACGCGCTTGCATGGGGTGACGAAACCGTCAACGCCCGCGTCAATGGTGCTTATGCCGACACACGGATGAGCCACGAAGCCGCATGGCTGCGCCCGCGCCACGACGGATATATGGCTTTCCAGGAAGACGGTTCCCACATTCTGCAGGATGCGCTCACAGGGCGCGCGACACATGCGGCGGCGCTGGCTGCACTCCAGACCCGCTTTGACGAGAGCTTTTCAAAATGACTGATCTGAATCTTCCGCTGAAAGGGCTGAAAGTCCTCGATTTTTCGCAATTTCTCGCAGGACCTTACTGTGCGCTCAAACTCGCGGATCTCGGGGCCGACGTGGTCAAGGTCGAACGCGCGGGGCTAGGAGATCTCTCCCGCTATCTCTACCTCACGGATACGAAAATAGCGGGCGAGAGCACGATCTTCCACGCGATCAACCGCAACAAACGCTCCATTGCCGTTGACCTGAAATCCGACGAGGACAAGGCACGTCTCTCGCAACTCGTGAAAGAGGCGGATGTGATCCTACAGAACTTTCGCCCCGGCGTGATGGAACGTCTGGGCTACGGCTACGAGGCCGTCAAGGAGATCAACCCGACTGTCGTCTATGGCACCGTGACGGGCTATGGCTCTGACGGACCGTGGGTCGATCTGCCGGGGCAGGATTTGCTCGCGCAGGCCCGTTCCGGCGTCATGTGGCTGTCGGGCGGCTCTGAACATGGCCCCGTCGCGATGGGTTTGCCCGTGGCTGACGTGCTCGCAGGCGCGGCGCTGACCCACGGCGTTCTTGCCCTGCTCTATCGCCGCGCGATGCAGGGCATCGGCGGTCAGGTCGAAACCTCGCTCATCGAAGTGCTTGCCGATCTGCAATTCGAGTTGCTGACGACGTGGTTTAACGACGGGCATCGCACGCCGACCCGCTCCGCCAACAACCCCGCCCATGCCTATCTCGCCGCCCCCTATGGTATCTACGAGACCCAGGACGGGCATGTGGCAATCGCAATGGGTAAGCTCGAACTGTTGGCCGGGATCACGGGGCTGGCCCCCGAGACCGCCGCATTGGATGCCTTCGAAAAACGCGACGAGATCAAAGCCGAACTGGCCACGCGTCTCAAGACAGCCGCGACAGAACACTGGATGGAAAAATTCGTCGAAGCCGACATCTGGGCCGCACCGGTGATGGACTGGGACGGCATGATGAACAGCGGCGTACTCGACACACTCGACATGGTTCAGGAAATCTCACGTGGCGAAGTGGCGATGCAGACGACCAAACTTCCGCTACGTATCGACGGGACGCGTCCGACCTCCTCGCGCGCAGCACCCGATCTGGGCGATGCCAACGCATTGTTGGAGGACGGCTGGTAAGCCCTCCTCCTCTCAGGAACGCAAAAGGCGGCCCCGTCGGGAGCCGCCTTTTTTATGTCTCGCATAAGGTGCGAAATGGCACTCGCCTCAAACGTCGTCGACACAGACCTGACGCTGAGTACCCAGACCATCAATGCCCAGCTCAACCACGTCACCCGCCTTCAGATAGCGCGGTGGGGTCATGCCAAGCCCCACACCCGGAGGCGTGCCGGTCGAAATGATGTCGCCGGGATGGAGCGTGAAGAACTGGGACAGGTAAGAAACCAGATAGGGTACACGGTAGACCATTGTCGCGGTGGAACCGTCCTGAACCCGCTCGCCGTTTACATCGAGCCACATGCCGAGATTGTCGAAATCTCCCACTTCGTCGGGAGTGACCAGCCACGGACCGGTCGGGCCGAAATTGTCGGAGGATTTGCCTTTAGACCACTGGCCTGCCCGCTCAATCTGGTAGGCGCGTTCGGAGACATCGTTGATCAGGCAGAAGCCCGCGACGTGATCCATTGCATCCGCCTCGGAAACATACTTGGCCTTCTTGCCAATCACGAAGCCCAGTTCGACCTCCCAGTCGGTCTTCTCGGACCCGCGCGGGATGATGATCGGGTCGTTCGGCCCGCAAATCGCGGAGGTGTATTTAGCGAAGATCACCGGCTCCGGCGGCACTTCCATACCGCTTTCTGCGGCATGGTCTGCATAGTTGAGCCCGATACAGATGAACTTGCCCACCTGCCCGACACAGGCCCCATAACGCGGTGCGCCCTCGACCAGCGGCAGGCTTTCGGGATCTATGGATTTAAAATCATCCAACCGCGTCAGCATCTCTCCGGCCACATCGGCCACATGGGCGGACAGGTCGCGCAGGTTGCCGTCGGCGTCAATCAGCGCAGGTTTTTCTGAACCGGCCTCTCCATAACGTGCGAATTTCATGTCGATTTCCTTTCAATACTTCCCGATCAGGCGGTCCATCCGCCATCGATGACGTGGACGACCCCAGTGGTGAATGCGCTTTCATCCGCCGCAAGATATGTCACCAGCGCCGCGATTTCTTCGGGCCTGCCGATCCGCCCCATGGGCTGGCGTGCGATAAAGGCTTTCAGTGCCCCTTCGTAGTCGCCGGTGGCGCGGAGCCGCTCGTGCAAACTTGGGCTATCGACCGTACCCGGCGCGATAGCGTTGCAGCGAATGCCTTGGGTCACATAGTCATTGGCGATGGCCTTGGTCATCCCTGCCACAGCCGCCTTGGACGCGGAGTAGACAAGACGATTGACCGGCCCCGTGACCGGCCCCGCGACCGAGGACATGTTGATGATGGATCCCTTGCCCTTTTCCAGCATGCCCGGCAGCACGGCACGGATCAGCCGGAACTGGGCTTTGACATTCAGATCAAAGGCAAAGTCCCACTCCTCTTCCGTGGCCTCCATGATCGTGCCGTTGTGGACGATGCCTGCGCAGTTGAACAGCACATCGATCGGGCCGGTTTCCTCAATCAGCGCGGTGATCGCAGTTCCATCCAGAACATTAAGCTTTTTCGCCTCGATCCCGTCGATCGCAGCGAGTTCCGCCAGCGCGGCATCATTGATATCGGTTGCGATGACACGCGCCCCCTCGGCGGCCATACGCTCGGCAGACGCCCGTCCGATCCCCTGCCCTGCAGCCGTGACAAGGCATAGTTTTCCATCAAGTCTTTGCATTTTTCCTCCTCATGCCGCAGGCAGGCACGATGGCCCGATCGGCTCGAATGTCTTATAGGTCAGAATAAACTCCCGATGCCCCATGGCCTCGGATTTGGTTTGCGTGCCCGCCGCGACCGACAGCACAAGATCGTGAATCTCGCGGCCCACCGCATCAATGCTGCGCTTTCCCTCGATGATGTCGCCCGCGTTCACATCCATATCTCCTTCAAGCGCACGGTAAGTGTCTGGATTGGCACAAATTTTGATCACGGGCGAAATGGCGGACCCGACGACGGAGCCGCGCCCTGTCACGAACAGAGTCATATGCGCTCCGCTCGCGATCATCTCGACGATCTCGGCATTGTCGGAAATGTTTGGGAACCCAAAGCGTACGTCACCGTCCGGCACGACATCCATCAGGTAGAGCCCGCCTTTTGGAGGCACATCACCCGGCTTGATCAGGCCGGAAATCTGGCTCTCACCGGATTTCACATAGGCGCCGAGGCTCTTTTCCTCGATGGTCGACAGACCTCCCGCGGCATTGCCTGCCGCAAAGGAACCATAGCCCAGTGTTGCATAGTAGCGCTCGGCTTTCTGGACCGAAGCGCGCAATTCCGCCCCAAGTTCCGGAGTGATAGCGCGTGCTACCATGATATCTTCGCACCCGATCAACTCACCAGTTTCTTCGAAGATACAAGCGGCCCCTTCTCCAACGAGAGTATCAAAGGCCCGCCCCGCTGCTGGATTGCCCGAAATGCCGGACGTCCCATCGGAGCCGCCACAGATCGTCCCAATGACCAACTCATCGATCCCCATAGGAACCCGATCGAGGGCCTTGATTTCATCCAGAGCCGCGCGCACCCAAGCACGCCCGGCCTCCATGGTCGACGCTGTGCCTCCGGCTTTCTGAATCACAAGGGTTTTCACTGGCCGACCGGTCTCCGAGACCGCATTGGAGACCCGCACCTTGTCGAAGCTTTCGCAACCTAGCGAGACAAACAGTACCGCTCCCACATTTGGGTGGGTGCAGAGCCGCTCCATCATCGTGGCGGCATATTCATTGGGGAAACATCCTGGAAAACCGATCAGCTCCACGTCTTCCCCCTCAAAGCCCGCGACAATTTTCGAGGCTACGAAATGCGCACATTCGACAAGGTAGGCGACCAGAACCGTGTTGCGGATGCCTTTGCGCCCGTCCGCACGAAGATAACCTGTGAGTTCGACCGTCATTGCATCCCTCCTGTACTCAACCCATCCGCATCCTGAAGCGCATGTGTGGGCGTATAGGCCGAGCGGATGTTATGGATATGGACATGAGCGCCGGCCGGAATGGCTTCGGTCGCGATGCCGATCGGCATGCCATATTTGAGGATTTTCTCGCCGGCTACGATGTCACGCCGCGCGATCTTATGCGCGCGAGGAACAGACGCGGCGAGGCGAATGGTGCTGCCACCGTCCAGTGCCACCTCGGCCCCTTCGGGCACGAGGTTGCGCGCGACGAGCACGTTGTCGTCGGCATGCAGCAAAAGGAACGGCCCGCTCACGGCTTCATCTCCACCATGTAGATATGATCCGCGACCAGTGCGGTCTCGCCGCTCTGCTTCGTCACGGTCAGGCGCTCGGTTACGCGCCCATAGCCGGGGCGCTTCTCCATCACTTCCAGACCGATGATCTCGACCCGGGACTTGATCGTGTCGCCGATGAACACCGGCTTGATGAAGCGCAGACGGTCGTAGCCATAGGAAAAGGCCACTGGGTTGATGATCGTCGCGGTCAGACCGACCCCGATGGTGAACACCATCGTGCCATGAGCGATGCGTTGTCCGAACGGCAGAGTCTTACAGAATTCCTCATCCAGATGATGCGGAAAGAAATCACCGGAATGTCCGGCATGGACAACGAAATCGGTCTCGGTGATCGTGCGTCCGACTGTGTCGCGCCCCTCGCCAATCTCGAAATCCTCGTAATATTTGATTTGTTCAAGCATCGGGTGCCTCCTTGATCGGGTGCATGGGTTTGGCAGAGCTCTCATAGGCCGCCTCAACCAATGCCATGGTGTGCCATGCGTCTTCGGCGGAGCCTTCAAGCCTGTCATCCAGCCCTGCGGCAAAGCGTTGGACCTGTGCGAAACGGCCGTGAAACGCCGCGAGGAACCAATTGCCGATCAGCGGCACCTGCCGCCATTCGCCGTCGGTGTTGAGCCAGAGTTCATCCGGCTCGCCCTTGGGGTAGTCGAGATTGACGCCGAGTTTCATATATGCGGCGCCTTTGGTGCCACAGATGCGGAACTCACAGGCCTGGAACTTGCGCCCGAACGCGTGGTTGTGATTGATCGACAAATTGCATCGTATCTGTTCGCCGTAATCGAGCATCATCGCCGTACGCGTGTTCGACACGGTTGAAGACGGGTGCCCCATCGTGCGCGCATGAATGCCCTTCGGATTGCCCAAAAGATCACGGGTGAAATCAAGATAGTGGATCGAGTGCAGCAGGATTTCGACTCGCGGCAAATCTGCCAGAAACGCCCAGAGATGCCATGGCGTATCGAGTGCGAGCCAGGCGTCGAAATCTACGACATCCCCGAGAAAGCCCTTTTGCACTGCATCTTTTAAAGCCAGTGACATGGGGGCAAAGCGCAACTGAAAATTGACAGCCGCTTTGATTTTCTTACGGCGAAGGACAGAAATGATGCGATCCGCCTCCCCGAGGTTCGAGCCAAGCGGCTTTTGAATGATCGCTATCGCATGGTCAGGCAGGGTCTCTAAAACGTCTGCAATCGCGGCGGGCGGAACGGCCAGATCGTAAATCACGCCGTTCTGAGCGCTTGCCTGAGTGGCACTTTCAAGCGCCCGCGTTCCCCATGCCTCGGCAACCGCCGCCGCCTTTTCGCGATCCGGATCGAAAATCCCAAGCACGGGAACACCAAGGTCACGATAGGCTGGCAGGTGGGCATCCGTGACGATGGAGCCCGCGCCAATGATCACGACCGGAACGGGCGTCTCCGGCATCTCCACCGATTGGCTCAGATCAGCAACCTCAAGAGCCGTTCCTACAAGATCAGTCATGGTGAAACACCTCTTCCATTTCCGCCCACCATTCGCCATCGGCGCGGATCGAAAGCGGCTCCTGCAACGGCATACAGACAGCCCACCAGCGTTGGGTTTCCGGATCGGCCGCCATTTTGGCCATATCAGCCTCGAAATCCTCGCCCACATATTCAAAATAGGCGAAGAGCAGGTTCTCTGGTTCCCGTAGGAAAATCGAATAGTTGCGAATGTTGCAGGCGGTGATCTTTTCGAGAACGCCGGGCCAGACCTCGGCGTGAAGATGTTTGTACTCGGCAATCGCCTTTGGTCCGATCCCGATGATTTGTCCGTGACGGGTCATGCGGCTTCCCCTTCGATCTCAAAAGCACTTCCTTCGACGCTGAGCGCGGAAAGTTTGTCTTCATCCCAACTGATCCCCAACCCCGGCGCGGTCGGAGCAACGGCCAATCCGCCCTCACGCCCCATCGGTGCCGCGATATCTTCGAGCTGAGGGATATATTCGAGCCAAGGCGCATTCGGCACGGCACAGACAAGGCTAACATGCAGCTCCATCAGAAAGTGTGGGCAGATCACCAGATTATGCGCTTCGGCCATATGGGCGACCTTGAGCCATGGGGTGATC
Source organism: Celeribacter sp. ULVN23_4 (assembly GCF_054788345.1). Lineage (NCBI taxonomy): Bacteria > Pseudomonadati > Pseudomonadota > Alphaproteobacteria > Rhodobacterales > Roseobacteraceae > Celeribacter > Celeribacter sp. ULVN23_4. The sequence goes on along the minus strand of NZ_JBTVYO010000011.1, from coordinate 31,944 downwards.
CCACCGACCCGAGCCACATCGGCCTGAACAATACCGCAGGCCTCTGCTGCGATATAGTCTGCGAACTGTCCGGGGCTATATAGGCTTTCGCCCACTGCCACCGGCACACAGGATTGTGCCTGAAGGCGCCTATGTCCGGCAATGTCGTCAGTCGGCAGAGGCTCCTCGAACCACGCGACATTCAGTCTTTCCAACATTGGAATACGGCGCAGCGCCTCGGCCGCTGTCATCGACTGGTTCGCATCGGTCATCAGTTCGTAACTGTCACCCAGCGCTTCACGCACGGCTTCAAGTCGCGCGGCATCCCCGGCCACGCTCGGCGTGCCGATTTTGACCTTCGATCCTTTGAACCCTTGGGATTGCGCATCCAAGGCATCCTCGACCAACGCTTCTGGCGGCAAGTGCAACCATCCGCCCTCGGTCGTGTACATCTGGACCGAAGATTTCGCTCCGCCTGCCAGAACATGAAGTGGCAGGCCCGACTTTAGCCCGCGCATATCCCAAAGTGCCGTATCAATTGCCGCCAGAGCCAATGACATGATTGGCCCCACAGCCGTCGCATGTGAACAGAACAGCAAATCGCGCCATATGGCTTCTATCCGGTCGCCGTCCTGTCCCATCAAGCGCGGCAACAGGGTCCGTTGCAACAGCATCAGAACTGATGGACCGCCATCGCCAATGGTGTAGGAATAGCCGCGCCCGGTTGCCCCGTCTGCGTCATGAAGCACGACGAAAATCGTCTCTTGCGATTTAAAGGATTGGATGGCATCGGTGCGTGTGACCTTGGGTACAAGGTCCACCATAAAGGCCTCCGCGCGCGTGATCCGGCCCATCGTTCAGACTTTCAGGGCCAGACCGGTGTCAGCGTCGAACAGATGACATTTGTCCAGCATAACCTGGAACGTCATCTGCTCGCCCGGTGACACGGGGCGTGGGTTGAGCATTTTGGCCTGCACTTCCTCACCAGCCAGTTCCGCAAACAAAAGCGTCTCAGTGCCCAAAGGTTCGGTGAGGTTCACGCCCAATTCGATCTGCGCCATATGTTCAGTTGGCGGAAGCGCATGTCCCACAGGCATAATGTTGTCAGCACGCACGCCAAAGATGACGGATTGGCCTTCACGGGCCGCATAGGCAGGTGGAATTGCGACCGTCGTTCCGTCGAGCAGTACGACCTGCCCGCCTTTGATCTCGCCTTTCAAGAGATTCATCGGCGGCGATCCGATAAAGGTCGCGACAAAAGTATTCACGGGGTTTTCAAAGACATCCAAAGGCGTGCCGACTTGTTCGATGTGACCATCCTTCATGATCACGATCCGATCAGCGAGCGTCATCGCCTCGATTTGGTCATGGGTCACGTAAACGATGGTCGATTTCACCTTCTGGTGCAGTTTCTTGATCTCGACCCGCATCTGCGTACGCAGTTTGGCATCGAGGTTCGACAGCGGTTCATCAAAGAGAAAAACTTCGGGGTGACGCACGATCGCGCGCCCCATCGCCACTCGTTGACGTTGTCCGCCAGAAAGCGCGCCGGGTTTGCGGTCGAGCATTGGGGTCAGCGACAGAATACCTGCGGCATGATCCACCGCCGCATCGATTTCCGCTTGCGGACGCTTTGCGATCTTTAACGAAAACCCGAGGTTTTCGCGCACGGTCATATGCGGGTAGAGCGCGTAGTTCTGAAACACCATCGAGATGTTGCGATCCCGAGGCGGCAAATCGTTGACCACGCGATCCCCAATTGCGATGTCGCCCCCCGAAATATCCTCCAAGCCTGCGATCATCCGAAGTGTCGTCGATTTCCCGCACCCGGAAGGGCCAACAAGGACCACGAACTCGTTGTCTTCAATATCAAGATTGATGGCATGAACGACTTCAAGTGCGCCGTATTTCTTAACCACGTTGCGAAGGTGAACCTGAGCCATGTTCTTATCCTTTCACGCCGCCAAAGGTGAGGCCGGCAATGAGGTGTTTTTGCACGAGGAAGGTGAGAATAAGCGCAGGAATGATCATCAAGACCGCCAGCGCACACATCCCGCCCCAATTGAGCGTAAATTCTGAGGTGAAGTCCAAAAGCCCGACGGGCATGGTTTTCGAGGTCGTCGACCGCGTGAGTTGCGATGCCAAAGCGTATTCGTTCCAGGCCGTAAGGAAAGCAAAGATGCCTGCCGAGGCGATCCCCGATTTCGCGACGGGGAATTCGACTTTCCAGAAGGCCTGCCAGCGGGTGCAGCCGTCGATCTCAGCCGCTTCGGCCAGCTCCGGCGGCACTTGCCGAAAGAACCCGTCGATCAACCAGATCGTGAAAGGCACGTTCAATGCCACATAGGCTAGGATCATCCCGATATGCGTGTCGATGATGCCAACCCGTGCGAAGAGGATGAAAAGCGGGAGCGAGAGCGCCACACCCGGTACGGCACGCGTGACCATCAGCCCAACAAAGATCGCCCCTTTGAATTTGAAGCGGTACCGCGCGAAGGCATAGCCGCCTGCCATACCGATCAAGAGCGCAATGACTGTCGACGTGACCGAAATGACCAACGAATTGCGGAAATAGGTCAGAACCGGCACGCCCCCCTCGCCCGCCCCGCCGAACATCGCGCGGTAGTGATCGAGGTTCAGTTCATTGGGGATCCAGACCGGCGGTTTCGCCATGATTTCCACGGTCGGACGGAAGGAGTTGAGCACAATCCAGAAGCCCGGCACGCAGAGCACCAACATGGCAATGAACAGGCCCGTGAAATGCAGAACCTTCAGCGTGCGACGGCGGTTACGATGTGTGAGATTGCTCGCCATGGTTTACACCCCCATCCCGAGTTCGGCCCGAGCCTTGGTCAGTTTCTTGAAGAAGTAGACGGTGAAGAAGATCGCGAGAAAGATGGAGATATAGCCCATCGCATTCGCGTAGCCCATGCGGGCATCGACGTAGCCGGTCCGTCCGATCAGCGTCCACAAGAGCTCCGTGCGCCTTGCAGGACCGCCATTGGTCATGATCTGCACGATGTCATAGGCACGCGCCACATCGAGCGACCGGATCGCCATTGCGATGTAGATGAACGGCATCAGGAACGGCAACGTGACATATCTGAAAGACTGCCAGGCGGTGCACCCATCAACCTTCGCAGCCTCCAGTGGGTCGCGCGGGATCGCGTAGAGACCGGCGAGAATGAGAATCGCGAAGACAGAGGTCGAGGTCCATATCTCGGCAAAGATGATCGAGAACATCGCAAGTCGGCCATCGACCAGCCACGGAATTGCAACATCGGTGATCCCGAGAGATTGCAGAGCGTTGTTCACCAGACCGACGTTGTCGTTGAAGATGAACTTGAACTGGAAGCCGACGAGAATGGGCGAAAACATCATCGGGAACATCATCATCGTGCGCAAAGCCCGCTGACCGCGCGTGACCTTCGACACCATCAATGCCAATCCCAATCCGAAGAGCATCTCAAGGTTCAGAGCCAAGGTAAGCAACAACACGGTCCGCCCGAATGCGGCCCAGAACTTCGTGTCGGTCACGGCCTTTTCGTAGTTGAACAGTCCAACCCAGTTGAAAAGGCTGTCAGGCCGCGTCAACCGGTAGGAGGTGAAGCTCGAATAGAGCGACAACAATAGCGGGATCAGCACGACGGCCGAAAGGATAATGATGGCGGGCATCAAAAGTGCCAACCAGGGAGGGAGCTTCATGCGCTTCATCGGAATGTTCCGTGACTTGGGCACAGGGCGCGGACGCGTGTTCGCGGCCCATGCATTTCGGTCATGTCAGTCGGGGGGGGGGGGCTTGGAGCGGCAGGCCGAAGCACACCGCCCCAAGGTGGACATGTCTTAGTATACGCCTTCTTCGCGCATCAGGTCATCGACCTCGTCGGAGGCGTCCGAGAGGGCTTCTTCGACGGTCTTGTCGCCGAGGATGGCAGCCTGCAGTTCCGGATAGATAAGGTTGGTGGCCTCAATCCAGAGCGGTGTCGGCGGCACGGCAAAGGCGGTCGCAGCGGTTTCCTTGAACGCGGCCAGCACTTCGGAGCGGTAGGGATCGTCCTTCGCCTGTTCGGAAATGTAGTCCCAAACCGCCGTGCGCGAGGGCAACGGCCCGGCGGCGCTCTCAAGCTTCTGACTGTCTTCGTTGGTGAGGAAGGCCACAAGAGAAGCTGCTGCCTCTTTGTTGGCACAATCTTCGGTCACGGAGAAACCGTGGAAGCCGGACCAACCGGTGCGGACACCCGCAGAGCCTTTCGGGGCGGGCGCGACCCCCACGTTGCCAGCCAGTTTCGAGGCTGCTGGGTCGTTGAAGAAGCCCGCCCAGCCCGGCCAGTCCAGATTGAGCGCGACGGTGCCGGAGGCAAAGCCGTTGCCGAGATCATCCCAGAGATAGTTGGTGGTGCCCGGAGGAACGGCGCCCGCGTCATAAAGGTCCACGAACCACTGGAGCGCACGCTTGCCCGCATCGGAATTGAAGATCGGATGGAACTCCTCATCAAAGAGATTGCCGCCCTCGGCAACGATCATTTCGTAGAAACGACCAACGATGGCTTCGTCCTTGCCCGCATATTGTGTGCCGTAGAAGTTCGGCGGATCTGCAAAGAAGATGGCCTGATCCTTCACCTGTTCCCAAGTCTCCGGAACAGCCAGCGGATACCCGTATTCTGCCTCGAACGCGGCGGCTTTGTCGGCATCTTCATAGAGGTCTTTCTGGTAATAAAGCGCGGAGACATCGAATTGCGCACGCGGCAGCATGACGAGTTTGCCACCAATCGTCGCGGCGGAGATGTTCGCCGGAACAAAGCCCGCGATAGTATCTGCGTCGATCAGCGCGCTCAGATCGGTATAGAGCGATGGGTACTGCGAAGCAAAGGACGAGTGGTTGGAACCGACACACCAGTCTGTTGTCCCCGCGGCGATATCGGACTTGAATTCCTTGTCGAGTTCAAAGTGGTTTTTCTTCGAAATGATGTTCACTTTGGCGCCGGTTGCAGCCTCCCATTCGGGAATGCGCGCATATAGCGCCTCGTATTGCTGCCCCCCGATCAACTTCGCTTCGAGGGTCACCCCGTCGAACTCCGCAGCAAAGGCGGCTGAAACTGCCGTGATGGCAAATGCGGCGCATGACACGCCTCGTGCTATCGTTTTCATACTTTCCTCCCTGTGTGCGGCTTTTTGAACAAGTCCGCTCCCACTTCCGCGACCCTCCACAGTCAAAATATGAATTTCATATTCGGAAGCTTGTTTTATAGGTAAACTTAACTATTCTCATGTGTCAAGCTGAACTCGGAAAAGATTTCCGATCCTTCAGATAGTTTGTCAGACTTTAGACAGTGTGGCGAACCCGCCAGAAAGTACGACCACACGCTTGGAGGAGCCCACCATGTTTATCGACACCCATCTGCATCTCGTGAACAAGAACCGCATAAAGTATCCGTGGCTCATGGAGGCTCCGGCTTTGGATAAGGACTGGAGCTATGAAGACTATGAGTTGACCGCAAAACGGATCGGTATCTCAGGCACACTCCATATGGAGGTCGATTGTGCCGAGGGTGACATTGAACATGAGAATGAGGTCGTTGCTGAACTGATGAAGCGTCCGAACAGCCTAATTCGGGGTGCCATTTCCTCCGCACGCCCCGAAAGCTCGGAGTTTGATGCCTTTCTCGAACGTATGGACACGACTGTGGTCAAGGGAATACGACGCGTTCTTCATGTCGTAAGCGACGATCTGCACCGCGCCCCTCTCTTTCGGAGCAACATTCGAAAGATTGGCGCGAAGGGATTGCCGTTCGACATCTGCATGCTGGAACGGCAACTTTCCGACGCGACCGATCTGGTCGATGCCTGCGACAATACTGTCTTTATACTCGATCATTGTGGCGTGCCGGATATTGCCGGAGGTGACTTTTCAAACTGGGCCAACGCGATCACGCGCCTTGCAGAACGCCCTCATGTAAACGTGAAAATATCGGGGCTGACCGCATATACTGCTCCCGACTGGACCCTTGAAACGCTTCGCCCCTACGTCGAGCATGCAATCAACGCGTTTGGTTGGGACCGTGTCGTCTGGGGATCGGACAGTCCTGTATGCACACTCAACTCTTCACTCGACCAATGGATGGCGATCACTCTGGCTCTCATCTCTGGCGCCTCAGAAAGTGAGCAGGCTGCCTTGTCCCACAAGAACGCCAAACGCATTTGGCGAATCTGAAACGTCACAAAAAAATTCACTCTAATGCAAGGTCATTGGTGGCGGACGGCAGGCAGACTAATTCGAACTCGTCTTTACATGGACAGTATAGCTGCCCCTCTCAAGCCAAGTTCCTCTGACATACCTCTCCACGAAGCCTTTGATGGATCAACCAGTTCAAATCTGCATCGGGCCCTCAAGACCAAGCTCGTTCATGAGAGACCGCAATTTGTTCAGGTCGAACATCAGCCCACTTGCAGCCTCTACATCCGCCGAGGAAAACAGTTCAAGATTTGTATGTAAGGCCGACACAAGGCTTCTCAGCTCATCACCACGAGACGTCTCAAATATCGAAATCAATCGCTCCAGAGGCACAGCCCCGACACCCGCCGGAACTATGGATCCACCTCGAGTTAGCGCATCGGGTACATCTCCGACAGCATTATCAACCGCACGTTCCCGAATAACCGACAGGATTTGATCGACAGCTTGTTTCGCACCTGCGACGCGGGTCGGGTGGTCCGTATCGGCGGCCGCATGAGGCAGAAGGCAGAGTTTGTCTCTGTGCTTCTCCAACAGCGGGAGATACGGAGCCATCGGCCCAGAAACCTCACCCGTCTCCTCTGAGACAAAAACATCCGCGTCAATGACCGCCTGTCCGATTTGACCAGACGCGAGTGCTGCACCGAGCGCCGTTGTATCGACAAGCTCGCCACGGTCGAAATTGATGAGCACGCCGCCGGGTGCCATGGCGGACAGAACCTCTGCGTCAATCAAGCCGGTGTTGGCGGGCACACCGCGGTCGGCGTCCATCGGACCGAGGCCAAGGTGGACGGAGAGGGCGTTCGCCGATGCCGATGCCTCTTCAATCGTCGCAGCGTAGGTGAAACCCTCGGCTTCGATCCAGTCCTTGTGGCGCGCACGGGCAAAGATTGCGACGTCCATGTGAAAGGCTTTGCCGAGCTTCGCGACTTCGCGGCCGATATTGCCATAGCCGATGACAGCAAGTTTCTGACCTTCGAGTTTCGAGGTCGGAAAATCGCGCAGGTGGCGACCTGTGTCGAATGTGCCCTCAGCAACGCGATCATGGAGCGTGTCGAACGGCAGGTCTGGCAGCGTAGACATGAGAGCCTTCCACACCATCTGGGCGGTCGCACGACTGTTAATCCCGGGGGTGTTCATCAAGGGGGCCACGCCGCCAAGCCCGTTTCCACCGCCCCAGCTTTCGGACCCCATGTTGCCTGTCCCAGCCCCGATGCGCACACCGCCGAGATCGAACTGGCATTCCGTCGGAATGAACGTCGCCGCCGCGATTAGGGCATCGTAGGCATTGCCTGCACAGAGAGAGATAAGCTCTTCGCGCGTCGATACGTTCGGGCAGTAATAGAACTCGACGCGTGCGGGGTCGACCGTGCCCGCAATCGTGTCCTTGGCTGAGCCCAAATGGAACGAACAGCCCTCGATCCCTTCGATATAGGCGCGCGCCTCGGATGGGTCCGGCTGGCCGTCCGCATCGAAGGCAAGTCCGATCAGGTCGGCAATGAGAACGCGAGTTGGTCGGGTCATATCAGTCATAACGATCCTAAAGGTGCAGTCGAGTATTTAGAGGTTTCTGAGACCGAAACGGTCAAGGCGGAAGGGGCTCATATCAATTGGAGCAGGCAGGCCCGAGGCCATATCCGCAACAATCCGGCCCGTCACAGCCCCGCCGATCAGGCCCTGGTGTCCGTGCCCAAAGGCGTAGATCACACGCTTGTGGCGTTTTGAAGTGTCGATGACGGGGATGGAATCCGGCGTCCCGGGGCGATGGCCCATCCAGCGATGAACCTCGCTCTTTTCAAAGCGTTTAAACATGCCCTGCGCCTGTTTGACGAGGATGTCTGACCGTTTGTAATTCGGCGGCGCATTCAGGCCCGCGAATTCCACGGTTCCGGCGAGACGAAGCCCGCCTTCCATTGGGGAGGCGACAAACTTGCGGTCTGCCGAGATGGTTTGAACCTTCAGGCCCGTATCGGCCTGTGGGAGCATCACATGGTAGCCGCGTTCGGTCTCAAAGGGGATACGGTCGCCCAGTTGGCGCGCAAGATCCGCAGACCACGCACCGGCCGCAAGCACGATACGATCCGCCGTGTAGTCGCCCGACGCCGTGATGATCCCGGTTGCATCGCCAAGGGTGTATGTAAACCCTTTGATGGAGTCACGATGGAAGCGCGCGCCTTTTCGTGTTGCGAGCTTCGCCAGTTCGGCCACAAGGCGGCCCGGGTTCGGGCTTTGCCCCTGATCCGGCAGATAGATCGCACTCTTGAAACGGTCGGTCAGAGCCGGTTCCAAATCCTGAATTTCGTCCGCGTTGAGCGTTTCGACTTTGACCCCATGCGAACGGCGCAGGCCCATGCCATAGGCACTGCCGTCGGGGCCGTTCTCGCGCTCGAAGACAAAGAGCTGGCCGCGCTTTTGCAAAAGATCGAGACATCCAGCCTCTGCCATCATGGGTTCATAGGCTTCGAAACTCAGCCGATGAAGGTTGATCATCGCCTGAGAGATTTTTTCGACCCGAGACTTCCGCCCCGCCAGCACAAACCGCATGAGCCAAGGCAAAGCATGCGGAAGGTAAGACAACCGGATATAGAGCGGCCCCTCTGGATCGAGGAGCCACTGAGGCACGTTTTTCATCAGGCCCGGCATGGCATTCGGCAGGCAGGAGCCGGGGCAAATCCCGCCCGCATTCCCGTAGGAACACTGGTCGGGAGAGCCCGGCTCAGCAGGGTCGAAAACATCAACCGTATAGCCCTTGTCCAAAAGGGCATTGGCGGTGCAGACACCAATGATGCCCGCACCAATAACGATGGCGTGTTTGCCTGTCGCGATAGACGTCATTTTTCGACCCTGATTTGCCTGTGGAATGCCGCTGTTCGGGATTACGGAGCGGTGGCGTCCGGTTTGCCTGCGCGGAAGGCAGGCATGGCTTTGCCAAAGGCCATTTGCGTCATGCGAAAATCCGACAGGTAGGCTTGGAATTTATAGCCCATCTCCCGCATTTTCTGACCGTATTCGACCGAGCCGACGTGAATCCCGGGCACAACGCCATGTGCCTTGCAGCGCTCCGCGATATATTCGATCGCCTCGACGACATCCGGCCATTTCGGGTCGAACCCAGGTGTATGGCCCATGGACACAGCAAGATCGGACGGCCCGACGAACACGGCATCCAGACCCGGAGTGGAGAGGATTTCATCCAGATTGGCGACGCCGTCTTTATGTTCGATCATGGCGAAGGTGATGATCGTGTCATTGGCATTGGTGAAATAATCTGAACCGCCATAGAGACCGGCACGGATCGGACCGACGGAACGGCCGCCTTGCGGGTAGTAGCGGCAGGCTTCGACAAAGGCTTTGCATTCTTCGGCGGAGTTCACCATCGGGCAGATGATCCCGTAAGCGCCGGCATCGAGCATACGACCGATGATCGCCGGATCATTCCACGGCACGCGCACAATCGGCGTTTTGTCCGTGGTGGAGATCGCCTGAAGCATCGCGAGCGCGTCGGAGTAATCGGCCACACCGTGCTGCATGTCGATTGTCACGGCATCGAAATCCTGCTGCGCCATCATTTCGGCCATCAGGGAAGAGTTGGTCGCGAGCCAGCCGGTGAGAACTTCTTCACCGCTGGCCCAGAGGGTTTTGGTTTTGCTTTCGCGCATTGTTTGGTTTCCTTTGAATGGAGGATTAGGATGCAAGGATCAGATCGGCCGCTTTCTCTGCGGCTGCGATCGTTGTGATGTTGGTGTTGGCTGCGATGACAGAAGGCATGATGGAGGCATCGACCACGCGCAGGCCCTGAACCCCGCGCACACGGCATTGCGGATCGAGCACGGCCATCGGATCGTCATCGCCGCCCATTTTGCAGGAACAGGAGACGTGCCAGCCGGACCAGACGGCCTCGCGCGCCCAGTCGACGATGAGATCGCGGTTTTTCATCATGGCGTGCATCCGGTCCTGGGTGCCGAATTTGTGCTTGAGCAAGGTGTCACGGAAGATCGGAAGGTAATCGAACATCCAGGCGGCAGATCCGGTTTTGAGGTAGTTCGATGGCTTGCGAACCGAGAGAGACCGCGCTTCTTCGGTGTATCCGGCGAGGAACCACGTGTTGACGTGGCCGCGGACGCGCGGGTCTTCCATGATCCGGTACATGCGCTCGAACCCGTCGACGAGACGCATCAGGTCGCGCTCATCACCTGCGAGATTCAGGTTCACGCAGGGCTCATCCCGCCAATCGGCTGAAGTCAGCGTGACGCTGCCGCGCGAATAGCTCTTGTTCACACAGACATTGAGCGCCCCCATGGCTTTGCCGAGCGGATGCCACCCCGCGCGGTTCACCGGCATCATCAACATGTCGGAGGGGGTACAGCCCTCGTATCCGGAGGAATAGCGCACACCGAGGAAGATGTGGCGCCGTTGGCGGGGCTTCAGTCGCGCGGATTTTTTGAAATGCGCCCCGATGGCGAGGTGCGGGTGATCCATCAGGTTCGCCCCGACACCGGGGAGATCAGCGATGACCTTGATCCCGTGGCGTTTAAGTTCCTCAGCCGGACCGATCCCCGCACGCATGAGGATCGCAGGTGTGTGCAGCGCACCGGAGCAGACGATCACTTCCTTAGCCTTGTAGATCACAGGGTCAGCACCTTCGGAGTGCGCGCGGACGCCTGTGATACGGGTACCTTCTGTGGTCAGCGCCTCGACCTGTGTGTTCGCGAAGATGGAGAAATTGTCCCGAGCGCGAACTTCCTTGGTGAGATAGCCCACTGCAGTAGACACGCGGCGGTCTTTTTCGTTGGTCAGGGGGAGAGGGAAAGACCCTTCCTCGAAAGACGCGTTGTAATCTTCGCGGTAGGGGATGTCCTCGGAGACGACATCAAGCACGCTACGTGAAAAGCCCGCCCAATCCTTGGGGAACACCCGACGGATCGGCATTGGGCCGTCCGTGTTGTGGAGCGGACCATCAAAGTCCTGATCGCGTTCGAGTTTTTTGAGATAGGGCAACATGCCTTCCCAGTCCCATCCGGTCGCACCCTTTTCGGCCCATTCGTCATAATCGGCCGGAAGCCCGCGCACGGCGAATTGCCCGTTGATCGAGGACCCCCCCCCCATGACTTTCGCCTGTTCGAGGCGTGTCGGCGGCACAGGGGCGCTATTTGAGCGCGGGTTCCGAGCAAAGACCCGCAGCGCGGACCAATGATATTTCGGGTCGAAATAGGACAGCCCGGGGTAGCTGTCGGCAATGATCTCCGGGACATCATCCGGCGGCGTGTCCGGACCTGCCTCAAGCAGCGCAACTGTCTTGCGCCGGTCAGCGGACAGGCGTGCGGCCAATGTGGCCCCCGCCGATCCACCACCTACGATGACATAATCAAATTCCATCGCATCATCCTCAGGCGTAATTGATCCACACCGCTTTTTCGCGGGTGAAGGCTTCGAACCCGGCGCGCCCCATGTCTTTGCCGAAGCCGGAGGCTTTGAAGCCGCCAGCGGTGTAGGTGAATTCCGGGTCGCGACCGTGCTGGTTGACGAAAACCATCCCGGCTTCGACGTTGTCGGCGACGCGCATCGCTTCCTTCATGTCGAGGGTGTGAACGGAGGCGGCGAGGCCATAAACAGGGTGCTGGGCCTCCGCGATGGCCTCATCAAGATCAGCGAAGCGGGAGACGTTGACGATCGGCCCAAAGAATTCGCCCAAGAACCCGATGTTATCGCGCGAGACGTTGGTCAGTACGGTCGGCGCATAGAAATTGCCTTCGTTGACAGCTTCGAGACGTTTTGCACCCGTCAAAACCTCAGCGCCTTGGGCAATCGTTTCCTGAACCATGCTGTCGATGCGGTCGAATTGTTTGGCGGAGATGATCGGTGCAAACGTCGTCGTTTCATCCCAGGTCGGGCCCGCTTTGATGTCTTGTGTGCGGGCGAGAACTTTCTCAGTCAACTCATCCGCGATGCTGTCTTCGATCAGGAGGCGAGACGCGAGCGTGCAGACCTGACCACCATTCACCATGAAATTGTTGGCGACGCGCGTCGCGACACCATCCAGATCCCCGCAATTTTTTGTGACGATCTGCGGGCTTTTGCCACCGAGTTCGAGAATGACCGGTTTGATGCCCGACTCTGCGGCGAGCTTCATGATGGCTTCGCCGGTTTGGGTCGAGCCGGTGAAGGAAATGATGCCGATGTCAGGGTGGCGGACGATTTCCGCGCCTGTCGTGTGACCGTAACCGTTCACCACGTTGAACAACCCACCGGGAAGACCGGCTTCCGCCGCGCATTCCGCGAGGGCCAAAAGGCTGTGCGGCGTGATCTCCGAGGTTTTCATCACGACAGCGTTGCCCGCGGCGAGCGCGGGCGCGAATTTCCAAGCTGCCGTGATCATCGGGAAGTTCCACGGCACGATGGCACCTGCGATGCCGTAGGGTTCGCGTCTGGTGTAGCTCAGTGTGTTCTCGCGGGTCGCCGTCACCGTCCCTTCGATCTTATCGCAGAACTCGGCAAAATAGCGCACGACGCCAGCGGTGCGGACCGCATCCCCGATGATCGTGCCGGAGACGAGACGCGCGGAGCCCATGGCCTCCAGGCGTCCGAGGTATTCGGCCTTTTCTTCGATCTTCTCGGCAAAACGGAACAGGATTTTGGCGCGCTCGCGCGGAGCCATCCTCGCCCAACCCGTTTCCGCGAGCGCTTCCTTTGCGGCGGCCACGGACATTTCGACAGAGGCGACCCCACCGTCCGTGATCACGCCCATCGGCTTTTCGTCAGACGGCCGCAGGACAACAATTTCTTCGCCCGGGAGTTCGACAAATTTGCCCCCAATGTGGTGGCCGGAGGGGACGGTGATCGTGTCTGGATTGAATGAATACGTCATGATTTACCTCGTCGTCTTGGCCAGTCGTCAGGCCGCAAGAATGGTTTCGCTAAAAGGCGCAGCTTTAGCGGGAGTTCGTTTGGTCTCGTGGTTACGAGCACGGTGGGAAGGCGTGGCCAGATGAGCTTGGCCACGCCGAGTATTATGGACCGCGAGTCAGCCGGTGCCTTCGAGGAAGGGTCTCAGCAGATTGGCGGTTTCGTGGAAGCGGCCGACGAAGCTCTTCAGGCGTTCATGTGTCGGATGCAGGAGAACGTCATTGGGGGGGCCGTCTTCGGCGATGCAGCCCTGATCGAGAAAGATGACGCGATCTGCGATTTCGAAGGCAAAGCCAAGTTCGTGGGTCACGATCACCATGGTCATGCCGGACTTCGCAAGCTGTGTCATGGCCTTCATAACCTCGCCGACCAATTCAGGATCAAGCGCCGATGTCGGCTCATCAAAGAGCATAACTTTCGGATGCATGGCCGATGCACGTGCGATGGCGACACGCTGTTGCTGGCCGCCCGAGAGTTGACGCGGGTATTTGTGTTCGTGACCCTCAAGGCCCATTTGAGCGAGAAGCGCCATCGCCTCTTCCTTCGTCTTCTCCGGGTCGGCACGTTTCACGGTGACCGGACCTTCCATGACGTTTTCGAGCGCCGTCATATGCGGGAAGAGGTTGAATTGCTGGAACACCATGCCCGTCTGAGACCGGATGCGGTTTACCTCACGCATGGGAACAGTGTTTGCCCCAGTGTCCATGCTCGGCGCGACGCCTGCGTCATCGCCGGAGTTATAGATGTCTTCACCTGCAATCGTGATCCGTCCCCCTGTCGGGGCGTTCAGCAGATTGATGCAGCGAAGCAAGCTCGTCTTGCCGGACCCGGAGGCGCCGATGAGGACGACAACCTCCCCTTGCATCACATCGAGGTCAATGCCGCGCAGCACAGGTTTGATCCCGTAATGAAGATGCAACGCTTCGATCTGCAGGAGGGGCTCTGTCTTTTTGATATCAGCGCTCATTTCACGGTCTCCGAGATTTTTTCGAGTTTGCGTGACAACAGGGTGAGCGGCACAAGGAGGACGAGGAACATGATGCCTACGAAGGTGTAGACCTCCATGGGCCGATAGGTGAAGGAACTCACATAGCTCGCCTGATAGAGAATATCCGGCACCGTGATCATCGACATGAGCGTCGTGTTCTTGATCTGGATGATCGACTGACCGGCAAGCGGTGGGATCATGCGGCGGAAGGCCTGAGGCAGGATCACGCGGCGCATCCGCTGGTAATAGGTCATGCCAAGCGCGGTCGTGGCATCGGTCTGGCCGGGGTCGATCGACTGTACGCCAGCGCGGAGGATTTCGGCGTAGAAGGCGGCAGCGTAGAGGCTCAGGCCCGCGAAACCCGCCCAGAACTTGGTGATCGAAAGTCCGGCGAAGATCGGGAAGGCGTAGTAGATCCAAAGCAGGATCACCAAGAGCGGAATATTGCGGAAAATCTCGACGTAGATACGGCCGATGGTTTTGAGAAGGCGGGAGCCGGTCAATTGCATCAGACCGACGATCAGTCCGATGAAGAGGCCCGCGGAAATCGAGATTGCAGAGTAGAAGAGCGTGACCAGCAATCCTTTCCAGAACAGTGGCCAGTTCTGTATGATGACCGAGTAGTCGAACATGTGCGTCTCCGGAATGCCGTTTGGCGGCAATTCTTGGTTGCGAAGTAAAAACCGGTCGACCACAAGGGGAGAAAGGCCGACCGGAAAGCGGCGTCAGGCGTTCAAATCAGAAGCTGAAGTTGGACGGCAGGATGGAGAGGTCGATCCCACGGTCTTCCCAGGACTTCTGAAGACGGCCTTGTGCCAGACCGAGGGAGCGCTGTTGTTGCACCCAGTTGGTCAGGAAGTTGATGAACCCGGCGTTACCGGATTTGCGTGCAACAGCGAGGGTTGCCGGGTTGCGGAGCATCGGCTCCGGAACGGACACGTCGCCAACAGCCATTTCGGAAATTTGCAGAGCGTCGAAAACGGAGAGCAGGATACCATCCGCGCGTTTCGCCTGAAGCTCCATGATCGCAAGGTTGCGGTCTTCGACGACGGTGATGGTTGCTTTCGGAAGGAGGGCTTCGGCAACGATCTGCATGGTGGACCCTTTCTGGACGACGACGGTTTTTTCCGGCGTGTTCAGTTCTGCCCAAGTTGCGATCGGGGCACCCTCAGGGGTCAGCATGGCCCATGCGTCGGTGAAGAGCGGCTCCCAGAGGTAGTCCACAACGAGACCACGGCTCGGGTTCGGGTTCACACCGATAGCGACGTCAATCTTGTTGGACTGAAAGTCAGCGGCAAGATTGCCCCAGGTGGTTTCAACGGTGGTCAGTTCGACACCGAGCGCATCGGCGACATCCTGAAGGAAGTCGACATAGAAACCGCTCCATTTTCCGGTCGCAGGGTCTTTGATGTAGCCCGGTTCTTCGCCGACCATGACGGGAATTTTCAGCTCGCCCGAGGAGCGGATTTCGTTGAGAACGGCGGAGGGGTCTTCTTGTGCCATTGCACCTTGAGAGGCGCCCAAGAGACCGACACCGAGTGCGGCAGCCCGCAGGATGTTTCCAATCATAGACATAAGTGTTACTTTCCCTGTGCTTACTTTGTTTCTGTGTGCCAGAGGACCGATCGGTCACTGGCTGAGGAAACCTCGAGTGAGGGGATCATCCTTCTCGAGGAAAAGTGTGCCCTGGGAGGTGATGTATGCACTTCCCAGGATCACAACTTCATAGCCATCTCGACCCTCTTCGGTGGTCTTGGCATGGAGATTGGCCATAAATTCGACGCCAAAAATATTCTCGGCGTGATAGGTTTCGTCTGATGTCAGCTGTCCGCGGATGAGGAGTTGCGCCATCCGTGCGCAGGTTCCCGTTCCACACGGAGAGCGATCGTATTTGTTCGGAGCAAGGACGAGAAAATGCCGGGCGCGGTCACGGGCGTGCTCCTCGTAGAACAAGACCGAAGGTGCCGGATCGCCCGCCATGAGCGGGTCGTCTTTGGTCGTCGCGGCAATCGCCGTCTTGATCCGCCAACCGATGTCGAGCGCCTTTGAGGCATGATCGGGATCAAGCGTAAGCCCCGCCTGGCGCGCATCCACCATCGCATACCACATTCCGCTATAGAGAATGTCTGAGGTAACCTCGCCGACGCCGGGCACATTCACTGTGAGACCCTGATACCCCATGACGGCGGGCACGTTTCGAAGGGAGACATTTTCGAGGCTTCCGTTGTCGCGCCAGTTCAAATGAACAGTGACCACGCCAGCGGGCGTTTCAAGCGTGAAGTGATCCCCCGTCTCGCGGCTGATCGCCCCGGTATGCGCGAGAGTCTTTGCATAGCCGATTGTGCCGTGCCCGCACATACCGAGATAGACATAGGAGGAGATGAAAATCGCTCCGAAATCGGCCACTTTCGAGGGGACAGGGATCAGGCCAACCATTGCGGCGTGGCCGCGCGGCTCGTGGAGGAGCGCGGTGCGCAGATGATCGAAACGGCGTTCGAAATCCATCCGCATTTCTTTGACGCTCTCCCCAATGAGCGCCGGAATCCCGCTCAGGATGATGCGGGTGGGGTGCCCTGCCGTGTGGCTGTCGACGTAGGAATAGGCACCCTCAAAGTTCGTCATGCGTTCTCTTTCCCGAACTCTTGTTCAATGATGCTGCGAGCGGCCTGCCAGATCTTCTCAATGAGTGCCGAGGACAGGTGCTTTGCATCTTCCGCACGAGACTCGCTGATGGCCGCAAAGATTTCACCGGTTTCGTCGAAGGAAAGACGCACGAGATCCGGCGCGACCTTGTAGAGATAAAAGCGATATCGAAGAGCCTGTTTTTCGAGGCCCTGCAACAAGCGACGGAGCGTCTGATTGTCCGCGAGGTCGTAAATCAGCTCGGAGCCGCGCACGTCAGCGGTGAAGAAGGAATGCGCATCGCCAATTTCGCTGGCATGCCGCATCGCCTCAAGCGCTTCGCCAAGCTCTTTTTTCAACTCAGAGTTCCCGGACCGCGCAGCCGCTTCAGAGGCAAGTGCCTCAAGCGCAATGCGGCAGGTATAAACTTCATCGAAGTCACGCAGAGACATCGGGGCGACCCAAATCCCCTTGCGTGCCTGTCTTACGACCAGCCCTTCTCGCTCCAAAGTCCGCAGTGCGTCGCGCACCGGGGAGCGGCTGACACCATATTTTTCTGCGATTTCTTCCTCGGTCAGCCGCGCTTCTGGCGCCAAACCGAGGGTCACGATTTCCTCTTCCAACACCGAGGCGAGGTTGTCGGAGATTCCCGCAGAGAGCTTATGTATTTTTCTGTTGTTCATGTAGACACCATACTGTGCTCTGTATACAATGCAATAGTCTTGAATGGATTTCTGCCGTTTTTCGCGATTTTCAACGGCGATTACGACAACATCCGAAACCACCATAGGTCATAAATGGCCAATGCATACAATGCACAGCACTCAACAGGAGACCGTTATGTATAACGAAAAGATCGAACTCTTGATCGACGGGAAATGGCGTCAGGGGAGCGAAGGAAAATCCGAATCGCTTCTCGATCCAGCAACCGAAGAGGTGCTCGCAGAGGTGCCCCATGCCTCGGCTGCCGATCTGGACGAAGCGCTCGCTGCCGCAGCGAAAGGTTTCAAGGTTTGGAAAAAGAAGACAGCGATCGAACGCTACAATATTCTTGCGAAAGCGGCGGAACTGGTTGATGGGCGCAAAGACGAAATCGCAAAGATCCTAACCTTAGAGAACGGGAAGCCTCTCGGCGAGGCTGCAGGCGAGATCGCCTTTTCTGCCGAAGCACTCCGGTTTTATGCGGAGGAGGGCAAACGCGCCTATGGACGCATTATTCCGTCACGCACACCTGGCGTTCGCCAGATGGTGTTCAAAGAACCAATCGGCCCCGTAGCCGCTTTCACGGCATGGAATTTCCCCGCATCGAACGTGATCCGTAAACTCGGTGGCGCCCTTGCGGCAGGATGTTCGATCATTATCAAGCCCGCCGAAGAAACCCCAGGCACAGCCGTGGCTTTCGGCCGCTGCTTTCAGGAAGCGGGCCTGCCGGATGGCGTCCTGAATATCGTGTTCGGTGATCCGGCCGTTGTTTCGAGCCACCTGATTGCCTCCCCGGTCCCCAAGGCCGTCACCCTGACCGGCTCCACGGCCGTCGGAAAACTGCTGCAAAAACAGTCCGCCGACACGCTCAAACGCTGCCTCATGGAGCTTGGCGGCCATGCGCCGGTCATCATTCATGAAGACGCAGACCTTGAAAAGACTCTCGACCTTCTTGCGGCGTTTAAATTCCGCAACGCCGGTCAGGTCTGCACATCCCCGACCCGCTTCTACGTCCATGAAAAGATTTATGAACATGCGCTAAATGGGTTTGTGGAGCGTGTGAAGAAGATCAAGATCGGCGCTGGCGTCGATGAAGGCACGCAAATGGGGCCGATGATCGCAGAGCGCCGTCTCGATGTGATGGACGGGCTGGTTGCCGACGCCGTCGAAAAGGGGGCAACTCTTCTGACAGGTGGCGCACGGATCGCGAACAAAGGCTATTTCTACGCGCCGACCGTCCTGCGTGACGTCCCAGACACCGCACGGATCATGTCCGAAGAACCCTTTGGCCCGATCGCGCCCTTCACCTCGTTCTCGGATTTCGACTCCCTGTTGGAGCGCGCGAATTCCCTTCCCTACGGTCTTGCGTCCTTTGTCTTTACCCAGGACGGCGCCCTCGCTCGCAAAACCGAAGAAGAACTCGAAGCCGGTATGGTCGGCGTCAACTTCATGGGAATCTCGACCCCGGAAACCCCATTTGGCGGTGTCAATGAATCCGGTGACGGATCGGAGAGCGGCCTCGAGGGGCTCGAGGAGTACATGCGCGTGAAATACGTCGCAGAACTTTAAGATCCATTCCCATAGAAACACTGGCAGCATGTCCCGATTGCTGCCAGTGTTTACAGTCAAAGTTCCTGAGCGAGGGTCTGCTGCCTCGGTCATGGTGTAACGCGTCGAGGAGTATGTTTGGGCTGTCTCCGCACCTTCTCTGCGAACTGAGCGAAGCTCCGCACTGGGCTGGTTGATCCGCTCTTAATCTTCAAACGGCACTCTATTTGATTTAGCACAGTCGCTTCCTGCGCATGCCGGACATGCGCGCAGTGCGCAAAAAGGACCGGCCCCAGCCCAAACGAGACGTTTTCCTCGGCGCAGAACTCCTCATCGAACTGATCTCGCAGAGATACAAACGCGCCTCGACATTAACCACAAGAAACCTTCCCTTCGAGGAATGGACCGAAGCGCACAGATCAGAACGTCTCAACGGCGCACTTCTCAAGTGGCTCCACCATCATGTCTCCATTCTTTCGATGAATGGTGAAAGCTACCACCTCGCACATAGCCGGAAAACAACACCGAACAACTGATCAGGAATTGCCCTTACGGGTAATGCGACCGGGAACCCGCTTGCTATGTGATAAGCCGCTGACCTCTGGGCGCGCACCTTTAAAATCAAACAAACGATTCAAACCAAAATCCCCTAACACCAACGATATAAGTATTTGTATTCACCACAAAACTTTAGTATACAAAAATAAGTACAAAATATACAACAAAACTGTTTTTAAAAACAATGCCCTCCCGAAACATCGCACACAACCTCAGGCTACTGCTTGAGAAATATCGCACGTTGACAGATGCTGCTCATAGCATCGGGGTCAACCGTCAGCAGTTGAACAAGTATCTGAACGGCAGCAGCATCCCTTCCGCACATACGCTTAACCGCATCGCCAAGGCGCTCGACATCGAGATGGACATGTTATTCAAGCCCGCCGGACACAGCGAATACATCGCGGGTGCGTCATTGAAGCTGACCACTGATCTCGAAGTTTCAATGGCCAATACATTTAATCGGGCAATGGCGCGCACGATGCGCGAAGAGCATGCCTTAGCACAACACTGTGGTGACTACCTGCTCTATCACCGCACTGCGATGTCAGAGCGCCATGTGCATGTCAGCTTGATCCGAATCTATCAGGAAGTGGGAAAAACCTATGCAAAATCCTTGATGGCCCTGCGTCAGAATGGTCAGCCGAGAACGGGCATCAAAACCTACAAGCATGGCTCGCTTGTGTTCCTGAACTCCGGATGTCTCCAAATTCTCCGAATGTCTGGACTGAATGACGGGGATACCGATCTGGGCCTGCTGGTCCTGTCATTACCGCGCTTCAATTCTGAAAAATATCTATTTGGCCATACATTGACGACGAGTATTTCACTACCGGGGCAAATCGTACCGTCGAAAGTGATCTTTCAAAAGGTGACCGGCAATCCCCTTCAATTGTTTCGCAAGCATTGTGGCGCTTGGTCGCTTGAAGACCCCAATTTGGGTGATACGGTAAAAACACATTTCAACTCCGGAATGCACTTAGAATAAAAGAGGGGGCCTTTGCCCCCTCTTTGCATTTTCATTTACCGTTCTGCCTCAGAACTTGGCGATAAGATTCAGGAAGACCCCGGAGCTTTCGTAATCGAGATCGGTCATGTCCTCAGACACCTGCCCCCATTCATAACCGACACCGATTTTCGCATTGTTCCCGACATGGCGGTACACGCCAAACAAAGCTCCCGTATCATAGGTTTCGCTCTCTTCAGTATACATCAAGCGCCCCTCGGCCATCGCATCCCAGTTGTGAACGACATGCCAGTCGAGCCGCATGATCCCGAGATGCGCCGTCGAGTCGCTAAAGTCCTCCGTGCCGCGCGGGGCGACCTCGGACCGGCGATAGCCGTATTTGCCGCCCAGCGTGAAGTGCTGGTTCAGGTCGTAATCGGCATCAATCGACAGGACGTGGCTTTTCTGCGCATCCCCCTCGGTATCGCCGTTCGCCGTCACCTGATCCGCCCCCGGTAGGTCGTAAAGATAGGTGTATTTGAACAGCACGTTCAGACGCTCGTTGTCGATCGGACGGAAACCGTAGCCGAGGCTGGCCTCGACATATTCCCCATCGCGGAAACTGTCATCGTCATTGTCGGAGATCAACGCATCGACATTGCCGAGCCACCGCGCGCTTTCGCTGACGTGGTATTCGAACCCGCCAGCAAAGGCCCAGGTGTCGGCATCCTGCGACACCCCATCGCCGCTTTCAGTGCGGTATTCCAACCGACCACGCGCACGCAGGCGATCCTCTTCGGTATAGGCCACACCAAAGGAATAGGCATCGCGTTCGATGTCGCCGTTGATCTTGTCGCGCACCGTGCCGCTTTCCATCGCGCCACTGAAAGACCAGCGCGCGTTGGGCGTATAGGTGATCCCGTAAGCGTCCGTCATGGCATGACGTTCGCCAAAGAAATCCATCGAGGTTTCGGCAAAGCTCGAGAAGGTTTGGGAATGGCGATAGCGCCCGCCCATCACCACCTTGCCGCGATCTTCGCCGACAAGCTCATAGCCGCCGTTGGTCCGCGTCGGGTCCAGCGTGTAGCCGAGATAGAGCTCATTGTCGGCGGTCGGCGAATAGGCCAGACGCGCGTTGGCCGCAAAGCCTGCGGTGCCGTCGGAGGCCTCGCCAGAGACTTTGACCTTTTCGCCCAGACGAGTGGCCGCTCCAAAGCCCAGACGGTCGTCGCGGTCCAGCCCGCCGGAGCGGTCCACCGTCGCCTTCCCCAAGACCCAGACTTTGGTGTCATCGCTGAACGCATAGCTCAGACGCGCCGCCAGATCGGTGCGATCCCCGGTTTCCGTCGGATCGCCAATCGTGGTCTCGTCGAGATAGCCAAGCGCCGCCTCAATGGTCCAGGCGTCCGTCAGATCATAGGCCACGCCCAGCTCGCCCTCGGCCTTGCTGTCGCCACCGTCTCGGTCGAAATCCTCGATCCGCACGCCCAAGCTGAGCCGATCGGACACCTCGATCTCGCTGCGCAAACCGATCAGGGTTTGATCCTCGGTGATGTCCTCGTTGAGGGTCGAGAACCCGGCCTCTTTGCGCTCGTAGTAAAGCTCGGCATAGCCGCCGGTGGACAGGCCGAGATCGGCAAACTCGACATGGCTGTCGAAGCGGTAGGCCATCGCGTCTTCGAGACCGGAGACACCATCCTCGGTGATCGTCAGGCCACCGTCCGACGAAAGGCTGCGGCTGAACCCCGGCCCGTCAGTGCCGGCCACTTCGACCTCGAGGAAACTCGATTTGCCGAATTTGTAATAGGCATCCACCGCCGCCATACGCTGATCGGCCACGCCCGTGGTCTCGTTCATCGCGGTGAAGCCGAGGCGCAGATCGTTGGTCGCCCAGGCTTCGATACGTCCGCCGTAGGAGAAGCCGTCCACATCCTCGACGGTCGGGGTGTATTCGTATTGCACCACCAGATTGACGTCATAGGCGCCCGTGCCGGAGCCCACGAGACCGCCATCTGAACTCGACGAGCCCAGAGGTTGGGTCAGGGTGATCACGCCTTGCAGATAATCGATCTCGTAATCCACGCCAGACAGAAGAGTTTCAGTCGAGAGCACACGACCGGTGTCGGGATCCACTACCTGGACTTTAACTGTCTCGGAGCCCCCATTGAGGTCCTGACGGGTCAGGAAATAGACCGAGCCGCCGGTGCCGCGCAGAATGTCGCGTTGCGGCAAAGTGTCGGGCTGGGCGCCATAGAGCACACCCTGCACCCGCGCTTCGCCGTCCTCGGTACGGGCACTCGTGGCACTGCGCAGCTCCGCGCCGTAAAGCGAGCGCGTGTTTGACAACAACTCTCCGCCGGAGACATCGGCCTTGAAATCGCCCCAAGTCAGGCGCGTGTCGTCTTTCTCCAACCGCAGATACACCCGGCCCGAGGTCGGCGTATCATCATAGCTCGTCGAGTCGTCGCCATAGGTCGGATAGAGGTCTTCCGGGTCCAGGCGTTCGATCACCGAGCGCGGGTCCTTTTCGTCGAGGCGGCGGAAGATGTCCTCCAAATCGCCCTCGCCCGTATCCAAAGACGAGGTCACTGACCAGCCGTTGCGGGTGATCCCCGAAGCATAATAGGCCAAACGCCCCTCGGCGTAGTTGCGTTCGTAATCCGGGTCGGCCTCAGATTCCGTGTCCTTGATCCGATGCCCGAAGGTCAGGTCGGCAATGGCCACATAGTGCCAATCGCTCGCCGGAATTTCGAGCCTGCGGGTGATCTGTTGCGGTTGCCCGTAGCGGTTGAACTCCACATCCACCGTACGGTCGCCCGCCGGAACGATCCGGCTCACGAGAAACTCGCCGGAGGGCGTCACCGGAACCGTCTCGCCCATGACGCGCACCGGCTGACCGGCATCGGCGCGGCCCGAAACGGTGACCATGCCGCCCGCGATGGGAATGGCGCGTTGGCGGGTGCGATCTTCGCCCTCGCCCGCCGCCGTCAGTGGCGCGCCGGTGATCTCATGCGTGTCGAAATGGCCTTCGCTGCGGTTCAGTTCCAGCGGCCAGGTTTCGTCGTAACGCCCCTTGGCGTCATAGACGCGGACCACATAGACCATCTCTGCGGGACCATCCTCCGGCATGGTCCAATTGACCGTGCCATTGGGCGCCACCGGCAGAGTTTCCACCGTGCGCGGAGTGCGCCCCGTGGTGTCGATCACCCGCACTTCGGCGCGGGCAATATAGGCCGGGTAGTTGGTGGAAGCGCGGAACCGCACCACCTCTCCTGCCCGATAGGTCGCCCGAAGATCATCGGTCGACACATTGAGCAACCGGCGCGGCGTCAACCCGTCGAAACGAATATCGACATC
Source organism: Celeribacter sp. ULVN23_4 (assembly GCF_054788345.1). Classification (NCBI taxonomy): domain Bacteria; kingdom Pseudomonadati; phylum Pseudomonadota; class Alphaproteobacteria; order Rhodobacterales; family Roseobacteraceae; genus Celeribacter; species Celeribacter sp. ULVN23_4. The sequence continues at coordinate 8,109 of NZ_JBTVYO010000011.1, read as the reverse complement.
CGCCCTGTCCGCCACGATGTCGGCCGGACGGCGCGGATCGGGGGGCGGCATCGCCCCCGCCACCGGCGTCTTGTCGATGGAGATCGAAAAGCCCTGAGCGTCGAAATCCGATCCCATCACTTCCTTCACCATTTCGGTGTTCTTGCCCACCGGCATGGTCACGACCACATCGGAATTGGACCGTTCACAGCCTTCGGGCTGCGGTGCCAGCGCCTCGGCACAGAGCGTTTCCGCCCGCGCCTCCCCCGCCAGAAGTACGGCACTGATTGCGATCACCGATCCACCGCACAAAATCCGCGTGAAGGTTTTCTGTTTGCTGCTCATACCAAGCGTCCTCATTGCTCCACCCTCACGATGGTTTTCTCGATGGTCAGTTTCACACGGCCCGGCTCTCTCCATAGATCCCGCAGCTCTCTTTCGACCTGTCGCATGGATTGCCGCGCCAGACGTTTCTCCGCAGATCCCGCCTCATCCGGCAGGTGATAGGCGATACGCAGATGCACGGGGTCGCCAGCGATTTGCTGCACCAGACCTGCAAGCGCCGTTTCGAGCGCAGGCGTCATCTTCGGACCGGAGGCGGTTTGCGCGAAGCCCTGCGCATTCACATCCACACGCACCACACGGGTCAGCGCCGCACCGAAGTTCAACTCGGTCATTTTGCCGGGCGTGAGACGCACGACACGCGGGTTCTCCGTGGTCAGGCGATAGCCGGTCGGCAGAGAGCGGGTGTCGAGCTTCAGGATAAAGTTCGAACCGCGATCTTCCGGCAGCATCGCACAGGGCACATGGAAGCGGCCGTATTGGTCGGTGGTGATCACCGTGCCATCGACACCGGTCAGGCGCACAGCGGGGATGCCGTTCTCGACGATCTCGCGGTCCAGCTCCACGGGCGCATCGCCCTTGCCGCTGTATTTGCCGCTGAAGATCGCGTCCTCATCGACGATCCGGCTGATCGGACCGTTTTGATAGCCGTCCCGATTCAGATCGTTGAACACCTTGCCGTAGACATCGCCACAATCGAACACCGGTTCCGGGAAGATCGAGACAGTGGCCGTCGCCTCGGGTGACAGAGGCTCAAGCGTGTCGGAATCTCGCAGACGCGCCCGGTTCACGTGATCACCCACATCCGCGCTGGTCAGAACCCGCGCCGAAAGCGTCGCCTCGACGGTGGTGAGCGGCGGCACGGTGACGCTGGGCCAGGTCACGACCTTGCCCTGCACCGTGACCTCGATCGGTTCCCCGTCCCAAGTCGCCGTGTCCTCGACATAAACGAAGTCGGCAGGCAGCACGTCCATGAGATCCATCGTGCCACTGGTGCGCGGGTTCTCATTGGTCACCGTGATCGTATAGGGCACCACGGACCCGCGCTCCACCACGCCACGCGGCGTTGTTTTGCGCAGCACCAGACCGCTGTCATAGAGCAGAGGCTCAAGCGGATACTCCGTCGGATCGTCCACGGTATTGCCGTCGCCATCGTCGCCGTCGTCGGAGAGATCGTTCACCTCGGTCGGGTCTTCGGTGAATTCGTCCGGGTACTCCGGCATCGCCGTGGCGAGGATCTGGTTCGACAGGCCGCCTGCGTCTACCGCTTCAATGGTCAGTTCAAAGGTCGCGGTGTAAGTGGCGGTCTCGCCCATCACCAACGTGCCTTCCGAAGAGCCTTCGCTCGCCGACACAAAGGTCGGACCGCTGTCGAGGGCCAGCGTCTGGCCGGTGGTCAGCGTCAGGAAAGTGTCCTCGAGCGCCACATCATTCACCGTGGTGTTGCCGAGGTTCTCGACCGTGATCGTGTAGGTCATAAGATCGCCAACCCCATCGACACCGTCGCCATTGTCGGTCAGCTCCTGCGTCTTCACCGCCTCAATCGCGCTGATCGGACGTTGGATCACCGTTTCGGTGGCCTGATCGCAAACCAAAGGATTGTCGATGCGGCAGATCTCATAGGTCACCTCATAGGTGCCCGCCGGATTGCCCTCGGACAGGGTGATGAAACCCGTGGAGGGATCAAGTGTCAGCTCAGGATCGCTGTCCACGACCGTGATCGTCACATTGTCGAGCGTCGCCTGTTCCTGACCGATCTTGTCGGAGGCCAGCATCGAGGTGGTGATGCCACCGTCGGTGTCGAACTCCCAAGGCGTCTCAGGAATGGCCTCGATGAAGACGGTTTCCGCTACCGCGTCGTCTTCGTCATCGACCATCAGGTCGCCGCCATTTCCGTCCTCACCATAGGTGCCGGTCGCAGTCGCAGTGTTGAGCACTTCGCCCGCGTCGATGTCAGCCTGAGTGATCGCGTAGATGCCTTTTTCCGTGAAGGTGTACTCTTCGCCGGGGGCCAGAGACGGGATAACCTCGCTGATCTGATTGGCGCCCAAGAGCGGGTCGGTGATCGTGACATTCGTCAGCGTGACGGTGCCCGTGTTCGTGACCTTGAACGTGTATTCAAGCTCCTCGCCCACCTGCCCGACGGTTTGCGTCAGACCGGAATTGTCGACGGTTTTCTCAAGAACGATCGACGGTGCCTGACCGAGCGGCACGGTTTCATCGTCCGTATCCGAGACCTCGCCGACAACCGAGTCTGCCGTGACCGTCGCCTCATTCACCAGTTGGCCTGCATCCAGATCGGCCTGCGTCAGCACATAGCTCGCCTTGAACGTGTCGGTATCGACAGCCCCCGGTGCCATTTCGGCAATGCTGGCGCCCGGTGTCTCCCAAACGATCCCCGGAAGGATGTCCGCAAGCGTCACATCGGTCAGCGTCACGTTGCCGGTGTTGGTCACCGTAAAGCTGTAGGTCACGATCTCGCCGACTTCGGAGGGATCGCTCACGTTGCTCGCATCCGCGGTTTTGATCAGCTCAATCGCCGCAGTGCGCGCCACCGGCGTTATGGTCGGTGTGTCGTTGTCCTGCGACGTGCCGGAGGTGTCGGTCACCTCCTCATCAAACGGATCGGTGCCGGTCACAAGCGCGGTATTTTCCACATACCCGCGGTCGATGTCCTCCTGCGTCAATTCATAGATGGCAGAATAGGTCGTGTCGTCTGTGGCACCCGGCGCCAGCGCCGCAATCGGGTTTCCTGTCAGAACACCCACACCTTCAAGCATCGCATCCGTGAGCGTCACATCGGTCAGGGTCTGCGAGCCGGTGTTGGTGATCGCAAAGCTGTAGGTGATCGTGTTACCCGGCACCGGCGGATCGGAGAACGCCGTGGTCGCGGATTTCACCAGCGCGATGGCAGGCTCATAGATAGGCGTCACCGGCGTCGGGTCGTTTTCACCCGTCTCATCGGCGCGACCGTTGCCATTCGGGTCCGGATCGGTGCCGTCGTCGGAATCATCGCTGAGCAGCGGGTTGTCGCCCGGCGTTTGCCCGGTCCACGTGCCGTTGCCCGTCACCGTCGCCTGGTTTTCATAAACACCGCCAGAAGCCTGAGCGCTCGGCAGCGGAACTTCTGGGCGGACGCGCAGCGAGAGGGAAATCTCACAGGTTGCCCCCGCCGCAAGCGTCGCCCCGGAGACCAGCGTCTGATCGCCTTCGCCGTTGAACCCGGCGTTCAGCCCCCCACAGGAGCCGCCCGGAGCGGAGAGGATCGTGTAGGAGCCGCGCACCATGTCATCCGTTGCCGGATTGGACAGGCTCGCATAGCTGCCGAACAGCGGTGCGGCTCCCGACAGGGCGTCCGTCACAACCACCGTGTCGAGCGGCTCTAGGCTGAAGTTCTCCACGACAAAGCTGAAGCCAACGGTGAAGGAGCCATCCGCCGCAGAAGTCGGGCCGGAGCTGACACGTTTCGCAATCCCGATCCGCGCTTGCGGCACGAGAGTGAAATCGTAATCGGTGGCATCCGTGTCGGACGGCAGATCAATCGTCGTAATCGCGGTGGCGCCAGATGGGCTCCCGCCCTCGGACCCACTCATGGCTTGGCTATCTTCGAGATACGTCTCGCTCACGCTTCCGCGTGTCACCGTGTAGGTGCCGCGCGGCAGGTTGGCGATGGTATAATCGCCATTCGCATCCGTCGTCGCCGACACGGAAACGGGCGTTCCGTCAAAGGCCGTCCCGGTCACCGTCACCGTCACCCCGGCCACGCCGGTGTCGTCGGTATCGAAATCGCCATTGTCATCGAAATCGCGGAACACCGTGCCAGAGAGCGCAGAAGACACGACATCGACCGGGCCGGAGTTTTCGTTGTTGTTCGGATCGACGTCGAGCGAGGTCGTTGTGATCTCTGCCGTGTTGGTAAAGCTCTGCGGATCAGAGGTCACACTGGTGATTTTGACGGGAACCGTGATTTCCGCCGTAGCCCCGCTTGAGAACGTGCCAAGCTCACAGGTGAAACTGGTGCCGCCTGCGGCCCCGTCACAGCTTTGCAGCGTCGCCGAGCCAGAGGTCACATTGACCGACGGCGTCCCCGCCAGCACCATATTGGCCGGCAGGCTGTCCGTCACCTCGACCCCATCCGCCTCGGCCAGCACAACGCCCCCATCGGAGCCGGTGTTGTTGCGCACGGTGATGACGAAATCGAAGGTCTCAAGCAGTTCGACCGAAGATTTGCTTGCAACCTTGCTGACGACCTCGACATCGGCGCGGGTGCGCACGGTGGTGTTTTCGGTCACTTCGTTGTTCGCCGGAAGCGGATCGTAGCCATTGGTGATCCCCGGAGAGGTCAGGTTCGCCGTATTGGTCGCGGTGCCTTTTTGCACCCCCTGCGCCAAGATGGTCACCACGCGCGATCCGCCCGCTTCGATACGGTCGAAACTACAGCTCAACGTGCCGCCGACTTGGCCAACGCTCGGAGCCGTACAACTGCCTGTACCCGCATTATGCGACTGATAGCTCAGATATTGCGCGGGCATGAGATCGTTCATCGTGACGTTCTCTGCCGCAGAAGGCCCGTTGTTGCGGATCGTGACCGTGTAGGTCACCTCCTCACCGACTGCCACCGGGTCGATGCTATCGACCTTGTTGACCTGAAGATCATAGCTGGGCGCCGCGACGGTCGTCTGCACCGAGGCACTGTTGTTGGTGTCGTCGGTTTCATCGAGGCTGGTGCTCACGGTCGCGATGTTTTCCATCGCAGAGCCGATCAGGGCCTCGGTCGGTTGCACCACGATTTCGACGGCTTGTTGACCGCCGGACGTCACCGTGCCGAGATTACAGACAACCTGATTGTTGCCCGATGCGGTCTCACTTCCGACAGTTGGCAAGGTTGAACAGCTTCCCGTCGTCGGCGTTGCGGAAACAAAGATCAGCCCATCCGGCAACACATCCGTAATCGTCGTATCCGGCGCGTTGCTAAGGAAGAACTCTGTCGACGGGTTGAGTGCCGTGACGACGTAGCTGAGGTTCTGGCCAACGACAGCCGTCTCAGGCGTCGCGGTTTTGGTCACGGTCACATCCGTGCGGGCCTCGACGTCGAAGGTCACGGTATCGTCGTTGTTGGTCAGATCGGGGTCGGCCACGCTCGTCGACAGAACCTGAACCGTGTTGCTCCGCTGTCCGGCATTGCCGCCGGGGCGCACCTGAACCTCGATCACCGGGCAATTACTTCCGGCAGTACAGACCGGCAGGGCGGCGAATGTGCAGGTCAGATCCCTGCCCCGCCACCGCGCCGTGCTGCCACAGGTGGCGCCTGCGGGTGCGGTGATGCTGACGAGACCCGCGTCCGTTGCGCCAACCTGATTGTTGATGAGGCTCAACAAGGGATCTGTCACGGTGACATCGGCAGATGCCGCGGGGCCCGCGTTCACCACCTCGATGTAATAGGTCTGAATGTCGCCCACGGTGACCGCCGACGCTGCCACGGTTTTGTTCACGGTGATGTCGGCAGAGGCGCTGTCGGCGCTGCTGTCCACATCGTAGCTGTCGGAATTCCCGACGCCCAGGTATTCCGGTGAGGAGACACTGGCAGTATTGGTCAAGGTGCCCGACTGTGTCGCCTCGGCGCGGATCACCACGACAGGCGTGCTGTCACCAGCCGCCAAAGCGCCCGACACACCAGCCTCGTAGACGAGTTCGCAAACCACGTCCACCGGCCCAGTAGCAGGTGCCACCGGCGAACAAGTCCAGCCATTGCCATCGTACCCCGTAAAGGTCATCCCCGCCGGCAGGCTGTCGGTCATGTAAAGTGTACCGTAGAAATCGGCATTGCCGGTGTTCTGCGTGCGCAGATTGAACTCATACTCATTGCCAACCACGACCAGCGCGGGGCTGGGGCCGGTTTTGGACACGGAAAGGTCAACCACCGGATTTTCGATGGTGCGACCATCATCGGTGTCAGTGTTGTTGCCGAGATTTGTATCTTCTGGGCCAGAAGAACTCACCGTCGCACTATTGCTGACAGAGCCCGGCGCGATGGCCGTGGTGTTGATCAAGATGTCGCCAAGCGGCACATCGGTACCGGCCACAAGTCCGTCGGACGTGCGCGTACAATTCACATCCTGATCGCTGATCGTGCAATCCCAACCGCCGGACAGCACATTGACAGAGTCGATCTGGTAGGCGGATGGCACGCTGTCAGCAATCTCAAGACCGTAGGGCACCCCGCCTGTGAAGCTCGGGGAGAGCGTAAAGATGACCGGATCGCCCACAAGCACCGTTCCCGATGCAGAGTTGCTTTTCGTCAGGCGCACATCGCTGCCGTCACTGACCTGAGTGGTCAAAGAGGCAGAGTTATCGTCGGTGAGAGGGTCCTGAGGTTCGGAAATGTCTGCCATCCCTGAGACGATCAAGGACGACCCCGTCCCCGCTGCCGTCACTTGCCCCGCCAACTCAAAGTCAAATGTCCCGCCGACCAGAATATCGTTCGGGATCGTACACAGATACCCTCCGGCGCTGGCGCTACAATAGGACGGCACCGAGGTGATCGTCAGACCGGTGATCGCCGGGATTTCGACCACGACTTCCGTCGCCGTATCAGGGCCATTGTTTTCAAGTGTATAAGTGTACGTGACCACTTCACCGGAGGCGGCTTCCGTCGGCCCGACAATCTCAAGCGCCACATCAGCACCGCTGAGAATCGTTGTGGTTTCGGAGAAGCTGTTATTGGAAGGAGCCGTGTCATCCGCGCTCGGCACGGAACCAGACATGGTGATGGTGCCCGCTTCTGTCGATGTGACAATCGCGGAAAGTGCAAAGGTTTCGTCCTCGGCCAGAACTGGGATCACACAAGAAACGGACGCAGGCCCAGTGATCGGAAGCGCAGGATCACAGGTCGTATTGGTCACGTCCTTCAGCACGCCACCCAACGGAATATTCAGGTTGATTACGGTTTCGGGGGTCGCTCCGACACCGGCCATTGCAGCGTTGTTGTTGACCGTGATGTCATAGGTCACATCACCGCCAGCAACCGTCGGGTCCGAGCCGGCATCGGTCACGTTGACGACCCAGTCGTAGCTTTGCGCGCTGGCACCTGCGGGAGCCAACATCCCCCCCAGAGACAATATGAGAATGGTCATCACGGCTTTTGCTGAGACCACAAAGGGCGTTCTTCTCCGCCTCTTGAAGCCAAAAGATTCTTTGGGTTGATGCCCCTTGTTCATGTCTGCTCTCTCCGTTTTCAATCGGACCGATCCGGACATCGTCCGGATCAGAAAGAGAGAGGCTGTGCGTACAATCGCTAATGACATTAGACCTACGCCGAATGCCCCACGCAGGAGGGAGACAGTCGGTCATCTGCCTTATCAGGAATTTATTTGTCGTATTTTCGAGATTTCACATTCTCGGTCGCTGCAAAGAGAGACCACGCCTAAAATAGACGTTAGTCTGCCCAGACAGAATATTTGCCAAAGCAATCAAGCATTTCGGAAGCCCTTAGGGAGCGAAACCATTGCTAACAAACATATCGGTTAGTACCACGAACAACATGACACCACTTTTCACAGCAGCGCATTAAAAACACTTAATATTCCATAATCGTGATGTCTTGTAGCTCTCGGCAGCACATACCGCCCCCCATAACTCATCTACACTTGCCACACATGAAGCCGTTCTCACCAAAACGGCCTTCGTTCACATTCGACTTTGAGGAAATGCTTAACCAGATGAGAAGTAAGGCGGAATTCTCTAACTTGCGTCATGAGTGACGCTGAATAGCGCCAGCCAAATTGAGTG
>NZ_JBTVYO010000010.1:0-113973 GCF_054788345.1 Celeribacter sp. ULVN23_4 | reverse complement strand
ATCCGAGAGTTCCTTATAGGTGATGTGCTGGGCGGGCGCGTTGGGATCGTCCGGCTCGAAAATGATCGCGGTCTGCAGAGATTTTTTGGCGAGATGACGGTCGATACAGTTGGCGGAGACGTTCAAGACGCCGTCGGCATACCATTTGATATCGACGCGGCCGAAATCGAAACAGGTCTTTTTTACCTGTGTGTAGGGCTCCATCCAGTCGAGGATTTTGCCTTGCTCCGCCCAGAAAGACACAGGGTCTTCAACGGAGCGGGCGTAGAGGTCTTCGTAATCCGTTTCGGAAATGAGAGCATTCGAGGCAAACTCCTCGGCTGGCGGGTAGCTGGTCTCGGTCATATTGGCTCCTCCCAGAGATATTAACTTGGGCCTGCGCTGCGGCGGGCCTCCTCCTCACATTCTGGTGTACAGGCTTTGCTGTGAAGGTTTCTGTAAATAACTGCATTGAATGAGTTTTTTTGTAAAAATATTCACGACACTTTTGGCGATTTGTTAACATTATTAACAGAGTGTGAATTTCATTGCTTTACAATTGGTTAACAATCGAGTGTTTCGCCGGGAATTCAATTTTTTAACGTGTCGCGTCCCGCGTTTTACAATTGGGGAGTGATGTTTGGTCTCACAACTCTTGGTCGCGTGGAATCGAGTGAGACGGCTGATATGCGCGACTCAAGACACGATCACTGTGCAAGAGGTTCAGGCGTCTGGTGACATGTGAGCGCTAAGAATTCAGGCCCCCCATAAGGCCTCCTCAGGCCATATGGGCCCTCAGGAGGCCAGTTGCATGGCCTCTGTCGGGGTTGTCTGAAGCTGCGCGCTGTCCCGTTCCAATGCTGTCGCCTGTGTTTTCAGGGATTGCAGGGCGGCCGTGGTCTCTTCGAACATCGCGGCGTTGTGCTGCGTGACTTGATCAAGCTGGCTGACTGCGGTGGTGATTTCTGACAGGCCGACCGATTGTTCCGAGGCGGATGTGGCGATTGTGCTCACCAATGCGTCGAGTGTGGAGACAAGGGTCTCGATCTCGCCAAGTGCCGTGCCGGAGGCATTGACCAATTCAACGCCTTCATCGACCTGTCGACTTGATGTTTCAATCAGCTTGGCAATTTCATTGGCGGCTTCCGAGCTGCGCTGCGCGAGGGCGCGAACTTCGGAGGCGACGACGGCAAAGCCGCGCCCAGATTCTCCGGCGCGGGCGGCTTCGACGCCGGCGTTCAGGGCAAGCAGGTTGGTTTGGAAAGCGATGTCGTCAATCACGCTGGTGATTTTCGAGATTTGTGTTGAGCTTTCCGCAATGTCATTCATCGCCGTCACGGTGCGTTGCACAACATCGCGCCCGGCGATGGAGCGTTGCTTGGTCTGGCCGACGGTTGTGGCGGCCTCTTTGGCACTGCTGGCGGAGCTATCGACGGAAGCGGCAAGCTCTGTGATGGCTGCGGCGGTCTCCTCAAGCGAGGCGGCCTGCGTTTCTGTGCGGCGGCTCAGATCGATGGCGGCGCTGTTCAGGTTGTCGGTTTCATTGATGATGGTCGCCGTTCCTTCAACGATGGTGCTGGCCAGGCGGGCGATCTTTTCGACAGCATCGTTGAAATCGGTGCGAAGTTTCTCGTAGGCAGGCGGAAAGTTTTGGGAGATGCGCACGGTCAGATCGCCGCGCGACATTGCTCCGAGTCCCTCGGCCAGAGAAGATACGACGCGCTGTTGGTCTTGCAGGTTCTTTTCGCGTTCCCGTTCGGCCTCTTCGCGGGCCTGTTCCTTGTCGAGACGCGCGGCTTCTTGCTCCGCGCGGCGTTCAGCCTCTGCGGCTTCTTCGCGGAGTCGGGCCTGACGGTCTTTTTCGGCGTTCGCCTCGCGTTCCTGAGCCAGTTCGGCGTCTTTGGCGGCTTGCGCCTTTGCCATGTCCGCGCGTTCCGCCAGTGCTTTGCGGAAAAGTTCCAGCACCCGGGCCATTTGACCAATCTCGCTGTGCGCTTCGGTCATCGGAACGGGGGATGTCGTGTCGCCTTCGGCCATGTGCGCCATGTGTTGTTTGAGGGCGTCCAGAGGGCGCGTGATGCTGCGCACGAGCAGGGTCGAAATGACAACGAGGATCAGCAATGTCGTAAGGAGAATGCCATGCGCGACTTTCGTCATCCAGGCGAATTGATCGCGAATGTCGGAAAGGTACGATCCTGTGCCCACGATCCAGCCCCAAGGTTCAAAGGCGCGAATGTAGCTGATCTTTTCTTCGTCGCCCGTCCCGTCGGGTTTGTTGAAGAAATAGGTCAGCGTGCCGCCGCCCTGTGCCTTTGCGATGTCCGACATCGCAATGAAGATTTTTGACCCGCGCGTGTCGGTGTAGCCGGATTGATCCGTCCCGATCCATTCGGGCTTTGTCGGGTGCGCAATCATGCGATTGTCGAAATCGAACGCAAAGAAATAGCCGGTTTCGTCGTAGCGCAGGGCCATGAGAATTTTCTGCCCGGCGTTCCGGGCCTCTTCCCGTGTCAGTTCGCCGGTTTCCACTTCGTTCTGAAGGCTTTCGAGGCTTGAGATGGCCGTGTCGACGACATCACTCAGGTGCTGCTCCCGCATGTGGAAGGACGCTTCATAGGCGATCGACAGGATGATTTGTGTCAGGGCCGCAATCATAATCACCGCAACGACGACGATCACATAAATGCGTGCGGAGAGTTTCGATAGGAGCGCTCTGAACATCGGGCGGCTTTCTCAATAGACTGACATCGGCGGGCAGTCTGAAGGCGAGATGTTAATTTTCGGTAGATCGAAGCACAATTTTCAGCGTGCGGTGATGTCTTGCGCGATGAAAGCCACATCAAAATGACCTGAGCGTCAGGTTTATGATCTACCCGAGGTTTGCTCGTGTTGTCGGCATGCGATTGCTGTTCAAGCTTGCCGATGATGAGACGAATGGTCCGCTGTGTTCGCGGAAGGTTTCACTGTTTCCGTGTTTTGTTTCGACGCTGATGCTGAAGAACTTGCGCTCTCTGGGGCATTTCCCCATGTTTTTTGGCTTTATTGGTTGAGCGAATTTCTGGAATGGCTCTCGCCTATTTGTCTGACCTCTCAGCTGGTGTCATGCTCTGAGATACAACAGGGGAGTCTGACATGAACGAAATTAATAACATCGAGAAGCGCGCTTTGCGTGGAATGCTGTTGGGCTGCCTCATTTGACGGGTCCAAGTTGATTGTTGGTGAGCCGAGGGCTGTGATCCAGTCTTGACGACCTGCGCGCCCCGCAAGATGAAGAGATCCGTCAGAGCATCGACGACGTCTGTCGAGTTCAGCTTGCGTTTCACCCTGATCGCCAAACATTTGCGGCTGAATTCATCGATGACGTTCAGCGTTCGGAAGATCTTGCCGTCATCGGTTCGGCAATGCACGAAGTCATAGCTCCAAACGTGATTGCGATGTTCAGATCGCAAGCGGGCGCACGACCCATTGTTCCGCCAGAGCCGCCCTTTGTTTGTTTTGGCGGGACCTTCGGCTCCTCCCATCGCCACAGCCGCTCGATACGACCATCACGGACAGACCATCCGGCCTGTCGAATGTCCGTTTGGCACGACGATCACCGCTGATTAACGGGCCATTCGGCACGGTGCCCATCTGTTTTGAATAAGGGGGTCACATGCGCGTACCGCGCAATCCGTTTGAACAGGCCTCGCCGATCTTGTCGCCGATATGGGACATCTCGGGAAAACCGGCACACCGGAGGTGCAGGCTGCGGTGGAGGGGGCGATCACTCGGATCATCGGCCACGGCAAGGCGGCGGGGATTCTGACTGGCGACAAGACCCTTGCATGACGTGACCTCAAACTGGGCGCGACATTTGTCGGCGTTGGTAACGATGTTGGGCTTTTGGCTGGAGGCAGCGCTGCACTCGCAAGTGAATTCAAAACGGACACAGGTGTCACGAGCGGTGCAGGCTATGCTTGCAGGCGTATGTCAGTCTGCCAAGTGAACGCATTCGCTCTATCTTCTCTGGGTAGACGATCGACACAGTTTAGAGTGATGCTCTGACCTGTCGCCTCAGCAACCAGCCGATGCCGAAGGTTGCGGCGTCGCCCAGCACCGAAATGCCGCGATGCATGAGTGCCACGGTCAATCCTGCGCCGTCACCGATGACGAGGCCGAGGCCGATGGAGAGAATGCCTTCGCGTATGCCCGCGCCTCCGGGAGCGCCGGGGACGACAAAGCCCGCGACCCAGGCAACGACAAACACCGTGGTCGCGTAAGTAAGGTTAATCTGAGCTTCGGGGGCGACGGCATGTGTGACGAACCAGAGAGATGCACCAAGCACGCCGAAGTTCGCCATATGTACAAGCGCGGGCAGACCGAGCCATGACAGATTAAACGGAGCGACATCGCGTCGTTTAATCTCGCGTTGTACGAGGGCGACAGCAACGCCGATGGCCAATAAGCCAAGGGCCGGCACGAGCCAGGCCATTTCTCCGGCAGAGTTCGAGCGAACGGGGGCCAGAAGTACGGCGAACAGGTCCGGGTTCAAGATAGAGATGCCACTCACAATCAGAATGCCGGACGCGATGAGAAGCCCTGTCTCAGCCAAAAGCGCCGCGCCGACGACTGTGCCGGGGATGCCGTCCGCTTTGGCGAGGGCAAACCGTCCGACGAATTGCGCAACATTGCCGGGGATGTATTTGCCGAGCTGGGACAGCAACAGCTGGCATGCTGTGCGGACCGGCGGCAGTTTGATGCCCCATGCCCGCAGTGTGGCGATCCATGCGAGAGTGGCGATGAGTTGGGAGGCGATGTAAAGCGCGAGCGCGGCAAACAATCCTCTGATCATCAGCGGGGATGTGAAATCGACCGGAGGCATTGCTCCGATCCCGCGCCAAACAACGATCCCGAGAAAGAGGACGGCCAAGGCTGTTCCAAGAAGGCGTAGGGCGCGGGGCATCGTGGTTCTAGGCCTCAACGAGGGGGGCAATACCTGCCATCAGCGAACGGGCAATCTCGCTTGGGCTGGCTGCGTTCAGATTTTCAGCAGGGACGGTTTGGAAACCGTTCGCGATGATCCGTTCGATCCCGTCGAGCAGTGCATCCGGATCAGACGGGGCGACGAGTTCAAGGCCGGGGTGGGGCGCGAATGCTTCTTCCATGGCGGGGGAGCGCCTCGTGACCACGGGGCGGCCAGCGATCAGGGCTTGATAGACCTTGTTGGGGATAACCGAGGCCGCTTTGTCCGAATTGCCGAAAATGCCAAGGCAGATGTCGGCTTCCGCAATCGCGGTGCGCAGGTCTTCATAGGTACGCCAAGCCTCCCAGGTGATGTGAGTGGCTGCACTCTGAGCAAGCGTCGTGCGGACAAGGTCGCTATGCTGGCCGGACCCAATCAAATGCCAGTCGTAGTCCCGACCGCGCTCAGAAAGCGCTGCTTCAAGGATCGTTTGCACGCCGTGAAGCGGAATGAGCTGACCGTAAAACAGGATGCGCACAGGGCCGCCATGTGCCTGTCGCGGAGGGACATTGGCAAAAGCCTCCGGTTCGGCCCCGACTGGAACGGCATCTACTCGATCATATGCGACATGGAAAAGTCCGGCAATGCGGCGGGCGTGCGCGGGCGTATCCATCAGGACACGGTCTGCCGCGCGGCATCCGAGCCATTCCAAAGCCTTGAGGGCCCGTGCGATCAAGCTCTTCGGGCGTGTCATCTGTCGGTCTTGGACGACAGTGTCATAGAGCGAAATGAACATGTCCCAAACGACGGCACGCCTTTTGAGCTGTGCGAAAGGACAAAGGATCAGAACGTCAATTTGTCCGAGGTAGGGAACGATCACGATGTCATGGTGCGGCGCGCGCAGATATCGCCAGATCAGAACGGGGTAGGCCATGAGCGCGCGCAAGGCGATGCGCAGGAGAGCCGCCCATCCGGTTTGGCTCTTGTCTTCCTGACCTGACCAAATGTCCGCATGTATCTCAATCACCTCGATGCCGATCTCGCGCAGCCCGTCGCGCAGAATGCGCGTGCGCGGTTTGCCGAGGTCGTAGGTGCCCCAGAAAAGCACACTGCGCGGTGAAGCGTCTGATTGATGTGTCATCGCGTTCGGCTCCTCGCGCCCGCTGTAGTGTGAGCGGGCCGCGTTTTATGAAGCATCTGAAAGCTTTCTCTCGTTCAACGTCACGACCTCAGCCGTTTGCGGCGGGGTCCGGAGCAGATCGCGCGCGCGGATGTCTTCAAGCAAGCTGCGGTTCGCCGCGATCATATCCGCCAGCACGCCAACCGCGAAAAGCACGGTGGCCATCGCGAGCAAACTCGCCGCCAGAACCAAGGATTGCACATGCCCGCTGCCGTCTCCGAGCATGTAATAGACCAAAAAGCGGAGGATCGCGATCATGGCCGGGAGTGCGAAGAGCGCGGCCAAGGAGAAGAAGAACTTAATGGGAGCGTAGATCACGAAGACCCGCAAAATTGTCGTTATGGAGCGCATGACATATTCGCGGATGCCTTTGAACAGGCGGGACGGGCGGGTCACTTCGTTCACACGCACGGGGACCGAGGTCATCGGGATGCGTTTGTGGCCAGCCTGAATGATCGTTTCCAACGTGTAAGTATAGGTGTTGATGACGCAGAGGCGCGCCGCCGCATCTCTGGCATAGGCGCGAAATCCGGACGGGGCGTCGGGGATATCGGTTTCGCTCGCCAGTCGCACGACCCAACTGCCGAGGCGTTGAAGGACTTTCTTGAGCGGGGAGAAGCTTTCGATCTCTGTGATCGGTCGCGCGCCCACAACAATTTGGGCTTCGCGTTCGAGAATGGGAGTGATCAGCGCCGGAATGTCATCTGCGCAATATTGATTGTCCGCATCGGTGTTCACGATGATATCTGCGCCGAGCGCCAAGGATTTTTCGATCCCGGCAGAAAAGGCGCGGGCCAGCCCGACGTTCGACGGCATGTGCAGGATATGATCGGCCCCGGCCTCGCGTGCGACTTGCACGGTGCGATCCGTCGATCCGTCGTCGATAACCAAGATCTCCACACGATCAACGCCGGGAATGTCTCGCGGAATGGCGGCGATCGCTTCTGCAATCGTTTCCTCTTCGTTGAGTGCGGGGATTTGAATAATGAGTTTCATGCGTAACCTTGATTGCCTCACCATAGGTTTTGTTCCGAGTTCGAGGCAAAAATTTGTCAATCGAAGGGAATGTTTCCGATTTGTGTATAAACTATTTCACCGTTTTTTCTGCTCGTCAGCAGTTAAACCGTTTTTCTTAAAGATCGTTTGGGGGAAACGCCCGTTCAGCCAGTATAGTGCTTTGCCAAAGTGTTCGCGATGTTGCGCGTGATTTTCCCGAGTTCTTCCTGAGTTTCCGGTCGCGCTTCCGCGCTGGTCATGGAAATGGCGATCCCGGCAATCGGTATGCCTTGCGGGCCGAGGATGGGGGCACCGAGGCAGACCATGCCTTCGCGAATCTCACCATTGTCCACGGCAAAGCCCTGTTTGCGCCAAGTCTCGGCTTTTTCATCGAAGGTTGCCAGATCGGGGACGCTATTGTCGGTGAAGGGGGCGTGCCACTGGCTGGATAGAATCGCGTGACGCTCCTCTTCAGGGATGTAGGACAACATGGCTTTGCCGGTCGCGGAATAGATCGCGGGGAGACGCATCCCGATCTGGAAGGTGAAGCCCAAGGGCCTGTCGGAGTTGCGGCAGGCGAGATAGACGACCTCATCTTTTTCGAGGGTCGATAGCGTCACGGTGTAATTCGCGAGGCGTCCGTCTCGGGACAGAATGCGCTGGAACTCTGACACAAGGGACGAGCGGTTCAGATAGGCGCCGCTCCAGCGCAGGCAATGCGCACTCAAGCTGTAACCTGTTGGTTCGGAATGAAGAACACCCGCGTCGACCAAGGTTTCACAGATGCCGTAAACCGAACTTTTGGGCGCTCCGATGTCTCGGGCCAACTCGGACACGCCAGTTGGACCAGCGCAGGCCGCCAGCCTGTCCAAAATCAAAATGGTCCGTTCCGCCGCCGGGGCGCGTCTTTTGGCTGGCTCTGTCATGGGGGTGTCCTTTGATTTTCAGTCCTAAGCGATTTTTTCGGCAATTGACATAGGTGTATACATCGGCATACGTTCCATATAGCAAACACTGTTCCAAATATGGAACGACAAAGCAATATTAATATTTGAAGACAGAAGAAGAGGCCCAAATTGCCCCAACTTAAAGACCCGTCGCTGTTGAAAAACGCTTGTCTGGTAAATGGCAAGTGGGTTCAGGCCGCTTCCGGAGAAACCATCGACGTCACGAACCCCGCAGATGGGTCCGTCGTTGGCGCCGTGCCCTTCCTGTCCCCGGATGAAATCCCGGCAGTGATCGAAGCCTCGCGTGTGGCTCAAGCCGAATGGGCGACTTGGGCCGCCAAAGAACGCGCTGCCGTTCTGCGCAAATGGTTCGAGCTTATGGTGGAAAACACCGAAGATCTCGGTCTGATCATGACGCTCGAACAAGGTAAACCGCTCAAGGAAGCCAAGGGCGAGATCGCCTATGCTGCCTCCTTCGTTGAATGGTTTGCGGAAGAAGCCAAACGCGTTTACGGCGACACCATCCCGGCCCCGGCGCGCAACCAGCGTCTCACCGTTCTCCGTCAGCCGATTGGCGTGACCGCAGCGATTACGCCGTGGAACTTCCCGGCAGCGATGATCACCCGCAAAGCCGCTCCGGCTCTGGCGGCGGGCTGCTCGATGATCGTGCGCCCGGCGGATCTGACCCCGCTTACCGCTCTGGCACTGGGCGTCTTGGCGGAGCGCGCAGGCATTCCGGCAGGCGTCTTCCAGATTGTCACCGGCCCGGCCTCGAAAATCGGCAAGATCATCACTGACAGTGACGTGGTGCGCAAGCTCTCCTTCACCGGTTCGACCGAAGTGGGCCGTCTCCTCATGGCGCAATGTGCGGACACGATCAAAAAGGTCTCCCTCGAACTTGGCGGCAACGCGCCGTTCATCGTGTTCGACGATGCCGATCTCGACGCCGCTGTCGAAGGCGCGATGGCCTCCAAATACCGCAACGCAGGTCAGACCTGTGTCTGCGCCAACCGTATTCTCGTGCAGCGCGGCGTGTATGATGCTTTCGCCAAGAAACTCTCCGAGAAAGTCTCGGCTCTGACTGTTGGGAACGGCACGGAAGATGGCACCGATATCGGCCCGATGATCGAACCGAAAGCGCTCGATAAAGTCGAAAGCCATATCGAAGATGCGGTCTCCAAAGGCGCAACGCTCCTTCAGGGCGGCAAACGCCTCGGCGGTCTGTTCTTTGAACCCGCGATCCTCACCGGCGTGACGCCGGAGATGAAAGTTGCGACCGAAGAGACCTTTGGTCCGCTGGCCCCGCTTTTCGCCTTCGACACCGAAGAAGAAGCGATTGCCATGGCCAATGACACGATCTTCGGTCTGGCCGCTTACTTCTTTACCAAGGATCACGGCCGTATGGTGCGTGTCTCCGAGGGCCTCGAATACGGCATGGTCGGGCACAACACCGGCCTGATCTCCAACGAGGTCGCGCCCTTCGGCGGTGTGAAACAGTCCGGTCTGGGCCGTGAAGGCTCCAAATACGGCATCGAAGAATATCTCGAGCTGAAATACATCTGCAGCGCGATTTAAACCTTCCCCTTGCGCGACCCGTGAACTTCCTGCGGGTCGCGTCTTTTTACTTCCTCAAGGACAAGATCAATGACTGATGGTATCAAACCGTTCTCCTTCGACACGCCCGGCTCCACGCTTGTGGAATGGGGTGGCGCGAAGCGGATGGGTGAGCTTCTGGGAGACTGGTTCTCCGAGCGTAACCTGTTGATCGTGACCGACAAGTTTCTGCATGAAAACGGCTTGCTCGATCCTGCGATTGCCTCTCTGAAAGAGCATGGGTTCACGGTTTCCGTGTTCGACGACGTTGTGGCCGATCCGCCCGAAGCCGTTCTGATGTCTTGCGTTGAAAGTGCCAAATCCGCTGGCGCCGATATCGTCATGGGCCTCGGTGGCGGTTCCTCCATGGACATCGCGAAACTCGTGGCCGTGATGCTCGTGTCCGAGCAGCCGCTCTCCGAGCTTTACGGGATCGGCAAGGTGCAAGGCAAACGCACCCCGCTCGTTCAGGTTCCGACCACCGCAGGCACTGGCTCCGAGGTGACGAACATCACCATCCTGACCACCGGCGAGACCACCAAGATGGGTATCGTCTCGCATCAGCTTTACGCCGACCGCGTGTTGCTCGACGCCGAGCTGACCGTTGGCCTGCCGCCGGTTCAGACCGCTGCGACCGGGATCGACGCTATGGTGCACGCCATCGAGGCCTTCACCGGTCAGCACAAGAAAAACCTGATGTCGGACGTGTTCGCGAAAGAGGCTCTGCGCCTGATGGCTGCGAACCTGATCACCGCTTGTCAGGACGGCACGAACCGCGCGGCCCGCGAAGCCATGCTTTTGGGTGCGAACCTTGCCGGTCAGGCGTTCTCGAACAGCCCGGTTGGCGCTGTGCACGCTCTGGCTTACCCGCTGGGCGGCCACTACCACCTGCCGCACGGTCTGACCAACGCGCTGATGCTTGGCCCGGTTCTTCGTTACAACATGGCTGGCGCTGCGACGCTTTATGCGGAACTCGCCGATGTTGTGATCGGACCGTCCGACGAAGGCACCCAAGCCAAATCCGCGAACTTTGTGAACTTCATGCAGGATCTGATGGATCGCTCCGGCGCGCCGCTGAAGCTGCGTGACGTGAATGTACCGGAAGCCGACCTCCCGATGCTGGCGAAAGACGCCATGCTTCAAACTCGGCTTTTGGTCAACAACCCCGTCGAAGTGACGGAAGACGACGCGCTCGCGCTGTACCGCGAAGCGTTCTAACCCTCATGTCAGGCGCCCCGACGCACCGCAGGTGGGGCGCCTGACACAAAACAAAAAGCCCTCGGAGGGGGGGCAAAGACTGCGCAAAAAAATTGCGAGGAGACACCAGTGAGACAACAACGTATCGACGGGCAGGAAACGCCCTATTGGCCGGCGGGCCCATTCAAAATCCGCCTGCCTTTCCTTCATTATCGGTTTGAATGGCCGGACTATTTCCAAGGCCTTCTGATGTGCGCCGTGGATTTGGCCGCCATCCCGCTCATGGTTGAACTGTTGGGGATGCCCTTTGAGGTGGCCCTTGCCGTCGTCATGATGAACGGTGTGCTGTACCTGACCCACCACCTTCTGGGCGACCCGGTCGTGCCGGGCTGGATCACCCCTGCGATCCCGCTTCTGATGGCCTATTGTGCCGCTTTCCCGGAGGGGCCTGAGCGCGTTCATGCGCTGATTGCCTTCCAGCTCATGCTCGGGCTGTTCTCGATCTTCATCGGGGCATCGGGCCTTGCGCACCGTGTGGTGCAGCTGATCCCGCAGGCGATCAAATCCGGCATCATCATCGGTGCAGGCATCGCGGCTGTGATCTCCGTGTTCAAGGTCGGCGGTCGTTTCGACAGCTATCCGTTCACCATCACCATCGCCGTGGGCATCGCGTTCTACGTGATCTTCTCCCAGCATTTCGCAAAGCTGAAAGCCACCAGTGCGATCTGGGGGGCCATCGGCAAATTCGGCATCTTCCCGATCGTCGCGCTGGCCATCATCGTGGCTCCGATCTTTGGCGAAGCGCCGTGGCCGACCATCGAATGGGGTATTTCCAAGCCGGACTTCGTGACGCTCTGGAAAGAATACACCGTGTTCGGTCTCGGCCTGCCGCCGCTGCATATGTTCATCTCCGCGATCCCGACGGTTCTGGCCGCCTACATCGTGCTCTTCGGTGACGTGCTGCAAAGTAAAGCGATCCTTGACGAAGCGGATCAAGAGCGTCCCGACGAGGTTGTGCATTACAACCCCGACCGTGCGCACATGATCTTCGGTGCCCGTAACTCGATCATGTCCATCATTGGCCCGGACGTTGCAATGTGTGGTCCGCTTTGGGCAGCTATGCACGTGGTCATCGTTGAGCGCTTCGCGCAGGGCAAAAAAGCCATGGACTCGATCTTCGGTGGGGCAGGTTCCTTCCGTTGGGGAACGAACACCGGTCTGCTGCTCATGCCGATCGTGACGCTGGTTCAGCCGATCCTCGGTATCGCTCTGGCTCTGACCCTGCTGATCCAGGGCTATGTGTCCGTGCGCATCGGTGTCATGGAAGCACGCTCCCAGCGTGACCTCGGCATCGCCGGTGTTGTGGCCGCTGTGCTCGCAACCCGTGGCGCGGCTTGGGCCTTCGGTGTTGGCGTGGTGCTCTGCATTCTGGTGTACGGCCGCGATTTCTTCCGCGGTGAGGTCGATAAGACCTTCGTGAAAGACCAAAACAACTGATCGCACCGCGACACAGTTTGAAATGACCAAGAACGGGGGCCATTTGGTCCCCGTTTTCTTTTGGTTTCGTCAGTCTTGTTTTGCCCCGCGCACTGGTTGGGGCGATCAGCGCAACGTCCGGGTTGTCGGCGAACTCCGCGCCCACATCGGCGGCACCGATGAGACCTCACCAGACATGGTCGAAACCGATGCCTTTGATCTGCGGGAAGATGCGGTGTCTGGCGCGGAGCGCCCAGGCTTTATGCGCACCGATGCCCATCGTGCCAAGACGTCCCACAGAGCCGAACACAAGGCGACCGGTCTTATCCATACGATAGGACGACAGCACTGCGCGGGTGTCCCAGCAGCCTTCGCCGTTCGGCAGGATCGTTTCGCGAATCCTGGCGGGAAGCGGCGTGGTCGCCATGTTGAAATAGGGCAGGGTGACTTGCGCGTGGGCGATCTACGGAAACACGTTTTGTGTATAGGTGTCGGTTGCGGGAAATAGCCACTTCGCCGGCAGAGTCCGTTCGGTGTCGTAATGACCCAGGTACCGCCTTGGCAGGTCACTTTTGTGGTGGGCGAGTTGAGATGCGTATTCTGAAACGCCTTGCCTCCTGACAGAGCGTGTGATGCAGAAAGACCTTGCCAGCGGTGCGGGGGTGAGCAACATCAAGCGGGACTTGATAGGAACCCGTTTGATGAAGACCCCGCGCCGCTTTCTTCCGTCCCTTGCCCTGCTTCAAGCATTCGAGGCCGCCGCGCGGTTGCAGTCCATCACGGGCGCGGCGCATGAGTTGAACCTGACACAAAGCGCCGTTTCCCGGCAAATCCGCGCGCTGGAAGATCAGATCGGTACGCAGCTTTTTCATCGTGAGAAACAGACGATCCGTCTGACGCTCGGCGGTGCGACCTATGCCCGCGAGGTGCGCGAAGCGCTTCAGAAAATCTCTCAGGCGTCGATGAATCTGCGCGCCAACCCACATGGCGGCACGCTGACCTTGGCGATCCTGCCGACCCTTGGCACCCGTTGGCTCGCGCCGCGCCTGCCGCAGTTTCTCAAGACCAATCCGGGCATCACGATCAACCTCGTGACCCGATTGAGCCAATTTAACTTTGCGGATGACTCCGTCGACGCGGCAATTCACTTTGGTCAGGACGACTGGCCGGGAGCCAAACATTGTCATCTCATGGGCGAGGAAGTCATCCCCGCCTGTGCGCCAGAGTTGTTGGAGGAATACGCCTTCAAGAGCGCCAAGGATTTGCTCAAGGCGCCGCTCTTGCATCTGACGTCCCGGCCCGATGCGTGGGAAAGATATTTCATCCGTAGCGGCGTCGAGTTCGGCTCAGTCCATGGCATGTTGTTCGACCAGTTCGCGACGGCTGCTCAGGCTGCCAGTGCCGGGCTAGGCGTGGCGCTTTTGCCGACGTTTTTGGTGGAGGACGATTTCTCAGATGGCCGTCTCGTCCCCGCACTTCCCGCGCCAATGCGCTCAGAAGAGGCCTATTACCTGTGCTGGCCGGGCGATATGGAGGATTACGAACCTCTGCGCCTGTTCCGGGATTGGCTCGCAGAACTGGCGCAGGCATTTGAGGCCGCGAATTCTCAGCTCAGTTCCTGACGCGCCGCAAGGATCGCAGCAGACAGGTCTTCGACCGCCGTGCCGACACCTTTGAACAGGGTGATTTCGTCATCGCTTTGGCGGGGCATGAGATCGTCGCGGCAGAGAGCGTCGAGCGTGCCCGCAATGTCGCTATCCGCCATGACGCCCGCCTTCAGAGGGGTTGCGATGTCGCCGCTTTCCACCTTGGCATGCTCGGTGTCGATATAGACAGTCGCGCGGCGGATCACCTCGTCATCGGCTTCGCGCATCTCCGGTGTGAAGGAGCCGATCAGATCGACATGCTGGCCGGGCTTAAGCCATGCTCCTTTGAGGATCGGATCGCGCGCCAGCGTGGCGCAGGAGATGATATCGGCTTCCTGAGTGGCTGCTTCAAGATCTGTGGCCGCTTTTGCGTTCAGCCCGTCAGCGGCCAGCTTTTCGGCGAGACGTTCTGCGGACGCGGCGGTGCGGCTCCAGATGGTGATCTCTTCGATCGGTAAGACAGCGCGATAGGCCGCCGCGAGGTTCGAGGCCACGGCGCCCGATCCGACGATCAAAAGTTTGCGGCTGTCCGGGCGGGCGAGCCGTTTGGCGGCGAGGGCAGAGGCGGCGGCCGTGCGGCGCGCCGTTAATTCCGCACCATCCAGCATCAGCTTGTGGACGCCGGTTTCGCGGTCGAACAGGATGTAGGACGAGGTTACTGCGGGTAGGCCGCGTGCGCCGTTGCCGGGGTGGACGTTGACAATTTTGACGCCGCCCCAGCCTTCACTCTGCCCCTTCAAATTCTGCCATGCGGGCATCAGGAGGAGCATGTCCTCGCCCATCGCATGATGGTGGCGCAGCGGCACTTCGGCCCCGGTTTTAAACCCGTCATCCAAAGCCGTGAGGAGGGCATCGAAAGGCAGGGCCTTCCGGGTTTCTTCGGCGGTCAGGACTTTCATGGTGCTCTCCTTAAATTATAGGGCTTTGAGCCATTTGGCGGTGGCGGACACGTCTGACAGCGTCGGGGTTTCTCCCGTCATGGCTTGTGCCAGAACTTCGGCGCTTCCGAGGCTCATGGTCCAGCCAAGCTGGCCGTGCCCTGCGTTGATCCACAGGTTGTCATAGGCGCGAACCTGCCCCAGATAGGGCGGTCCCGCGGGGGTCGTCGGGCGCAGACCGGCCCAGAATTCCGGCGTGTCGAGATCAACCCCGGTGGGGAAGTTGCGGCGCACGTAATCGTCGAGCAGTTTGATGCGATTGTCGGGGAGCGAGCGATCCCGCCCGGCAAATTCCGCAATCGCCGTCACGCGCAAGCGGTCGCCGTAATTCGAGACGGCGAGCAGTTCGGTCTCATCGACGAGGGGCAGTTGCGGGACGCCCGCCGGATCGGTGATGCGCCACGTCCCGGAATAGCCTTTCACCGGATAGATGTTCGGGGCGAAGCCGAGGGGGCGGGTCAGATCGGGCGTCTCGGTTCCAGTTGCGAGCACCACGTTGGTGCAGGAAATCGGGCCAGCACAGGTCTCGACAGCCGAGATGCGGCCATTTTTGTGGGAGAAGCCCGTGACCGAGGTCTCATAGCGGAACTCGATGCCGTCGCGGCTGAGCCAATCGCCCGTGCGCCCGGTGAACAGGTGGCAGTCGCCGACCGAGTCGATATGGCTGCGAAGTCCCCCGGTAAGGCGTTCTCCCATCCCGGCGAGGCCGGGTTCCATCGCGATCAGAGCTTCGCGATCCAGAACCTCGATCTCATGGCCGGAACCAACCTTGGCAGCATAGCTCTTAAATTGCGCGGTGTCCTGAAACAGATAGAGCGCGCCGTCATGCCATGTGTCTACAGGGAGCCCCATCTCCGTCTCGGCGGGCAGGAGCATATCCCGGCTCATGCGCGCGAGGTTTTGGAGTTTGCGGGTGTTCTCTCTATTGGCGCTTGAAGAGCATTGCGTGAGAAATTCCACGCCCCAGCGCCAGAGCGCCGGGTCCATGAACTTCGAGATTTTGACCGAGGGTTCGCGTCCGAGAAAGGCACGGACCATTGAGGGTATCGCGCTTGGCTCCGCCCAGGCTTTCGCATGGCCCACGGCCATCAAACCGGCATTGCCGCGCGAGCAGAATTCGGCGGGGCCGCCGAGACGGTCGATCACGGTGACGGCCTGCCCGCGTTTGTGAAGGGCGCGGGCGGTCATGATGCCCACAACGCCTGCGCCGATGACCACGGTTCTGGGTTGATTTGCCATGGTGAATGTCCTGTTTAAAGATCGCTGACCCAGAGAACTTCGGCAGGCGCGTCGCTGAGGCTGATCAGAGCGTGGCCCATGGCGCTGTCGAAGGCG
Organism: Celeribacter sp. ULVN23_4; assembly: GCF_054788345.1. Classification (NCBI taxonomy): domain Bacteria; kingdom Pseudomonadati; phylum Pseudomonadota; class Alphaproteobacteria; order Rhodobacterales; family Roseobacteraceae; genus Celeribacter; species Celeribacter sp. ULVN23_4. Next base: position 97,744 of record NZ_JBTVYO010000010.1, on the reverse strand, counting down.
AAGCTGTCGCCGGGGGTCAGATCGACGGGCGCGTAATGCTCGGTGAAGACCCGGACCTGTCCGGATTGCACGACGATCTGCTCTTGTCCCGTGTGGCTTTGCAGCGCTTCAAAGTCGGACAGGTCGCGCGACAGAATGGTGGCGCGGAAGACCAATGTCTGTTTGGCCGCCACATCGTCGCAGAGGAGTTCCAGACGGTAGTTCGGCGTTTCGACGATCCGCCCTTCGCCGCTGCGGGTGAGGGACCGCCACCCGGCAAGTGTCTGTCCCCGGCCGGAGTTCAGCAGGCTGTTGACCGTGATGCCAAGCCCGTCACAGAGCTTTTGCAATGTCTCGAACGTGGGGGAGAGCTGACCGCTTTCGATCCGTGATAGGGTCGAGACGGACAGGGCGCTCTGTGCCGCGAGTTTCGCCAGTGTCAGATCCCGCGATTGGCGCAGGGATTTGACGGTTTCGGCAAGGGGAAGCTTATGGTTCTGATCTGGTGTGGCCAGTGTGTCTTGGAGGTCGGACTTCCACATGGCGAGTCTCCGTGGAATGATGATGTGCTTAAAAATTTGCATATACGCAAAATTATTGCAAATGAAATAATTCGAAATCCGCCGAGATGGCAAGATGACAGTTGTTGCCATGCACAGGAGACACGCCCGTCCGAATGCTTGGTCTCGCTCGTGCAGAAAGTTTTGATCCGAAAAGTGCGTCAATTTCGCGCTTTTCACGGCTGAGTGTCTATAAATTTACAATTTAAAACAAAGCTTTGCCGCAATGCGGCGGCTGTGTGGTTGAAATTTTTAGTTTTCTGTGTAAATTAAAGAACAGGGTCAACGCGGCTGACCTGTTCGGTTTCTGGCCTGATATCAAGTTGGGCAGTTCTTTCTAGCGGTCAGTGGATCGCCTTGTGAAAGACATCGTGGAACCGACCCGCATAGCGCGACGCTGGATGGTGTTTTCTCGTCTGGCTTGTCTTTAGCTCCTTGCCGCGCAGTCCATGTCGGACAGGTGGGGCGCGCAGAATCTGAAGATAAAGACCTGAGTAAGAGCACCCAAAAGGAGCTCCCCATCAAGGATTCCATATCCCATACCCCGTCGCAGCCCCTGCGCCGCATCACCGTTCTTGGTGCTGGTAGCTGGGGGACTGCTCTCGCCTCCGTTTTGGCCCGCAATGGTCACGACGCTCGCCTCTGGGCCCGCCGCCCCGATCTGGCCGAACGGATCAATGCAACCTCTGAGAATGCCGATTATTTGGCCGGTGTTGAGCTGCCGCCCGGTCTGACGGCGATGTCTGACCTGCGTGACGCTTTGAGCGGAACCGAAGCCGTTCTGATGGTCACACCCTCCGCGACGCTGCGCGCCATGTGTCAGGCGATCAAGCCGCATCTGCCGACCGGTGTTCCCATCGCTTTGGCCTGTAAAGGCGTCGAGCGGCGCAGCGGCTATCTGTTGTCGGAAGTCGTCTCGGAGGAATTGCCCGGCCATCCGGTCGGCGCGGTGTCCGGACCGACCTTTGCCCGCGAAACCGCGCTGGATCATCCGACGGCCGCCACGGTCGCCTTTCCGTTTTCCTATCAGGACAGGCTGGTGCCGGAAGAAAGCCCGGCGGCGCGTCTCGCTATGTCTCTGTCTGGTGGAGGCTTCCGCCCCTATGTTTCCGACGATCTCGTCGGTGTCGAAGTGGGCGGCGCGGTCAAGAACGTCATCGCCATCGCCTGTGGCATGATGTCGGGGGCGGGTTTTGCCGAAAACACCCGTGCAGCCCTGATCACCCGTGGCACCGATGAGATGAAAGCCCTCGCTCAGGCATTGGGCGGTCAACGTGAGACCGTTACGGGCCTGTCCGGCGCGGGCGATTTGACGCTGACCTGCTCTTCGACCACATCGCGGAACATGTCGCTGGGCTATCAGCTTGGCCAAGGCATCCCGCGCCCGTCCTGTTTCGAAGGCCGCCCCGTGGTCGTCGAGGGTGAGGTGAACTCGGTGTCCGTCACCGATCTCGCGCATCGCATTGGTGTGCCTATGCCGATTTGTGAAACCGTGAATGCGGTGCTTCACAAAGGCGCTGATCTGCAAGCGGCGTTCACCGCGCTCTGGGCCCGCCCGATTGAGGCAGAGCCAAACGCGCTCGATCTCTCGCTACAGCATCCCTCCCCCGATCTTCCGCTGCAATTCGGAGCCAACTGACCATGAATGTCCACGTTTCACCGCGCCCGGCGATCGCCGCGCGCCGCTTTACACTTGCGACCGATCTCGATGGCACCTTCCTTGGTGGCACCGAGGAAGAACGTGCCGCGCTTTACAACTGGATCGAGGCGAACCGCGATAGCGTTGGCCTGATCTTTGTGACGGGCCGCGATCCGGAATTCATCATGCAGATGTGCCGGGAACGCGGTTTGCCTTGGCCCGAATATGTCGTGGGCGATGTCGGCACCACGATTGCCCGTGTCCGCGAAGACGGCCATGTGGAGCCGATCCCCGAGCTTGAGGAAGACATCGCTCAGCGCTGGTTCGACAAGGGCGATCATGTCCGCGCGGCGCTTGCGGATGTGTCCGGCCTGACGCTTCAGCCGACGGAGTTCCGCTATCGTGTGAGCTACGACCTGACGCCCGCGACCTATGACGCCTCGGCGGAGGTTCTGGTTGAAGGGCTGGGGCTCGATTGGCTCATTTCCGACAACCGCTATTTCGATGTGCTGCCGAAAGGCGTCTCGAAAGGCCCGTCGATCAAACGCCTCATCGGCCATTTGGGTATTCCCGAGGCGCGGGTGCTCTGCGCGGGCGACACGCTCAATGATTATTCCATGCTGGCCAGCGGCCTGCCCTCCGTGGCCGTCGGCAATTCTGAAACTGCACTCAAGTCGCGGCTCGAAGGCCACGCCACGGTCTACCACGCCACCCATCACGGCGCTGCGGGTATTCTTGAGGCGATCGCCGCGCTTGATCTTCATGACATCCCGAAAGGAGTCTGATCCATGCCATCCGATCTGGTTATCGTTTATCACCGTCAACCTTACGAAGAAGTCGAGGTGAACGGTAAAATTGAATATCGCGAAAACAAAAGCCCGAACGGCATTGTGCCTACGCTGAAAAGTTTTTTCGGTCGGTTCGACAAGGGCGCTTGGATCGCATGGAAACATGCCGATGATCCCGCCAATCCTGATTTCGAGCGAGTGATCGAGATTGACGACGCCTATGGCAATTACACTGTGTCGCGCTTGCCGCTGACACCGGAGCAGGTGACGAGCTTTTATCACGTCTCCTCGAAAGAGGCGTTTTGGCCGATCCTGCACGGCTTCAAGGAGCGCTACAATTACGACCCGGTCGATTGGTCCACCTTCCGCGAGGTGAATTGGGCCTTTGCCGAAGCTGCCGCCGCCGAGGCTGCCGAGGGGGCTGTGGTGTGGATTCACGACTACAACCTCTGGCTGGTGCCGGGCTATCTGCGCACGCTGCGCCCGGATGTGAAGATCAGCTTCTTCCACCACACGCCGTTCCCGAACGCGGATATTTTCAATGTGCTGCCGTGGCGCAAAGAAATCCTGGAGAGCCTGCTGTCTTGTGACGTCGTGGGCTTTCACATTCCGCGCTACGTGAACAACTTCGTCTCTGCGGCGCGGTCTCTTTTGGAGGTCGAGACATTGAAACGTGAGAAGGTAAAGCCGGAGCTGGCGGCGGAAACCTCCGCCCTGTCCGAGCAATCCGTGGTCACCGAGATCGGCTATGACGACCGCACCATCCGGCTTCAGGCCAGCCCTGTCGGTGTGGATGTGTCCTATATCGAAGAGGTCGTCGCCCGCGAGGCAACCGCGCGCAAGGTCGCGGCGATTAAGTCCGAATTGGGCGATGCCAAGCTTATGCTGTCCGTCGGGCGGACCGACTACACCAAGGGCGGCATCGAACAACTTGAAAGTTTTGAGCGCCTTTTGGAAAGCCGCCCTGATCTACGTGGCAAGGTGCGCTTGATGCATGTCTCGGTGGCGGCCAATTCCAATATGACCGCCTATGAGGAAATCCAGCAGACGCTGGAGCAACTCGCCGGGCGCATCAATGGTCGCTATGGCTCTTTCGAGTGGCAGCCCGTGGCGCTGATCTCCCGGCCGGTAAAGTTCACCGAGCTGGTGGCCTATTACCGCGCGGCCGATGTGGCTTGGATCACGCCGCTGGCCGATGGCATGAACCTTGTGTGCAAGGAATTCTGCGCGGCCCGCACGGACGGCGACGGGGTTCTGGTCCTGTCCGAGTTTGCCGGGGCGGCGGTCGAACTGGCGGCTGCGGTGCCGACCAACCCGTTCTCTCACAAGTCGATGGACGGGGCGATCCAGTTCGCCCTGGACATGGAACCTGAAGAGCGCCAAGGCCGCATGAAAGCCAATCGCGGGGTGGTCGTGAAACAGGATATCCGGTTCTGGGCTGAAGATCAGATGCAAGCTTTTGGCAAAGATGTGCTGCCCCAGTTGGTGACAGCGGCGGAGTGATCCGTTTTACAGAATGAATAAAGGGGCGCGGAGGCGCCCCTTCATGTTTGGTTGAGTTCGACGGTTACGCGAATTCCGGGCGCTCGCGTTTCATCTTGCGCACCATCGCGTCAAACAGAAGCGTGGCGAAAGACGCGTTGTCTTTAAGACGCTGCGCATCCGCTGCGCATTTCTCTTTGATGCTGTCCGGAAGCTGCACATTCGGCCCCGGAATCGCGGCGGCGGCACATTGAATTTCTGCCGCGCGCTGTACGGTCCAGAGCAGGAAGAAGGTCAGCGGAATATCCGCCTCGCACACTGCGATACCGTGGTTGCGCAGCACCAGAACGTGTTTGTCGCCGAGAGACGCGAGCATCCGGTCGCGTTCTTCGCCGTAGATCGTGATGCCCTCGAAATCGTGATAGCCGACCCGCCCGTAAAGCTGCGCGCCGTTGAAGTTGTTGTGGTCGATGTGACCGTCTTTCATCACGATGGCAGAGATCGGCGTCGTGTGTGTGTGTGCGACACAGCCGACGTCAGGACGGTGTTCGTGGATCACACCGTGAAGCGCAAAACCCGCCGGGTTCGGCTTGTATTCACTCTCGCGCAGAAGCTTGCCATCAACACCGACCACCAACAGGTTTTCGGGCGTCACCTCATCGTAATGGAGGCCCATCGGGTTAACGAGATAGGCATGCTCATCGCCGGGCAGGCGCACGGAGATGTGGTTGAAAATCAGTTCCGTCCAGCCAAGGTAGCTCACCAGGTGATAGAAATCGGCGAGTTGGACGCGAAGCTCTGCTTCGGTCATGCCTGACATCGAAGTGCTGTCTGCGGTCATGGTCATGGTCATGGTCGTGGAAGTGTTCATGGCTTATCCTTTCGAAGAAGCGGTCTCATGGAGAAGACTGTCGAGGATCGCAGGCAAAGCGTCCTGAGACAGGGGGAGAGAGGCGTGTGTTTCAAGCTCAGTGATCAGCCGCGCCAGAAGTGGCATGTCTTGGCGATCATGACGGGAAAGTTCGAGCGGGGCGCGGCAGATGGCGTCGAGTTCGAGCGGACGACCGGCGCGCGCGTCCTGCAGCATTGAGGTCGGGAAAGGGCCGGCATCAATCATGAGATCGACCAGCCAGTCATTGGACGGCAACTCATATCCCTGCGTGCACGCCCAATCGCGAAATTCTGTTGCGAGCCGGGTTGCGATGGCGCGCAGCGGCTCCGACTGCCCGACCTCTTCAAGTGTCGCGCCGGACAGCGCGGTTAGAGGGTTTGTGGCAAGGTTTGCCAGCAGTTTGACCAGCACTTTCTGGCGAATGTCTTCTGATAGATCCGTGCGAACGCCACCGGCTTCGAGGGCCTCCATGAGGGCTTCAATGCGAGCGGCGTCCGAACCTTCCGCGACAGGTCCGAGGCTGAGCGTGGGCGTGTTCGAGGACAGTGCCTTTTCGCCCTCCATGCGCACGGTCATCAACAGGACGGCTCCGAGGATTTGCCGTGGACTTATCGCCTTGGCCAAACCGCCATCTGGATCGAGAAAGGGAATGTCGCCCATTTCGTCCGGCGTGGCGAAGAACCAGAACGGCATGCCGTTGACCATCGGGATGACCAGCGTGTCGGGACCAATGCCTTTTACGTTTGCCCGAACAGCGGCCCCGAGGCTTTGAGATTTGACGCAGAGAAAAACCGCGTCCATCGGGTGATCCAGTTGGGAGATGGCTTTGGGCGTTGCGTGGATCACCGTGCCTCGATCATCCAAGAGAACGCCGCTCTCGCGCACCTCTTTGAGCCGATCGCCGCGCGCCACGAGATGCACAGAGGCTCCGGAGCGTGAAAGCAGGGCCGCCATCGCGGTGCCGATATTGCCCGCGCCGATTACGGCGATGTCGAGGGAAGAACGGGTCATGGTCTTTCTGTCTGGTCTCAAGGCAAAGCTTATCAATTCACCCCAAATGGGGTGGTCTTTCAGCTGTGTTGTTTGGAAGGGGTGGGTCCGGAAGACCCGGGCCCGGTCTAGGTGGTTTCGGGCTTATTTTTCCGAAACGGCTTTGACCTCGGAGAGCATCATCTCATAGGCCGCAGGGCCATCGACACCGGTCTCGGAGACCTGCGCAAGCTTGGCGTCGATGATCGGCTGGAGGCTTGCTTTCCAAGAGGCCAACTGCTCGTCGGTCGCCGGGGTCACGGTGATCTTGCCGTCCATGGCTTCCAGCCCGGCCGCGTCGACGCGGTCCCACATCTGGCCGGCCATACGGGCGAGGTGCTCGCCGGTCACGCTGTCGATAGCGGCCCGTTGTTCCGGGGGGAGGCTGTCGTATTTCGCCTTGTTCATCACGATGTAGAACGAGGTGTTGTAGAGGCCGCCGGGCACGGAAACGCCGGTGTCGAGCTGCGGGATGAGGCCAAAGAAGCTGACGGATTCATAGGGGAAGAGAATGCCATCTGCGACGCCTTGGGATAGAAGCTCATAGGCTTTCGAGGAGGGGCCTTCGACCGGAACAGCGCCGAGCTCGGTCGCGATCTCATGGACGATCCCGCCGCCAACGCGGATTTTCTGGCCCTTGAGCAGATCGACCGAAGTCGGATCGGTTTCTTTCAGGAAAATCTCGCCGGGGCCGTGAGTGAAAACGGCCAACACTTTAACCTGATCGTATTCGCCAGCGTCTTTCAGCATGGCATCCCAGGTGCGCCAGTAGGCCACGGAGGTCGCCTCTGCACTGTCGCCGAGGAATGGAATTTCTGCGATGTTGGTGGTTTTGAAACGACCCGGGCTATACCCCTGCACGCCGAAGGTGATGTCTGCCACACCGTTCACAGCGAAGTCGAAATGCGCAGCGGGCGGTCCGAGCGGGGCAGGCAGAATATTGGCGACAACTTCGCCGCCTGTGGCTTCCGCGATTTCTTCGGTCATCGGCACGATCACTTCGGACACCAGCGGGTGCGAAGGGGGCAGCCAGTTCGCCACCGTCAAAACGGTTTCCGCAAAGGAGGGCGCGGCGAACAAAAGAGAAAGTGCGGTGGCAGGCAAAAGGTGTTTCATGTGGTTTCCCTGATGATTGTTGGCACCTCGTCATACGCGAGATTTATGGCTTGGGACAGGTGCGCGAGCGTGGGTGTCGCGGCACGTCCCGGATACGATCATGTGGTTCTGTGCGTGCGATTTCCGATGTTTTTTAGAATTAGGTGAATATTGCGGCAGATTTCCCCTTGGGGAAGGGTGGATGTTTTTTGCCTGAGAGATTTCCTGGGGATGCGGAGTTTCGGTGCGGTTTTGAAAGAAATAGTTTATAAATTACTTAGGTTTGCTGGTGGTGCATAAATTTTGATCTCGGTGTGTTTTGGGGCGCTTGTTGCGAGTCTTTCGGCCTTTTTTAGGGGGCTATGACAATTTTTTTAGGACTATTAACGGTAGGATTACTTCAAAAGCATCCCCGTGAGTCGTGTGGGGTGGCGGCTAAGGGGGCGGTGCAAGCCGTTGCGAAATCTTTACTGAATACGCAAAGCGCGTTGCGCCGCGGCAACGCCCGTCCCTTTCAGGCTTTCGACCAGCATAGGGCTTGGCTCATTGGTCTCGAAGGTTGTGCCGCACAGATTTCGAGTTTCGATTTTAAGTATATGGCAGGGGCTGCGCGCAGAGTTCGTGGGGAGACATGCCAGAGGCGTTTCTTCAAGTGCATACTGCAAAGTATATATTCGCAAAATGCTAATCTTCAGCTTGGCAGCGATGTGGAACTACAGTTAAAACATGCGCGATGCGGCGAAAGAGGCCGTTGATAAGCAAGATCAGGAGAGCAGTCATATGGCGCCAGAACAGGATGCGCAGAAAAACAGCTCTCGATCAGGGCGCGTGAAAGAAGACCGTCTGAGCAAGGAAAACTGGCTTGAGGCTGGACTGAAAATTCTCGGCCAGACGGGCCCCGGGGGGATCCGGATCGACCAGGTTTGTAAGGCGATGAATGTCACAAAAGGTAGTTTCTACTGGCATTTTCAGGACCGCCAAGATTTTTTGGATAGTTTGTTTGCGTATTGGCGAGGCCGTGAAACAACGGGATTAATTCGCCATGTTGAGGAGCATTTCAAACGTCCGGAGGATCGCATCTGGTATGTGTTGGAATTTGTGACGCTCGGCACGTTCGACGTCGTCACCGAAGTTGCCATGCGACAGTGGAGCCAGAACTCAGAGATTGTGCACGCAGGGCTGAGCGAAGTTGATGCAGAGCGCTTGGCGTTTTTCAGCCGTCAGTTTGCTCAGATGGGATTTGAAGGCGAAGAGGCCCGGATGCGCGCGGCAACGATGTATTCCGTGACGCTCAGCTTTGGTTTCATGATCACAGGCGAAAGCCATGATGAATTGGAACGGCGCATCCGGGCAAGTTACGAGCTTTTGCTGACCCGTTGAGTTCAGTAACCAACCCGAGCCCAGACGCAATCGTGGTCGGCCAAGGGGCGATCATTTGCATCGAGAGACGACAAAACGCCTTTGTCGAGGCACTGCATGCCGCGCGCCGCGATCCAGTCGAGCTTCATCACCCGCTCAGGGTGTGGTGTGATCAGCGACGGGCGTGTGGTCATGCCCTCGGCGGTGAAGCCCCAATCATACCCCCGTGTTTCGCCAAATTCGAAAAGGCTTTCGTCGCGCCAGTCGAACTTGGGTGGAATGTGATTGCCGGTGTTCAGATCGCCACCGATCAGGATCGGCATGTCCGGGGCAAACTCGTCGAGCGCATCAAGCAGGATTTCAAACTGCGCACGGCGATGGGCCTCTCCCGCGTTGCTTTCCAGATGGGTTGAGACCACGCAAATTTCGCCCGCTTCCGTCGGGAGAACCGCCGCGATTGCCATCCGTCCACCAAGGCGGGGTTGGTCGGGATCGGCGGCGTGGCTGTCAGAGGCAAACCAATGGCCGTGATCGTCGAGCCGGATCAGGGTGACCTTGTCGAACGGCACCTTGGAAAGCACGGCGTTGCCATGCCAGCCAAGCGCGTTGAAGTCGTCCTGACAGAAATGCCGCTCAGTCGCGCCACCGAGACCCATTTCGAAAAACTCGACGCCGAAAGCATAACCCATGCCCAAAGCCTGAGCGACGTCCGCCGTCGTGTGGCGTTGTCCGGTGCGGGACATGCCGTGATCGACCTCGGACAGCAGGACGACATCCGGGGACAGCGGTGCCAAATGTGCGGCGGTGTCGACCGGGAACAGGCAGCGTTCGACGTTCCAGGCCGCGACGGTGATGTTCCGTGGCAGGGTCTTTTGCGAGGCTGTGCCGCCGATCTGCACGGCATTCATCGCCAGCACATCCGCCATCATTTCGCGGTGACACTCCGAAGTTCTGGGCGTGGCGAGAAGCGCAGCGCGCTGCGCCTCCGTGACCGCTGGAAGCTTGTCGAGCAGGGAGATCATGCGGGCGCTCCCGAGATGGTCTCTGCTTTGACGTCCGCATGGGGCTGAGAAACGGTCACGTCGAAACGCTTGCCGGTTTCCGGGTGGAACAGGCAAAGGTTCTGCATGCGGCAGGAAAGGCGCAGAGGTCCAATAGCGACATCTTCCTCTTTCGACAGGTGGACGGTCAGGCGCTGCCCGTCGATTTGACCATGCAAAAGGCGGTGCGCGCCAAGCTCTTCGATCAACTCGACTTCCATGGCGAGCGGGCCATGCGGGTCGATGATCAGGTCTTCAGGCCGCAGCCCCAGCGTGATCGGCCCGCGCGTCGCGGACGCGACCGGAAGCTTCAGCCCGGCAAAGAACAGTTTGCCGTCCATCATTTCCGCAGCGACCAGATTCATCGGCGGCGCGCCCATGAAGGAGGCGACAAAGGTCGAGGCCGGGTTGTGGTAAATCTCCGACGGTGTGCCGATCTGTTCGATCTTACCGCCGTTCAAGACGATGATGCGGTCGGCCATCGTCATGGCTTCGACCTGATCGTGGGTGACGTAGATCGAGGTCACGCCAAGACGTCGTTGCAGGGCCTTGATCTCGATCCGCATCTGGTTGCGCAGTTTGGCGTCGAGGTTCGACAGCGGTTCATCGAAGAGGAACAGCGCCGGGTCACGCACGATGGCGCGGCCCATGGCGACGCGCTGACGTTGGCCGCCGGAGAGCTGCGCCGGTTTGCGGTCGAGATACTCGGTGAGATTGAGCATCTTTGCTGCCTCATCGACCTTGCGTTCGATCTCGTCTTTCGGCGTTTTGCGGTTTTTGAGACCATAGGCGATGTTCTTGCGCACCGTCATATGCGGGTAGAGCGCATAGTTCTGAAACACCATGGCGATGTCGCGATCCGCCGGGTCGAGCGTGTTGACGATGCGATCGCCGATGGAAAGCGCACCATCGGTGATGTCCTCCAGCCCCGCGATCATGCGCAGCAGCGTGGATTTACCGCAGCCCGAGGGGCCGACCAGCACAACGAATTCGCCGTCTTTGATTGAGAAACTTGCAGGGGTAACGGCTTCGACGCCGTTGGGATAGACTTTGCGGACGGAGTCCAAGGTGACTTGAGCCATTGTGTGTGTCCTTATTTGTCGGATTCCGTGAGGCCCTTGACGAACCAGCTCTGGAAGAAAATGACGATGGCGACGGGGGGCAGAACGGCGATGATCGCCAGTACGTTCGCGCGCCCGTATTCGGGGATTTCATTGCCGCCTTGCAGCACCTGAACGATCCGTTTGATGCCGCGCACGAGCGTGTACATGCTTTCGTCCGTGGTGATCATGGTGGGCCAGAGGTACTGGTTCCAGCCATAGACGAACATGATGATGAACATCGCGGCGATCATGGTTTGCGAGAGCGGCACGAGGATGTCGATGAAGAACTTCACCGGTCCCGCGCCGTCGATGCGCGCGGCTTCGACCAGCTCTTCGGGAACGGAGCGGAAGAACTGCCGGAAGAAGAAGGTCGCCGTCGCCGAGGCGATCAGCGGCACGATCAGGCCGGTGTAGGTGTTCAACAGGCCGAGCTTCTGCGTGATCTCGTAGGAGGGCAGAATGCGCACTTCGAGCGGCAACAACAGCGTCGTGAAGATCAGCCAGAACGCGAAGGTCGCAAACCGCAGGCGGAAATAGACGATGGCATAGGCGGCCATCATGCCGATGACGATCTTGCCGATTGCGAAGCCAAGTCCAAGGATCAGCGAGTTCTTGAACATCGCAAGGCCAGTGTTTTCGCCGGAAAACCCGGAAGCCTCGAACATGGCTTTGTGAAAGTTCGGACCGAGTTGATCGCCGAAATAGAGGCCGGGGCCGTATTTCGCCGTCTCGACATCGGGCGTCGAGGCGGTTTGCAGCATGATCAGCAAGGGCAGGAACATGAAGAGAGACCCGGCGATGAGAATCGCGTGATCCGCAATGACGGACCAGCGAATGCGGCGACGGGGGATGACGGGGGTGGAAATGGAAATATCAGCCATGATCCTGCCTCAGGTGTAGTGAATACGGCGTTCAACCAGACGGAACTGGAACACGGTCAGGGCGAAAACGAGCACCATGAGGATCACCGATTGTGCCGAGGAACCGCCGAGATCGTTGCCACGGAAGCCGTCGATATAGACCTTGTAAACAAGGGTCATCGGGTTGTTCGCGGGCTCACCTTTCACCAGCGTGTCGATCACGCCGAAAGTGTCGAAAAGCGCGTAGGTGATATTGATGATCAGCAAAAAGAACCCGGTCGGTGCGAGCAGTGGAAAGGTGACGTCCCAGAAGCGTCCAGAGGCCGAGCGGTTGTCGATCAGCGCGGCCTCACGGACGGATTTCGGAATGCTCTGGAGCCCGGACAAGAAGAAGATGAAGTTCACCGGCACCTGTTTCCAGACGGAGACGAGCACCATGGCGAAGGAGGTATCGAAGTAATCCGCGCGCATGTTGAACTCCCAGCCGAACAGGCCGAAAAATTCCGTCAGCGGTCCCCAGCGCTGGTTGAACAGCAAGAGGCCCATGAACCCGGCAACGGGAGGGGCGACGGCATAGACCCACATCAGCAGCGTGCGATAGGTCTTCGCGCCCCGGATCACAGCATCTGCTTTGACCGCCAGCAGAAGAGCGAGGGCGAGCGAGAAAAACGTCACCAGAACGGTGAAGACCAGAGTGAAATTCGCGACCTTGAGATACTCGGCAGATCCCGCCAGCGAGGTGTAGTTCTCGAGCCCGACAAAGGTCTGCCCGAAGCCAAACGGGTCTTGCAGGTAGAAGGAGGATTTCACCGCATAGGCTGCGGGCCAGTAGAAGAACAGAAGGATGATCGACAGCTGCGGCACGAGCAGCAGGATCGGCAGCCAACGGGAGGAAAACCCGGCACGTTTCATGGGGGGACCTTTCTCAAAAGCCTGACGGCCGCAGGGGATGCGGCCGTCAGAGATGTCGTTCAGACTGGTCTTAGCCTTGGGTCTTGGCGAAACGGGCGAGCAGCTCGTTGCCTTCTTTCTCGATGGTCGCCAGAGCGTCCTCGACGGAGGTCTCACCGGAGAGCACGCGGCCCAGTTCGCGGTTTTCGACGTCACGGATCTGGACGTAGAAGCCCATGCGGTAGCCGCGGGTGTTGTCGCCAGCTTGCAGCATCAGCTGTTTCGGGCCGGTTTCAGCAGCCGGGAAGCGGTCGTAGTGACCATCGGCTTTCGCGAGTTCGTAAGCGGCGGTGGTGACCGGAACGTAACCGGTTTCACGGTGCCACATGTACTGAACTTCCGGGGAGGTCAGGTAGCGGAAAAACTCGGCGGTTGCCTTGTTTTCCTCTGCGGATTTGCCGGCCATGGCAAAGAGCGACGCGCCGCCGATGAAGGTCTGGTAGCCTTCGTCGGTGATGGAAGCCCAGTAGGGGAGGTAGGAAGAACCCCAAGCGAAGGGCAGGTCCTTCTTGGACAGGCCACCGAAGTCACCGGAGGAACCGATATACATCGCAGCTTTGCCGTCTTCGAACTGAGCTTGGTTGTCGTCCCAGCCGGTGCCGAAGAAGCCGAAGTAACCTTCGTCGAGCCATTCTTTGACTTTGGTGAAGTGCATTTTCATCTCATCAGAGTTGACGAGGATCTTGGTGCCTTCAGCGCCTTCATAACCGTTGGAGTTGGTCGCGAAGGGCAGGTTGTGACGGGAATGGAAGTTTTCCACGAATTCCCACGGCAGGTGCGTCTGGACCAGCGGGATGTAACCTGCGGCTTTGAGTTTCGGAGCGATCTCTTCGAACTGTTCGTAGGTCGCCGGAACCTCGACACCCGCAGCGGCCAGCGCGTCGGCGTTGTAATACATCACCGGGGAGGAGGAGTTGAACGGCATGCCGATCATCTTGCCGTCGTTGTCGGCATAGAAGTAGCGAACGCCCGGGATGTAGTCGTTGATGTCAAAGTCGACACCGTTTTCGGACAGAAGGTCCTGAACCGGAACGGTTGCGCCTTTGGCACCGATCACGGTGGCGGACCCGGCGTCGAACACCTGCATGATGTTCGGCTGCTCGCCTGCACGGAAGGCGGCGATGCCAGAGGTCAGGGTCTCTTCGTAGGAGCCTTTGAACACCGGGGTGATCTTGTACTCGTCTTGCGAGGCGTTGAAGCCTTCGGCGATTTTGTTGACGGTCTCGCCGAGGTTGCCGCCCATGGCGTGCCACCAGGTGATCTCGGTTTCCGCGAAAGCGGCGGTGCCTGTGAGGGCGAAAGCGGCAGCGGCCGCCGTAAATTTCATCGTGTTCATCACACTTCTCCGGTCTGAGCCCGTTGCGGGCTTTGCTATCGGCGAAGCGCCCCCCTTTGGGTTTGCGCTCCTGCGGTGCTTCCCCCTGTGGGAGAGGTGCAAAACACATATGTGACACGAAGATCGCTCCGGGCCCTGTCTTGCACAGGTGACCACATGCCCGGGCTATGTGATGGTTCTGTGAAGGATTTTTTACCGTTCTGAAAAAATTTAGCGCAAACACTCCAATATGCCTTACGAGCGCGGTCTTCTTGGAGCGCGCATCGTTGGACGTTGCCGCCTCAACCAAAACGCATGAGAAGTGCAACTCATTTGATCTTTTGTGCGAAAAACAGCCCGTCCTTTCACCATTTTTTGCGTTTGAATGTAAATCGCCTTTGAGTTGTGTTCCGCGCGGAAGGTGCCGTTCGTACTCTGGAGACACCCGATGATCGGCCTGCGGATCATTTGGGGGGAGGATGCAGGCGACCATTCGAGAGTGTTAAAGATGATACCTTTACTAGATTTTCGACTGCACACATCGGGGAAAGACCCTCAAGGTTTTGCGCAGCAAATGGGACAGGCCTGTCGCGGAGAAGGCATTTTCCTGTTGTCAGAGCACGGCATTCCGCGTGGACTTTTACGAGAGGTGCTGACGGTCTCTGCAGATTTCTTCGCTTTGCCTGAAGCCGAAAAATTGCCACTCGACATACGCCATTCTCCGATCAATCGTGGCTGGGCGGCGTCCGGCGTTGAATTGCTCGGCGGCGCGACCGGCACGCCAATGGCCAAGGAGAGCTTCAGTCTCGGGTTGGACCTGCCAGAAAGCGATCCTCGTGTGCAGGCGGGAGAGCCGTTTCGTGGCCCCAATCTCTGGCCCGAAGATGACATGTTTCGCGATGTGATGCGCGACTACTATAAAGAGATGATGGGGCTTGGCAGAGCTTTGATGCGTGGCGTCGAACGGGACTTGGACTTGCCCCAAGGCGTGTTTCAAGCCCATTTCACAGAGCCGATGGCCACCCTGCGCCTGTCGCATTACCCGGATGCGCGCGGCGCGGTAAACGCCCCGCTGAGCGAGATGCCACAATTCGATTACGGGGCTTTGACGCTTGTCCTCACAGATGGCACCGGCGGCCTGCAAATCCGGACCCGGTCCGGCCAATGGCGCGATGTGCCGGAAACCCCTGATACGTTGATCGTGTTGGTTGGCGATGTTCTGATGCGTTGGTCCAATGATCTTTACCGCTCCGTGCCGCATCGCTTGCTGCCGCCGACTGAGCCGAGAAACATAGCTGCATTCTACCTCGATCCGAATCCAGACAGCGTCATCGCGCCGCTGCCGGGCGTAGGGCCTGCGCACTATACGCCTGTGCGTGCTTCGGAGTTTCTCAGATCGCACCTTGATGAGACGTATCTCCCCCCTGATCCGTCAGAGACAAAGGCGCAGACGTTTCGGCGGTGACGCGCGGCAACGCAGGTGGTGGTGCTTGTCCGTTGCGGCTGGACAGCGGGCGCAGCGCGGCCTAATCCTCCGGTATGACTTCGGATGCGACATCAGATTGGGACGAAGAACTCGACGCCATCGGGTTGATTTGCCCGTTGCCGGTTCTAAAGGCACGCAAGCGGCTTTTGTCCATGGAGGCGGGGCAGGTGCTTCGGCTGTTGGCCTCGGACCCGGCCGCAGTGATTGATGTCCCGCATTTCTGTCGTGAGGCCGGGCATGAGTACCTATCGATGCAGGATATGGCCGACACTCAGGCCTATCTGATCCGGCGCGGATAGCGCAGGCTGGATAGCTCAGACCCGCACGAGCATCTCCTCAGCCCGCGCCAGATCTTCTTTGGTGTTGATGTTGAAAAACATCTCTTCTGACGCCGGGCTTTCGAAGAGGACCGGCACCGCGCCTTTGCTCTCTGAAAACTGCACCATCCGGCGTTGATGGCGGGCCAGTGCGACGCGCAAATCATTGCGCAGGCTCACCGGCCAAAGCCCGAATGTCGGATGCCAGCGAGTCTTTCCGTCCTCTTCAGTCACCGCGATGCCAAAGCCTTCGGGCTGAGACACTTGCGACAGTCGCGCGACAAGATCGCTCGGAAAAAACGGCGTATCGGTCGCAACGGTGACGATCGCGTCAAAGCCCTTCGTTGCGGCCCAATCGAGACCAGCGAGCACCCCCGCAAGAGGCCCCTGCAACTGGGCTGAGCCATCGGGAATGATTGGAAAGCCGAATTCGGCATAGCGTTTCGGATCGCCATTGGCGCTGACCGCCAGAGTGGCGCATTGCGGTGCGAGACGGTCGATCACGCGTTTGATCAGGCGCTCGCCGCCAAGCTCAACAAGCCCTTTGTCTGCATTGCCGAGGCGGGTGCCTGCACCGCCTGCGAGGATCACACCGGGATAGCTGCTCATCGTCGTTCTGCTCCATAGGGCTTTTGATCTGTGGGGCCATTCTGTATGCCCGAGAGAGGGTAAATCAAGGGGCAGATCATGCTCGGATATGTGATGATCGAAGAGCCGGGGCTGGCGGATCGTTTGCTCGCGCAGCTTGCGGAGCGGCTCGAGGCGGACGGTGCGCGTGTCGCAGGGGCTGTCCAGATCAACATCGACCAGCCGGACCAAGTGAAATGCCGGATGGAGCTGAAGCTTCTGCCGAGCGGTGAGAGCATCACAATCTCGCAAAGTCTCGGGCCGCATGCGCAGGGCTGCCGATTGGACACGGATGGGCTGGAACGCGGTGTGTACTATGCCGAACAGGGGCTGGAGGCCGGGGCGGATGTCGTTCTGATCAACAAATTCGGCAAGCAGGAGATCGAAGGACGCGGGTTTCGCGATCTGATCGCGACGGCATTGTCTCAAGGTATTCCGGTTCTGCTCGGAGTTAGTCCAAAGAATTTCGAGGGCTTCAAAGTCTTCGCGGGGGAGTTTGCCGATCCGGTGATGTCAGAGCTGTCGGAGATGCATCGGTGGTGTAAGGGCAAGATGTGATGTGCTTATGAATTGGGCGCTTCGTCTCAATTTATAAGCGTGTTGCAATTCTCTCTCAGTCCTTTCTACCGATTGCCCCGCAGGAATTGTTTACTTTCTCCCGCCCTTCGCGCGATGTGACCGCATGAGTGCACCGCTTTCCGTCATCGTCGTCGAAACCGACCGCACCCGCGCCCAGCTGATCGTGGATAGCTTGAGTGCGGCGGGGGAGTTCGACATTTCCGTCATTAATGACCCGAATGGTCTTGCGCGCCAGATACAGGCGCGCAACCCCGATGTGGTTCTGATCGACATCGAAAATCCCTCGCGGGATACGATGGAGGAGCTGGCTCTGGCCTCCGGTCCTCTCGATCGTCCCGTCGCCATGTTCGTGGACCGTGCCGATCAAGCCTTGTCCGCTGCGGCCATTGAGGCGGGGGTGTCCGCCTATGTGGTGGACGGTCTCCAGTCGCAACGCGTCAAGCCGATCATGGATGCCGCCATTGCCCGTTTTCGCATGTTCCAGCGGATGCGCACGGAATTGGCGGAGACCAAGAGAGCGCTGGAAGAGCGCAAGGTCATTGACCGGGCAAAGGGTATGCTGATGCGCGCCAAAGGCATCGGCGAAGACGAGGCCTATGCCATGCTGCGCAAGGCGGCGATGGATCAGGGCAAGCGCGTTGCCGATGTGGCGCAGGCCTTGGTGACGGCTGCGGGGCTGCTGTCATGAGAGCCACGACACTGTCTGTCGGGTTCATCCCGCTGGTTGATTCCGCGCCTCTGATCGTTGCGCAGGAAATGGGGTTTGCCGCAGAGGAGGGCATCGCGCTTGATCTGCGCCGTGCGCCGTCATGGTCCTCGCTGCGCGATATGCTCACATTCGGTCAGGTCGAGGCGGCTCATATGCTGTCGCCCGTTCCGGTCGCGAATGCCTTGGGGCTGGGCGGATCAGGCGCAAAGCTTTCCGCTGTGTCCGTTCTGTCGATGAATGGCAATGTTATCGGTGTTTCGAACGATCTCGCCGCCCGTCTGCGCGGTGAGGGGCATGATTTTGCCTTCAATGATGCCGCAAGCGCGGGCAAGGCGCTGATCTCTGCGGTCAAAGGACGGCTTCGGATCGGCGTGCCCTTCCCGTTCTCTATGCATGCCGAGCTTTTGTATTACTGGCTGTCCGCTCTTGGGCTGCCAGCGCCGCAATCGGTCGATATTCGCACGGTGCCGCCGCCACTCATGGCGGATGCGATGGAGACCGGCGAAATCGATGCGTTCTGTGTCGGTGAGCCTTGGGGCTCCAAGGCGGTGGACAATGGGGTGGGAGAGCTTCTGCTGCCGAGCTGTGCGATTTGGTCCGCGGCCCCGGAAAAGGTGCTCGCCGTCCGTTCCGACTGGGCGGAGCAGGAAAGCGCGCTGATGGGGCGTTTGATCCGGGCAATCTGGCGGGCAGGGCGTTGGCTGGGCTCTTCCGAGAGCCGGACGCTGACCTCCGAGCTGTTGAGCCGGTCGGAATATTTGGATCTGCCGTCCGAGATGCTGGAACGCGCCCTGTCCGGTCAGATCGTCATCTCTCCGACGGGGGAGACGCGACAGGTTGAGGGCTTCCTACAGTTCTTCAACGGGGCGGCAACCTTCCCGTGGCGCTCTCAGGCCGAATGGATCGGGGCACAGCTTGCCGCGCGAACCGGCCTAGACCGGTCTCAGGCACGGAGCATGGCGCGCAGTGTCTTCCGCTCCGATCTGCACCGACAGGCCCTGACGCAAACCTCTGCGGATTTGCCGGAAGAGTCTTCCAAATTGGAGGGCGCTTTGAAGGCTCCGACGCCGGTGGTCTCCGAGGCAGGCCATTTGATTCTGGCGCGAAATCAGTTCTTCGACGGGCGAATTTTTGATCCGTCCAAGGAGTAATGCGTAAAAAATACGCATTTTTGTGCAGGTGCAGCAGATTTTCGGCGAGGACAGCGTAAGTGCTTTTGCATCCGCAGCGTGATTCTCCGCATAACAAAATCATCGCAAGGCAACGATGCCGCGATACGGAACATAGTCCCGGTGATCGGGACAAAGAGCAAAGCCGCTCGATAGATCGCCCCTTCTCCTCCCAGGCGGTCCATCGGCGGCTTTTTTCGTGTTTTCATCTCCGACAGGGACAAAGGGATAAACAGATGAAAAAGTTTCTACTCGGCCTCGCGGCCACGACTGCACTCGCGACCCCGGGGTGGGCCGAGATGCTCGATCTGGAAAAAGATGAGCTGACCTTCGGCTTCATCAAACTCACCGATATGGCTCCGCTCGCGGTGGCCTATGAACAAGGCTTCTTTGACGACGAAGGCCTCTTCGTGACGCTCGAAGCGCAGGCCAACTGGAAAGTTCTTCTGGATGGCGTGATCGACGGCACGCTTGATGGCGCGCATATGCTGGCCGGTCAGCCGCTTGCAGCGACCATCGGTTTCGGCACCGAAGCGCACATCATCACACCCTTCTCCATGGACCTGAACGGCAACGGCATCACCGTGTCGAACGAGATCTGGGAAGAAATGAAGCCGAACATCCCGACGGATGCGGACGGCAAGGTGCAACACCCGATCTCCGCCGAAGCGCTTGCTCCGGTCGTTGAGAAATACAAATCCGAAGGCAAGCCGTTCAACATGGGCATGGTCTTCCCGGTGTCGACCCACAACTACGAATTGCGCTACTGGCTGGCCGCCGGAGGTCTGCATCCGGGCTATTACAGCCCTGAAAACATCACCGGGCAAATTGGTGCCGATGTTTTCCTCTCCGTGACTCCCCCGCCGCAAATGCCCGCCACCTTGGAAGCCGGGACGATTTATGGCTACTGCGTCGGTGAGCCGTGGAACCAACAGGCCGTGTTCAAAGGCATTGGGGTGCCGGTGATCACTGACTACGAGCTTTGGAAAAACAACCCGGAAAAAGTGTTCGGCATCACCGCAGAATTTGCGGAAGAATACCCGAACACCACGAAAGCGGTTGTCAAAGCTCTGATCCGTGCCGCGATGTGGCTCGATGAGAACGACAACTCAAACCGTCCGGAAGCCGTGGAAATTCTGTCCCGTCCGGATTACGTGGGCGCCGATTACGAAGTCATCGCGAACTCCATGACCGGTACGTTCGAATATGAGAAGGGCGACAAGCGCGATGTGCCGGACTTCAATGTGTTCTTCCGCTACAATGCGACCTATCCGTTCTACTCCGACGCTGTTTGGTACCTGACCCAAATGCGCCGCTGGGGCCAGATTTCTGAGGCCAAACCGGATAGCTGGTACGATGACGTTGCGAAATCCGTCTACAAGCCGGACATCTACCTCGAAGCCGCACGCCTTCTGGTCGACGAAGGTCTCGCCAACGAGGAAGACTTCCCCTGGGACAGCGACGGCTACAAAGCGCCGACGCCCGCCGAGGACATCATCGACGGCATCGCCTATGACGGTAAAACGCCGAACGCCTATCTCGACAGCCTGCCGATTGGCCTGAAAGGCGAGCAAGTTGTCGAAGGAACCGAAGTCAAAGGGTAAGGGAACCCATCTCTTAGACTTCTCAAGAACTTCGGGCGCGATCCCCCCCCACACCTAACGCGCCCGAAGACACCTCTTTCTGAGGGCCTCAGAGCCCTTTCTTTTCAAACCAACCTCTCTGATGCGAGGATCCCGCAATGACTGCCATCGACCCCCAAGCGCTCGACGCCGAGGCCGCCCGTAAGGCCCGCGAGGATCGTCGCGCCAAACTTTTCACCCGGATCAACAAGGCCGACACCTGGTTTCAGGTTCTGGGCCTGTCCTGGATGACCCCCGTTCTCAAAGCGCTCGCCGGAGACAACCCGAAAGCGCAGGCGAAAGAAATCTGGAAGCTCCTGGGCGTTCCGGTTCTGGCCATCGTCGGTTTCCTGATGCTCTGGGGAACGCTCGCGCCGAAGGTACAGACCTCTCTGGGCGCGATCCCCGGGCCGTCTGCGGTCTGGGAAGAGGCCGTGAACCTGCATCACGACGCCATCGCCAAGGCCGAGAAAAAAGCCAAGTTCGAAGAGCGTGTCGAAGCGCGCAACGCGAAATACATTGCCGCCGGTCAGCCCGAAAAGGTGAAGGACATTCCTTACACCGGTTCGCCGTCTTATTATGAGCAAATCTGGACCTCGATCAAAACCGTGTTCTTCGGCTTCCTGATCGGCTCCGCGATTGCCATCCCGCTCGGAATCCTCGCCGGTCTGTCGCCCTACGCCAATGCGGCGATCAACCCGCTGGTGCAAATCTTCAAACCGGTTTCGCCGCTGGCGTGGCTGCCGATCGTGACCATGGTGGTTTCCGCGCTCTACACGACGAACGACGGGTTGTTCGCCAAATCCTTTCTCGTGTCGGCGATCACCGTGACGCTCTGTTCGCTCTGGCCGACCCTGATCAACACCTCTCTCGGTGTGGCCTCCATCGACAAAGACCTCGTCTCCGTCTCCAAAGTGCTGAAAATGGGCACATGGCAGAAGATCACCAAGCTGGTGCTGCCCTCCGCCCTGCCGCTGATCTTCACCGGTCTGCGTCTATCCCTCGGTGTGGGCTGGATGGTGCTGATCGCCGCTGAAATGCTGGCGCAGAACCCCGGTCTCGGCAAATTCGTCTGGGATGAATTCCAGAACGGCTCCAGTCAGTCGCTCGCGAAAATCATCGTCGCCGTGCTCACCATCGGGATCATCGGCTTCCTGCTGGACCGCGTGATGTACGCTCTGCAATCCCTCTTCACCTTCTCCAACAATCGGTGATCGAAATGGGTATCCTGACGTTTGACAATGTCTCCAAGAGCTTCGGTGAGGGCTTGCACCGCACCGACGTGCTCAAGAACATCAACCTCGATGTGGAGGAGGGCGAATTCCTCGTGCTCCTCGGTTTCTCCGGCACCGGGAAAACCACGCTGATCAATCTGATGGCCGGGCTTGAAACGCCGACCTCTGGCGCTGTGAGCTTCAAAGGTCAGCCCGTCACCGGTCCGGGACCGGAGCGCGGGGTGATCTTTCAGAACTACTCTCTGATGCCGTGGCTGACGGTGAACGGTAATGTTCGGGTCGCTGTCGATACGCTCTTTCCCGATCTTTCGAACGTGGAGAAGGACGAGAAAGTCGCGCATTACGTCAAGATGGTCGGTCTCGGCCACGCCACGACGCGCCGTCCGGCGGAGCTGTCCGGCGGGATGCGTCAACGGGTGAACGTGGCTCGTGCCTTGGCGATGAACCCGGAGGTTCTGTTGCTGGACGAACCGCTCTCCGCGCTCGACGCGCTGACGCGTGCCAATCTGGCCGACGAGATCGAACATATCTGGGAAGCGGACAAGAAGACCTGCGTGCTCATCACCAACGATGTGGACGAAGCGATCCTTTTGGCCGACCGGATCATTGCGCTGAACCCGGACGGGACGCTGGGCGATGAGTTCAAAGTGAGCATCCCGCGCCCGCGTGATCGCTCCGAGATGAACCATGACGAAACCTTCCACGCCCTGCGTGCGCAGGTCACCAACTACCTGATGGATGTCGGGATCGAAGCCAAAGCCGAGGGCATCAAGCAGCTGCCCAACGTGACCGCCATTCACAATTCAAAAGTTCCGGCGGCGATTGAGAAGGCCCAAGAAGGACTTATCGAGCAGAAATTCCTGACCTTCGAGGGGCTGCACAAGGTCTATCCGACCCCGAAAGGCCCGCTCACGGTTGTCGAGGACTTCAACCTCAAACTGAACCGGGGCGAGTTCATTTCGCTGATCGGGCATTCGGGCTGCGGCAAGTCCACGGTTCTCACCATGGCCGCAGGTCTCAACGATATCTCGAAAGGTGCGATCAAGCTTGACGGCTTTGAAGTGCGCGGCGCCGATCCCGAGCGCGCTGTGGTGTTCCAGTCACCGAACCTGTTTCCGTGGCTGACTGCAAAGGAGAACGTGGCCATTGGTGTCGACAAGGTTTACCCCGGCGCATCGCAGCCCGAGCGCCAGGACGTCATTGAATATTATCTTGAGAGG
This sequence comes from Celeribacter sp. ULVN23_4, assembly GCF_054788345.1. Classification (NCBI taxonomy): domain Bacteria; kingdom Pseudomonadati; phylum Pseudomonadota; class Alphaproteobacteria; order Rhodobacterales; family Roseobacteraceae; genus Celeribacter; species Celeribacter sp. ULVN23_4. The sequence goes on along the minus strand of NZ_JBTVYO010000010.1, from coordinate 74,688 downwards.
GTCGGTCTCGCTGACTCTATGGACAAGCCCGCGTCGGCGATGTCCAACGGAATGAAGCAACGTGTGGGCATTGCCCGCGCCTTTGCCCTCTCTCCGAAACTTCTGCTCCTCGATGAACCCTTCGGGATGCTCGACAGCCTCACACGATGGGAGCTTCAGGAAGTGCTCATGGAGGTTTGGGAGCGGACCAAAGTGACCGCGATCTGTGTCACGCACGACGTCGATGAAGCCATCCTTCTGGCCGACCGCGTGGTGATGATGACCAACGGGCCGCAGGCGACCATCGGCAAGATCACCGAGGTCGATCTCCCGCGCCCGCGCTCGCGCAAGGCGCTCTTGGAGCACCCGGATTACTACAAATACCGTCAAGACGTGCTCGACTTCCTCGAGGAATACGAACACGGGGCCAAACCGAAAAAAAAGCCTGAGCCGAAAGCCATCGCGGCGGAGTAAAGACATGGACACGAACACGATCTCCCTCGTTCAGACCAGTTTCGCGAAAGTGAAACCGATCTCGGAAACTGCCGGCGAACTGTTTTACGCCGACCTTTTTGCAACCGCCCCCGAAGTGCGTCCGCTCTTCAAAGGCAACATGGGCGAGCAGGGCATGAAGCTTATGGCGACGCTTGGCGTCGTCGTGAACGGGCTGAATGAGTTCGAAAAGATCGTGCCCGTCGCCGAAGCGCTGGCCCGCAAACATGTCGATTATGGTGTCGAACCGGCGCATTACGATGCGGTTGGTGCCTCTCTGTTGCGTGCGCTCGAACAGGGGCTCGGGCCGGAGTTCACGCCAGACGTAAAAGCGGCTTGGGTCTCGGCCTATGGCACGCTTTCCGGCGTGATGATTTCTGCCGCTTACGGAGAAGGGGACGCCTGATGGCCGAACGACTCGTCATCATCGGGGCCGGTATGGCGACGGGACGGCTTCTGGACCACTTGGTCGCGGAGGCACCGGACGCTTTCGCGATCACCGTCTTCAACGGAGAACCGCGCGGCACTTACAACCGGCTCATGCTCTCTCCGGTTCTGTCCGGGGAGTTGAGCTATGACGAGATCGTCACCCATGACGATGCGTGGTACGCCCGTCATGGCATCTCCACGCGCTTCGGCGAATGGGTGCAGCATATCGACCGGGACCGCAAAGTTGTGATCGGCGAGAATGGCGAAGTGCGCTATGACAAACTGGTCATCGCCACCGGGTCGAGCCCGTTCATCATTCCGCTGCCGGGCCACAACCTGTCCGGTGTGATCGCCTACCGCGATCTCGAAGACACCGAGGAAATGATCCGTCTGGGTGACAAGCCGAACGGGCGTGCGGTTGTCATCGGTGGCGGGCTTTTGGGGCTTGAGGCGGCAGCTGGGATGGCGGCGCGGGGCACCCATGTCACCGTCGTCCATCTCAACGAACATTTGATGGATCGCCAGCTCGACGGCCCCGCCGCGACCTTGTTGCGTCAGGCGCTCGAAGCGCGCGGGATCGAAGTGATCTGCGGTGCCAATTCGAAAGAGATCATCGCGAATGCCGAGGGCCGTGTCCGTGCGCTCCTGCTTGATGACGGGCGGATGCTCTATTGCGATCTGCTGGTCATGGCTGTCGGTATTCGGCCTTCCACCGGGGTGGCGCAAAGCTGCGGGCTTGAGGTCAACAAGGGCGTTTGTGTCGATGATCACCTGACCACTTCTGACCCGAATATCTTCGCGCTTGGCGAATGTGTGGAACATGACGGCGCGCTGTTCGGCCTTGTCGCCCCGCTGTTCGATCAGGCCAAAGTCTTGGCGCAGACCCTGCGCGGTGCGTCTGAGGTATTCATCAACAAAGATGTCTCCACCAAGCTCAAGGTGACGGGCTGTGATCTGTTCTCCGCCGGGGATTTCCACGATGGCGAGGGCCGTGATTGCATCACTTATTCCGACCCGACGGCTTCAGTGTACAAGCGTTTGGTGATCGAGGACGACCGCCTCATCGGGGCGGTGATGTATGGCGATACCAATGACGCGGCTTGGTTTTTTAACCTGATCCGCGACGGTGAAAACGTCTCCCTTATGCGGGACAGTCTGATTTTCGGTCCGGCGTTCCAGAACGCGCCGGATGCGCCTGTCCTGGAGGTCATGGCATGAACGCGCCGAAATCCACCTGTGCGATCCGCTCGACCTGCCCCTATTGCGGGGTTGGCTGCGGCGTGCTTCTTGAGGCCGCTTCCGAGGGCGGTCTGGAGGTCAAAGGCGACAAGGCTCACCCGGCAAACTTCGGTCGGCTTTGCTCGAAAGGCACCGCTTTGGGGGAGACCGTTTCTCTCGACGGGCGCCTCTTGGCGCCGCGCGTGGACGGCCAAGACACCGATTGGGACACGGCGCTTGATCTCGTGGCCCGCAAGTTTTCCGACGCGATTGCCCAGCATGGCCCGGATAGCGTCGCCTTTTATGTCTCCGGCCAACTTCTAACCGAGGATTATTACGTCGCCAACAAGCTGATGAAAGGCTTCATCGGCTCGGCGAATATCGACACCAATTCCCGGCTTTGCATGGCTTCTACCGTTGCGGGCCACAAGCGCGCGTTTGGCACCGACACCGTGCCGGGCACTTACGAAGATCTCGATGAGGCCGATTTGATCGTGCTCACCGGGTCGAACCTCGCCTGGTGTCACCCGGTGCTCTATCAACGCATTCTCGCCAACCGCAAGAAGCGCTCGGAGCAAAAGCTCATCGTCATCGACCCGCGCCGCACCGCGTCTTGCGATCTTGCCGATCTGCATTTGCCGCTCAAAGCCGGGTCTGACGTAGCACTGTTCAACGGGCTTCTGGCCGAGATCGCCAAACGGGGTCTGATCGATCAGAGCTTTACCGCAAATGTCTCAGGTCTTGAGGAGGCGATCACCGCCGCCGAGACCGACGATCTCTCTGTCACCGGCCTTTCCGATGAAATGCTCGCCGAGTTCTACGATCTGTGGTGCTCGACTGAGAAAGTCGTGACGATCTTCTCGCAGGGGGTGAACCAGTCGTCCTCCGGCACAGACAAGGTCAATTCGATCACCAACTGCCATCTCGCGACGGGCCGTATCGGGCGTCCGGGGCTTGGGCCGTTCTCCGTCACCGGCCAGCCCAATGCCATGGGCGGGCGCGAAGTGGGTGGTCTCGCCAATATGCTCGCCTGTCACCTCGACATTGAGAATATGGATCACCGCAAGGCCGTGGGCGACTTCTGGTCTGCGCCGGTGATGCCGGAACAGGCAGGGCTCAAGGCCGTCGATCTTTTCCGCGCCGTGGGCGAGGGCAAGATCAAGGCGCTTTGGATTCTCCACACCAACCCCGCCGTTTCCATGCCGGATGCCGATAAGGTGCGCGGGGCGATTGCAGGCTGCGATTTCGTCGTGGTCTCCGACATCACCGAGGCGACGGATACGGCGCGTTTGGCCGATGTGCTTTTGCCTGCGACTGCATGGGGCGAGAAAAGCGGCACCGTGACCAATTCCGACCGGATCATCTCGCGCCAGCGCGCGGTTCTGCCGGCCCCCGGAGAGGCGCGCCCGGATTGGTGGCAACTGGCCGAGGTCGGGCGGCGCATGGGGTTTGCTCAGGCGTTCGATTATGAAACCCCTGCCGAGATTTTCCGTGAATACGCTGCGCTGTCCGGCATTGCCGGGGGCTTTGGCAAGGATTTCGACATTTCGGGCCTTCGTGACCTGACGGATGCCGAATATGACGCGTTGGAACCGACCCGTTGGCCAGTGTCTGACGGCAAACAGGGCGGTCGTTTCTTTGCGGACGGGCAGTTCTTCACCCCGGATGGCAAGGGCCGGATGCTTCCTGTGTCTTGGAAACCGCCAGCGGCCAAGCTTGAGCCGCGCTATCCGTTCCGTCTCAACACGGGCCGAGTACGTGATCAGTGGCACACCATGACCCGCACCGCCCGTGCGCCGCGTCTCAATGCACATCTGGGCGAACCTTTCGTTGAAATCCACCCCGATGACGCCGCCGAAAAAGGGATCGGGCCGACCTCGCTGGTCGAGGTGACGACTCCGCACGGCACAGCCATTTTGCGCGCTATGATCACGGACCGGATCGCGCGCGGCGACATTTTTGTCCCGATGCACTGGACCGGGGAAAACGCCCCCGCTGCGCGCATCGACGCTTTGGTCGCGCCCGTGACAGACCCGATTTCCGGCCAACCGGAGAGCAAGGCGTCGGTCGCTAAAATCGCGCCACTGAACGCGGCATGGTACGGGTTTGCGATCTCGCAGGTGCCGGTGAAAGCCAATTCGGACTACTGGGCACAAGCCAAGACCTATGCGGGCTACCGGATGGAAATGGCGGGGCTGGACGTGCCGGAAGACTGGCTCGAAGAAGCGCGACGCCTGTTTGATCTGCCAAATTCCGAGGCCCAGACGATGTTTGACCCCGCCAAAGGCACGGCGCGGATCGCTTTCCATCAGGACGGAGCCTTGGTCGCCGCGCTGTTCATCTCACGCGAACCTGTCGTGGTGATGCGCGATTATCTCACGCATCTGCCGGGCCAAGAGGCGCCGATGGTGCTGTCCGGCAAGTCGCCCACCGATCAACCTGATCCGGGGCCGGTGCTCTGCTCTTGCTTCAATGTCGGTGTGAACACTATTCTGACCGCGATTGAAACACGCGGGCTGATGACGGTCGAGGCGATTGGCGAGGCGTTGCAGGCGGGCACGAATTGTGGCTCCTGTCGCCCGGAAATCAAAGCGCTGATCGAACGTGTCCAGGCCCAGGAAGCCGCTGAGTGAACACCTTATGAGCATTGCCGAATACGTCCGGATTCTGGGGCGTGGTCCGGGCCGATCCCGGTCTCTGACCTTTGACGAAGCCCAAGACGCCATGTCGCGTGTGCTGCGCGGTGAGGCTGCGCCGGAGAGTGTCGGCGCGATGCTGATGCTGATGCGGATGAAGGGCGAGGTTCCCGAAGAGATTGCAGGGTTCACGCGGGCGCTGCGCGATACGCTGGTGACCGTGCCGACGCCTGATCTGGATTGGCCGTCTTATGCGGCGGGCCGCACCCGTGGCCTGCCGTGGTTTCTTTTGTCGGCGCGTCTCGTGGCGCAGGCCGGGTATACGGTTCTGATGCACGGGTGGAACGGGCTTGGCGAAAGCGGTCATCTGGTGCGCGAAGGGATGCCCTATGCCGGGATCACCTCCTGCGCCTCGCCGGAGGCTGCCCGTGATGTGCTGGACCGCGATGGCATCGCCTATCTGCCGCTTGAAAACTTTTCGCCTGAGCTTTTGCATCTTCTGCAGTTGCGCGCCGTGTTCGGTCTGCGCTCCTGTCTCAACACCGTCGCGCGGATGCTCAATCCGGGCGGGGCAGGGGCCTCGGTTCAAGGCGTGTTCCATCCGCCCTACCGCGAGTTGCAGGCGGATGCCTCCAAGCTCTTGGCGCTCAAATCCATGTCCGTGATCAAAGGCGGCGGCGGTGAGTTCGAACGCAATCCGTCGAAAGATATTCAGGTCTTTGGGTTGCGGGACGGGGAAAGCTGGGAGGCATTGGTGCCGCCCGTCGAGACAGACGCACGCCGCCTCAACGATGGTGAAACAGACCTGTCGCGACTGTCTGCGCTTTGGGACGGGGCACTCAGCGATCCTTTCGCGGAGGCCATCGTCAAAGCAACCACCGCCTTGGCACTCGATACATTGGGGGCCAAAGACCCCGAAGATCGCGCTTCGGCGTTGTGGCAAGCGCGACGAGGCTAGACGCGTCCCGCGATCTCCTTGAAATCCCACCCGTCTTTCCATGACTTGGTCAGAATTCCGCCGTTATTGACCGGAATATTACCGGGTAACAACAGGTTTATGGAGCTCCTGAAATGGACATCGCAACGCAGGGCAAACAGTTTCTCAACCAATGGCTCTCTGGTTTGGACGCGGGTGACACGCTGATCTTTATGGCCGTAGGACTTGGATTGATCATCTTTTCGGTTGCGGCGATGGTCTGGCAAAAGCTTCAGGGGCTGGAGCATCAACCGCCGCGCAAAGCGGGCATGGTAGACCCTATGCCGCGCTCCATTCCAGGCGAGCGCCATGTTGCCACCCGTCAGAAAGGCGATGCTTTTATGCGTCGCCTCGACAATATCGGCTGATGTACAATCTATGAATTGTTAAGGCCCGCCCGCTGCTCATTCGTGAGACAGCAGGCGGGCCTTTCGCATGTCGTGCTACATGAGAGCCGGCCTGGACGCGTGTTGTCAGCTGCGCCGATCAGAAATCGAGTTCGACGTCCGGCAGATCCAGCTCTTTCATCAGGTCGCGAAGTTCCTGACGGGCGGCCACATTGGATATGTTCATCGCCGATTTGACACCGACGTCCTTGAGATCGAGCAGTGTCAGCCCGCGCGGGAACAATTCACGGAAAATAACCCGCTCCGAAAAACCGGGAGCGACGCGAAAGCCGATACGTTTGGACAGTTCGGAGAGCGCATCGCCGATCTTTTTCTTGTTGTGCATCGCCTGCGCGCCGAGACGGTTCCGCAGGACCACCCAATCAATCGGCTTGAGCCCAGCCTGAGCGCGGAGCTGTCGGGCGTTCCAAACCATTTCGGAGTAGACCGACGGGCCGAGGATCTTGTTCGTGTCCGGATCGACACGGGCGAGAAGATCGAAGTCGATGAAGCTGTCGTTCATTGGAGTGATCAGGGTGTCCGCCAGCGTATGCGCAACCTGAGACAGGCGCGTGTGCGAGCCGGGGCAGTCGATCAGAATGAAGTCGCAGCTTTCCTCAAGCCCGGTGACGGCCATCGAAAGACGGCGGTCATAGATGTTTTCACCTTCCGCGAGATCGGAGGCGTCCACCTGCGGCAGGTCGCGATATTCGGGCGTCGGAAGCTCAATGCCTTCGCGCAGGCAATAGCTCAGACGGTTTTCCAGATAGCGGGCAAAGGTTTTCTGACGAAGATCGAGGTCAAGCGCACCAACGCTGTGACCCATCCGAGCCAAAGCCGTGGCCACATGCATGGAAACTGTCGATTTCCCTGCTCCGCCCTTCTCGTTGCCGACGATGATAATATGCGCCACGTTCCAAAATTCCCGTTATTCGCCGCAGTTTTTGTACTGCAGTCGTGATCCCTTTGCCTCTGTATGCAGGGGTTTTCGTGTCCGCTGCAAGAGCGTTTCTTGCCGCGGCACGCAATCGATTTCGATCTGTGGTTGTCTTGCATTTCGAAGGCTGCGGGGAGGGGGCAGATCGGCGTTTGTCCAAAGAAAAAGGCCCGCATTTCTGCGGACCTTTTCCAAACAATCGCTTTTGGCGGGGCTTAGAAGCCGAGGCCAGCGTATTTGTTTTTGAACTTGGACACACGGCCACCGGCGTCGAGCAGGCGGGAGTTGCCGCCGGTCCAGGCCGGGTGCACGGTCGGGTCGATGTCGAGTGCGAGCGTTTCGCCCTCGGCACCCCAGGTGGAGCGCATTTTCACGATGGTGCCATCGGTCATTTTGACGTCGATGAAGTGGTAATCGGGATGGATATCTTGTTTCATCGTGACAATCCTCAGGCTTCGAGCGGCTTGTAGTTGGTGACTTCTGCGATACGAGCGGATTTGCCGCGACGCGAACGCAGGTAGTAGAGTTTGGAACGACGCACACGACCGCGACGCACAACCTCAATGCTTTCGATGTTGGTGGAGTAGAGCGGGAACACACGCTCAACGCCTTCACCGAAGGAAATTTTGCGAACCGTGAAGGATCCGGCAATGCCTTTGCCGTTCTTACGGGAGATGCAGACACCTTCGTAGTTCTGCACACGGGTGCGCGTGCCTTCGGTCACTTTGTAACCGACGCGGATGGTGTCACCGGCCTTGAAATCCGGGATGGTTTTGCCGAGAGCTTCGATTTGCTCGGCTTCAAGCTGGGCGATAAGATCCATCGCTTGTTCTCCAATTTGCTCGTGGTTTTGTCCACGAAGGTTTCAACTGCCTCAGAGCTCCGCGTCTTCGATCGGGTCCATCTGGATGATGCCCGCCGGAGGGTTCAGGTCGTCTTTGCTTTGATCAATTTGCCTGGGCTGATGTGGACGAAGAAGAAGCCATCCGGTCCATAGCAAAAAGGTCTGTGCGCCGAATCCCGGTGCCAGACGGCTGGTGTATAGGTCGATGCGCGTAGGATGGCAAGTCTTTTGGCTTGTCATCATGGGAGTAAGAGGGGTATAGTTCGCCTGTCTAACTATGTAGGTTGTCTTGCAGGGAATCACATGTCCGAAACCGCGCATCTCTTGAGGAAAGCCCAACGTATGATCTCGCGCGAATGGATGTTGGCGCAAAAGGACATCGGCCTGACGCAAAGCGAGCACGATTACCTCAGCGCCGTCTATGAGCAAGAGGCCCTTCAGCGGTTTGCGGACCAGAACGGCGACCATCACGGCCAGCATTTGCAGGATGTCGTCGAGGCCCTTGGAGTGAGCAAAGCCTCCGCAAGCGCCATGATGACAAAGCTTGAAAAGCGCGGGTTGGTGACGCGACGCGTGTGTTTCATGGATGCGCGCGCGCAGCACATTATTTTGACGCAAGACGGACACGCCATGCTCGCACAGGGCAACGCGGTCTACGACCGTGTCGCGGCGCTCATGAAGGACGATCTCAAAGTCCTGATCTGATCCGCTTTGATTTGGTGGCTCCACAAAGCTTAAAATTCTGGAAGACATAAAGATAGTTAGGCTAACGAATCAATGGTACAAAGGAAAACCGCATGACCTATCAAAACCTGCTTTTGGGCATCGCCCTCCACCTGTTGTTTTACGAGCACCTCCCACATTGGGGAACGTGGTTCATGAAAATCGTCAAAACGCTGCCCAAACCTTTGCAAACGCTCTACGAGCAATGGCGCTGCCCCTATTGCTGCGGCTTCTGGATTGGCCTTGCGCTGCATGGTGTCACGGGCGATTGGCTCTTTCCCGTCTTCGCGGAGTTCGCCAGCCAGATCGGCATCGCGGGGACAGCCCTTGCGTGGTTCTCCGACGCACTCGTCTTTGCGCTCCTGACCAAACTGGGTGTGATCATTGTGAACGCGGTGACCTATCCGGCGCTTTTGGCGATGGTCAAGAAACAGGAATGGATGGCGGCAGAAGCGGCGAAAAAAGCAGGGACCGTCAAGCCGGAGTGACCGTCAGGTGTTATCGGGCGCGGAGGCCTTTTGATAGGCCTCCCACATATCCGGACGACGATCCCGCGTGATCTTTTCGGCCATCTTCTGACGCCACTCGGCGATCTTGCCGTGGTGGCCGGACATCAGAACTTCCGGGATCGCCATGCCGCGCCATTCGGCGGGGCGGGTGAATTGCGGATGTTCCAAAAGACCGTTCGAGTGGCTTTCTTCTTCGACGCTGTCGGCATTGCCCAAGACACCGGGCAACAGCCGAACCGTGGCGTCGATCATCGCTTGCGCCGCGATCTCGCCGCCGGTCATGACGAAATCCCCGAGGGAGACTTCCTCGATCCCGTAATGGAACAAGACCCGATCATCCACGCCTTCGAACCGCCCACAGATCATCGTGATCCCTTGGGCTTCCGACCAGCGTTTCGCGGTCGCCTGATCAAAGCGTTTGCCCCGCGGGCTCAGATAGACCAGCGGCCATTTCTCGCGGTTCGGAGGTATCCCGTTCATCGCGCTGTCGATCGCATTGCCCATCACGTCCGGACGGATCACCATGCCAGCACCGCCACCTGCGGGGGTGTCATCGACATTCTTGTGCTTGCCCTCGCCAAATTCGCGCAGAGGCACCGTTTCCATCTGCCACCTGCCGTCCTTGAGCGCTTTTCCGGTCAGGCTTTCGCCCAGAACACCGGGGAAGGCTTCGGGGAAAAGGGTGATGATCTTGGCCTTCCAAACGCCGACGAGGTCGGGGGTGTTGGTCATCAGCTCCGAGGGCCTGAGCGTCGGGCGCACGGCGAGACGGCCGTGAGATTTCGCGGGCTTGGTCTTGTCTTCCGGCATGTCAGTCATTCGAAAAGGCCTTCCGGCGGATCGGCGATGATCCGGCCTGAGGTGAGATCAACGGTCGGTACGTTCTTGAGCGTGAATGGCAAAAGCACAGGTTCGGGAGATCCCGGCCCTTGCACCTCCAGCAAGTCGCCTGCGCCGTGGTTGAGTACGTTGCGCACTTTGCCAAGCTCCGTGCCGCCCGTGTCGAGCACCGTCAATCCGATCAGATCGGCGTGGTAGAACTCGTCATCGGGGAGGGAGGGCAGTTGATCGCGTGTGGCGAAAAGCGTGACGCCTTTCAGAGCGTCCGCCTCTTCCTTGGTCTCAACGCCTTCGATCTCTCCGACGAAACCGTTCTTGGTTACGCGGGTCAGGGTCAGGACATAGTCCGTCTGGCCGTCCTCAGACGTCAGCGGGGAATAGTCCCCGATGGCTTCCGGGTCGGAACAGAAGCTCTTGACCCTAACTTCACCATGGACGCCAAAGGCGCCTGCGATGGCTCCGACGATGATCCGCGTGTCACTCATGCTTTGCTCGCTGTCTGTATTGGAGCCAGCTTACAGTTCCAGAACCTCGGGACAAGCAGCACGCTTTTCAAGGCCCTGAACCTGTAGTTCCGGCTGCGGGCTGTCTTGTGTCGGATAGCCGACACAGAGATAGCCGACAAGGGTCCAGCTTTCTGAGATGTTGAGATCGGCGCGTAGTTTTGCCTGATCCAGGCGGGAGACCCAACCCAGACCGATGCCCTCGGCGCGCAGGGCGAGCCAGAATTGCATGATCGCCGCCGCCACCGAATATTCAAGCACTTGCGGAATGGCGGACAGATCGAGCGGATGGCCCTCGGTCGCGGAGTTGTCGCTGAATACGGCATATTGCACCGGAGCGTCTTCCAGCCCCTTGAGTTTTTGGGCCGCAAAACTCTGAGCCGCGTCGCCTTCCTTGCCGGACAGGGCGTCTGCGTTGAAGGCCTTGAAGTTCTCAAGGATCGCCATGCGTGCGGGCTCGCTTTTCAGCGCCACGATGCGCCACGGTTGCGACAGGCTCACGGACGGGGCGAGGGTGAATGCGTCGAGGCAGCGGGTCAGCGCCGCTTCATCGATCGGGTCGGTGCGGAAGCTGCGCACATCCCGGCGCCAGCGTAAAAGCTCGGCGAAATCGTTCCGAAATGCTGCAGAGAACTGCCCGATAACAGCAGGTTTAGTCATGTCTTTTCCCCTGTATTGGCTCAGAGATGAAAGCACCATAACGGGTGAGGGTGGGGTCAACTTTGATTGTGCGCAAATCACAGAGACAAGGAAAGCCTTTGTTTTCTGCTCACAGATCAAGAGCGACGGAAAAAGGGCGCAGGCAAAATGCCCGCGCCCAAAAGGCGATTAATCGCAAATAGGCCTGAGCCTGATGCGATTACTCTTCAGCCGCAGCTTCTTCAGTGGCAGCGGCGGCTTCAGCAGCTTTCGCAGCTTTTTCTTCAGCGCGGTCTTGGGCTTTTTTGCCCGGAACGGCTTTTTTCGGGTTGCTGCGCTCTTTTTTCTCAAGGACGCCAGCAGCTTCGAGCATGCGAGCAACGCGGTCGGTCGGCTGAGCGCCTTTTTCGAGCCATGCTTTGATGCCGTCGATGTCCATTTTCACGCGGTCTTCGCTGTCTTTCGGCAGAAGCGGGTTGTAGGTGCCGAGCTTCTCGATGAAGCGACCGTCGCGCGGCATGCGGGAGTCGGTCGCAACGATGCGGTAGAACGGGCGTTTTTTGGAACCGCCGCGGGCGAGACGAATTTTCATAGCCATGGTTGTTTCTCCTAAGTCTAGCTATTGAGCTGAATTTCCTATCGAAATCTCAGCAATCTTGGTGTTTTACGTGGTGGTGTATGACTTCCTGAATGATGAACTTCAGGAAGGCCTTTGCGAATTCCGGATCGAGGTCCGCGCGTTGTGCGAGGTCTTCAAGCCGGGCAATCTGTTTCTCTTCGCGCGCCGGGTCGGACGGCGGAAGATCGTTCTCGGCCTTGAGCTTGCCCACGGCCTGTGTGTGTTTGAAGCGCTCGCCCAGCGTGTAGACGAGGATCGCGTCAAGCCGGTCGATGCTTTCGCGATGCTCCTTGAGGATCTCGGCAGCACGTTTCTGTGTCTCGTTCATTGGCCAAAACTCCCTGCAAAAATGACTGTCGGCAAAGTGTCGGACTTATGTCGGACTTTTGTCGGGCACATGTCGGCCAAGAGGGCGCGGATCGAAAGGCTCATGCGTAGGCCTCCATCCCGCCGTCTTGCAGCGCTTCGGGGGTGGGGTGACGATAGACGAGACAGGCCTCGTCGTCCGGCGTCGTCGCCGTTTCATCCAGTTCCGCGCCCATGCGCTCGGCCAAGGCAATCGAACGCGTGTTCGCAGCGTCGATGTAAGACACCAGCGTATCCTGCCCCATTTCGACATAGGCGTAATCGCGGGCGGCCGTCGCGGCTTCCATCGCGTAGCCCTTGCCTTCGAACCCGTCCATGACAAACCAGCCGAGCTCCAGCTCCGGGAAATGCGGCGGTTTGTTCAAAGCGACCTGACCAACGAAAGCGCCGTCGTCCAAGCGCTCAACGCCCCATGCGCCATGACCGAACAACTGCCATTGTGCGATGTCCCCACAGAAAGCGAACCACGCCTGACGCCGCGACAGCGGGCCATGCATGAAGCGCGAACGCTCGGACGCAAACATGTCGGCGAAAGGACCGAAGTCGCTTTCTACATGTCCGCGCAACCGAAGGCGCTGGGTTTCTATGGTGGGGGCGAGGGTCATGGTTATTTCTTCTTCCCGAGACCCGAGAGGTTGGAGGGAAGGCCCATGCCGCCGCCAAGGCCCGGAAGCCCGCCGGGCATACCGCCCAGCCCTTTGAGCGCTTTTGCGGCGTCGGCCATTTTCGTCGGATCCATGTCTTCGAGACCCTGTGCGCCGCCTTTGCCGAACATGCCTTTCACAGCCTGTTTCAGCATGCCGCCTTTGCCCATTTTGCCCATCTTCTTCATCATGTCCGCCATCTGACGGTGCATTTTCAGAAGCTTGTTCAATTCGGCCACTTCCATGCCAGCACCCGCCGCGATGCGTTTCTTGCGGGAGGCCTGAAGGAGTGCGGGGTTGGCGCGCTCTTTCTTGGTCATGGAGTTCACGAGGGCGATCTGACGTTTCAGAATGCTGTCGTCGAAACCGGCGTCCTGCACCTGTTTGGCCATTTTGCCCATGCCGGGCATCATGCCCATGATGCTTTCCATGCCGCCCATCTTCTGCATCTGCTCAAGCTGCATTTTCAGGTCGTTCATGTTGAACTGACCTTTGGAAAAGCGCTTGATCATCCGCTGGGCCTGTTCGGCCTCGATGGTTTCCTGTGCCTTCTCGACGAGGGCAACGATGTCGCCCATGCCGAGGATACGGCCCGCAACGCGTTCCGGGTGGAACTCTTCGAGCGCGTCCATCTTTTCGCCGAGACCGACGAATTTGATCGGCTTGCTCGTGACCGCGCGCATGGAGAGCGCCGCACCACCGCGACCGTCACCGTCCATACGGGTCAAGACGACGCCGGAGATGCCAATGCGTCCGTCGAAGTTCTCGGCGGTGTGTACAGCGTCCTGACCGGTGAGGCCGTCGACCACGAGCAGCGTCTCGCGCGGGGTGGTGATCGCTTTGACTTCCTCGACCTCAGCCATCAGCGTGTCATCGATGGACAGGCGACCGGCGGTGTCGAGCATGTAGACGTCATAGCCGCCCATCATCGCCTGTTGCTTGGCGCGTTTGGCGATGTCGGCGGCGGACTGACCCGGCACGATCGGCAGCGTATCGACGCCGATCTGTTCGCCCAAGACCTTGAGCTGGTCCATAGCTGCCGGACGGTAGATGTCGAGCGAGGCCATCAGGACGCGTTTGCCCTGTTTTTCTTTCAGGCGTTTGGCGAGCTTCGCGGTGGTCGTGGTTTTACCACCGCCTTGCAGACCGACCATAAGGATCGGGGCAGGGGCGTTGTCGACCTTGAGCGTGCCAATTTCGGCCTCATCGCCAGCAAGGACGTGAACCAGTTCGTCGTGAACGATCTTGACGACCTGCTGGCCGGGGGTCACGGATTTGGTGACCGCCTGACCGGTGGCTTTCTCAGATACGGCCTTGACGAAATCGCGGGCGACCGGAAGGGAGACGTCGGCCTCAAGCAGGGCGACACGGACTTCGCGGAGCGCGGTTTTCACGTCGTCTTCGGACAGGGCACCTTGTTTGGTGAGCTTGTCGAAGACGCCGGAGAGGCGTTCGGACAGATTTTCAAACATGGGCTTACTCCTGTCTGTATGACGTTTGGCCGTGTTGCGATCTGCTTCATCTGGGGATGAAGCGGTGAATATGAAAGGCCAATGCGAAACTACCTCCGTGGGCGCAACGCGCTGACGGAGGGCGATCCTGGCATATAGCCTGAGGACCGGAAGGCCAAAGCTTTCCGGAAATTTGATCCGCTCTCTACGCGCGTGCGTATGATGAGTCAAGTGCGCGCATCGAGAGCAGAGTGGACGGGGGACCGAATTACTCTAGACTCCTCGCAAGGAGCGCGCCAGCCGCGTCAATGCCGGGGAGAGATCATGCAGAACGCAAAGCGCGAAGAATTTGAGCCGGAGGTGCCGGAGTGCGGTGTTCTCTATGTTGCGGGCGGCGCGGACTATGTCGATCTGGCGATCCAGTCGGCGCGGAGCCTGCGCGAGCATGAGCCCGGCATTGCAATCGATCTGGTGACCGATTTGCCAGAGAACCTTCCGACGGGGTTGTTCGATCGGGTAAGCGCGGTCTACGACATGCATCCGCGTGAAAAGCTGCGCGCGATGCCCCAAAGCCGGTTCGCCCGCACGCTTTATGTGGACAGCGACACTCTGTTCCTCGCGCCCTTGGGTGATCTGTTCGATATTCTCGACCGGTTTGAATGTGCGTTGAGCCATGACGTGCGCCGCGACTGGAGTTTGATCCGGCAGGGGCGCGATCATGCAACCCCCTACGCGTTCCCGCAGCACAATTCCGGCGTCTTCCTCTATCGCCGTTCGGAGGCGATGCAGGCCTTCTTGGCGGACTGGGCTGAGAGATTCTTTGCGGATGAGGCGATTGAGCGCGATCAGATCATCCTCAAGGATCTGCTTTGGGAAAGCGATCTGCGCTATTATGTCTTGCCGCCGGAGTTCAATCTGCGCCGAGTGACCCTGCTCGATGCCTGGGAGCCTTTGGACGCGGTGCCGACCATCCTGCATTCGCACCGGTTTCAGGATCACATGCGCGGACGCGGTGCGCGGATTGCGACACTGGAAGCCTTGCTCAAAGCAGAGCGGGAAGCGCTTTGTGATGAATGGAAAGGCGAGCTGCCGGAGGCCGCGCAGGGTTGGGCTGAATTAAGAAACCCGATCACGGCAAAATAGCTTGTAATTTCGAACAGACCCCACAATGATCGCGGTGAACTGTTTTTATCCGCACATGGGGTCCGAGATGTCCGTTGAAAACTGGGATGAGTTCCGCACCGCGTTTCAGGTGGCTAAAATGGGCACCGTGTCCGGCGCGGCACAGGCGCTTGGGGTGCACCACGCCACGGTGATCCGTCACATCGACAGCCTCGAAGCGCGGCTGGGCGTGAAACTTTTCCAACGCCATGCCCGGGGCTATACGCCGACCGAGGCGGGCGTGGACCTTTTGAAGGTCGCGCAGACCACTGACGACCAACTCTCGCAGCTCGTCTCGCGCATCAAAGGTCGTGGCGAAGAGGTGGCGGGCGAGCTGGTCGTGACCTCTCTGCCGGGGATGGGCGCTTTGCTGGTGCCAGTGCTGGCCGAATTCCAACAGGAACACCCTGGCCTCAACGTCCGCTATCTGACCGGCGAGCGGTTGTTCCGTCTCGAATATGGTGAAGCGCATGTGGCGATCCGGGCGGGGCGTCCGCCGCAGGAACCGGACAATGTGGTGCAGCCGTTCCATCGTCAGGCCTATGCGCTTTATGTGCACAAAAGCTATATCGACCGTCATGGCCTTCCGAAAGATCAGGGTGAGGGCGTGGATATGGCCAAGTCCCTGCGTTTCGTGGCGCTCGACGATCCGAATTCCCGTGCGCCCTTCATGGCTTGGATCACTGAAAATGTGTCTTCTGATCAGGTTGTGTTCCGGGCCTCCGAGATGGAGGTTATGATCGAAGCGGTTCAGGCCGGGGCCGGGGCCGGCTTTTTGCCGACATGGATGGCGCGCTCGCAGGAGAACCTCGTTGAAATCCTGCCGCCTGACCCGCAATGGGACAGCCAGAACTGGATCGTCACCCACGTCGATTTGCACCGCACGCCGAAGGTTCAGGCCTTCCTCACGTTCCTTAAGGCGCGGGCCAAGGAATGGCCCTGTTCTGACCTTACGTAAGCTGTAAAATCCGCGAAAATGCCGTTGCCCTGTGCGGATGAGGGCAATGGACCTTGTTTGCTGTGGGGGGTAAGGGGAGCGAATTGCAGTGATTTTCAAAAGAGTATTCCCGTGCCTCATAATGCGACCACCGCCGACCGCAGAAACGGCCATCTCGCGATGCTTACCTTTTCTTGTCTCGTGGCGGGCTCGTTTTCGCTCGGGTCTATGGCGGCCAATGAGATCACGCCTCTGGCGATCAACGGTGTGCGCTTTGTCGCGGCGGCGATTTTCGTCGGCATCATGGCCATGGTCACTGGCGGCATCCCGCGCGAAGCCACGCGCCAGCCTTGGCGCTATCTGATCCTCGGCGGGATTTTTGCTCTATACTTCGTGATGATGTTTGTCGGGCTGAAGACCGCCGAACCGGTCTCCGCTTCCGCCGTGTTCACCCTGACACCGCTGCTGGCAGCGGGCTTTGGCTATCTGATCATGCGCCAGATCACCACGCCGCGCATCGCATTGGCATTGGCCATTGGGGCGGTCGGGGCGCTTTGGGTGATTTTTCGGGCGGATATTCAGGCCGCATTGGCGTTTCACGTCGGCAAGGGTGAGGCGCTCTATTTCATCGGCGTCGTTGCTCACGCGCTCTATACCCCGCTGGTGCCGCGTTTGCATCGCGGTGAGCGCACCTTGGTCTTTACCTTCTTCGTGCTTTCCGCCGCCTCTCTCGTCATTCTTCTGTTCGGCTGGCGGGACGTGCTGGCGACCGATTGGGCCCATCTGCCTGCGATTGTCTGGATCGCGCTGGGCTATATCACAGTGTTCGCCACAACTTCGACCGCGACGCTTCTGGCCTATGCCTCCGTGCGGCTCGCCGCAGCCAAGGTTATGGCGTATACATACCTCGTGCCGTCTTGGGTGATCATCTGGGAGATCGCGCTAGGCCACGGGACGCCTCCGGCGCTGGTGTTCGGTGGCATTGGCCTGACCATTCTGGCCCTGTACCTGCTTTTGAAACACGAGGCCTGAGGCCGGTTCCGGAACGTGCGCTCACTCCCGTTCCGGCGCAATAGGGTAGATCTTGCGATAGAACGTGTCCACAAGCAGGTGGAGTACAGCGCCCGTCGCACCCGAGCGGTTCAGCGTGGCGCACTCGGTTTCCGCTGTTTCTCTTGTGACGTGAGGATGGCCGAGACGGAGGGCCATCATGGGGACTCGAAGCCGAGATGGTCACTGATCCAATAGGACAGCGCCGTAGTCAGAGCGCTGGGGGGCACGAAAGGATGTCGCGGAGGCGGGCTTCACTCACTTTGAGGTACATGTGACGGGGCTTGCGGCTCTGTATCTGTCTCGATCAGTTCACGTTCGAGAAACCGCTCCAGACCGTCAAGGTCGATCTCGTCGAATTGCCCGAACCCCTGCATCCAGACGGAGGCCGCCCGCATGGCATCGGGTTCGAGCTTGCACCATTTCACCCGGCCGCGTTTCTCCTGCGCGATGAGGCCGGCGCGGGTGAGGATTGTCAGATGTTTGGAAATCGCGGCGAGGGACATCTCGAACGGCTCGGCGACATCGGTGACGGCCATGTCATCTTCGAGCAGCATCGACAGGATCGCGCGCCGGGTCCTGTCGCCCAGAGCCGCGAAGATGAGGTCGAGATCATGTACCGTTTTGTCTGTCATGAGTTTGGCGATATGTCCGCGCGCGTGTTTGGTCAACCATTTGGTTGAATAACGAAAATGAGAGCATTTTGCGCTAACGCTTCGGGTTGGTCCTGACGAGGACGGTCTCAAATTTAATAATGTATATAAAAAACAAGTAGATAGGGTGTTTTGTGAGGCGGTCATTCTGCGTTGACTCTAAGCCGCCCGCCGCATAGCTTGCCCGCAAGTAACCGAGGGGACTGTCCATCATGACCGAACCGCATGACCCCGAGCGCCTGAGCGCTCTGGAGGAACGGCTCGAGAAGATGAAACAGGCACAAATGCCGAAGACGTCTCGCGGTGAAGAGCACTTTTCTCAGGCGAACATTGCCTGGCGGATGGTGATCGAACTTGTGGCCGGTCTGATGATCGGTTTCGGCATGGGATGGGGGCTGGATCACCTGTTAGGGACCACCCCGATCTTTATCGTGCTGTTTGTAGGATTAGGTCTCGCGGCTGGCGTCAAGACGATGATGCGGACGGCCCAAGAGATCCAGAAAGAACAGGTCGAAGCCCAGACGGGTAAGACCAGTGACGACAACGCGGGGACGCCCGCACGTGATGAGAGGGATTGAACGTGGCGACTGAAGCGCATGGTTCCGAAAGCAGCCTGGTTTTCCACCCGATGGACCAGTTCAAGGTCACGCCGCTGTTTGGCGACGGGCCGGTGCACTGGTACACGATCACCAACGTAACGCTGTGGATGGCGATTGCGGTTGTGGGTGTGATCCTGCTTCTGGTCGTTGGCTCCCGTGGTCGCGCGATCGTTCCTTCCAAAGGGCAGTCCATCGCTGAAATGACCTACGGCTTCGTTTACAAGATGATCGAAGACGTGACCGGCAAAGACGCTGTGAAGTACTTCCCCTACGTGATGACGCTGTTCATGTTCATCGTGTTCTCGAACCTTCTCGGCCTTCTGCCGCTGTCCTTCACCACCACCTCGCACATCGCCGTCACCGGCGTGCTGGCTCTGATGGTGTTCCTCTTCGTCACGATCCTCGGTTTCGTGAAAAACGGTGCGAAATTCCTTGGCCTCTTCTGGGTCAGCTCCGCGCCGATGGTGATGCGCCCGATGCTGGCGATCATCGAACTTATTTCCTACTTCGTGCGCCCCGTTAGCCACTCTGTTCGTCTTGCAGGCAACATGATGGCCGGTCACGCGGTGATGAAAGTGTTCGCTGGCTTCGCCGCGATCGCTGCCATCTCGCCGATCTCGATCCTCGCTGTGACCGCGATGTACGGCCTCGAAATTCTGGTGGCCTTCATCCAGGCCTACGTGTTCACCATTCTGACCTGCGTCTATCTGAAAGACGCATTGCATCCGTCCCACTAAGGTCCGGACAGGTCTGAACCCTCTTTCAAGCCCATTCCAACGTAAGGAGATACAACAATGGAAGGCAATATCGCAGAACTCGGCAAATTCGTCGGTGCAGGTCTCGCAGGCATCGGTTCCGGTGTGGCCGCTATCGGTGTTGGTCACGTGGCCGGCAACTTCCTCGCTGGCGCCCTGCGCAACCCGTCTGCTGCTGCGTCGCAAACCGCGACCCTGTTCATCGGCATGGCCTTTGCAGAAGCTCTGGGGATCTTCTCGTTCCTCGTCGCTCTGCTGCTGATGTTCGCCGTCTGATCCGACGCTCTATCCTTACGGCAGGGTGGGTCTGATTTAAGACCCACCCTCGCGTAATACAGGGGTCTCTTCCGGCAACGGAAGAACAGGTCAGTTTCAGGAGAATAAGATGGCAACTCAGACGCATGGGGCAGAAGCCGCTCACGGCGCCGCAGAAGCGGGCATGCCGCAGCTTGACTTCGCAACATTCCCCAACCAGATTTTCTGGCTTCTGGTCGCGCTTGTCGTGATCTATTTCGTGCTGTCCAAGATCGCTCTGCCGCGCATCTCTGCGGTGCTCGCTGAGCGCTCCGGCACGATCATGAACGACATTGCAGCCGCCGAAGAGCTTAAGCTCAAGGCGAAAGAGGCCGAAGCCGCCTATGACGCCGCGCTGGCCGAAGCCAAAGCGCAGGCGCAACAGATCGCCGGCGAAACCCGGGCCGCCATTCAGGCAGAGCTCGATGCCGCCACGGCTAAGGCTGACGCGGAGATCTCCGCCAAAGCCGCCGAGTCGGCGAAAGCGATTGCTGAAATCCACGAAGGTGCGATGGAAAGCGTGAAAGAAGTCGCCAAAGACACCGCCAAGGAACTCGTGGCAGCACTCGGCACCTCCGCCGATGCCCGCTCCGTGACCGCGGCTGTAACGGCTCGGTTGAAAGGCTAAGGACATGAAAAAACTTTCTCTCCTTCTCGCCCTCACCGCCGCCAGCCCGGCGCTGGCTGCCTCCGCGAACCCGTTCTCCGGTGATTTCTGGACGCTGTCGAACACCAATCTGATCGTCCTTCTGGGCTTTCTGGTGTTCATCGGCATCCTCGTTTGGAAGAAAGTCCCCGGCCTGATCGGCGGGATGCTCGACCAGCGCGCCGAAGGCATCAAGAAAGAACTCGACGAAGCCCGCGCCCTGCGTGAAGAGGCCCAGTCGATCCTCGCCTCCTACGAGCGCAAACAGCGCGAAGTTCAGGAACAGGCCGACGCCATCGTCGCCCAAGCGAAAAAAGACGCCGAAGTGGCTGCCGAGAAAGCGAAAGAGGCTCTGAAATCCTCCATCGCCCGTCGTCTCGCTGCCGCGCAAGAGCAGATCGAAGCCGCCGAAGCCGCAGCTGTCCGCGAAGTGCGTGACACCGCGATTTCCGTTGCCGTTGCTGCTGCCTCCGATGTCATCTCCAAGAAGATGTCGGCAACCGAAGCCAACTCCCTGATCGATGCGTCGATCGACGAAGTGGCTGCCAAGTTGCACTAATCAGTCTCCTGACCGGACTGATCGGCCCCGAATTGAAAAGTCCCGCCAAATTGGCGGGGCTTTTTCTTTGGGCATGTGGGGTGAGTATTCTCTCTCTGCAATGAAGAGAACGGTCTCCGCGTCACGTGCGCTCCTGCTCATGGGCGTAGCGCAGGCGGGCGATTTCCTCGTTCTGTTCAAACTTCTGCTGATCTTGCAGCGCCTCTTCGACATAATCGAGATGCCGGGTCACGGCGGCGCGGGCGGCCTCTGGCTCACGCGCCTGCAAAGCCTCGTTGATCGCCCGGTGTTGATCGAGAAGCTGCGCGCGGTTGGTCCGTTGTTTAAACATCACGGAGCGATTGTAGAACACACCCTCGCGCAGCAGGTCGAACATCGAGCGCATCATGTGCAGCATGATGACGTTATGAGAGGCCTCGATGATGGCGAGGTGAAACTCCGCATCGAGCCGAGCCTCTTCCGACGGATTGCGCTTGGGATGGGCGGCGACCATCTTCTCGAAAATCGTGTCGATGACCTTCAGGTCGGTATCAGACGCCATTTTTGCCGCCCGCTCGGCCGCCAGCCCTTCCATATCACGGCGGAAAGAAACGTAGTCGAACACAGCCTCGTCATGGCTGGCAAAAAGCGAGACAAGCGCGGGAGAGAAGGCGGAGCCGAGCACGTCAGCGACGAACACACCGGCGCTTGCACGGCTCTCTAACAGACCTTTGTTGGACAGTTCCCCAATGGCTTCGCGCAGGGACGGGCGGGAGACGCCGAGACGTTCCGCAAGATCGCGCTCAGAGGGGAGGCGCTCACCGGGACGCAGGATGCCGCGCAGGATCAAGAGCTCGATCTGACGCACGACCGTGGCGCTGAGTTTCTCTGCGTTGATTTTCTGAAACGGCATGGGGGCCTCCTTGGAATTGGTCAGATTATATGACCGCCGATTGGAGGGGACCATGAAAAAAGGCCGGGGGAGACCCGGCCTTTGTTTGAGACTGTCCGCGAAGATCAGGTGATCGGCGTGATGACGATCTCGACGCGGCGGTTCTGCGCCCGGCCTTCCGGGGTCAGGTTGGTTGCAATCGGGGCGTCTTCGCCACGGCCATAGGCCTGAATGCGACCAGAGGCGACGCCATTGGCGCGCACGATAGTGGCAACGGCGGAGGCCCGACGGGTCGAAAGCTCTTGGTTGTAGGTCGCGGAGCCGGTGTTGTCGGTGTGACCGATGATCTGCACCGTGGTGTCCGGATAATCCTGAAGGTTATAGGCCAGCGCGCGCAGGTCGTCCTGCAGGGACGGCACCACAACGGCGCTGTCGGTGGCGAACAGGATGTCTTGCGGCATGGTCACGATCAGCTGCGAGCCGGTGTTGACGATTTTCACGTCATCATTGCCGAGGTCTTGTTGAAGATCGGCGGCTTGCTTGTCGAGTTGTTGACCGATGGCCCCACCGATGGCCCCGCCGATCACTGCGCCAACGGCGGTTTTGGCAAGCTTGTCATTGTCGGACGCGGCCAAAGCGGCGATCCCGCCAAGGGTCGCGCCAACGACGGCCCCTTGGGTGGCTTTGGAATTAGAGTCGTAGGTGTCCATACAGGCGGTCAGGCCCATTGCGGCAACCATAGGGATAGCGATGTAAAGCGGGGATTTCATTTGATCCTCCTGAAAACTGCTCTTTGCGCTGGTTTTATCCTGCTATTTGGACTCTGACACGGCAGATTTTCTCCGCTCACGAAATTGTGGCGGGTTTTCGCTCAGGCGTTTGCGGTGCGCGCGCCTCCGCCTGTGCGCTTTCATAGGCCAAAAGCGCGCGTTTGACCGGCAGGCCCCAATGGTAACCGCCCAACGCGCCGGTTTTGCGCAGTACTCTGTGACAGGGGATGAGCCAGCTCACCGGATTGCGCCCGACCGCAGTGCCGACCGCGCGAACGGCATTCGGTGAGCCGATGGCGCGAGCGATGTCGGAATAGGTGGTGACCTGACCCGATGGGATGGAAAGCAGGGCTTCCCAGACCTTGATCTGGAACGGTGCGCCGATCAGATGCAAGGACATGTCACCGCCACCGATGGCCGCTTCGATATAGGGGGCGACCCGATCCGGCGCTTCGACAAAATCAGCGGCGGGCCAACGAGAGGAGAGATCGGCGAAGGCCTCCTCAGAGGAGGTTTCCGAGGTGAACGCCATAGCGCAAAGGCCGCGATCCGTTGCCATGGCCAGCGCGTCGCCGAAGGGTGTCGCGAACCAACCGTAGGAAATCGTCAGCCCCGCGCCTTTGCGGGCAAACTCGCCGGGGGTCATCGCCTCCCACCGCAGGAACAGGTCATGCAGTCGCCCGGTGCCGGACAGGCCTGTGGCATCGGCGGTGTCGAGCATGTTGTGCTGTGTGTGGATCAACTCCTTGGCGTGGCCGAGGGTCAGATATTGCTGAAACCGTTTCGGCGAGACGCCGGCCCATTGTGTGAAGAGCTTCTGCAAATGATGTGGATTCATCCCCAGCTCAGCGGCCAGCGCATCGAGCGAGAGCGGCAGTGCGGCGCCGTCGATCAGGTCGATGGCGCGGCGAATGACCTTGTAGTGATAGCGGTCTTCAAGGGACGGGATTTCGGCGGACACGGGCGACTCCAAAGGTGCTGCTCCAAAAGGGCTCTCTCACGAGATGCCCCAGAGTAGCGCGGCCTTGCCCCTGTGCCGACCCGAAACTTGTGCAAACTCAGGCCGCGATACGCCGGGTGGCGACGGCGGAGCGGGGGGACAGGACAGTGGCTTCTCCGGTAAGCAGGACCATACGGGCGGTTTTCTGGGTCGTCAGTGTGACATGTCCGAGGCGGGCGGCGATCTCTTCTCGCGCCTCTGGACCAAGCTGCGCAAGCGCGGTCTCATCCGGAAACAGACTTTCGAGCCAGACCCCCTCTGCCAAAAGCAACTCGTGACGGGCCAGCAGCAGGTGGCAATAGGTGTGGATGGGCGGGGTTGTCATGCTCTCCGCCTCCGTCGCGATGTCTCTGACGGGGGCGAGAACCTCCTCCGTCCCGAAATGCAATTCCACCTGCGGGGAGCGCAAAAGCACATGATGAGCGGGCGACAGCACAAGATCGCGCCTCGGGAGGCCGTCTCCCAAAGTCCCCGCCACGATTTGAACGGGCGGGGCGGTGGCGTGGGAGGAGAGGCGCGGCGATAGAACCGCGCTTCGTCCGACCCAGAGCAACGGGCAATAACCATGATCGCGCGTCAAAACCAGATCGCCGGGACGGAGCCATTCCGCGGGCTGCGGTCCTTCGCTGGTCTCTATCATCACGCCGGGGCCGACACCGGACAGGCGCGGGGTGGGGGGCTGTTTCCCCGTGAGGCCTGACATCTTGTCCGTCACGTCATCCATTCGCTTTCCCCGATTGTCTTATTATCGGTTCAGACTGCGGAAGAGAGTTGAACGGCGGGTTAAGGCGAGCGCCCTGATCGGTCCCTGTGTGCTTCGAATTTTACGAAAACTTTGTGCGACACAGGAACAGCTTGCCCGACCGGGCCGTACAAGGCATTAGAACCCTATGACCAAACAGCTCGATTATCATACGATCAAAGAGATTTTCACCCGTTTCCGCGAGGCTGAGCCGGAGCCGAAGGGCGAGCTTGATCACACCAACGCCTATACGCTGGTCGTGGCCGTGGCGCTGTCGGCGCAGGCGACTGACAAAGGGGTGAACAAGGCCACCGCCGAGCTGTTCAAAATCGCCGACACGCCGCAAAAGATGCTCGATCTCGGCGAAGAGGGGCTGATCGAGCATATCAAGACCATCGGGCTCTATCGCAACAAGGCCAAGAACGTCATCAAGCTCTCGAAAATTCTCGTCGAGCAATATGAGGGCGAAGTGCCCTCGTCGCGTGCCGCTTTGGAGAGCCTTCCCGGCGTCGGGCGCAAGACTGCCAATGTGGTTCTCAACATGTGGTGGCATGTGCCGACGCAGGCGGTGGACACGCATATTTTCCGCTTTGGCAATCGCTCGGGTGTCGCGGTCGGCAAAGATGTCGTCGCGGTCGAACGCGCCATCGAGGACCAAATCCCGGCGGAATTTCAACAACATGCACATCACTGGATGATCCTGCACGGGCGCTATACCTGCACTGCGCGCAAGCCGAAATGTCCGGCCTGTCTCATCCGTGACCTCTGTGACTTCGAGGAGAAGAACCTTGACTAAAACCTATCAGGTTGTCGGCATCGGCAACGCCATCGTCGATGTGATCACTCAGGCGGATGATAATTTTCTCGAACTCATGGGGATCGAGAAAGGCATCATGCAACTGGTCGAGCGCAACCGCGGCGAATTGCTTTACGGCTCGATGACCAATCGGGTGCAGGCCCCCGGCGGCTCGGTCGCGAACACGCTCGCCGGGCTTGGCGGTTTGGGCCTGAAAACCGGCTTTATCGGCCGGGTGCATGACGACGCTCTGGGGCGGTTCTACGCGGCGGAGATGGAGGCGGACGGAACCGCATTCGTCAACGCGCCGGTGCCGGGCGGGGAGCTTCCGACCTCGCGTTCGATGATTTTCGTGTCGCCCGATGGGGAGCGTTCGATGAACACCTATCTCGGGATTTCCTCGGAAATTTCCTCGCTGGACGTGTCTCCCGATGTGGCGGCGGACACGGAGATCATGTTCCTTGAGGGCTATCTTTACGACAAGCCGAAGGGCATGGAAGCTTTCGACCGCGCCGCGCAGCTCACCCACGATGCGGGGGGTAAGGTCGGGATTTCCCTGTCCGACCCGTTCTGTGTTGACCGCCACCGCGATCATTTCCGCAAATTCGTGAAGGAAATGGATTTCGTGATCGGCAATGAACACGAATGGGAAAGCCTTTATCAAACGGACCTGTCCACGGCGCTGGAAACGGCGGCGAGCGAATCCGGGCTTGTGGTCTGCACCCGCTCTGGTTCCGATGTGGTGCTGGTTCGCGGCGATGAGGAGGCGGTTGTGCCGGTTCATCGTGTGTCGCCGGTCGACTCGACCGGCGCGGGCGATCAGTTCGCGGCGGGGTTCCTCTATGGTTACGCCACCGGCCAGAGCCTTGAAACTTGCGGGCGTATGGGGATCACCGCCGCCGCCGAGGTGATCTCTCACATCGGCCCGCGCCCGGAGGCGGATATCAAGGCACTGTTCCAGAAAGCCGGTCTGATCTGATCCGATTTTTCGAACCGCGAGATACAGAAACGGCGCGAGATTATCTCGCGCCGTTTTCATTTGAGTATTTCTCCAGCAAAGGAGAGGGGGTCACTTAGTGCGCCTCCGCCCAATTGTCGCCGATGCCGGCATCCACTTCGATGGGCACATCGAGCTTAACGGCTGGCTCGGCGGCGCTTTCCATCACATCTTTCACCGCCTCGATCACCGGATCGCAGGCGTCCTCATCCACCTCGAAGATCAATTCATCGTGGACTTGCAACAGCATGGTGGCGGGCAGGTCTTTGATCGCTTCGGGCATACGGATCATGGCGCGGCGGATGATGTCGGCGGCGGAGCCTTGGATCGGGGCATTGATCGCTTGGCGTTTGGCGAAGCCGGCTTGCGGGCCTTTGGCGGCGATTTCCGGTGTGTGGATTTTGCGGCCAAACAGGGTCTCGACGTATTTGTGTTCTTTCGCGAAGGCCACGGTGTCGTCCATATAGGCGCGGATGCCGGGGAAGCGCTCGAAATAACGGTCGATGAAGCCCTGCGCCTCTTTGCGCGGGATGCGCAGGTTGCGGGCGAGGCCGAAACCCGAGATGCCGTAGATCACGCCGAAGTTGATGGCCTTGGCTTGGCGGCGAACCATCGGGTCCATGCCCTCGATCGGCACGTTGAACATCTCAGAGGCGGTCATGGCGTGAATGTCGAGCCCGTCGCGGAAGGCCTGTTTCAGACTGTCGATGCCCGCGACATGGGCGAGGATGCGCAGTTCGATCTGGCTGTAGTCGAGCGAGATGAGTTTGCGGCCTTTCGGCGCGATGAACGCCTCGCGGATGCGGCGACCTTCTTCTGAGCGCACGGGGATGTTTTGCAGGTTGGGGTCCGACGACGACAGCCGCCCGGTGACCGCGCCGGTTTGCAGGTAAGACGTGTGAACGCGCCCGGTTTCGGCATTGATGAAGGTCTGAAGCGCGTCGGTGTAGGTCGATTTCAGCTTGGAAAGCTGCCGCCAGTCGAGCACGCGGGCGGGGAGGTCGTGCCCCTCTGATGCGAGGTCTTCGAGAATATCGGCGCCGGTCGCATAGGCGCCCGTTTTGCCCTTTTTGCCGCCGGGGAGGGACATTTTGTCGAAGAGGATTTCGCCGAGTTGCTTGGGCGAGCCGACGTTGAAGTTATCGCCCGCCAACTCGTGAATCTCCGCCTCAAGCCCTGCCATCTTCTGGGCAAAGGCGTTGGACATGCGCGAGAGCACATCGCGGTCCACCAGCACACCGGCCATTTCCATTTTGGCAAGCACCGGTGAGAGCGGGCGCTCCAGCGTCTCGTACACCGTGGTGACGCGTTCGGCGTGGAGCTGTGGCTTGAATGTCTGCCAGAGACGGAGCGTGATATCGGCATCCTCGGCGGCGTATTCGACAGCCTTGGCGACATCGACCTTGTCAAAGGTGATCGCCGATTTACCGGTGCCCAGAAGCTCTTTCGTCGGGATCGGCGTGTGGTTCAGATAGCGTTCCGACAGCGTATCCATGCCGTGGCTGTTGATCCCGGCGTGGAGCGCGTAGGACATGAGCATCGTATCGTCATACGGGGCGACTTTGACGCCATTGCGCGCGAAAATCTTCGCGTCATATTTCATGTTCTGGCCGATTTTGAGGATGCTTTCGTCCTCTAGAACGGGTTTGAGCGCGTCCAGAACCATGTTCTTGGCAAGCTGCCCGTCGACAAGGTTCGAGCCGCCGAACAGGTCGTCTTCGCCCATCGTGTGCCCGACCGGGATGTAGCAGGCCTCGCCCGGCTCAACGCAGAGCGAGATGCCGACAAGATCGGCGACCATTTCGTCGAGACCGGTCGTTTCCGTGTCGACGGCGACGTAGCCGCGGGCATAGATCGCATCGATCCAACGCTCCAGCGCGCCCATGGTCGAGACTTTCTCGTAGGCCGTAGTGTCAAACGGTTTCGCTTCCGGCGCGGCGGGGGCATCGGGGGCGGTGGCCGCCGTCGGTGCGGGGGCGTCCGGGATGGCGGGGGCCTCGACGCCGAGCTTGTCGGAAACCCGTTTGACGATGGTGCGGAACTCCATTTCCGTCAGGAATTCCAAAAGCTTCTCCGCGTCAGGCTCTTTCACCTCAAGCGTGTCGAGGCCGAAATCCAGTTCCATGTCACAGTCGAGTTTCACGAGCTGGCGGGAGATGCGAATCTGCTCGGCTTTCTCGATAAGGGTCTGGCGGCGTTTGGGTTGCTTGATCTCTTCTGCACGTTCCAAAAGCGTGTCGAGATCGCCATATTCGTTGATCAGCAGTGCAGCCGTCTTGATCCCGATCCCCGGCGCGCCGGGCACGTTGTCGACCGTATCCCCGGCAAGTGCCTGAACGTCAACGACACGCTCTGGCCCGACGCCGAATTTCTCCTCGACGCCCTCGCGGTCGATCCGCTTGTTCTTCATCGGGTCGAGCATCTCGACACCGCCGCCAACAAGCTGCATCAGGTCTTTGTCGGACGAGATGATCGTCACGCGCCCTCCGGCTTCGCGGGCCTGATGGGCCAAGGTGCCGATGATGTCATCCGCCTCAAACCCCTGAATTTCGATGCAGGCGACGTTGAAGGCGCGGGTCGCGTCGCGGGTCAGCGGGAACTGCGGCACGAGGTCTTCCGGCGCGGGCGGGCGGTTTGCTTTGTAGGCCGGGTAGAGGTCGTTGCGGAAGGTCTTGCCGGAATGATCGAAAATCACCGCCGCGTGGGTCGGGGCGTCATTGCCGCTGGCGTCCTCGATATACTTGAACAGCATATTGCAAAACCCCGAGACCGCGCCGACCGGTAGACCATCGGATTTGCGCGTCAGAGGTGGCAAGGCGTGATAGGCCCGAAAGATAAAGGCCGATCCGTCGATCAGATGCAGGTGGCTGCCCTTGCCGAATGTCATGCGCGCGGTCCCCGAAGTTTCTATGAGGTTTCGTTCGCGCCTTGATAACACGGAAGGCTAGACTGACTGCAAGTCGTCATACGGCCTTGCGTCTGTTTTGGCTCAGGGAACTTTCTTTAGGCGACGCGGGAGGAGGCCAGCCCTTCGAGCATGCCATCGGCCATGAACTGGAGGAAAGCGTGCCATGCCTTGGCGAGATCGTCGGACCAGTCCTCGCCAGATGCCTCTTCGAGTACGTCGACAATCAGCCGGATGAGCAGGGGATGCTTTTCGCGCCAAGACCCGTATTGCGCATAGTCTTGGCCCAGCTTGTGCAAGGTTGCGAAAAGCGCGGTCGGATTGTCGGCGGATAAAAGCGCCAATTCGATCAGGCTGTCTACGATACGGGCCCGCTGGCGCAGGCTGTCGTGATATTGTTCGGCGGCTTCGGGATCGTGCCCGTTCAGATGCTCATAAACACGGATAAACAGCTCCGGCCGTTTCGGGGATAGCGCCCTGAAACTGTTGCGAACCAGTGTGATCTGGTGAGCGGATGGCATGACACGTCTCCCTTATGAACAGGGAGAGCGTAGCCTAGCAACATTTAACGAAAGGAAAACGTGAAAGAAATCTGTCTCACGCGTCTTTGAGACGGGCGCTTTCGTGGATGTATTTCTTGTCGCAATAGGGACATTCGACATAGCAGGTGTCATGCGGGATCACGAGCCAGACACGCGGATGCCCAAGCGCGCCCTCGCCGCCATCACAGGCCACTTTCCAAGAGGAGACCACTTCGGTTTCCGGCGCTTTAATCGTCATCTTGTCGTTCCTTTTGCTATGAACAGGCCATGCAGCAGTCCTTGGCATGGTCTAGGCGTAGCGTGTGGGTCTTTGCAAGGGGGGCTGTGTGGCCAGCGCGGTTGCCGAATGCCCACAGACCGCCTAGATCAAGCCTGCATGATAGCCATCCGCAGGGTGCGGACAAGAGGGAACCGGCGCAAATGTCGGGGCCGGAACGCCGCGAGGGGGAAGACGCCATGAGCAATGCAATCGAAATCGAAGCGCTGCGAAAGACCTATGGGGGCGGCAAAGGGCAAGCGCCGAAAGAGGCGCTCAAGGGCGTGGATCTGAATATTCCGCAAGGCTCGATCTTTGGCCTGCTTGGTCCGAACGGGGCTGGCAAATCGACGATGATCAACATTCTCGCCGGGCTTGTGATCAAGACCTCGGGCAAGGTGCGCATCTGGGGATTTGATCAGGACGTGAACCCGCGCCAGTCGCGCGCCGCCATTGGGGTGATGCCGCAGGAATTGAACCTCGACCCGTTCTTCACCCCGCGCGGTGCGCTTGAGGTGCAGGCCGGGCTTTACGGCGTTCCGAAACGGGACCGGCGCACGGATGAGATTCTCGAACTGGTCGGGCTCTCGGATAAGGCCGATGCCTATGCGCGCACGCTTTCGGGCGGGATGCGGCGGCGGCTCTTGTTGGGCAAGGCTCTGGTGCATAACCCGCAAATCCTCGTGCTTGATGAGCCGACCGCAGGCGTGGACATCGAGCTGCGTCAGATGCTTTGGACCAATGTGCGAAAGCTGAACGAGGAGCGCGGGATGACGATCATTCTCACCACGCACTACCTCGAAGAGGCGCAGGAGATGTGCGATGAGATCGCGATCATCAACCATGGCGAGCTGATCAAGCGCGACACGACGAAGAACCTTCTCGGAGCGATGGACGCCAAGACCCTTGTTATTGAACCGGAAGGGGCCGCGCCAGACATTTCTGGCCTGCCCGAAGGCGTCAAAATGGAGCGGCGTAAAGACGGGACATTGTCCTTTGATTTCTCCCGGCGTCAGACTTCCGTCGGGGCGATCATCAACGCGGTTCAGGCTGCGGGCATTACCATCGGGGATGTGCGCACGATGGAACCCGACCTTGAGGATGTGTTTGTTGATTTGACGTCCGGCAAGTAAGCGGGCCTTTCTTCAAAAATCAAAATACCCAATAAAAAACCCCGCCTTGAGCGGGGTTTTGTCATTTTCAAATCTGGAAATTTCAGTCGCAAACCAGCGGTCCGCAGGGCTCACCACCCAGAAGGTGGACGTGAAAATGCGGCACTTCCTGATGCGAATGTTCGCCGGAATTGGTAATCAGGCGAAAGCCCTGACCGCCCGCAGATTCGGCGACGCCCAAAAGCTCGGCCACCTTCGCAACGGATTTGAAAAAATCGAGCTGTTCGGCATCCGAGGCCGCCTGCACGAAATGGTCGTAGCAGCGGTAGGGGCCTTTCGGGATCACCAGCACATGGGCTTTTTTCTTTGGCGTGATGTCAGGGAAAGCCAGCGTGTGTTCGCTTTCGAAAACCGGGCTCGACGGGATTTCCCCGCGCAGGATTTTCGCAAAGATATTCTGGTCATCATAGGGGTAGGGCATGGCTTTCTTCCTCAGTCGGAAAACAGGTAGTGCATCGAAACGATCTCGCGCGCCTCATCTTCTGAGATGCCGAGGAAGCGCGCAAGGGGGAGCGCATTTTCTTCCGGCGTGTTCGATTGCGAGATGCGGTCGTAATTGTCGAATTCCGCATCGCGGATACGGTCGCTTTCATGATTGATGTCCGCGCGGATCGTCGGCAGCAGGCGTTGCAGCGCCTCTGGCGGGGTCGTGTCTCCGGCCAGTCCGGTGCGTTTGGCGTGGCCGATCAGGTAGTCATCGGTAAATTCGCAGTCGATTTCGAGAATCCGTGTGCCGGAACGGTCTGCGTAAAAGTCCCGGATCAGGTCGATGCCCTGCGGGTCGAT
Organism: Celeribacter sp. ULVN23_4; assembly: GCF_054788345.1. Classification (NCBI taxonomy): domain Bacteria; kingdom Pseudomonadati; phylum Pseudomonadota; class Alphaproteobacteria; order Rhodobacterales; family Roseobacteraceae; genus Celeribacter; species Celeribacter sp. ULVN23_4. Next base: position 43,006 of record NZ_JBTVYO010000010.1, on the reverse strand, counting down.
ACAGACGACCATCCGGTCGGCGTCGAAATAATCGAATAGCATGCGTACCCAGGCTCGGCGGTGGCGCGTACGCTTTTCCAAGCTTTTCTCGATCCCGCCGAGGTCCGGCAGATAGGTGTTTTCTTCGTTGAACAGGTATTCGAGGCAGGGGATGTCGCTATGTTCCTTGATCTGCGACACCAGCCGTTTTGCGACGTGCCATTTCTTGCAGACGATCATCAACAGTTCGCGGTCGCGCCCCAGCGTGCTTTCTGTCTCCCAGAACCTTTGCGCAAAGCGTCGCCCTTTGCGCCCGCGCCCGGTGAGGAATTGATAGAGCGAGCGTCCTTCGTTGGAGATGCGGAAATCGACCCCGGTGGCGGCGAAGAGATCGCCGAGACGTTTTCGCAATTCTTTCGCATCGGGGGAGATTTTGCGGGCGAAGAGATAGTCCTGCGACAACAGCAGATCGTAGTGATCGTTATAGAACACCACGGGCATGCCGTAATCGGTGAACATCAGGAAGGTCAGCGTGCGGGTGTTGATCTCTTTTTCCGGCACCAGATGGCGCACGAGGGTCTGGAAAAAGGTTTCATCCGGAATCCATGTGGTCCGGAAGAACTGCATCACGTCCTTGCGCTGTTTGGTGAAATTGAGAATCCACTCGATCGTGCGGCGGCGCAGGCACCACCATTGCGAGCCGATCATCATCTGCAGATCATCCGGGATGTCGCGTTTGAGGCCCAAACGGCGTTGTAGGTTAAGGCTTTGGTAAAACAGCCACTTATGGGTGCGCTCGTTGAACCAATGGCGGTAGGTCAACCGCTCTTCCTTGATCCCGGTCTTGATCCAGTCGCTCTCGAAAAAGTCGAAACTTTCAATGAAATCCATGTCCTCGCGGTCGAGATAGTCATGGATGTATTCGGCGGTTTTGATCGCCATGCAGTCGCCCGACAGCATGTAGAAATGCGTGGCGCGCGGAAAGGATTGCTCCGCCGCTTCAACGGCATAGAGCGAGGCTTCGACGAGGCTCCATGCGCCCCAGCCGCATTTGATGCGCTTGGTCGCATAGGCGACATTGGGATTGTCCTTGAGGCCTTCGCGGATCATGTCGAAAGCGTCTTTGCCGCCACGCGCATCGAAGTGGATGGATATATAATCCCCGGCTCGCGTCAGCCTTCGGGCTTGATCGATGATCGCCTCAGGGTCTTTATGGCACAGCAAGATGAAGGCAATTCGTGCCATATTGGAAACCTTGACCTCGATATTTGACGCTTTGTTTGCATATAGAGCGTAGCCAATCATTGAATAATCAAGGATAATTTGATTTTAAAGCGAAAAGGCGCGCGGGCATCGCGGCATATATGGAGTTTTGGTAACTATGGGCTTTCCCGGAACCTGGATGACCGAGAGCGAGAGCGTGGTCTATCGTGTCGTCCCGAAATGCGCCTGCTCAACCATCGGCCAGATCATGTTCTATTCCGATCATGGCGAGTTTTTCGATGGCGATATCCATGACAGCACCGACCGGATGCACAAATGGGCACAGGACGGCAGTCAGGCACTGATCGAGGCCAATGTTCAGGCGCATAAAAGCTATGCCTTCACCTGTGTGCGCAACCCGTACACGCGGGTTCTGTCGTCCTTTTTCGACAAAATTTGCGGCATCCAGCGCAATGGCCGTCGCTATCGCGGCAATCTCGTTCCGCAGCTGATCCAGAAATACGGCATCGAAGTCGGAGGCGATGACGGCAAGCAGGAGTTCGACCAGATCGCGAGCTTTCGGCGATTCCTTTTGTTCGTACGCGACACCATCCGCTGGCGTCGCCCGATGGAGCCGGACATTCATTGGTCGGCCATGTCGGGCCATGTGGCCACGTTCATCGTGAACGGCGGCACCTATGACAAGATTTTCTTCACCGAGAAATTCAACGAAGGCATGCAGGATGTACTCGATCATATCGAGACGCCCCATGCTGTCGATCTGACGCAAATTCCGCGGTTCAACGAATCTGAGGGGCACGGGCCCAAGCGCTTGCACCCGGTTGAGGATTACTTCGATGACTTGTCGATGCACCTGATGTGGGAAATCTACAAAAAGGATTTCCAGCTGTTCAAATATGACTTTGAGAATCCCGCCAACAAGATGCCGATCGGAGAGGTCGATCTGGCGGAGGTGCATGCGAAGCTCGGGGACTGAAGGCTTTTCAAGGGGCTAAAGTAAAACGCCGCCGGATGATCCGGCGGCGTTTTTGCGTGTTGTCGTGGAGTCGGGCGTTTGCCCATGAACCGCTTAGCGGTAGGTGTCAGCCGTTTTGACTGCGAGCGGTGCGCCGTTGCTGCCGACCAGCACGAATTCGACGGAGGATGCCGGGTGGGAGGACAGGCGGACTTTTACGTCGGTGTTGGCGCCAGCGTTCACGTCAGTGGAGCCGAGCAGTGCGCCGCGTTCGCCGCCGTGGAAGTCGTAGACTTGCAGAGTGGAGTTTTCGTCAGCGCGAACGAGGTCCACGGAAGCCACGTTTTTCAGGTCGTTTTGGCTGCCGGGCATGATGTAGTTCGGGCCAGCGAAAGCGGCGGAACCAGCAACGGCAACGAGAGCGGCGGCGGAAAGAGTTTTCAGAGAGAAGGTCATTGTTTTGGTCCTTTATAAGTGTTCGGCGCTGAGTGTGTGTTTTTGCGCCTTTCGATGAAAATGAATTTAGTCATTCGACACGCTTGTGTAAATGCGAACTAATACTCAAAAAATAACCGAGCTATGTGCAAAAAAGTTGTTCACAATTTCGAGATTTACTCTGGAAAATGGGCATATCTTTCTATCCGTGTTAAAAATAAGGCATTGTGCGCCAAAACACATATCTGAGTCGATTTGCCCCTCGGGGTCTCGGGGCTACCCCGTAGCGTCCTTTTTGTAAGTGTTTCGCAGGATCATGCGATGGATTTTCCTCTGGCTTTTCAAGACCGATGTGGCATGGATGTTGTCATGTCCCACGATCATTCTCATCCTCACCATTCACACCATCATCATCACATAGACCCGAATGCGGGCGATGTGCGCGTAGCCGGTGCCATTGCGGTCAACTTGCTCCTGACTCTGGTGCAGATCGTCGGAGGCGTGATTTCCGGCTCCATGGCGCTGATCGCGGATGCGATTCACAATCTTTCGGACGCACTGTCGCTGGTCATCGCGTTTGGGGCGCGCAAGATTGCCCGCAAGCCGCGGGACGGTCAGATGACCTTTGGCTACGCGCGCGCGGAGATTGTCGCGGCGATGGTCAATTACACCACCCTGATCGTCATCTCGGTCTATCTCTTTGCCGAAGGCGTCTCGCGCCTGTTCAATCCGCCGGAAGTGGCGGGCTGGACCGTGGTTCTCATCGCCGGGGCCGCTTTGGTGGTTGATCTGGTGACGGCGGCACTGACTTGGGCGATGTCGAAAGACAGCCTCAATATCCGTGCGGCCTTCCTGCACAATCTCGCGGATGCGGCGACCTCGGTCGCGGTGATCTTCGGTGGGGTGGTGATTCTGCTTTGGGACTGGCGTCTGATCGACCCGCTCTTGACCTTACTTATTTCCGTCTACATCCTGTTTCACGCCTTCATCGAAATCCGCCCGGTGATCCGCATCCTGATGCTCAGCGCGCCTGAGGGGCACCGTGCCGAGGAAGTGAAAGGCGCGATGGAAAAGGTCGAAGGTGTCGAGGATGTTCATCATGTTCACCTCTGGCAGATTGATGAGCACCGCACCTCGGTCGAGGCGCATGTGGTCACGGATAGAGACCCGTCCGAAGTTCTGGGGGCGGTAAAGCGCGTTCTGCGGGAGCGGTTCGGGATTGCCCATTCGACATTGGAAGTCGAAGTGCCCGGTGCGGGCTGTGCCGGAGATGCGCCGGGCGTCCCGCCTCTCTCTTAAAGGGGGCGCTTAAACGGCAATTGCCTGACGGAACCAGTCAAGCCCGTCATCGGTGCGGGCTTTCGGTACATATTCCGCAGAGATCCACCCCGCATACCCGCTCGCATCCACTTCTTTGAAAAACGCCGGATAGTCGATCAGGCCTTTCATCGGCTCATGCCGCTCCGGCGCACCCGCGATCTGGATATGCCGCACATAGGGGGCGTAGCGTTCCCAAGCCGCCATCGCATCGCCAGTGATGATCTGGGCGTGATAGGCGTCAAATTGTAGCCCGAGATTCAACTCCGCCACCGCGTCGAGCACCTCAATCGCCAGATCGAAATCGTCGAGGAAATAGCCCGGCATGTCCTGCGTATTGATCGGCTCAACCGTCAGGCTCATGTTCGGCGCTTCCTGCGCCGCCCAAGCCAGATTGCGTTTGAAGGTCTCTAGCGCCACCACGCCCTTCGCCTTGCCCGCCATGATATGCATGTGATCGGCTTTGAGGAATTCCGCATAGCGCAGCGCCCGTTTGAAGTCGCGTTTGAAGCGCTCCTCCAGCCCCGGCACGGCCGCAAAACCCCGTTCGCCGCCCGTATAGTTCGGCGGTGGCACATTGATCAGCACCATCTCAAGGTCCAGATCGGCCATCCTTCTTGCGATCTCGGAGGCCGGTTCGTCATAGGGAAAGAGCACTTCCACCGCGCTGAACCCCGCCGCCTTCGCCTCGGCAAAGCGTTCGAGGAAGGGGTATTCCTTAAAGAGAAAGGACAGGTTGGCAGCGAATTGGGGCATCGGGCGGGATCACTCCAGAGTGGAGGCTTTTGCGATCTCGAAGAAGGCCCCTCCCGACCAGACGCCATAAACCGTCACGCCGTCAATCTCTCGCGTGGCGGCAAGGTCAACGAGTCGGAAAAAGCTTTTGCGGTCGATTAATGCCTCTAAACCTGCGCGCACTTCGACATAGGGAGCGGGCTCACCGTCGCGGCTTTCCACCCGGATCGGATGTGCTGCATCTGCCGTGACCTTGTCACCGACGGAGGTCAGGAAGGTGAGGTTCTGCGCTTCGCCTTCTCCGTCGGTTTCAAAGTCCACAGCCAGAAACGGCGCGTCGTCCACAGTGATTCCCACCTTCTCCACCGGCGTTACGAGGAAGTAGTTGTCGCCTTCGCGTTTCAGCACGGTCGAGAACAGTCGCACCAGGGACGCGCGCCCAATCGGGGTGCCGAGATAGAACCACGTTCCGTCCCGCGCGATCCGCATGTCGAGATCGCCGCAAAACGGGGGATCCCACTTGTCCACGGGCGGCAACCCGCGTCCTTCGCTGGATCGGATCGCTGCTGCAATGCTTTCTGCGGAGACAGTCATCGGAAAATCCTCCCTTTAACCCTTTTGTCATTTGTGCTTTCGCGTTGGGCCGTCCTTAATAGTGTCACGGAATGACATCGGAGGTGAAGCCATGACAGAAACCGACATGACCGAAGCCGAGGCGACCGGTGCCGAACTGGCGGCAGAGATCGAAGCGCTGGGCGCGAAGCTGGCCGAGGCGAAGGCCTCGATCACCCGCCGTTTCATCGGTCAGGAAACCGTGGTCGATCTCGTGCTTTCCTCCATGCTCTGCGGCGGCCACGCATTGCTTTTGGGCCTGCCGGGGCTGGGCAAGACCCGTCTGGTTGATACGCTTTCGACCGTCATGGGCCTCAAAGGCGCGCGGGTGCAGTTCACCCCCGATCTGATGCCCGCCGATATTCTGGGCTCTGAGGTGCTGGAAACCGCCACCGACGGCTCCCGAGCCTTCCGCTTCATCGAGGGCCCGGTGTTCTGTCAGCTCCTGCTCGCCGACGAAATCAACCGCGCCTCGCCCCGGACCCAATCCGCACTTTTGCAGGCGATGCAGGAGAAATCCGTCACCATCGCCGGTCAGCCGCATGCGTTGGAAGCGCCCTTCCACGTCCTCGCCACGCAGAACCCGCTGGAACAGGAAGGCACCTATCCGCTGCCGGAGGCGCAGCTCGACCGTTTCCTCGTTCAGGTCGATGTCGAATATCCCGACCGCGACACCGAGCGCGACATTCTGATTGCAACCACCGGCGCGGATGAGGGCGCGGCACATCAGGTTTTCACCGCCGCCGAGCTGATCCGCGCCCAGACCCTTCTGCGCAAAATGCCGGTGGGCGAACAGGTCGTCGAAATGATTCTCGATCTTGTGCGCGCCTGCCGTCCGAATGAGCCCGAAGCGCCTGAGGAGGTGAATGCCTCTGTCGCTTGGGGGCCGGGGCCGCGCGCGGCGCAGGCCTTGATGCTGACGACCCGCGCGCGTGCACTTCTTGATGGCCGGTTCGCGCCGAGCACGGAAGACGTTCTGGCGATGGCCCGCCCGGTTCTCATTCACCGCATGGCGCTGACCTTCGCGGCGCGTGCGCGTGGCGACGATCTGGGGGCGATCATTGCCTCTGTCGCGGCCTCCGCCATGGACGCCCGGACCGCTACCGCGTGAGCGATCAACCCTCTCCCGCTGCCCTGCGCGCCCGCGCAGAGACGCTCGCCGCCCCCTTGCCGCCCTTGCATGCACGGGCCGAACAGCTTGCCCGCGCGTTGTTGATGGGCGGGCATGGGCGTCGGCAATCGGGCATGGGCGACGAGTTTTGGCAATACCGCCCGGCGCAGGCGGGTGATCCCGGTCGCGCGATTGACTGGCGTCGCTCGGGCCGCTCCGACGGGCATTATGTGCGGGAAAAAGAATGGCAGGCGGCGCAGAGCGTGCATCTCTGGGTCGATCTCTCGGCCTCCATGAGTTTCGCCTCTGGCAAGGCTGCCCCGCCGAAATCTGACCGGGCGGCGGTGCTTGCCATGGCCTTGTCTATCCTTCTCATGAAAGGCGGCGAACGGGTGGCGCTGGCCTCTCTTGGCACGCCGCCCCGCATCGGCGCGCTGCAATTGCGGCGCATCGCGGAGGGGCTGTCCCAAGAGGGCGACACAGATTACGGCACGCCTGATGCGCGCCTTTTCCTGCCGCATGCCCGTGCGCTCTTCCTGTCCGATTTCCTCGGCCCCATCGAGGCGATTGAAGAAGCCGTCGGCATGGCCTCGGACCGTGGCATTTCCGGCGTGCTTTACCAAATTCTCGACCCCGCCGAAGAGGCCTTCCCCTATCAGGGCCGCACGGTCTTCACCTCTATGGGCGGCGGCATGCGTCATGAAACTCTGCGCGCGGGCGATTTGCGGGCGCGCTATTTGGACCGCTTGGCCGAGCGCAAGGATCACCTGAACCGCATCGCGCACCATGCTGGCTGGCGCTTTGCCACGCATCACACGAACGGGGCCGACCTGCCTGCGCTTCTGTGGCTTTACGAGGCTTTGGAGGGCCCGCGCTGATGTGGGTTCTCGGTCCGATCGGGTTCACAGCGCCTTGGGTGCTCATCGCGCTCGCGCTTCTGCCGATTCTTTGGCTCCTGCTGCGCGCCGTGCCGCCCGCGCCGATCAAGCGCCGTTTTCCCGGTGTTGCCCTTCTGCTCGGTCTCACCGACGAGGAGGTCGAAACGGACCGCACACCGTGGTGGCTTTTGCTCCTGCGTATGCTGGCCGTTGCCGCCCTCATCATTGCCTTCGCCGGCCCCGTGCTGAACCCGCGTGTCGAGCGTGGTGGTTCCGGGCCTTTGCTTGTCCTGATGGACGCAAGCTGGGCCTCCGCGCCGGATTGGACCCTGCGCATGGGGCGGCTCACGCAGGCGCTCGATGAGGCGGAGGCCGATGGCCGCACCGTCTGCATCCTGCCCGCCAGCGACATTCCTGCCGAGGGCTGTGTCTTTCTGTCCGCCGCCGATTGGCGTCCGCGCCTCGCCGGGCTGGCCCCTGCCGCCTACGCTCCGGACATGGACGCACTCAGCGGGACGCTTTCCTCCCTGCCGAAAGAGGTGGAGACGCTCTGGCTCTCCGATGGTCTGGCGCGCGACGGGCGCGAAACGGTGCTCGCCTATCTGCAATCGCATGGCCCGGTGTCGGTGTTCGAAACCGGGCGCGAGCGTCTGGCGCTTGGGCCTTTGGCGCTGACGGACACGGGCGTGAGTGTTCCGGTGCTCCACGCCGGAGAAGCCCCGCGCGCGGTGACCGTGATCGCGCATGGCACGGACCCTGCGGGCCTTGCCCGCGATCTGGCGCGGCAAACTGTGACGCTTCCAGCCGGGGAGGCCTCCGTCGATGTGGCTTTTGACCTGCCCCCCGAACTGCGCGCCCGAGTCACGCGCTTCGAGATCGAAAGCGAGCCGAGTGCCGGGGCGAAGCGGCTCACCGACGACAGTCTCAAACGCCGCGAGGTCGGCATTGTCTCCGTGCGCGAAGGCGGGGAGGGGCTGCAACTGCTGTCGCAACTCCACTACCTGCGCGCAGCGCTGTTTGGCAAAGCCGATGTGATCGAGGGCAGTTTGGATGACCTGCTGATGGCCAATCCCGATGTCATCGTTCTGGCCGATGTGGCGCGCCTGTCGGGTGGGGAAACCGCGGATGTTCTCGGGTGGGTCAGCGAGGGGGGCCTTCTGCTGCGGTTTGCCGGGCCGCAACTGGCGGCCTCCGACGTGGCGCGCGATGCGGAAGACCCGTTGATGCCCGTGCGGCTGCGCGCGGGGGGGCGCACACTGGGCGGTGCGATGAGCTGGGGCGAACCGAAACGCCTGCGCCCCTTCTCCGAGACCTCTCCTTTCTACGGCCTGCCGGTTCCCGAAGATGTCGAGGTCAATGCGCAGGTCATGGCCCAGCCTGATCCCGAACTCGCGGCCCGTACCATCGCGACGCTGGAGGACGGCACGCCCTTGGTCACCCGAAAAACCGTGGGGCAGGGGCAGGTTGTGTTGTTCCATGTCACAGCCAATGCCGAATGGTCCACGCTGCCGCTCTCTGGCTTGTTCGTCTCCATGCTCGACCGCCTCTCTGTGACTTCGCAAGCCGCGCTTGTGCAGGCCGACGATCTCGCCGGACAAACGCTCCAGCCGCAGCAGGTGATGGATGGATTCGGGCGCTTGTCCGATGCGGGCACGCGTCCTCCGGTTGAAGGCGCGGAATTTGCCAAGGCGCGCGCCACCGTCGCCACACCGCCGGGGCTTTATCAGGGGCGAGACGCGCTTTTGGCTCTGAACGTGATTGGGGCAGGCGATCATTTGACGGCGACCTCATGGCCCTCGAACGTGCCAGTGTCTGGCGTCACGCAGGGCCATGACCGCCCGCTTTCTCCCGCGCTTTTGCTCGCCGCTCTCGCGATGCTTGCTGCCGATCTCATCGCGTCCCTCTGGCTCTCCGGGCGGCTTTTGGGCGCTCGTGCGCTGCCGATTTTGCTCCTCGGAGTTCTGCTTGCCCCGCAAGACCTGCATGCTCAAGACGGCGATGATTTCGCCCTTTTGGCCTCCTCTGAGTTGACCCTCGCCTATGTTCAAACCGGCGATGCCAAGATCGACCGGATTTCCAAGGCCGGGCTTCAGGGCCTCTCCGACATGCTGACCGCGCGCACCTCTGTCGAACCCGCGCCGCCACTTGGCATTGATCTTGAGACTGATCCGCTTGGCTTCTTCCCGATGCTTTACTGGCCGGTCACCGCAGATCAGCCCATGCCTTCGGCGGAGGCTTATACCAAACTCAACGCCTACCTGCGCACCGGGGGCATGATCGTGTTCGACACACGTGACGCCGATCTCGCGGCCTTCGGGGCCGTCACGCCCGCAGGCACACGGTTGCAGGCGCTCGCCAGCCCGCTCGACATCCCGCCGTTGGAGCCGATCCCGGAGGATCATGTCCTCACCCGCGCCTTCTACCTCCTGCGCGATTTTCCCGGCCGTCACGCCGAAGGCACGCTCTGGGTCGAGGCCGCCCCGGAAACAGAACAGGCCGAAGGCATGCCGTTTCGCAACCTCAACGACAACGTGACCCCGGTGATCATCGGCGGCGGCGATTGGGCGGCGGCTTGGGCGGTGGATGACACCGGCTTCCCGTTGTTGCCCGTTGGCCGAGGCCTGTCTGGGGAGCGGCAACGTGAAATGGCTTATCGCTTTGGCATCAACCTTGTGGTCTACGTCCTGACCGGCAATTATAAATCCGATCAGGTCCATGTCCCCGCACTTCTCGACAGGTTGGGCCAATGATCCGCGATCTCGCTTTCTCTCCGCTCATCCCTTGGCCCGTGCTGGCGGTGCTTGCCGCGCTTGCGCTCATCCTGATCGCCTTTGCCGCGATACGGGGTCTTTCCGGTTGGGCGTTCCGGGCTTTGGCCGCTCTTGGTATTCTCGCTTTCCTTGCTGGCCCGTCGCTTCGCGAAGAGCAGCGCGATCCCCTGTCCGACATTGTCTTCCTCGTGGTGGATGAAAGCGCATCCGAAGCGCTCTCCACCCGCCCTGAACAACTCGCCGAAGCCCGCGACACTTTAAAAGCGCGGCTGTCGGCCATGCCCAACACAGAGCTGCGCGTCATCACCCTTGGCGATGCGCCCGACAATCGTGGCACGCTCCTGATGACCGCGTTGCGCGACGCCATGGCGGACGAGCCGCGCGGTCGTCTCGCGGGCGCGTTCCTGCTCTCCGACGGTCAGCTGCATGACGTGGACATCGCCCCCGATTTCCCCGCGCCGGTGCATCTTTTGCTCACCGGCGCGCCGGAGGATTGGGACCGTCGCCTTGTGATCGAAAGCGCGCCCTCCTTCGCCATTCTCGGCGAAGAGGTGACGCTCAAGCTTCGGGTCGAGGATCAGGGCAAACGCCCCGCCGATCTGCCTCAGATCACCGATCTGATGATTTCCATCGACGGCGAGGCGTCTGAGCGTTTCACTGTTCCCATCGGGCGCCCCATCGACGTGCCGCTCAAACTGGCGCATGGCGGTATGAACGTCATCCAGTTCACTCTGCCCGAAGCCCCCGTCGAGCTGACGACCCGCAACAACAGCGCGATGGTTCAGATCAACGGCGTGCGCGACCGCCTTCGCGTCCTTCTGGTTTCGGGCGAGCCGCATAATGGTGAGCGCACTTGGCGCAACCTGTTGAAATCCGATCCTTCCGTCGATCTCGTCCACTTCACCATTCTCCGCCCGCCCTCGAAACAGGACGGTGTCCCGGTCACGGAACTGTCGCTCATCGCCTTCCCGACCCGTGAGTTGTTCATGGAAAAGGTCGATGATTTTGATCTGATCATTTTCGACCGCTACAAGCTGCGCGGCATCCTGCCCGCGTCCTATCTCGACAACATCGCTCGCTATGTCGAAGACGGCGGCGCAGTGCTTTTCGCTGCCGGGGCCGATTTCGCCACCGCCGACAGCCTCTACCGCTCCCCGCTCGCCCGTGTCATCCCTGCGGCGCCGACGGGCCGGGTCATCGACGAACCCTTCCTGCCACGTCTCACCGATCTCGGCGCGCGCCACCCGGTGACCGAGGGGCTCGGCGGGTTGCAGTCTTCTGAGGATGATCCGACTTGGGGTCGTTGGTTCCGTCAGATCGAACTTGATCCGAACGAGAGTGGCGAGACGGTCATGTCCGGCGTCGATGGTCGCCCGCTTCTGGTGTTGGACCGTGTTGGCGAGGGGCGCGTCGCCGTGCTTGGCTCCGATCATGCCTGGCTCTGGACGCGCGGGGTTGAGGGCGGCGGGCCGCAGCTCGAACTTTTGCGCCGTCTTGCGCATTGGATGATGAAAGAGCCCGATCTTGAAGAAGAGGCTCTGACCGCCACCGCCGAAGGCAACACTTTGATCATCACCCGCCGCAGCCTCTCCGAAGGCACGCGTTCTGTCACGGTCGAGGCCCCCGACGGCACCGTCATCGAGATCCCGATGGAAGAGGTCAGTCCCGGCCGTTTCGTGGCTGAGCTGACCGATGGCGAGATGGGCCTCTACCGTCTGCGCGAAGGCGATCAAAGCGCGGTCATGGTCCTTGGTCCGGCGGCTCCGCGCGAGTTCGAAGAAACCATCGCCACGGGCGACAAACTTGCCCCGGTGATCAAAGCCTCTGGTGGCGGCACCTTTGCCGTGTCCGATGGCCTGCCTGCGATCAGAACTGTCCCCGAAGGTCGCGTCGCAGCCGGTCGTGGCTGGATGGGGATCACGCCGCGTGAGGCCTATGTGACGCAATCGACCCGGCTCACGCCGGTGCTGCCGGGCTGGGTCTGGCTGGTGCTGCTGGCCGGGCTGTCACTGGCGGCGTGGCTTCGGGAAGGGCGTCGGTGAGGGGGCTAGCCGCCCCCTCGATCTTGTTAAACCCGAGCAGGTTCTTTTTTGGTCCAGGCATAGGTCTCCATCGCGGGGTCGATCGGGGTGTTCGCGATGTGGTTGGTGTAGTTTGACAGAACCTTCTGCGAGACCCCGACCAGCAGCTCCAGAATCTGTCGTTTTGTGAAGCCGGCTTGCAAAAAGCTCTGCATTTGCGATTCCGTCACGTTGCCCCGCTGGCGCACCACCTGAAGCGTGAAGCTCCGGAGGATTTCAAGCCGGGCATTCGGAAGGGGCGTTTCGTCGCGCAAAGCGTTGGTGATCGCGTCGTCCACCTTCATCATTTTCGCGATGCCTGTGTGGCCCGGAACGCAATAATGGCATTCGTGCTCAACATTGATGCTCTGCCAGATGACAGTCAGCTCGTCTTTGTCAAAGGTCGTTTCTTTCTGAAAAATATTGTGCAGGTCCCAATAGGCTTTGGCGAGGGCCGGGGCTTCGGCCATGACGGCAATCAGGCCAGAGACCCGTCCAAACGCAGATTTTACCTCTTCCATCGTAGGACGGCTTTCCGCCGGGGCGCTTTCCAGGGTGTGTTGCGTAAACTCGATCATATTGCATCTCCAATGATTCTTGAGTGATCGTTCAATTAAGGTGTGAGGTGAGACTAGTTTACTTGAGCGTTTGCTCAATATATATTTTGAGTGATCACTCAAACTTGAAGTCATCGCATATCGGAGGGCGAATCGAATCCCATGGCACGGCAGGCAAACTACGATCGGGACAAAGTGCTCAAATCCGCGATGGAGCTGTTCTGGTCCAAGGGGTTTCACGCGACTTCCCTGAAAGATCTGGAAGCGGCACTCGATATGCGACCGGGCTCGATCTATGCCGCATTTGGCTCAAAGGAAGGCCTGTTTGCTGAAGCGCTCAAAGCCTATTCCGGTCAGACGCGCAGCAATTTCGACGCGGCTTTCCAATCTGATGGCCCCATCTTGTCACGCTTGGCTGACTATATTCGCAGCTTGGGGCGGCAGAATCGGGCGGAAGTGCCCTCGCGTGCCTGCATGTTGGTAAAAACAATTCTCGAAATGCCGGACGATGATCCGAATTTGAGAGGGTTGGCCGAAACCTTAATCGACAACATGGAGCTTGAGTTGACGAAAGTTTTTCAGGCGGCGCAAGCGGCCGGAGAGATTTCCAAGACGCTCGACCCCAAAGCTTTAGCGGCGCGCGTCCAAGTCGATATCATCGGCCTTCGCGCCTATGCCCAGCGGGTCAACGCCGGAAATCGCGCTGCGCAAATTGCCGAGCACATCGGACAAGAAATCGAGGCGCTTGGAAACGCTTGAGGTCGGCGCGAGGGGCCGTTCCTGTGTGGTAGGCGTGCAAAATAATTCCCCGATCTGGGGCAGACAGAACCAGCGCTAGCGACGCTGAGGAGAGTGATAGGTCGATTTTATTGAGTTAAATGTGATGAGGGTAAGGAATGACTTTCGCCATTTTGTTCTGAATGTATTCGGACCGCATTCAGAGACACGGCGGCTCAGACGTGGTGTCCCTGTCGGGTGACGACAAGCATGTGTCGAAAAGGTCCGACAAAACTCCGACGGAAGTCCGACGCTTTGCCGACACTCGATTTCAGGGGGTTTGGGGTACGGATCAGGGCTCTTCGCGGAGTAGGATTTCACGCGAGGTCGAGGCAAATTCGCGGCGGAGCATGATGAAGATCACCAAAGTTCCTCCGCAAAGCAAACCGACCGGCCCCACCAACCAGGAGAGCGCGCCGAGGGCAAAGTAGATGCCGCGAATCCCGGCGTTAAACGCCCGCGCGGCGGTGATGTTCAATTCGCCAGCTTTCTGCGCGCGGGGCAGGGCTTGCGGGTCATGTTCGTCATTGCTGACCGAGGCCATGACCACGCCGCAATAGCCGAACAGCCGGTTCGACCAGATGAATTTCAGGAAGGCGTTGGTGATAAAGAACAGCGCCAGAAGGATTTTCACTTCCCAGATGATCTGCGGTGCGTCCAATGCCAGTTCCCGCGCGACCCCGCTCAACCGATCCGCGTTCGAGATCGCCGCCAACCCGCCGCCGATGGCGATGAGGCAGGCAGACGCCAGAAAACTTGTGCCTTCTCTGAGGGTTGAGAGAACGGTCGCGTCGAAAATTCGCGGTTTGCGGGTGATCATATGGACCATCCAATCGCGGCGGTAATCGGCCACGAGAACCGAGGTGGAGACCCGCTTTTTCGGCGGGTTCTCGATCACATGGCCCAAGATGCCCCAGGCCGCGACCAGATAGATCACAGCGATGGCGTCGAGCGCGGAGAAATGGCGAAGCTGGTCAATGAGTTCCATGTGCGCAGCATTACGCAAGAGAGCTGTTCTTGTCACATCGAAAAATTGGTATTAAAAGTTGACCAATTAGGGAGGAGGAGCCCCAATGGATATGCCAGCCCCGGACAAGGCGCGCCTTGCCAGCAAGCAAGACTTGGCCACGCGTTTGCAGGCGGTGCTCCCGCCCGACGCGGTGATCTCGGCCAGTGAAGAGTTGAAGGCCTATGAATGCGATGCACTGTCGGCGTATCGCTGTCCGCCTCTGCTGGCTGTTTTGCCGGAGACGACGGAACAAGTGTCGGAAATCATGCGGATTTGTCATGAGTTCGCTGTGCCCGTGGTGCCGCGCGGCGCTGGCACGTCGCTGGCCGGGGGCGCGCTGCCGACAGCGGATGCGGTGATCCTCGGCGTCGCACGGCTGCGCGATGTGGTGGAGATCAACACGGACGACCGTTACATTCGGGTGCAGAGCGGCATGACCAATCTGGCCGTGACGGCGGCGGTCGAGGACGGGGGATTCTTCTATGCGCCCGACCCGTCGAGCCAGCTTGCCTGCGCTATCGCGGGCAATATCGCGATGAATTCGGGCGGCGCGCATTGTCTCAAATACGGGGTGACGACGAACAATCTTCTGGGTGTGACCATGGTCATGTCCGATGGCGAGGTGATTGAGATCGGCGGCGCGGAAATGGACGCGCCGGGGCTGGACCTTCTGGGGCTGATTTGCGGCTCGGAAGGGCAGCTTGGGATCGTGACCGAAGCCACCCTGCGCATCCTGCCGAAACCGGAAGGCGCGCGGCCTATTCTTTTTGGCTTCGACAGCAACGAGGTGGCGGGGGCCTGTGTCGCGGACATCATTCGCTCCGGGTTGATCCCGGTGGCGATTGAGTTCATGGATCGGCCCATCATTCGTGCGACCGAAGAGTTCGCGGGCGCGGGATACCCGGATTGCGAAGCGCTTCTCATCGTCGAGGTGGAAGGTTCGGAGCAGGAGATCAACGACCAGCTCTCCCGGATCATCGACATCGCCAAGCGGCACAACCCCGTTGCGATCCGGGAAAGCGAGAGTGCGGAGGAAAGCACCCGAATCTGGCTCGGGCGCAAATCGGCTTTCGGCGCGATGGGGCAACGTGGGGATTACATTTGCCTTGATGGCACGATCCCTGTCGGCGAATTGCCCTCTGTTTTGAAACGCATCGCCGAGCTTGGCACGGAACATGGTCATATGGTCGGCAATGTGTTCCATGCGGGCGATGGGAATATGCATCCGCTGATCCTTTATAACGCCAATGAGCCCGGACAGCTTGAGAGCGCGGAGCGGCTTGGGGCGGAAATCCTTAAACTCTGTGTCGATGCGGGCGGCTGCCTGACGGGAGAGCATGGAGTTGGTGTGGAGAAACGGGAATTGATGACGCATCAGTTCGCGCCCGTCGATCTTGAAGCGCAAATGGGGGTGAAAGACGTGTTTGACCCGAAATGGCTTTTGAACCCGTCGAAGGTCTTTCCGCTTGCGGTGAGTGAAAGCCGGAGGATGGGGGTATGAGCGCTGTGGCTGAGACACTGGCCGCGAGTGAAGCCGATCTGGTGGAGATCATCCAAGGCGGTGGGCCCTTCGTGATCGAAGGCGGCGGAACGCGTCGGATTGGGCTTGCGGAAGGCGATATTCTGTCCACGCGCGGGCTGAATGGCGTCACGCTTTATGAGCCGGGCACGCTGACACTTGTGGCGAAGGCGGGAACGCCGATCAGCGAGGTCGATGCGCTTTTGGCGGCAGAGAACCAACGGCTCGCCTTTGAGGTGCCGAATACGCGCGGGCTTCTGGGCCGGAGCGGGGAGGGCACCATCGGCGGGGTGGTCGCCACGAATGCCTCTGGACCGCGCCGGATCGCCGCCGGGGCCTGCCGCGATTTCTGCCTCGGGGTTCGGTTCGTCGACGGCCTTGGGCAGGTGGTGAAAAACGGCGGACGGGTGATGAAGAATGTCACGGGGCTCGATCTTGTGAAGCTGATGGCGGGGAGCCACGGAACGCTGGGCGTGATGACCGAGGTGAGCCTCAAGGTGCAGCCTCTCCCGGAGACGGTGGTGACACTCAGTGTGCCGGGATGCTCAACAACCGAGGCTGTGGCAATCATGTCGGATATGCTTGGCCAGCCTTTTGATCTGACTGGGGCGGCCTTGCGGCAGGGGACTGTATTTTTGCGTCTCGAAGGGTTCGAGACCTCGCTGCGCTATCGGATCGGCCTTATGCGGGCACGTCTGGAAAGAGACGTGGTGGAGCATTGGGGCACGGGGGCCAGCGATCAGATTTGGCGCGACATCAGGGATGTGACGGCGTTCCATGAGGCGCTGGGCGATGTTTGGCTGGTCTCGGTGCGGCCTTCTCAGGCCGCGCAATTGGTCGAAGCGGTGCAGCCTGCGGATGTGGTCTATGACTGGGGCGGCAACCGGCTCTGGCTCCTGACACAAACGGGGACGAATGTGCGCGCGACACTGCCAAAGGGTCATGCGACGCTTATTCGGGCCAATGATGAAACAAAGCGGCGTTTGGGCGTCTTTCATCCGCAACCGGCGGCTTTGGAACGGATCAGCGCGGGCCTTCGTCAAAAATTCGATCCGGACGGGAAATTCAATCAAGGAATGATGGGCTGATGCAGACGACTTTTACGCCAGAACAGCTCTCTGATCCCGGTATTGCGCGCGCCAATGAAATCCTGCGCGCCTGTGTGCATTGCGGGTTTTGCACGGCGACCTGTCCGACCTACGCGGTCTTGGGGGACGAACTCGACAGTCCGCGCGGGCGGATTTATCTGATCAAGGATATGCTGGAAAACGACCGGGCTGCCGATGAGAAAATCGTCAAGCATCTGGATCGCTGCCTCTCCTGTCTCGCCTGCATGACCACCTGCCCGTCGGGGGTGCATTACATGCATCTGATCGACCATGCCCGTGCGCATGTGGAAAAGACCTACAAACGGCCTTTCATGGATCGGGTGCTGCGTTGGACCTTGGCGAAAATCCTGCCCTATCCCTCGCGGTTCCGCGTGGCGTTGCTTGGCGCGAAGATCGCGAAACCGTTCCGGCATCTGATGCCTGATCCGCGTCTGAAAGCGATGCTGGAAATGGCGCCTGCGCGTATCCCGCCGGTGTCGCGCAACGACGATGCGCAGGTGTTTCCGGCCAAGGGCCTGCGCAAAATGCGGGTCGCATTGATGACGGGTTGCGCGCAAAAGGCGCTCGACACAGATATCAACGATGCGACCATCCGGCTTTTGACCCGGCTGGGCTGTGAGGTCGTCGTGGCAAAGGGCGCAGGGTGCTGCGGCGCGCTCACCCATCACATGGGCAAGGAAGCGGAGGCGCATGGCACGGCGGCGAAGAACATCCGCGCCTGGATGCGCGAGATTGAGGGCGAGGGGTTGGACGCCATCGTGATCAACACGTCGGGCTGCGGCACGACGGTCAAGGATTATGGCCATATGTTTCGAACCACTGAGCTGGCCGAGGATGCGGCGCGTGTGGCGGCTTTGGCGAAAGACGTGTCCGAGGTTCTGATGCAGCTCGATCTGCCGGACGGGAAACAGGCCTTGAAAGTCGCCTATCATCCCGCCTGTTCGTTGCAGCACGGGCAACAGATCAAAACCCACCCGAAAACGCTTTTGAAAAAGGTCGGTTTCGAGGTGGTCGAGCCGCGCGACAGCCATCTGTGTTGCGGTTCCGCCGGGACGTACAATCTGTTGCAGCCGGAAATTTCAAAGAATCTGAAAGAGCGCAAAATCAAGACATTGGCGGCGAAGACCCCAGATGTGGTGGCCGCAGGCAATATCGGCTGCATCATGCAGATCGGATCGGGCATGGATGTGCCTGTCTTGCATACGGTTGAGCTTCTGGATTGGGCAACGGGTGGTCCTAAGCCATCCAAATTATTCGCGAATCGGTCATAATCAGGTCTTGAAGGCCCCGTAGCGTGAAAGACGCGCAGAGACAGAGGGCTGTAAACGGGGCTGATGAGGCGGAGATGAAGAAGCTACTGACGATCGTGTTCCTGACCCTGATGGGCGGGATGGCGCAGGCGGACAGCGCGCTCAAGACCTTTCGCACCCTAGATGACAGCCGGGGATGGGAAGCGGTCGGGCGGCTGGATTTCGCTGGGCGCAGTTTTTGTACCGGAACGCTGATCTCCGACCGCCTCGTTTTGACGGCGGCGCATTGCATGTTCGACGCGACGACCAAGACCCGTCATCGTCCCTCAGACGTGAGCTTCAAGGCCGGTTGGCGCAACGGGCAGGCGCAGGCCTATCGCAACGCCAAGGCAATCTATGTCCACCCGGATTTTGCGCTCGATAGCGGTGATTTGCATGACCGGCTGGTTAATGATGTGGCGCTGGTCGAACTCGCCCGCCCCGTGCGCAACACCTCAGTGCATCCGTTTCCCGTCTCGGTCCGTCCGGACAAAGGGCAGGCCGTCGGTGTCGTGTCCTATGCCCATGATCGTGCGGAAAGCCCGTCATTGCAGGAACTCTGTCATGTGATGGCGCGCCAAGGCGGGGTGCTCGTGACCTCTTGCGAAGTCGATTTCGGGTCTTCCGGCGCGCCCATATTTGACATGTCGGACGGCACGCCGCGTATCGTGTCTGTGATCTCTGCCAAGGCCAAACTCCATGGCGAGCGGGTGTCCGTCGGCACTTCTCTGGATGGGGCTTTGGCCGAGTTGTTGGATATGGCGGCGACGGGGCGGGATCATTTCCAGAAAGTCGATGCCGGGGCGAAACCCGATCTCATCAATACCGAATATTCCGTTGGGGCTTTGCGGCAGTAACCGTCGGAGACGCGTAGTGCGGCCCTCTTGAAACCGTCTTTCTCCATACCCAGATTCCTGATGTCGGATGCCTGAATAGGGTTCGACGCCTCGCCTGTCCGACCGTCGGAAGGCTCACATTTTGGAATCGCTCAATGGAGGATACCCATGCGCAACTTTGATCTTGCACCGCTTTACCGCGCCACCGTCGGCTTCGACCAAATCGCCGACATGATGGACCGGGTTTTGACCCAAGAGGTCAGCCAACCCAGCTACCCGCCCTATAACATCGAGAAAACCGCTGAGGACGCCTGGCGCATTTCGCTCGCCGTCGCCGGTTTTTCGACCGAAGACATTGCTATCGAGCAGCGTGAAAACGCTCTGGTCGTGTCTGCCCGCAAAGCCGAAAGCGAAGAAGAAAAAGGCAAGACCTATCTCCACCGCGGCATTGCGACCCGCGCTTTCGAGCGCCGCTTCACGCTGGCCGAACATGTGAAGGTCATGGGCGCGAGCCATGAAAACGGCATGCTCCATATCGATCTGAAACGCGAAGTGCCCGAAGCCCTCAAACCGCGCCGGATCGAGATTGCCGGGCCGAACACGGTCGAAACCAAGGTGATCGAAAGCGAACGGACCACCGAGGTCTAAGCTTCTCGGGGGGCTCTGCCCCGCACCCCGGGATATTTCGGGACAAAAGAAGTCCTGAGCCCCTTTCGGAAAGCAAAACGCCCGCCGGTTTGGCGGGCGTTTCTTTGTCTGGTGAGCTTGGCTTATTCGACGGTGCCGATGGACCAGAAGAAGGTCTCGCCGGAGCTGTCGTCCACGCCATCGTTGTCGGTGGAGACGAACATCTCGCCATCTTTGGTGATCGCAAGGCCTTCGACCTTGTCGACGATATAGCCGTTGTAAGAGGCAAGATCCGGGATCAGGTCGCGGACCTCTTCTTTGGACACAACCGGAAGATCGCCACCCAGCGGGGCCGGGACCATTTCGGAAGCCGGGATGCGGTAGATTTTCTTGATCTTCGCATTGGCGCCGATCTGGTTGTCGCGCTCGATCACGTAGAAGTAATCGCCATGCGCAACGATCTCGGACAGACCAACCCAACCGGTGTCCGGCTCGGCTTTCTCATAGCGCACCGCGCCCCACTCGCCGGTCTCAATGTTATAGGCGACGAGCTTCACGGTGTTCTTCGGATCGTCCGCCCATTCACGCTGAACCGCCATCCAGAGCGTGTCACCGACTTTTGTGATGCCCTCGAAACCAAAGCGTTTCTCGTTGTTCAGAAGCTCGGCGGGAAGGCCGACTTCCTGTTTGATCATGCCTTTGGCGTTCACATGGTAAAGCGCGTGCGCGATGACGCGATCCGTGCGGCCCTCGGAAGCGGCCCAGAAGCCACCCACGCCATCGAGCGTGATGCCTTCCATGTCGAGTTTCTGCGCGGCATCGCCATTGGCGCGCACAACACGGAGAGCTTTGGTGATGCGGGCTGGTTTCGAGGACGGATCAATGGTGAAGATGGTGGGTTGATAGCCGTAAAAGCTGTCGTTCACGGCGTAGATCATGCCGTCTTCATCGGCGACCATGCCGGAGATGGCGCCCCAACCGATCAGCTCGTCCGCACCTGCGGAGGTCAGCGTCGGGTATTGTGCGTCGCCTTCCGCCCGTTCGAAGATCATGACATGCGCGCGTACGCCGCCGTCTTCGATCAGGTCGCTCTCATTGGCGGAGACCAAGAGGTTGCGTTCCGGGATGGCGACATAGCCTTCCGGCCCGATACCCGAGGGGAGAACCTGCTCCAGAACCGGAGCGGCCGGATCGGTAACGTTGTAAACGCCGACGGCAGAACCGCGCTCGGAGCCGACGAAGACATAAGGCGTGTCGCCGAATGTGGCGGTCTCGATGCTTTCCGGCTCAACGCCTTTGGCGTCGGAGCGTTTGTCCGGATAATGACCGATCTGGATCAGAGCATGTTCGAAGGTGTTGCCGCTCTCATAGACGACCGTGCCGTCTTTTGAGAAGATCGTCCAACCGCGCGAACCGCCGTCCATATCGCCTTCGTTGGCAATGGCGAAATGGTTGTCGTCGATCCATTTCACAGCATCGGGTTCGCGTTTGCGGCTCAGTTGTTCATCGGTGAAGATCAGCGCGCCGCGCTCATCTTTGGCGTCGATCTCGGTCAGGTCCACGGTGCCAGCGGGGAAGTGCGCAATCAACTCGCCGTCCTTATTCACGATGGCGATGTGGTTGTTTTCCTGCATTGTGATGACGGTTTCGCCGAGGCTGTTCACATCCACGAATTCCGGTTCCGGATCTTCCGGGGAAATCTCGGCGAGATCGGTCATGTCGACGTTTTTGGTCGTGGCGCAATCGGCTTTGCCGTCTGCGATTTGGATCATTGTCAGGAAGCCTGCGGGCATCTGGCCGGTGCGGCCGTCGCCGAGGTCTTCGTCGCGCTCGTTCTCGATCGCGATGGACAGGAAGCCGCCGTCTTTCGACAGGGCGATGGAGTCGGGCTGGCCTTCGAGGGCACAGCTTTCCACGACCTCATGGGTGTCGAGATTCACTTCGACCATCTGGCCGGAAGTGTTGATGTAATCCTCGGAGGTGTTCACCGCCACGAAGGCCGTGTTGCCGATGACGGCGACGGAGGTCGGCTCGCCCGGCATTTCGATGTTGCCAAGCGGTTTCGGATTTTTCGGATCGGTGATGTCGATCAGGCCGACAACGCCCAGCGGGCTATCGGTGTAGATCAGCGTCATGCCATCTTCCGAGGCGGCGATGATCTCGGCGGAGGTTTCGCGCGCCTTGTCTTCGCCCTCGGCCATGTTGTCCGGGGTGGCGAAAGAGGCGATGCGGTTGAAATTCATTTCGGCGGAGGCTCCGGTCGCGGTGATCGCGAGCGCAGAGGCGGCCAGCAGCAGGTGCTTTTTCATTTGGAGTCCCTCGTCATTACACGTGCGCGCGGTGTGACGAAAGGAAATGTCGTCTGAATGATGGTTTTGTATCATTTTTGTAAAGGGGGCTGTGCTTTGAGTGTAAAGTCAGCGGTGTTGACTTAATGCCGCGAAAGCGCGAGATGGGTGCCCTGAATGGAGAAGAAAAATGAGTCTGTCGCCCAGTTTGAACACGCTGTTTGCCAAACGCACCCAAAAAATGAAGGCCTCCGAGATCCGCGAGCTTCTGAAACTGCTGGATCAACCGGACATCATTTCTTTCGCGGGCGGCATTCCTGATCCGGCCTATTTCCCGCGCGAGGCTTTCGCCGACGCGATGGTAAAAGCGACGAGCGAGCAGGCGGCGGGCGTGGCGCTTCAGTATTCCACCTCCGAAGGCTACACGCCGCTGCGTGACTGGATCGTCGATTACATGGGCCGTCACGGTGTCACATGTACCCGCGACAACATTCTGATCACGGCGGGGTCGCAGCAGGCACTGGATTATCTCGGCAAGCTGTTCCTCGACCCGAATGATACGGCTCTTGTGGCCTGGCCGACCTATATGGGCGCGCTTGGGGCGTTCAACGCCTATGAGCCGCGCTATGACCGGTTCGATCCGCAGGCCAACCGCCCGGTCGAAGATATCACCGCTGATGCGGAAGCCGCTGGCGGAGAGGTGAAGTTCGTTTACCTCTCGTCCGATTTCGCCAACCCCACAGGCGTGACTCTGACCGAAGACCAGCGTCTGACCGTTCTCAAGCGCGCCGAAGCAATCGGTTGCGCCGTGATCGAGGACGCGGCCTATCAGGAGTTGCGGTACGAAGGCGAAGACGTGAAGCCGATGCTGGCGCTTGAGATTGAGCAGAAAGGCTCCATCGAAGACTGCCGCACGATCTATCTCGGTTCTTTCTCCAAAACACTGGCGCCGGGGCTGCGCGTTGGTTGGGCTGTCGCCGCGAAACCGGTCATTCAGCAGATGGTTCTGACCAAACAGGCCGCCGATCTTCAAACCGCAACGATCAACCAGATCGCGGTCAATGAGGTGGCGCGCGGCGTGTTCGATTCGCATGTCGCGAAGCTGCGCGAAGTTTACGGCGTGCGTTTGAATGCGATGCTGGCCTCGATGGAACGGCATATGCCTGAGGGTGTCGAATGGACGAAGCCGGAAGGTGGGATGTTCGTTTGGGTCACCCTGCCGAAAGGTATGGACGGCGCGGCGCTTCTGGAAAAAGCGCTGGACGCGAAAGTCGCCTTCGTGCCGGGTGGGGCCTTCTATGCTGACGGCTCGAACACCAACACGCTGCGTCTCAACTTCTCGATGTCGGCTGCGGCCAAGATCGAAGAGGGCATCGCCCGTCTTGGCAATGTGATCCGCGCTCAGATGTGAGCCAGACAGGCCAGGTGTGAGCCAGACAGGATTGTGAATGAAAAAGGCGCCGGAGAAATCCGACGCCTTTTTTGATGTCTGAAGCGCGTGTTTAGCGCAGGAAAGAAATCGCCGCCGTCGGGGCGAGGTTCTGTTCCGAGAGCCAATGCTTGAGGCGCATCGGGTCCGGGTTCACCGGGTCTGGGCCGAATTCCTGTGCCGCGAGGCCGCCGGTGATAAAGAGCACATCAAGCCCTTCGCCAATCGCGCCCATCACATCCGTGCCGATACCGTCGCCGATGCAGAGGATACGGTCGTCATCAATCGCTGCGATCTGCGCGAGACGACGGCGGGCCAGATCATAGATCGGCGGATGCGGTTTGCCGAAATAGAGGCTCTCACCGCCCATTTCCGTATAAAGCGCCGCGAGCGCGCCCGCGCACCATTCCCGAACCTCGCCACGATCCACGACAATATCGGGGTTGGCGCAGAGGAGCTTCATGCCCTTCTGCTTGGCGTACATAAATTGCGGACGGTAAATCTCCGGATCGGCCAGCGGGTCTTCCGGGCCGGAACAGACGATGCCATCGGCCTCTTCCAAGGGAACTTCGGTGATCGTGACCGCTTCGTCGGTGACGATGTCCATCGGCTGCATGAAGTCGTCTTTGAACACGTCGCCAATGTGGTGAATTTTCTCACCAACCACGCCGAGATACATCGCCATGCGGGCAGAATCGCCAGAGGTCGCAATGGCGTCATAGGCATCTTTCGGAACGCCAAACTCTTCGATTTGATCCGCGACGGAGCGCCAGGGGCGCGGCGAGTTGGTGACCAGAACGACCTTACCGCCGCCCGCCCGGTACTTCTGCATCGCTGCCACCGCCTCTGGGAAGGCTTTGACACCGTTGTGCATACAGCCCCAGAGATCGACGAACAGGGCGTCGTATTCGTTGGAAATTTCGGACAGCTCTCGGATCAGGCGGGTCATCACGGCCTCACAGTGTTTCGTCGCCCTTTGTTAACGCGAGCGTACGGGAATGGACAGGGTGAATGGGGCAAATGGGGCGATCAGCGCTGCGGGTCTTTCATGAGACCATACCAGAGCCAGAACAGAACCGCTTCTGTCACAACGGCGAGCGCGATACCCGGCCCGACGCGGCCGAGAACAAATTCGCTCAGCCCTAAAAGCACAAGCGCCAGCATCGTGACTGCCATGGCGCGGGCGATGGCACTTCGGGCCAAATCCGAACGCGCGATGTCTTTAAGCCCCCAGAGCATCAGACCGGGGGCGAGAAACAGAACAGCCGCGCGGCGGGCCATCACGGCGCCGGATAGCGAAGGTTCAAGATGAAACAGCCAGAAGAACAGAGAAGGCGCTACGAAAATCGCAACGGCGAGGGCCAGGCAAATTCCGGCAGTGATCCGGGACAAAAGCGGGAATGATGGCATCAGGCACCGAAGGCTTTGGGATAGATCAGTTCCTTCACCTTGGCTTTCGAAGGCCCCGCCGTCAACGTATGTGTGAGCGGGTAGGGGGAGGAGAAACCGTCCCCGATCAGTTGGAAGCCGCAGCGGGTGTAGAAGTCCGGCTCTCCGAGCACGACAAGGCTCTGACCTGACATCTCGGCCCATTGTGTGATCATCCCGACAAGCCGACGCCCGAAACCGCGCCCTTGCAGGTCCGGCCGGATCGCGACGGGCGCGAGGCAGAGCCAGCCTTTCGGCGACACCATTTTCGAGAGCGCGGCATAGCCGATCACCTCACCCGACATCGGCAGGACCATTTCCCCGGCGATGCTGCGCGATTTGCGCAGGGCATCCACAAGCTGTGCCTCGTCCTTCTGACCGAAAGCGGCGTTCAAAAGCTCGGTCACGGCAGCTTCTTCGCCGCGTTTCATTTCGCGCATGAAATCAGGGGATTTGAACATGGTGTCTTCCGCATCAGGGTCAAAGAAAAAGGGGCGCAGTGCTGCGCCCCTTATATATCGTCATCACATCCGAATGGCTCAGAGTTTGAGGTTCGGGATGATTTGTTTTTTGCGAGACATGATGCCCGGCAACACCACAGAGTCGCCGGTCACGGTCGCGCCGAAGGATTTTTCGGCCACGGTTTTGCACAGATCGTTCGGCACAAAGAAGGTGGCTTCCTCATTGAGGATGTCCACGACGAAGAGCAGAACCTGATCGACACCATCTTCGGCTTCGACGGTCTTGAAGCTTTCCATGATGGAGGCCTGACGGTCGAGAACCAGTTTCGGCGCGGTGGTTTCCAGAACGGAGACGCGGAACTTGGTGCCTTCGACTTCGTATTCTTTGCTGTCCATGCGGATCAGCTCGGCGTCGGAGAAGGCGGAAATGTCGGATTTGGCTTCGAACATCTCAGACGCATACTGGCTGAGGTTGATGTTCAGCTCGGAGGCCAGTTTCTCGGCCAGCGCCTTGTCCACGTCGGTGGTGGTCGGCGAACGGAATTCCAGCGTGTCGGACAGGATGCAGGAGAGCATCGCACCTTTGATGTTGTCGGGCATCTTGTCGGCGTCATCGCCCATCAGGTCGTACATGATGGTCGCGGTACAGGCGAGCGGACGGATGGTGATGTCGATCGGACCTTTGGTTTCCAGACCGCCCACCAGTTTGTGGTGGTCGATGATCGCGGTCACGTTGGCGTCGTTGATCGCCTCCGGCAGCTCGGCCGGGTTGTTGGTGTCGACGATGACAACGTCTTGGCCCTCGGCCACTTCGGAAATGATCTCGGGTTTGTCGAAACCCCATTTCTCGACCACGAAAGCGGCTTCGGTGTTCGGCTCGCCCAGCAGGACGGCTTTGGCGTCGACGCCTTTCACTTCGTTGAGGTACCACGCCCAGATGAGCGGGGAGCCGGTGGAATCGGTGTCGGGGGATTTGTGGCCGAAAACAAGCGTGGTCATGCGGGGTCAGTCCTTCGCGAATGGTCGTTTTAACGGCCTTATAGGCAGTGCGGCGTGGCTTGTCACGCCTTGCGAGCGCTCACGGCTTACCTGTATCACAGAGCCATGAGTGCGATCCGCGAAACCGATCTTTATGCCCCCGTCAAAGCCCATTTCGAAGGGCTCGGATATGTCGTCAAAGCCGAGGTGCGCGACGCGGATGTGGTGGCGGTTCGGGGCGAGGAGACGGTGATCATCGAGCTCAAAACCGGCTTTACCCTACAACTCCTGCAACAGGGCGTCGCGCGGCAGGCGCTCACCGATCACGTCTACCTTGCCGTGCCCCGGTGGAAGGGCAAGGCAGGGTGGCGGATGTTCAAGGGCAACATCGGGCTGTGCAAACGGCTGGGGCTTGGGGTGATTTCGGTGAATGTGGCGGAGGGTTCGGTGCAGGTGCACCACGAGCCGCGCCCGTTTGTTCCGCGCAAGAACAAGGCGAAGGCGGGGAAGCTGTTGACCGAATTTGAGCGCCGGGAAGGAGATCCGAATTTGGGTGGTACGCCTGCGGGGGGACGGGTGACCGCCTATCGTCAAGATGCGGAGAAATGCCGGGCGTATTTGTTGAAGTACGGGCCGTCGAAGGGCGCGGAGGTGGCGAAGGCTACGGGGGTGAAGAATGCCACCCGGATGATGCGGGACAATCATTATGGGTGGTTTGAGAAGGTTGGGCTGGGGATTTATGGGGTGTTGGGGTAAAAACCCGTTAACTAAGTACCTTGCCATAGTACTGGGTGTGGTTGATATTCTGCTCCACTAGTGCTACATACCTATCACCGACGAGAGTCGGAGCGACCTGTAATGCCGTGTGCAGTGTAGGCGCTGCGGTGACCCGGGCTCCAAAGGGCACGGTTGCCAGCCGCTCTTAAAGACCGTCCGCATGGACGGTTTTTTCGATTCAGAGGACCTGAATACCATAGTTGTTGTGGAGTCCTTTTGCGTTCTCTTCGTCATTGTGAATCCACATTCGAGAATAGGCGACTACATCAGCAAGCTGCAAAAGTCTCGAAGCTGCCGAGTCGATCTGGACGATAGTGTCCACGGCTCTGAAACGTCCGTCGGTCTGACGTGCATGTTCAAGAGCCGCCAAGCACTCTGCATCAGTGTTGTGGTGGTTTCGATCCATAATCAGTTCAACATTCTTTATGCCATTCCCGCCGATCTTATGAAGAGTCCGGAACTGGCCAACAGCCACCTTGACTGTCTCAACAACGTTGGCTGCATATACCGCAGGACGAGTGCCAGTTGTTATTGTCCCAAGTCGATTGAGCATTACCATATCAGGATGGTCAGTCTGCGCGTAGAGGCCAAGCATGCTTTGTAGGCTTTCCTTCTGTCTCTTAACTGCATGTACCTCACCTGCATTGGCTTCGAGAATGTCGCTGAACGCTTTGTCTGCGCGACCACAGTCGCGCGCCCAAGCCATCACGCAGCCCAAGGCAAACCTTTCGTCGCCAGCCGTCCCGCACTCGTCAACGAAGCATAGGATACGCTTATTGAGTCCCGCCATCCGCTCCGCCCTTCTTTCGCAGGCGAGCGTTTGGCGTTTCCGTCAGCTCCTTCGCTTGCTTTCTTTCTTGTCTTTCCCGCTCGAAATCTGGTTCGAGTTCCTTGAGCTTTTTGATGAGGCCATCTAGGCGGTACGTGTTTGAACCATAGTCGCCAAAGGACGTGATGCGCTGTTCGCGGGTTGCGTACCCTCTGTCCTCAAGGGCCTTGATGTTGATCCGTAGAGTCTGTGGCGTAATCCCCATTCGCGTTGCCAGCTCCTTCTTCGAAGGAAATGGAGGCCGATCAGCATCTATGTAGTAGCTTAGTAGCTGCGCAATGATGTTGAATTGCGTAGTCGTGATGCCAAGTCGCGACTGCCCCCTTACAAGAATGTTGGGCAATCCCGTGTAGCCATGCGAAAGAACTTTTTCGCCGAAGATCATCGTGGTCGAAGATTTTTTTCTGTGGATGCGGTTTCCGCTTTCGCACGGTCCGTGTTTTTTCTGTCGTCTGTGCCATATCAGGCCTCCTTTCACACTCGACATACGGAGACCGGCCAAACTTGTGAATATGTCGGCGGAGCGTTCGCATGGTGTACTTTCCACCCCACCCGTCTTCCGGTATTCCGCTACAGGGTGTCACGCTGCCTAAATCATGCTGATTAGGTGTTACCAATTCTTACAGAGGTCAGTATGAAAATACACCATAAGGTAGGGTGGATTTTCGTTCAACGAAAACTCGAGATTTTCGCTAAAAATATGTACCTTATACGTAGATTGACCTGTAGCCGCTCGTTTGTCCGGGGTCAATGTCGATGCCTTTGACCGGTATCTAAAATTTAAATTCTCTGCTGAATTCTTGCCAGAAATCAGGGCGCCATTGAATGTTTGTAAAACGCCTTCGGGAAAAGCATATTGAATAGAAGCCATGATCTCGAAACTTGTGAAAGGCCATCAAGGCCAGACAGTCGTTGCAAAACGACAAGGGTGTGATCTGGCCTCTTTGCTGCCGTTCCGAGCTGATGAAGAGAATTACCTCTTTCTACCCGCGTTGTCCGACATTCCCCCGCCACACCGGCTCAAATTTTTCCCCCTCTCCCCTGTTGACTCACTCCCACCTCCTTCCTAACTATGCGTCGTTGTCACTCTCCTGGGGTGAGTGATAACGATTGATTTACCCCCGCCCTCTAAGAGGGTGGATGAACTGGAAACTTTGAGCGAAGGAGCCTCGAAGATGGCATTCAAACCGCTGCACGACCGCGTTGTGGTCGAACGTGTTGAGAGCGAAGAAAAGACCGCTGGTGGTCTCATCATTCCCGATAGCGCAAAAGAAAAGCCCGCCGAAGGCAAAGTCGTTGCTGTGGGCGAAGGCGCTCGCAAAGACAGCGGCGAGCTGATCGCACCCTCCGTCAAAGAAGGTGATATCGTTCTCTTTGGCAAATGGTCCGGCACGGAAATCACCGTGGACGGCAAAGAGCTTCTCATCATGAAAGAGTCGGACATTCTCGGTATCATCGCCTGAGCGATTGCCTGAGACCGACCCACTACAAATCCAATTTACGGAGTGAACAATGGCTAAAGAAGTCAAGTTTGACGTCGACGCACGCAACCGCATGCTCAAAGGCGTGAACGTCCTCGCCGATGCTGTGAAAGTGACCCTCGGCCCGAAAGGCCGCAACGTGGTTCTCGACAAATCCTTCGGCGCCCCGCGCATCACCAAAGACGGTGTGTCTGTTGCCAAAGAGATCGAGCTCGAAGACAAGTTCGAAAACATGGGTGCGCAGATGGTGAAGGAAGTCGCTTCCCGCACCAACGACGAAGCCGGTGACGGCACCACCACCGCGACCGTTCTCGCTCAAGCGATCATCAAAGAAGGCCTGAAGCAAGTTGCCGCTGGCCTGAACCCGATGGACCTGAAGCGCGGCATCGACCTCGCGACTGCCAAAGTCGTTGAAGCGATCAAAGCCTCCGCTCGCCCGGTCGCAGACTCTGACGAAGTTGCTCAGGTTGGCACCATCTCCGCCAACGGTGAAGCTGAAATCGGCCAGCAAATCGCTGACGCGATGCAGAAAGTCGGCAACGACGGCGTGATCACCGTCGAAGAGAACAAAGGCATGGATACCGAGACCACCGTCGTCGAAGGCATGCAGTTCGACCGTGGCTACCTGTCCCCGTACTTCGTCACCAACCCGGACAAAATGGTTGCCGAGCTGGAAGACTGCATCGTGCTTCTGCACGAGAAAAAACTCTCCTCGCTGCAGCCGATGGTTCCGCTCCTCGAGCAAGTCATCCAGTCCCAGAAACCGCTCCTCATCATCGCTGAGGACGTGGAAGGCGAAGCGCTGGCGACCCTCGTGGTCAACAAACTGCGCGGCGGCCTGAAAATTGCTGCTGTCAAAGCACCGGGCTTCGGCGATCGCCGTAAAGCCATGCTGCAAGACATCGCGATCCTCACCGGCGGTCAGGTGATCTCCGAAGACCTCGGCATGAAGCTCGAAAACGTCACCATGGACATGCTCGGCTCCGCCAAGAAAATCGCGATCACCAAAGACGAGACCACCATCGTTGACGGCGCTGGCAACAAAGCTGAGATCGAAGCTCGCGTGGCTCAGATCCGCACCCAGATCGAAGAAACCACCTCGGATTACGACCGTGAAAAACTGCAAGAGCGCGTTGCCAAACTCGCTGGCGGTGTCGCTGTCATCCGCGTTGGCGGTCTGACCGAAGTCGAAGTGAAAGAGCGCAAAGACCGTGTGGACGATGCTCTCAACGCAACCCGCGCTGCCGTTCAAGAAGGCATCGTTGTGGGCGGCGGTGTCGCTCTGGTTCAGGCTGGCAAAGGTCTCGAAGGCCTCAAAGGCGCCAACGCTGACCAAGATGCCGGCATTCACATCGTGAAGAAAGCCATCGAAGCGCCGCTGCGTCAGATCGCTGAAAACGCGGGTGTCGACGGTGCTGTCGTGGCTGGTAAAGTCCGCGAATCCACGGACACGGCATTCGGCTTCAACGCGCAAACCGAAGAATATGGCGACATGTTCAAATTCGGCGTGATCGACCCGGCCAAAGTGACCCGCACCGCTCTGGAAGACGCGGCGAGCATCGCTGGTCTGCTGATCACCACCGAAGCCATGGTCGCCGACAAACCGTCGAAAGACGGCGCTCCGGCCGGCGGCATGCCCGACATGGGCGGCATGGGTGGCATGGGCGGCATGATGTAAATCGCGCCCTGCGATATGATTAGAAAAGGCTGCCTTCGGGCAGCCTTTTTTTTGTGACCCTTCGCTTTGATAAAATGTAGCTGGGAGACAAAGCAGTGGTGAGGCTGGTTCTCTTGGGATGACTTGCTTGCTAAGCGCTTTTGGTACCCACAAGATTGAAACACAAATTGGTTGTGAGGCTCGAAATGAAACTACGCGCTCTGACAGAAGATGATGAACTTCCTTTGTCCATTCTGTTGGACACGACTTTCGGTGGGCCGGATATGTATCGCTTTGCCAAAGAGTTGCGAAAAGAACAGGCGATGGCGATGGAGCACGTGGCCTACGATGAGCATGATAAAATTTTGGGCTATATCAGCTACGCTCAAATGAATTTGCCAAAGGATTGGTGGGTTTTGTCGGTCCTTGCCGTTTCTCCTATCCATCATAAACGCGGTATGGGGCGTGAGCTTGTCGTGCGGGGTATGAATCATGCCAAGCGTGAAGGCGCGAAAGCGGTGATCGTTATTGGCGACAAGGGCTATTTTTCCCGATTTGGCTTTTCAAAACTCGCCGCGTCACGGCTCAAAACGGACATGATGCAGGAACATACGCTTCTTTATCCGATTGCTCCGGGTACGGGGCTGTCGGATGAAACACTGATTTATCCGGATGCTTATATGCATCTGAGTGAGGATAATCTGGTCTGAGCCGGAGCGGATTTTCCGTGCGGCTCAGGCATGTGAGGGCTTGTCTTTGTGCGACGTCTTGCGCTCTTTAGCGCGTTTCATCATTTGAATGCGGTAAGAGATTGCCGCTAGGGTAAGAAAAGCCAATGTGCCACTGACTGCGAAGGTGAATGCGCTCAGCCAGAACGATAGGCCCAGAGTCAGACTGGCTGTCGTCATCAGTGTTGCGGTCACGAATGAGAAAATAAGCAGTCCGACGATCATAGAGGCGTCCTTCCCTAAGCTGATATGAAGGAGCCGATATGAAGGCGCATGTGCGCTATGTGCTATGTCCGTGAAAACTCCTGGAACAACCATGGCGTACCAAAGGTTGAAAATTTCTTAATTCCGGCGGAGGGAGGGAGCTGTTTTCAGCAAAACCCTGTCAAACTCCGCCGGAGAATTTCAATTTATTTGAAGGCTGACGGTTACTCGGCCCATTCCCAAGGATTGGTGAACCGCCCCAACACATGAGACAGCTTGTCGGCCTCGTCTTTCGCTGTGGGATTAATACGGGCAACAAGCCCGCGTTTTTTATCGTCGATCACTTCGACAACGCGGGCGGTGAGCCCTTCGCTTTCCAGTGCAGCGTCATAAATCCGGGTGATCGCCCGTTTGCGCAGGTCCGGTTTGAACACCTTGCCCACAGCGGTCTTCGGCAGCTCGTCCATGATCTCGACATGTTTCGGGATCGCGGCGCGTTCGTGGATGTGCACCTTGGCATAGTCCATCAGCTGCTCCGGGGTGACATCGGCCCCCTCGACAAGCTCGACATAGACACAGGGCAGCTCGCCCGCATGGGCATCGGGTTGACCGATGGCGCCGGCCATGGCGACGGCTTCGTGACCGGCGAGCGCCTCTTCGATTTCGGCGGGGTCGATGTTGTGACCGCCCCGGATGATCAGATCCTTGGCGCGTCCGGTGATCCAGACATAGCCATCGGCATCGATGCGCCCCAGATCACCAGTGCGCAGATAGACGTCATGGTGGAACAGGTCGTGGTTCTTGTCCTTTTCGGTGTAGGTCGAGCCGGGGAAGACACCGGGGCTGTCGATGCAAATCTCTCCCACCTCGTCCACGGCGCATTCGACCGGACCTTCGGGCGTGTGGCGCAGGATTTTGACATCCGTGTGCGGGAAGGGAATGCCGACGGAGCCGATTTTCTTTGGCCCGCCCACAGGGTTCACGGAGACGAGACAGGTGGCCTCGGTCAGCCCGTAGCCCTCGACGATCTCGACGCCTGCGGCTTGTTCAAAGCGTTTGTAAAGTTCGACGGGCAGCGGCGCGGAGCCGGAGAAGGCCATGCGGACGGAGGAAATATCGGCATCCACCGGGCGCTGCATCAGGACCGAGACTGCGGTCGGCACGGTGATGACGAAGGAGATTTTCCAGCGCTCGCAGAGTTTCCAGAAATTGTCGAACACGCCCTCGCCACGATAGCCCGCAGGGGTCGGATAGACACCATGGGCACCGGAGGCGAGCTGGCTCATCACGATCACCTGACAGGCGAAAACGTGAAACAGCGGCAGCGGACACATGATGTTGTCCCGTTCGGTGAACAGCAGTCGCGAACCGAGCCAGCCGTTGTAGATCATGCCGGAATATTTATGCTGCGCGACCTTCGGCATGCCGGTGGTGCCGCCGGTGTGGAAGTACGCGGCAACGCGGTCTTCGCGAATGTCCTCGAACGTCAGCTTGTCGCCGGGGTGTTTCGCCAGCTCCGTGTTGAAATCGAGCATGTCGGCGTGGTGCGCGCGAGCATCATCGTTTTTGGGGCGAATGAAAGGCACGATCCACTTTTTCGGCGGCGTCAGATAGTGCAGCAGATCAACTTCGAGCACCGTGTTCACATTCGGCGCGTGACGCACGGCTTCGGCGACCTTCTGGGCCACGTCGGTTTTCGGGAAGCTTTTTAGCGTCACCACGACTTTGGCGTTGGTCTCGCGCAGAATGGCGGCGATTTGCTCGGGTTCCAAAAGCGGATTGATCGGGTTCACGATCCCCGCGACCATGCCGCCGAGGAAGGTCACAACCGTCTCGTTCGCGTTCGGCATGATATAGGCAACGACATCCGTCTCATGCACGCCAAGGGCGCGGAACATGTTGGCGGCCTGCGTGGTCTTGGTGAGTGTCTCGGACCAGGTCAGGGTTTCGGCTTTGTCCTTGGGGCCCGAGGTGATCTGATAGGAAAAGGCCGGGCGCTCGCCAAAAGCTTTCGCGGTTTTCGTCAGTCGTTCGTAAATCGTAACCGGCACATCGCGGTCTTCCCACGACATCTCCGCATCGATTGCGTTGCGCGCCTTAAGCGAGCTGAAATCGGATGGCATCCATTCCTCCCTTATTCGCAGTGCCTTATCTTGGTCGCTGCGTCTCCTCGGCGTCATGATGGGGGCAAAGCCCCACTCGTGCAAGAGCGCCAGAGGCGCGTGAAACGCAGCGTCATAGGGTGAATTTCCCTCTTGGACGCCACGTCAGAATTCGATCGCCCGGTCGGGAACTGTGGACGAAGCCTTCGGTCCTGACTAGGGTGCGCCCACTCTGAATATCTCGAAGGAGCGGTGCGATGAAAGAGGTTGTGATCAGCGGAACGGGTGTTTTTACCCCTCCATATGCCATTTCCAACGATGAGTTGGTCGCATCGTTCAACGCTTATGTTGATCTTTACAACGCGGAGCACGCCGACGAGATCGCAGCGGGTACGCTTGAGGCGAAGTCTTATTCCTCTTCAGAGTTCATTTTCGCCGCCTCCGGCATTGAGCAGCGTTACGTTATGGAGAAAGAGGGCGTCCTTGATCCGACCCGCATGTGCCCGCGCTATGCGCCGCGCGCCGACGAGGAACCGTCGATCATGGCGGAGATGGCGATTGATGCTGCGAAACAGGCGCTTGCGATGGGCGGCGTGGAGGCGGCAGATATTGAGCTGATCCTCTGCGCGGCCTCCAACATGGAGCGCGCCTATCCGGCAATGGCGGTGGAAATCCAAGACCTTCTGGGGGCGGGCGGCTTTGCCTTTGACATGAATGTCGCCTGTTCTTCTGCGACTTTCGGCCTTCAAACGGCTGCGGATATGATCCGCGCAGGGTCGATCAAACGCGCCTTGGTGCTTTGCCCGGAGATTACCTCAGGCCATCTCGAATGGCGCGACCGGGATTGCCATTTCATCTTCGGGGATGTTGCGACTGCTGTGCTGCTGGAAGCCTCGGATGTGGCGAGCGCGCCGCAGTTCAAAGTGCTCTCGACCCGCTGCGCCACACAGTTTTCCAACAACATCCGCAACAACAACGGCTATCTGCGCCGGGCGCATGACCAGATGGAAGATCGCCGCGACATGCAGTTCATGCAGAACGGGCGTAAGGTGTTCAAAGAGGTGCTGCCGTTGGTGTCGAAACATATCGCGCAGCATATGGAGGAAGAGGGGCAAGATCCGACAGCGCTTAAGCGCCTTTGGCTGCATCAGGCGAACAAGTCGATGAACGACTATATCGGCAAGAAAGTTCTGGGCCGCGAACCGTCCCCGGAGGAGCAGCCGAACATTCTTCAGGATTATGCCAACACCTCGTCGGCCGGGTCCATCATTGCCTTCGCGCAGCACAATGATGGCATGGCCGCAGGGGACCTCGGGCTGATCTGTTCCTTCGGGGCGGGTTACTCGGTCGGCTCTGTGGTGGTCGAGAAAATCTGATCTGAGACGGGCTGGTCCAGCGGCGGGATCGCGGCCAACTCTTGTTTCTCGCTTTCAAGCGGAAGGGCATTTTGGGCATAGCTCAAGGCCCGTTCCGCCATGTTCGACGCCGCTTGCGCAATGTCGTCGTCAGGGACTTTCGTCAAAGACAAAAGACACCGCCGCAATGTGCGCGTGACTTCGATCTGACCGGCCCCGTCACGGGCAGTGGCGGCAAAGGCTGCGTCGATCAAGTTTTGCGCGGAGGGCGGCGGGCAAAATACGCGATGCGCCCGCACGGACGATGTCGCGGAGACCTGCGCTGCGTCCCAAAACAGCGCGGTCATGCGCGTGATCGTATCGACCGCCGTGCCGGGGTCGTTGACGCCGGGCGAAAGTGCTTTCGAGGAAATCTCCGACAGGGTGGTGAGGCTGAACTCCGCATCTACCTCATGGGTGCGGGTTTTGCCGATGACGAAGGCGCGGGCCATCGTGTCTTCATCCACGCTCTGAGCCAACCCAGAGGTTTGCGCCAGAACGGTGCCCTCAAGAACGAAGTGACCGGGGCGGTGCAGGATGTAGATCAACCCGTGCTCCCCCGCGCATCCGTTAAGCGCAGAGGTGTCGATGAACTGGATATAGCCGGTTTTCGGAGCGCGCAGGGGCTGCGTCTCTTCGGGCAAGACCGTGTCCGGGGTCAGAAGGTTTGCGCCAAGTGCCGGGCGTTTGCGCAGCGCGGTCAGGCTGCGGCGGGCCTCGTGTTCGGCGATGTCGAGACTGTTGTCGAGACTGCCAAGCTGGCTCAGATGCTCGATCCAGCGCAACATGGCGATGATGATCACCGCGACGACCAGAATAGTGATCGCCATGACGGTGATCGCTTCGTCATCGCCATAGAGATGCGTGCGGAACAGGATGATAGAACTGAGCGCAAAGATGAATGCGCCGATGAAGGCGGAGAGGACCGATTGGGTTGTCGTGTCCTGAAGCAACAGGCGATGGATGCGGGGCGTGGCGGTATTGGCCGCCGAGGTATGCGCGCTGACCATCACGTTCAGGGTGAAGGTCGAAACCGCCAGCATTGAGGACGCGAGAATGGTCAGGACCGGCATCACGGCAGCGGTGTCGATGAGCT
The DNA here is from genome assembly GCF_054788345.1 of Celeribacter sp. ULVN23_4. Lineage (NCBI taxonomy): Bacteria > Pseudomonadati > Pseudomonadota > Alphaproteobacteria > Rhodobacterales > Roseobacteraceae > Celeribacter > Celeribacter sp. ULVN23_4. Next base: position 6,354 of record NZ_JBTVYO010000010.1, on the reverse strand, counting down.
GCGTCAGCTCCGCGGGCATGAAGCGACGCAGAACCAGCGTGATGAGCGAGACCACCAGAGACAGAAGGGCGTAAAGTGTCACTCTGAGCCAGAGGGCATGATAGTAGCGCCGGAAGAACAGCACGGGTTTTCTCAGAATGTCGAACATCGATGCGCCTTCGAGCCTGTGTGTTAGTTTGACCTGTGTGATTGTCTCCATGATGGCCTATCCGCGCGGCGGTTCAAGCCGATATCCTTGCGCCCATAGCGCGCAGACAAAGAGGCGCCCCAGTGCATGGAGCGCCTCTGTTCTTCGGTCCGTAATGGATTTGCTTTAGATCAGTCTTGCGGAATGATCAGCATCTGGCCCGGATAGATCTTGTCGGGATCAGAGAGCATCGGCTTGTTGGCCTCGAAAATCTCCATGTAGCGACTGCCATTGCCGAGTGCATCTTTGGAAATCCCCCAAAGCGTGTCGCCTTTCTTGACCTCATGGAACACCGGATCGGCGCCTTCGAGCGTGTCTTCGACACTCGCCACGCCTTCGACGTTGCCTGCGGCCATGATGATCTTTTCTTTGGTGGTCTGGTCGGAAACAGTGCCGCCGATCACGACCTTGTCACCGTCCACCGCCACGTCCACGCCTTCGGCCTCAAGTCCGAGAGCTTTGATTTCGGCCAGAATGGCATCGGCATCGGTGGTTTCTTCTTTCTTGCCGAACACTTTTTTGCCGGCGTCTTTCACGAAGCTGAACAGTCCCATCTCTCATCTCCTGTCTTGGGTTTGAGATAGACTATCGACCTAATATGACGAGAAGAAAACGGGAATTTCCCGCGTTACTCCCCGTTTGTGAATTGCAGCTTGGCAAGCCGGGCATAGAGCCCATCTTCGGCGATCAGCGTATCATGCGTGCCTGTTGCGACGATCTTGCCTTCTTCGAACACAAGAATACGGTCGGCTTTTTTCACCGTGGCCAGACGGTGCGCGATGATCAGGGTGGTGCGGGTGCGGGCCATGTCTTCGACGGCAGCTTGCACGGCGCGTTCGGATTCAGAGTCGAGGGCAGAGGTCGCCTCGTCCAACAGCAGGATCGGCGCATCGCGCAGGATGGCGCGGGCGATGGCCACGCGTTGCTTTTGCCCGCCCGAGAGCATGATGCCGCGCTCGCCCACATATGACTCGTAGCCTTCCGGCAGTTTCGAGAGGAATTCATCGGCAGCGGCAGCTTTGGCGGCGGCAATCACCTCCTCCATCGGCGCATCGGGGCGACCGAAGCGGATGTTGTCGGCGGCGGAGGCGGCGAAGATCACCGGGTCTTGCGGCACCAGCGCGATATGACGGCGGAAGTCGGCGCGGGCCATGTCGGAGATTGGCATGCCGTCGATGGAAATGACCCCTGCTTGCGGATCGTAGAACCGCTGAAGCAATTGGATGATGGTCGACTTGCCTGCGCCGGAGGGCCCGACAAGAGCCACGGTCTCACCCGGCTTCACGTCAAAGGAGACGCCATCGAGCGCCGGAGATGTCGGGCGGGACGGGTAGAAGAAGCGCACATCTTCGAAGGAGATCGCGCCTTTTGCGGGCAAGGGGTAAGGCTTCGGTTCAGCCGGGTCTTCAACCGGATCTTCCGAAGACAACAGTTCGACCAGACGTTCGGTCGCGCCGGCGGCCCGCTGCAACTCGCCCCAGATTTCCGACAATGCACCGGACGCGCCTGCGACCATGATGGCGTAGATCACGAACTGGACCAATTCACCGATGGTCATCGACCCGGTGCGCACGTCGCGCGCGCCGATCCACAGCACGCCGACCACGCCGGAGAAGATCAGCGCGATGACGATCACAGTCATCACGGCGCGGGTCTTGATCCGCGTGTGCGCGGAGGCGAAGCTTTTTTCTGTGACGGTATCGAAGCGTTCGGTTTGCTGTCTCTCACCAGTGAAAGCTTGCACGGTCTGGGCGGAGAGAAGCGCCTCGGAAGCGGTGCCCGAAGAGGAGGCGATCCATTCCTGGTTCTCGCGCGACAGTTTGCGCAGGCGGCGGCCAAGCACCACGATCGGCACAATCACGACGGGCACGATCAAGAGGACAAGCCCGGTGAGTTTTGCCGAGGTGAAGAGCATGAGGACGAGACCGCCGATCATGATCAGCGCATTGCGGAGCGCGACAGAGATCGAAGAGCCGATAACTGAGAGGATCAGTGTTGTGTCGGTGGTGATGCGCGAAAGCACCTCACCGGTCATGATCTTTTCATAGAAGGCCGGGGACATGCGGATCATCCGGTCGAACACGGATTTGCGGATGTCGGCCACCACGCGCTCCCCCAGACGGGTCACGAGGTAATAGCGCATCCCGGTGCCGAGGGCCAAAGCTCCGGCGATGAGCAGTGCTGCACCGAAATACTTATCGAGCAACATGACGCCTGCGTTCTGGAAGCCATCGACGACCCGGCGCACGGCGACTGGAAGGATCAGCGAGATACAGGCGGTGAGCACAAGCGCGACCAGCGCGGCGAACATCAACCCCTTGTATGGACGGATAAATGGCCAGAGCGCGCCGAGGGCGCCAATGTGTTTCGACTTTTCGCGGTCAGCGGCATCCGTAAGTGTGCGGTCGGCGGCCATGTCCTGTCCTTATATATAAAGAGCAATTGGGGTGAATGACTGATAGTGCGCCACCGCCGTTCGTGCAACTCCCGCAGGGGGATGTGAAATTTTTGTGTAGATTGGGCCCTGACGTGACGGGATTCGTGAACTTGGTTGCATCACATCTCGCAATATGTTGGTTTATGGCCACGCTCCGCCGGATCGTGCCTCATGGCCTGTGTTTAGGCGAGGCCGAGGCGCTCTTTGATGGGCAGCGAACGGCAAGCGCGGAGAAATCGCCCAATTCGGGGTGGTGACCGGTTCGAAATGGCGCTGATGCGCCAGACCCGGAGAACTCACACGAAGTAAGCGGGAGTCCCCCTTATGAAAAACAATAAACTATTTGCGGCCAGCGTTCTGGCCTTGGGCACCATCGCCGGCGGCGCTTTCGCGGCGGATGACTGCGGCAGTCTGAAGGTTGCCGAGTTCAACTGGGCCTCGGGTGAGCTGATGGCCAATGTGGACGCGATCATCCTTGAAGAAGGTTTTGGTTGCGATGTCGAACTGATCAACGGCGGCACCAACACGCTGTTCGCCTCCATGAACGAAAAAGGCGAGCCGCAGATTGCGCCTGAGCTTTGGACCAACGCGGTGCGTGAGCCGCTCGGCAAAGCGGTTGAAGAAGGCACGATGATCAAGCTGCTGGATGGCCCGATCACCGGTCTCGGCGAAGGTTGGTGGGTGACATCGGCATTCGCGAAAGATCACCCGGAACTCGATACGGTCGAGAAAGTGCTCGAACACCCGGAACTCTTCCCCTACGTGGAAGACGAAAGCAAAGGCGCCTTCATGGGCTGCCCGGCGGGTTGGGGCTGTCAGCCAGTGAACGTCAACATGTTCCGCGCGTTCGATATGGAAGACAAAGGCTGGACGCTGGTCGATCCGGGCTCTGCAGCAGGTCTCGAAGGCGCGATTGCAAAAGCTTCCGAGCGAGATGAATACTGGTTCGGCTATTACTGGAACCCGACCGCTGTGATCGGCAAATACAAACTCGTTTCGCTGCCGTTCGAAGCCGAATGGGCCGGATCCGAGAACTGGGACGGCTGCATGGTGAAATCCGTGGATGAATGCGTCGATCCGAAGCCGTCGAGCTGGACCAAGTCCGAAGTTTCGACTGTCGTCACCGCAGACGTGCCTGAGATCGCGCCGGAAGGCGTGCTCGACTATCTCAAATCCCGCGTGTTCCCGGGTGAGGTGATGAACGAGATGCTCGTCTACATGACGGACAATCAGGCCATCGGCGAAGATGCGGCCTATGAGTTCCTGGATACGCATGAAGACATCTGGACCAAATGGGTGACACCTGAGGTCGCCGAAAAGGTCAAGGACGCGCTCTGATCCGTTTAAAACGATGATCATTTTGGGCCTGCGATACCTTCGCGGGCCCTTTTCCCTATATAAAGGAGTGAAAACTTGCTGGAGTTTCTCACTGAATTCCCCTCTCTCGGACGGCGCGATCTGTCCGCTTTCAAGCAGGGGATCGACGAAGGGTTTCGAACCTTTTCCCGCGCCTATGGCGAATCGATCGAGGCCTTCTTCAATCCCCTTCTCAAATTTCTCGTCTGGTTCGAGAAAGTTCTGACCAACACGCCTTGGCCGATTGTCATTCTGGTGATCGCGATCATCACATGGCTCGGCGCGCGCAGCTGGAAAATCACCCTCGGCGCCGTGCTGTCCCTTCTGCTCATCGGTTTCATGGGTATGTGGGAAGACACGATGGCGACGCTTGCCATGATTACGGTGGCCACATTGGTCTGTGTCGCCGTGGGCATTCCGATTGGCATTCTCATGTCGCGCTCGGACCGGGCGCAATCCATCGTGACGCCGATCCTCGACGTGATGCAGACGATCCCGTCCTTCGTCTACCTCATCCCGGTCGTGATGCTTTTGGGCATCGGCAAAGTGCCCGGCCTGATCGCCGTGTGTATCTATGCCATCCCCCCCATCGTGCGCCTGACCAATCTTGGCATTCGTCTCGTCGATAAAGATGTGATGGAAGCGGCCGATGCCTTTGGCGCTTCCGCGCGCGAAAAGCTCTTCGGTGTCCAGATCCCGCTCGCTTTGCCGAATATCTTCGCCGGGGTGAACCAGACGATCATGATGGCGCTCTCCATGGTGGTGATTGCATCGATGATTGGTGTGAAAGGTCTCGGCACGCAGGTGCTGCGGGCCATCGGCAACCAATATCTGGCGCTGGGCCTGATGAACGGTCTCGCCATTGTGGCGCTGGCGATCATTTTTGATCGCGTCAGCCAGACCTATGGCAAGCGCCTGCAAGCTTATCGGGAGACCGGACATGACTGATCAAATGCAGACCGCAGATGCGCCGAATGCGGATGTGAAAGTCTCCATCCGCAATCTCTACAAAATCTTCGGAGACACCCCGAGCCGCGCGCTTGAACATGTCAAAGGCGGCATGAGCAAGCCCGAGTTGATGGATCAGCACAATCACGCACTGGGCCTCAACAACATCAACCTCGACATTCCTGCCAAGGGGATTCAGGTGATCATGGGCCTGTCCGGCTCGGGCAAGTCGACGCTGATCCGCCACCTCAACCGCCTGATCGAGCCAACGTCGGGCGAGATTTGGATCGACGGGGAGGATGTTCTGGCAATGGATGACAAACAGCTCCGCGATCTGCGGCGCTTCAAGATGTCCATGGTGTTCCAGAAGTTCGGCCTTCTGCCGCATCGGACCGTGCTTGAAAATGCGATGTACGGGTTGGAAATCCAAGGCGTCGCCGCCAAGGATGCCGAAGGCCGGGCGCGCAAATGGCTCGACCGTGTCGGCCTCGCGGGCTTCGAGGATCAATACCCCTCGCAGCTTTCCGGCGGTCAGCAACAGCGTGTGGGGCTTGCGCGTGCTCTGGCGACGGATGCGGATATCCTGCTGATGGACGAAGCCTTCTCCGCGCTTGATCCCCTGATCCGGACAGATATGCAGTCGATTCTGCTCGAATTGCAGGAAGAACTGCATAAGACCATCATCTTCATCACCCATGATCTCGATGAGGCGCTCAATATTGGCGACTCGATTGCGATCCTGCGCGATGGGGAGATCGTCCAGTCGGGCGATCCGCAGGACATTATCATGAAGCCAGCGGACGATTACATCACCGACTTCATTCGCGACATCAACCGCGCCAAGGTCGTGCGTCTGCGCTCCATCGCCAGGAAAGGCGAGACAGGGGAGGGGGCGACCCTTAGGGGCGGTATGTCGATTGAGCAGGCCCTGCCCAAGCTGACCCGTGCCCCGGATCGCAAATGCCCCGTGGTCTCGGTGAAGGGGGAACCGCTCGGGGCCGTCTCCCTCGATGATGCGATCAATGCGCTCAAGCCGCTTGAAAGCGAAAGCGACGATGATGTGCGTTACGCCTGAGGCGTGATACCACGGAGAACGGAACAGGGCGGGGGAAACCTCGCCCTTTTTCATGTGTGGCGCTGTTCTGCGGCATGTGCCGATTACCATGTCTGCTTTGGAGTGAATCACGCATCCTTTGAGAGAGGTCAAAGGTGATGCGGGGCAAAGGTTATGCGGGGCAAAGAGGGGTGACTTTCCACTCCCGAGCGCAAACTGAATCGCCAATTCCCCTGCGCTTTGCCTGTCATTTTCTTGAATTTCAGCGCTGTGGTGCCCACCTGTGATCTGGTTTTGCAGAAAAAACATGCTGCGATGCCAATAAAATAAGGGGTCTTGGAAAAAAGTTCGGGTGTGACGCGGATTTTTTGA
>NZ_JBTVYO010000009.1:0-145067 GCF_054788345.1 Celeribacter sp. ULVN23_4 | reverse complement strand
TAAACAACGATTACAGTTATTTAAACGCCGCCCTCGGGTGGCCGTTCGCGTTTGTACTTTCCCGCTGGAAGCAACGTGGAAGCAAAGGGAGTGCAGTTGGGAGTGTTGCGGAAGGGCAACGGAAGAGAGGCGCAGAGACTCTACTCACAGATAATCGATCGTGCCTCTGTAGCGTCTCAATCATCGTGCGTTAGTCGATTTTGGAAGTGAATCCGAAGACCGCATATTTTTTAATCAAGTATCGTATGGAAAGTCTGTGACTGGTCCATTTGGAAATCTTAGCGGTAATCGATTTCGGGTGTCACATATCATTTCGATTTCGGGTATTGAGTTGTGACCTAGAAATTCCGTTTGAAATTTCTGATATGGAATGTTCCTTTGAGACTTTTCGAGAGCAAGTCGGGCAAAATGGTTCTTTTTAGTATATCGTATGTGGCGCTCAAACAGTTTCAATTTCCCTTCTTTTTCCTTATGAGATGTCTGTGAACCTGTTTTTGTTGCGGCCACGAATTTACTATCAGAATTTGAGCTTCCCATCCGATAGATGGCCCCAGGAAATGGAACTGGGCTAAAGGGTAAACCTTCGCGGAGCGCGCGATCAACCACAGTTTTGTGGCTTCCAAGCTCGGTGATGAGCGCCTCATTCTGGCTACCAATGACTGGCACCTGCCTTTGCATGAATTCGACAGAAATAAGTAACGAAGTACCGCATATCGTATGGAATTTATTGCTTGGTGCGATGAAATTCTTCTCTACGTCCCAAATATAGCCAGAGTTGATATGATAGCCCGATGGGACTTCTGTTGTGGAAACGAAGTGAGCAAGTCTGGCACTCACAAAATCGTCGTCATCCACGACCATGAAAACTTCGGAGCGCTGCATTTCTTGAAAAGCAGCGAGCACACGCCGTCCCTTGTCTAAGCGTACTGCATGGTAATGTTCAGCGCGCGTCTTCGCTGAAAAGAGCAGCGGTTCGGCTGGGAAATCAATCGGAACAAATTCAAATTTATTAGGTAGTTTTGGAAGCGATTGGCTGCGATGCCCAACCACCCATGCTTTCCAGCCAGGCGTCACCTGTCCTGCAATCGAAGCGAATGTCTGCTCCAAGTATCTCAACTGAGCTGTGTGATCACGCACCAGAGACGGATCTCTGATTGGAATGACAAAATTTAGCACTTAAACTACTTTCTCGGAATTGAATGGACAACTTTCCAATAGACGTTTCTGGACGTCTGTAAGATCAGGCTGTTCGCCAGATTTCGCGAGTTTTTCCAATTCTTCTTGGCTATAGTCTTCGCTCAAATCCAAAGGTTTTGGAATGTCATTCATACCAATGCCCAGGAAATAGTCTTTGAATTTGAACTCATCGCCGATCAGATCGCCGCCGAATTTTGCCCATACCACGGGGACGTTATAAGCGTGCGAAATAATCACGCCATGTAATGATGTCGATATAATCGCATGACAGGCGACGATGTCGGAGATCACCTTTTCCAAGGGCTGCTTGACGTCAATGATTTTGACGTCCGGAGAATGACAGAATTTTTCAGACAGGTCGTCGAATTCTGTATGGTGTGGTACAATACCAAGTGCTGCTTTGTGCTCAGATTCAGATGGCTGAAAGAAAAGCGGCATCAAACTGCCTGGGTCGCCATAAATCTCCGGGCAATCGTAACCTTGCCGTACACAAATCTCTCTAGAAAGCGGTCCTCTGACCGCATGGATTTTCTTTGGCTTTGGAAACTGTGCGTCCTGGGTCAAAGCACCGCTTCCCCAGACGATCGCCTTATCTTGCGATGTGATATGGCTCAGGATGCTGCCACACCCAAATAGTTGTGAAGACCAAGGTCCTTTTGCCGCCCTCTTACGCGCCCTTTTGCCGGTAATCTTATTGAACAGATACGGTCCGATCCAATCTCCGAAATTCATCCCTTTTTCAGGGCGGTAAAACCAATGCATATTGGTGGCGTTGGTAAATCCGAGTTTTGAAACAAAACGATACAGGCCGCCAGGAAATGCATCTGCATAAGGCTCTGGATTCTTATATTTTGCCATTTTTTATTTTTCCCTTATTCCCCGGTTGTCGTGCTGTAAGGGCTGGGGAGCTGTTTCCCGTACAGTCCACGTGCTGCACCCGTGGACTCGCCTACTGCAATAGCCGCCTTGCGGAATTTCTTTTCTGCGTAAGGTCTTGTGAAAGGGTATATCAGCACTCCGAGCAGAGCAGAAGCAAGCGCCTTGTAGAGCGCGACTAGGGCAAATTTGAAAACTTTTATGGACGTTGCCGGCAAGCCGAATCTTTCCCGATCTTGCAAGGTTGCAACGCGATAGGCGTTAAAACGACGCAGGAAAGTGGCTTTTAAGGATGCTTTCTCATTCATTACGTGTTCAGTGATAACGGCTTTTGGCGTTGCCACGATCTGGGCCCCTGCGGCATGGGCTTGTGAGAAAAACAAACGATCTTCTCCGCCACTGAGAGTAAAACGCTCATCAAATCTGAGGTTTTGACCATCTGGCCTGATCAGCTTTGCAGAGAACAGTACGCCATAGGAAAATGCTTGGGGCAGATTATATTGCCATCTCTTCTGAGCGGACTTGATGAGTGAGCCATCTGGCCGACGGTATTCGATCGCGGTCTGAACAACATCCGCATGCGTCGTGTTCTGTGCGCTCATCATTTCAATGAGCCAGTTGGCTGGAACCGTCTGATCGTCGTCCACAAAGGCAACCCAGTCCGCCTTGAGTTCGATGGCTGTCTCCAGTGCCGTATTGCGTGCATGGCAAAGACCGCGTTTCGATTCGGCGCGATATTCTATTGGTAAACGGGAGCTTTCACTGGTCAAACTGATGATTTCACGTGTCTGCTCAGAAGCCTCATTGTCGATTACCACGATTACGGCCCGCATATCTTCGGGCATTTCCAACTGCCCTGCGGCGGACAAACACGACACAATCATCTTTGGGCGTTTGTAGGTGCAGATGCAGAAGACAATGAGTGGAAGATTGTTTTTGACCAAGCGATTATCCTCCGTGCGTCTGGAGGTATGCTTGGGGCAATTTTTTCGCGACCAGTCCGCGCAAAGTCCCGCAGAGAGTTCCGTAATTCCGGGCGGCTTTATGCAGCTTCCGTTTTCCATAGTTATAATCGAAGACTACAGTCAGAAGTCCCAAACTCAGTGAGAGCGTGCCTTTGTATAGCGCCGACATTACCCGCTTAGCGATATCGCAAAAGGCGGCGATATACCCGTACAGATCAACATCTTGATACGTATTGATCCAATTTTGTTTATACGTGCGTTTAAATGTGGCTTTAAGGCCAATTCGAGTGTCTGGTGTCAGCTCAATTGCAATGGCTTCTGGCGTTGCCACACATCTCACGCCTTTCTGGCGCGCTTGTAGAAACAGAAATCTATCACTGCAGCCGCTCATATTGAAACGGGCATCAAATCGTAGTCCCAACCCATCAGAGCGTATCAGGTGCGTTGTGAATAAAACACCGTTTGTCGAGACATATTTCAGGTTCTGGTTCCATGACGCTTTGGCTTTTTTGAGCGTATTCCCTTTCGGTGAAATATATTTCACGGCGCTTTGTAGGACTTCCGCATGGGTCAATCTTTGCGCATTGAGTAATGCCACCAACCAATTGCTCGGAACCGTCTGATCGTCGTCGAGAAAGGTAAACCAAACGGCATTCTTTTCGACTGCCCAGTCCAATGCCATGTTTCGAGCATGCACTATGCCTCTGTCTGGTTGGGGCAGGTAATGAAACTCCCCCTCTCCGACGTCATGAACAATGGATGCAGTCAGATCTGATACCTCATTGTCGACAACGCAGACAGCGATATTGAAATTCTCTGGAGCGTCTAGTTGTTTCACAGACTCTAAACAACTCCGGAGCATTTGGGGGCGTTTATATGTGCAAATAGCGAGAATGATGAGGGGAGTGGTCATTGTTTTTCAAAACTATTCTGAAAGCGCTGACGCTTCCGCTTTGCCGCACGTTTATTCAACCAAAGCCTGCGATGTTTGCGGAGATGGTAGAAGCGCGCTCGCGATGTATCCTGCCCCACTTTCGCGCGCTCAATGTCGCTATCAGTCCCGGTTGTCGTTATCGGCGGCTCAATGAAACCATAGCCTGCGTCCGTCTGGCAATTCCAACGGCGCAAAAAATGGTCAATCGGCATGTAGATATGATCTGCGGTTTCCAAAAAACGTGTGGCCCCTTCTCGGGACCAAAGAATGGCTGTCGTGGTGTCCGGAAAGTAATGTGCGCGGCATAAGGTTCGGGACCCGGCTTCTGATGAAAACTGCGCAACCGGACTGCTGAAACGCTTCACAGGACGACCGAGGTTGACCATATGCCATCTCGTTTCATGTCCTGCCTCGAAGTATTCAAGCAAGCGGGACAGCGTAGAACTGGCGTCGGGCTTGAGCAAAAGATCATCCTCAAGGCTCAGTCCAAAAGTTGCGTCAGAGGCGAGGAAGCGTTTTGCAGAATTGATGTGACTGAAATAGCAACCTAATTCACCACCCGATAATTTTCGTCCAAACCAAGAGAGGGCTTTGCTTTCGTCATATTCGGAAAAGGTTAAAGGATCGACTTTTCTTCCGTCGAATGCTGACAGGCGTTCAAACGGAATATTCGCTGTATCAAGTTGTTCTTTAGCCGATCGAAATCGCTGATTGCTGGTGTCCAGGTTGATTAAAATGGTCTTCAAATTGTCAAAAATACACATATGCCCCGCCCCGACAGGAAAAAATATAATAAAAATGATGTGATCAAGTGCCGTTTGTCGGCACCTGAGATCACTAAAAAGACTAGAAAATGTTTTGCAGTTACCCACGACGAAACGTGAAGCATAATTATGCCATCAATAGCCAAAATGAGGTTGATCTGCAATATATGTTAAAAATTAAATGTGTTCGGATTCTGTTGGATTTTTGCCCAAATTGCTCATTTCAGGTCCACCGATACTTCCCGCCCGCCTTCTGCAATCGCTCTTCCAAGGTCTTCGGATGCTCTTCGCTGTTCCGGCGCAGCGCGTTGATGTGCTGGTCCATGAAGTCATAGAATTCATCCGGTGGCACGTCCGAGATCGCGGCGCGGGTGACGAAGAGGCCCAAAAGCTGTTGATCCAGCTCGCGCATCTTTGCGGTGCGGTTGGCAAAGATCACGTCTGAGGGCTGCACGCCGATACAATGCACGGACAGGTCTTGCATGACCGTGTCTTCAAACAACCGCCACAACTCATGTGCGGGCCAGCGGGCGCGGTTGCTGTCATTTGTGGGGATGCAGTAGCGCAGGCGTTCGAGCGCGTGCTGATAGGCGTCTCCGAGTCTCTCCCGCACATCCGCCCATGAGTGCATTTCAAATCGCTCTCGGAGCTGCTTTGAACCAAGGCGTAACTCAAAGCGCCAGACTTGGCTTGTCAGCCGGTCGGACAGGTCCAGAGGCTCTTGGCCGCAGGCGGCACGCTCCGCGTTCCAGATCGCAAGCCAGCCGTCTTTCCCCTTTTGGATGACTTCCCCGCGCTTGTCGTAGATCGCCAGTTGCCGGTTATCGACATTGCCCGCCCGTAGCCCGGTGACGCGGCCTCCTGTGGCTTGGGTCACGGTCTCATTGACTCCGGTGTATTCCTCTACCTTCGTGCCGGGAGGGGCAACAAGGGCGATCCGCTCCGGCTCGAACCATGGGGCCAGCATATCCACGGCAAAGTCCACGCGAGAGACACGGAGCTGATGTTCGCCGTAGGGAATGGCAAGCGCGACCATGACCTCCCTAAAATGCCGCTCCGCGTGATCCAAACCGCCCGTGGCAAGCCCCAGCGCGCGAAAGTCAACAGTGATACCGGGATTGTTCGGAATGCGGTCTTCGGGGTCTTGGAACATCCAGACCGCGCCCAGCTCCCCCGTGTGGGTGTTAAAGGTGCGCCCGCCTTTCTGGGTGACGGACAAGAGCACATCGCCAAAGCGCAGCTCAATGTCATGCCCGTGCTCTTTGGCATGGGCTTTCGCCAGCGCCAGTTCCTTCCGAAGTTCCGGGGTGATCTCGGATTGTAGGGTGAACCTGAGGCCGTCAAAGCCGCTATGGAGGATTTGTGCCTTCATTTACTCTGATCTTCGCTTTCGTAGTCGTGGAGGGGGGTGTTACATGCCCCCCCTTTGCCTGTCGGCTGATTGTGGCGGTTGGAATTGAGGGAACCGGATGAAGCGGGATGCGCTTTGTGCCTCCGGCGGGGCAGCTTTTGTTTTGGGGCCGGGCAGGGCCCGGCTCCGATCTTATGGGATGCTTTAGGCGCGCTGTGTGGCGTCTTTCGACATTTGGCGCGCGATCCAGATTTCCGCACGTTCCGCGCATTTGGCGACGTTCAGAAGATCGCCTTGGGCAAAGCTTGGCGTCGATTGCCAATCGCCTTGCCCGTTCTTGTAAGCGCGGGACAGATCGACGGAATAGAATCCGTCATTGTCCCAGACGGTTGCGGTGATAAGGCCCAATTTGATTTTATGGGCAGGATGTTTGGTCATGGTGTGAACCCTTAATTAGAATGGAATGGGCGCGAGAACCGTTTGCCTCGCGCCCGAAAGAGCCGTCCGGCCCCAAAATCCCGCATGGCGCTGCCAGCCCCATACGGGCAAAACTTAGAAGGCGGGGTTAGGCGACGGTGTACTGGCTGGTATTGCCGTGACAGCGCGTTTGGCCCCATTCGAGAAGATCGCGACGGCGGTAGCGCACCGAGCGCCCCGACTTGTAGAACTTCGGCCCATAGCCCGTGACACGCCATTTCTGGATCGTGCGCACGCTTTGGCACAGGAAGTCTGCGGCTTTCTTCTCGTCAATGAACCCGTCCAGATAATCGGTGGCCGGGCGGTTATTGTCGTTAGCTGCTTTGGTTTTGAGCATCGTTTTACGTCCTAGTAATTTCAGATGCTCTTGATTTGGCCCAGATTCGAAACACGAAAAATGGCACGAAATTCGCAAATAATTTATTGTTTTGTGTTTTTCTTTAAGTCATTGAAAAACGGAGAAAAATGTTTTCGAAAAGTTTCAAAAGAAATTGCATTTGGCGCTGGATCAAGGTCGGGGCGATTCAATTCCAACCACCTTAAGGCTTTCGGGAAGTGTGATTTCTGGGAAGCTGTGGGATCAATCTCCCCGGCCTCATGCAGCGCATGGATTGCGGCCATGATGTCCTTTGCAGCAGAGGGGCGGCCAACCGCGCGTGGTGGGGTGCGATCCACGTTGCCACGTTCAAGGATTTCGTTGCGAATCCGGTTTGTCGTTAGGCGCACGTCCGCGAATTCCAAGCCTCGGAAGCTGGGTGTCCCGTTTTCCCAATCACATTTGCCCGCCCATGCCTCTTTCGGAATTGCCACGGGAACGGACGATACGGAGCGGGGCAGATCAAAGTCAAAGCCGTGAATATGTCCGCTCGATACGTAAGACAGGATATTGGCTTGCAATTTGTCTTTAAGGGCGTTGCGTGTGCCAGCGAGTTTCCCGAAGCCGGAAAACGCATGGGTGAGTTTCGCGGTCATGTCGCCGTCAAGTTCGGAGGCTTCTTGAGCATCCTTCTTGAAGGTATCCATGGCGGATTGTTGTCGCAGTTCTTGCCATTCGGATTTTAGGTCCGGGTGGGCATAGGCCAGCCAAGATTTGGAAAACGCTACGCCGGAACGGTGCAGCCGTTGCAAATGCCCTTTGGTGATCTCTGCCAATGTTGCCCCCGTATCGGTTCATATCGTTCCGTTAAAGCTTTTCGGCTTTAACCTGGGACATATCCAGCAGCCTTGAAGTAGTTCCAGCACTCTATTGGGTCGTAGAGATCGCAGATTGCTGCGATTGCCTCGAAGACCTCAGTGAAGGTTCTGGCTCCGATCCGTCGAAGGTGCCTTTCAGCTTCGAGAAGGCTTGTTCGATGGGGGGCAGGTCTGGCGAGTACGGCGGCAGGTAGAGGAACCAGCAGCCATGGTCACGCAAGGTCTGTGTTGCCTCCTTGTTGCGGTGGGTCGCCAGGTTGTCGAGGATGACGCCGGTGCCGAGGGCGATCTCGGGGACCAATACTTCGCGGATGTAGGTGGCAAAGGCCGGGCCGTCCATCGCGCCCTTGATGAGCCATGGAGCGATCAGGGCATCTTGTGTCAGGCCCGCGATCAGGGTTTGGGTTCCCCAACTGCCGAACGGCGCATCCATCGTCAGGCGCTCGCCTCGTTTTGCTCTTCCTCGCAGGCGGGTCAGATTGGTCTTCACCGCGGTTTCATCAATGAAGACAACGCGATCCGGCAATGCCGCAATGGCAGGAAGCCGATGTTTGAACCAAAGCGTTTCTGCTTTAACCTGACACAAGGTTTGAGCAGAAACGCGGTGCAACGTCCAAGCGGAGCGGGCGTTTCGACTTAATCTGATAGATCAGGTTAAACTCGAAACGCTTCAGTCAGCCCGCTGCTGCCTTACCTTGGCGCGATGGCGCTCGGTGGCAACCAGCGACTTTTTTTGTACGTGAAGCCCAGCCGGGACAGCAGGTTGGCGATGGAAGAGTGGTGCACCCGTACCCCCTCTGCCTCGGCCAACGCATCGCGCAACTCAAAGAGCGTGATGTCGGGATGTTGTGCGATCAGTTCCTCAAGGAACTCCCGATACGGAGCCAGCTTACCTTTGCCGCGCGGCGGTCCTTGAGGGTCAGGTTCCGCATGGCCCTTGGTTCTCACCTGATGCGCCCAACGCGCGCCTGTCGCTGGCGAGAGCTTCAGGCGCAACGCCGCCGCACGCCCACTTAACCCTTCTTCAATTAATCTCTGAAACCCGCGTCTGAGTGCCAATGGCAAAGGTGCTGACATGATCCATCCTCCCAAACAGGATGAATCACATCTGGACCTTCATGAGAATCCCAGACGATTCAGGTTCAGGCCGAAACGCTCTAGAACCTTGTGACCGGCTTCGGCCCGTAACGATACGTATATGTTAGATAGCTAGCGCGCCTTTGGTCTAGGTGTTTGAGCCCATGGTTTGATGGTGTAATCCTTTCGCACGAATGGAAGGAAGCATTATGGGACAAGTTCGTCACGGAAGCGCCACGACTACGCACGCTATCAGAGCAGCAATACAGCGATCGCAAGCTTCGATCGCGGAGCTGAGCCGGGAGCAAATGGATCATTCCTTTGCCTTCCGGTCCGACTGGACAGGGGGCGATTGCATTGCGATCTGCGAGCGCAAGGTTTCACGCCGAGAGTGTGGAACTTTCCCAAGATTACATGAAGGCATTTGATGGCGCAAAAGGGGCGCATGTCGGACCGGCAGTGTTAAAGCGTTTCGACTTAAACCTGAATCAGGGTTTGAGCAGAAACGTGGTGCAACGTCCAAGCGGAGCGGGCGTTTCGACTTTATGTGATAGATCAAGTTAAAGTCGAAACGCTTTAGGCGGGGGAAATGATACAAATCGTATAATTCGTGCAGCTATCGGGAATTTGAATTTGCAGTAGTGCTACACCTTTCAAAAGTGTTGTGCGTCCCGTTTCACGTCGCAAGATTAGAAGCAGATACAGAATATGAGTCAGCTAATGACATAGTCAGAAGCTTCTTTCTCTAACTGACGTTTAAAGGCTTCGACTGCTGGTGTTGGCGAACTGTCTTTGCGCCATGCCAAATGCAACTCCCGTGTGACAACAGGATTGCTCAAAGGCCGAAATGTTAACATTGGGTCGCTTGGGTCTGGCCAAGCGAGGCTTGGAAGAGGCGCAAGGCCAATGCCTTCTCGTACCATTGATAGAAGCGTCGAGGGGTTCACCGCTTCATAGGAGACTTTATTCTGTAGTATCCCCGCCGGAAGGCCATGTTCCAGTTCCAGCCGAATGCCGGTTGTCGCGGCCATCATGACGAGCCCCGCATCGCGTGCTTCTGCCCAAGAGACAGCCTCTCTTTCGGCAAAACGATGATCCCTGCGCATGACCAGTGCGAAACGGTCCGTCAAAAGCGGAACGGCATCGAGATCGGACAGATCAGGTGGTTCATTGGCAATCGCAAGATCAACGTCCCCCTTGCGGGCCATATCCATGCACCGTCCACGGGGTTCTTCAAAAATTTTAATGCTTATTTTCGGATATTTGGCGCGAAACGCGTTGATGGTTTTCGGGACAAGGCGAATTGCCACGGACGGGACGCAGGCGATATTCACTTGCCCGCGTTCGATTTCCTGCCACGCTCGCATGTCCGATATCTGACGCGTGAAATCCGCGATGATGCGCTGCGCCCCCGGCAGAAACTCCTCCCCCATACGACTCAGCATGACTTTGCGGGTTGTGCGATCAATCAACCGAACGCCTAAATCCGCCTCAAGTCGCTGAATAATTAAGCTTACCGTCGATTGAGACAGTCCACAGGCCTGTGCGGCATGGGAGAAGTTCTGGGTCTCCGCAACAGCCACAAAGACCTGTAAATGCTTAATTTCTACATTATTTATTGTCATATACAATATATATATCGAATTACAATTAATTGACAATGAAAAGCTGCCCGGAAATCTGATTGCCATCCACTTAGCCACAGGTCGAGTAAACGACCGCGCATCAATCAGGGAATACACCATGCTCAACAGACGCTCTTTCATCGCTTCCGGCCTGACTGCCGGGGCGGCATTTTCCACAGGTGTCCTGCCGGCTTTTGCCAACACCTCCGTCACCGTCTCGGAAGCCATTCGGACGGCCATGTATGCTCCGCTTTATGTCGCTGCGAACCTTGGTCTCTATAAAAAACATGGGCTGGACGTGAATCTGCAAACTGCAGGCGGCATCGCGCTTCCGATCCCGATGATCCTGTCCGGGCGCAGCCTCGTGGGCGTCACAAGCCCCGGCATGTCGGTGAATGCGACGCGCGAAGGAGCTTCCATCAAGAATATCGCCAAGATTGTTGGCGGTGTGTCGATGTGGGCGATTGCCAAGCCGGGTTCCGGGATCTCCACAATCGAAGACCTGAAGGGCAAAACCATTGCAACGCTGAAATTTCCCTCCTCGACCATTCAGGTTCCGACCTACGCGATCCAGAAAACTCTGGGGATGACCCCTGAAGAGGCCGGGATCACGTTCCTCGAATTGCCGCCGGGAGCACAGGCAACAGCTGTGAAAGATGGCCGGGCCGATGTTGCCACCGCCTTTGAATGGGATGTCTCCGTCGGGGCGCGCGACTTCGGGCTGGAAGCTGTGTTGTCGCTGGCTGATGTGATCGGGCCGACCTCCTTCACGACCGCCATGGCCACTGAAGAGGCGATTGCCAATCACCCAGAAGAAATTCAAGCATTCTGTAACGCCATTGCTGAAGCCATGACCGCCATGCATGCCGATCATGGTCTTTTGGCCGCGACCGGCGCGGAGTTCTTTCCGCAGGTGGATCAGGACATCATTGAAAGCGCTGCGGGGAACTTCTTTGCCTCTGGTGTCGCAATTCCGACCACTCCGGTGATCTCTGAAGACGAATTCGCAAGCGCCATGTCGCTTGAATTGGGGGGTGGTTCGATTTCCGAAGCCCTGCCTTTCGAACAAATGGTCGACAACCGCTTCGCAACAGCGGCGGCCGCAAAATACGGAGTCTAATCTATGAAAGATAGCCAAACATCAATGATCGCAGGGGACCAAACCGCCCCTGCGATCAACTCCCAGCCGGAACCGCTTGGGATGAACCCGAAAGAAACGGCGATTGTCGTCGTCGATATGCAGAATGGCTATTCCACCAAAGGCGGCTACGTCGATCTGCGTGGCTTTGATGTTTCCGGCACCCGTGCGGTGATCCAGAACATTTCCGATACGGTTGACCTTGCGCATCAGCTCGGGATGCCTGTGGTCTTCCTGCAAAACGGCTGGGACCCAGAGCTCAAGGAGGCGGGCGGCGAAGGCTCCCCCAACTGGCATAAATCCAATGCGCTCAAACTTATGCGCGAAAAGCCCGAACTCAAAGGCCAGCTTCTGGCCAAGGGGGGCTGGGACTATGCGCTGGTGGATGAACTGACCCCCGGCCCGGATGATATCTTGTTGCCGAAAACCCGCTATTCCGGCTTCTGGAACACGCAGCTCAATTCCATCCTGCGCGCCCGCGGCATTAAAAACATCGTGTTTTGCGGCATTGCGACCAATGTCTGTGTTGAGACCAGCATCCGCGACGCGTTCCACAACGAATTCTTTGCGGTGCTTCTCGAAGACGCCTGTCACCAGTTGGGTGACGACATGATCCGTGCCGCAAGCATCTACAATATCAAGACGTTCTTTGGTTGGGTCGCGACCTGTGCCGACTTTGCCGAATACGTTTCTCTTACTCAAAAGGAAACTACCGCATGAATGATCGTGTGCTGATCCCCGCTGGTACTGGCGCTCCCCTTGGCCCGTTCTCGCCTGGCATGATGGCTGACAATGTCATCTACACCGCTGGCATCCTGCCTTTTGACGAGAACAACAATGTGGTCCATCCCGGCGATGCCACGGCGCAAACCCGCCATGTTTTCGAAACCATTCGCGGCATCCTCGCCGAAGCCGGCGCCGGGTTTGAAGACGTTGTGTTCAACCATGTCTTTGTCGCCGATTTCGCCGATTACGCCGCGATCAATGCGGTTTACGCGGAATATTTCCCTGACACGAAACCCGCACGCTACTGCGTACAGGTCGGTCTGGTGAAACCCGAGGCCAAGGTCGAGATTGCCTCGATTGCGCATAAAAGAGCGGCGTCATGAGCCTTACAGATACAGCATCGCCGTCTGCGCAGCGCGGGCAGACCGCATCGCACGGTCAAAACACGACCGGACCGAAGTGGAAGGATGTAACGCCTTCCACACTCCAGATCCTAACATGGCAGATCGGGCTTTTGGTCGGCTTGCTGGCCCTCTGGGAACTCGCCGTCAGCCTTGGCTGGATCGAGGTCTATATCTATGGTCGCCCAAGCGGCATTTTCACCAAAGCGGTAGAACTGATCGGCAGCGGCGCGCTCCTGCGCGACAGTGCCCTGACCGCTTTCGAAGCCGTCAGCGGCTTTATCATCGGGACCGTAACCGGCTCTGTTCTAGGGTTGGCGCTCTGGCTCTCCCCCATGGGGGCTTCGGTGCTGCGTCCCTATATGATTGCGCTGAACGGCCTGCCCAAAATCGCGCTGGCGCCTCTGGTCATCATCTGGTTCGGTATCGGGCTCGGGTCCAAAATCGCGCTGGCCACCCTGATCACCTTTATTGTCGCCATGATCGCGGCCCAACAGGGCGCGCGTGAGGTGGACAGCGATCTGGTGAAACTGATGCGCTCGCTTGGTGCCACACGGTTCAAGACCTGGCGTACCGTAATCGTACCGGGCGCCATGCCGTGGATCGTTTCCGCCTTTCGTCTCAATGTCGGCTTTGCGCTGATCGGGGCCGTTGTCGGCGAATATATCGCCTCGAACAAAGGTCTTGGTTACATGATTTCCTATGCTGGCACGCTCTATGACCTGAATTCGGTCTGGCTCGGGATTGCTGCTCTCATGGTTGTGGCCTTGCTCATGTATGCGGTCATTGACTGGTGCGAAGCGCGGTTCAAGCAACGATAAGGAACAGACAAATGCCAATCGCATATAATGGCAGCGTTGCACTGCATTACGAGGTCAGAGGTGAGGGGGAAACGCTTCTTCTGTCAAGCGGGCTTGGCGGCTCGTGTGACTATTGGGCCCCCCAAATCAACGATCTGAGCAAAAAGTTCCGGGTTGTCACCTACGATCATGCCGGATGCGGAAAAAGCGCCCGCGCGGTCGGCCCCCGCAGCGTGACGGACTTCGCTTTGGACATTAAAGCCGTGCTCATGGCTGCTGGCGCATCCCAAGCGCATATCATGGGGCATGCTGTTGGCGGTATGATGGGGTTGCAACTTGCGCTTATGGAACCCGATCTGGTGCAGAGCCTCGTCATCGCGAATGGCTGGGGCGCACCTGATCCGCATATCAAGCGATGCTTTTCCGTTCGGAGCAATTTGTTGCGCGATAGCGGCGCAACCGCCTATGTCGAAGCCCAGCCACTTTTCCTTTATCCGGCCCCGTGGATTTCAAAACGCGATGCGCAATTGCGTCAGAATGCACGCCATGCCCCTGATCACATGCCGGTCGTGGCCGATCTTTTGGACCGCATCGACGTGTTCCAAAACTATGAGCCTTCGGACATGGCCTTGCGGACCCTGTCTGTCCCGGTTTTGTGTTTGGCGACAGCCGATGACATGCTTGTCCCATGGACGGCCAGCAAAGCTCTGGCGGACCGTCTGGGTAATGGCCATTTCGCCCTGTTCCCGGATGGCGGACATGCCTCAAGCCAAACGGACCCCACCACATTCGATGCCGCTGTGGCGCGGTTTCATGATGCCTATGCAAAGGAACTTTCCCTATGACTGCAATTTTGACAGCCGACCAGGTCGGCATGGTATTCGAGACCCCCGGTCGCAACTCAGTCGAGGCAATCCGCGACATCTCCTTCGAGCTGCATGCAGGCGAAATCGTTGCGCTGATCGGGCCCTCAGGATGCGGCAAGACAACTTTGTTCAACATCATCAGCGGCTTGCTGGAACCCAGTCGCGGCAGCTTCACGGTCAACGGCGGTAAGAATGGTCAGTCTGTCGGCTATATGCTGCAAAAGGATCTTTTGCTGCCATGGCGCAGTGTGATCGACAATGTGGTGCTTGGACTTGAGGTCCGCGGTGTGGATAAATCGGCTTCCTACCCCATCGCCAAACGCCTGATCGAAGCTTACGGCCTGGCTGGTTTCGAGAATGCCAAGCCTGAGACCCTATCGGGCGGGATGCGGCAACGTGTGGCCATCATGCGCACACTGGCCTTTGACCCAGCCGTGGTGTTGCTCGATGAACCCTTCTCGGCGCTGGATTTCCAGACGCGGACCTTGCTGCAAACCGATGTGGCGCGGATCATTGCCGAAAAACAGAAAAGCGCAATTCTGATCACGCATGATATTGGTGAGGCCTTGACCATGGCGGATCGCGTGCTTGTCTTGTCGCAACGCCCCTCTACGGTTGTTCGGGAACTGGTGATCGATATTCCGCGCGATGCGCGCGATGCCGTTGCCCTGCGGTCGGACCCGCGTTTCAACGACATGTTTATAACCATCTGGAACGACATACAGGGCAAAGCAGCAGCGTGAGCAGTCTGGCAGATCTGCCGCGCGTATGATCCTGCGATATCTTTGACACTGTTTGTGGCGCCCCATGTGCGGGGCGGCCATATCTGAATATATCGTGCTTGCGGCAATTTTGCCGTAGGCACACAAGCACGGATCTGTAGTTCGATGTTGCCATCAAAGAATGGCAACAGAAACACAGTGAGGCAGGGGCTCCGAATTGGGAGCTATAGCTGAGTCCACTCTATCCGAGCCGTTCCCAAAGCCACCTTTTATTGAGCCGCTCACCAGACCGGACATTGGCACCCATGCGCCGAAAGCTCGCTTCGTCCCGCATTTCGGGCACCAGTGCGCTTCGCAGAGAATTTCCGGTTGGAACCCCAATTGACGGATGCTGCATCCCGCGCAAATGTCTGCTTTGAAGCGCAGCCAAAGATAGCGCGCAAAGTGCTGAACGGTTTTTTGCGATCTTGGTGTCTGTGGATACTAGTTTTCCAAAACCACAATTTTTCCAAAAGGGGCAGTCGCCCCAGTTCGTGGTACAGCCCATATCACGGGTGCGGTCGGGGGGACTCCAAACGGGCCAAACAGGTCGGTCAACATTACGATTATTGAAGGATCGTGAGCCATTGCTGCCTCGACAGGCTCGACGAAAGACGTCCCGCCACCGCGCTTGAAGTTCAGGTCAGCGAGTTCTTTATCGAGTTCACGGGCTTTCAGGCGTTGGTCCAATTGGATCCCGTGATCGAAGACGATAAGGCTTAGCTCCGCTCCCGTGCGTTTTGATATGCCGGAAATTTCGCCCCCAAATCGACGCAACAAACCTGGTGAGATCGAGCCGGACACATCCAAGCAAACGGCGACGCGTGGCAAGCCCTTTTCATTTATGCGCCCTTGTTCAAATGCAGGACTCTCCTCCATTTGCTTTTGGGCCTCTGATGCAAGTGCCAGCCATCGCCTGGATGGTCGAGTGAACGTTGGCTGGGGGGATCGCGTAACTGCTTTCGTGACAAGGCACCGAAGAACAACCTCCCAAGGGGTTTTGGACTTTGGCAAGTCGCCCAAGCTGTGCGCATGAACACCGATCCCCCGTCCGGCGCGCGCGCCTGCTGACAGAGCTCGCTCTAGCCGCGTTGCCCATTCTGCATCTTTCAGCGCGTCGGCCGTTACTGCACCTCGGGCGTCGAGATCACCGAATGTCTGTCCCGCGAGAACGTCCAGAGCGTTCGCGGCAGACTGGCTTTGTTCGGCGGCGGTTGCGAGCATATGGTAAAGTGTTTCCGCATCTAGCTCAGTCAGGGCTACTTGAATATCTTGCCATTTCTTCTTCAGGACATCGACCCACAGCGCTGTCAGCGCCACACCACCGTCTGGCACCTTGTAGCCGGCTCTGCGTAGGGTCTCGTTTATGATCGCGTCCGTTGCGATGTTGAATAGCGCTGGATTGTATGAGGCCCCCAGCCGGTTCGCCAGCGACTTTCCTCGTGTGACATGCCGGCAAGCAACGTGCATGATCTCGTGCGCACAAACCGCGACTTGTTCATCGAGTGTCCAGTCCGCAAACTTGGCACCGTACCAAATCGTTTCGCCATCCGTGTAGGCCGGGGCAAGATCATAGCGAAGCGTGGCAGTTCTGCTGGCACCTTCAGCGGCTTGAGTGAAAACGGTGATCTCTTTGGGCCGCGCATCGCGATGCTTGCACCAAAGTGTCAGACTGCCAAATGCCGGGTCCATTTCGACCAGTTTTTGAAGCGCAACGGTGGCCCTACTTGAATGGTCTTGGCGAGACAGAGCAGCAATCTGTGCTTCATTCAATTCAGCCAAGACCAAGAGACACCCTCTTAGCAATATGCTTTTTGTAAGAAGGGTTATCGAGCATACGATCCGCAAGGCCCAGTGCAAAGCTTCGTTCAATCAACATTTCAAAGCCTGCAGTCGCGAGTTCTCGTAAAGGCAGTGCGGCGAATTGCCCCCCACGCTTTCCCGCGCCTTCAAGTTCGGCGATACCCAAGATGCATTCTATTGCAGCGTCAATGTTGTCGGCATTTGCGACAGCGGCGATTCCGAAAATGACGGCGTTTAGACCGTGAAGCGAAGCTGGATACAACGCGGGGCGCTCGTGCTGTGGCGTGCTGAGCAACCTGACAACATCGACATTCGCCTCAATATCCTCGGCCATTCGAATGAACTCAGCCGCGACTGCGGTGCCCACAAGACCAGAGATCATCACCATCCTTGTGTCGCGATCATTGACGTGCTGCATGATGTGGCTGACGCGTTCCCAAGATCGCGGCGTCGCCGCAATAAGATGATCGGCAGTGATGGACGCGGCCAGCGTTTCCAGCCTGTCGGGTCGGGTCTTGATAAAAGCCGTCACGGAAGGGTGGAAGCCCTGCGGAATGGCGTAACTCTCGAGCCAATCCGTTGGGTCCGCCTCGACAATGAGATGCACCAACCTGTCGGCAAGAGCCGTGCCCATTTCATAGGCTACGGCACCATCCTCGACCCGATTTCCAGCGGCCATAATGAACGTGTCTTCCGGAATGCGGTGCATCCCAACGCGCCTTTCTTGCAGCAGGCCATAGACGGTCGGCTGTAGCATGGGGGCTGCCGACGTCAGCTCGTCAAGAAATAGAACCGAAGGGCGCGGCTCCCGTGGTAAATCCTCGGGACGATACCATTTTGTGGTCAGGGTATCGTGGTCATAATAAGGAAGCCCACGCAAATCAGCTGTGTCAATTTGCGTGAGGCGAATATCGTACAATGGCCCGCCAATATGCCGGGCCATTGCCTCAGCAATTTGAGTTTTCCCAACGCCGGGAGGGCCATGCAGCATCCAGGACATATGCTGTCCATTGTCGACTTGCATGTTCCAGCCGGACTTCAGAACCTTGAGCGCCCGCCCGGCAGGCACAGTCATTGCGTTCACAGCCATGATTTAACGGTATTCTTTCACAAGCTGTGACCACCTGGTCCGGAATACCTCTGTCGTCAATGTGTCTTGCTCGACCTTCTTCTGAAGGACATGAAGGATTACGTCATGGTGGTGTGAAGGGGCCTGATACCCATTGTTGTAAATTGCTGGCCTTGCCCAGGAGTACCCCTGACCGTCATGCATCATGATACAAAATCCCGCGCCAGTCTTGTGATAATCGTTATAACTATCCCGTCTTGGGAAGCACACCGATAGGCCCAAAAGCGTTGTATTCTCAAAATCCAAGACCGTTGTGCGCAAGGCCCATGTCTGGTCCTGAGAAGGCGTGACATTGACTTGAGCCTCGGCTTCCAAGATCGGATTTCGGGCCTCGCCAGGCAGGTCAAAGGACAACCGGTAGGCCGCTTCGATGACATCGCGATCGTCACCCCCCAATGCAGCATCACTTAGTCTCGCGAGTGCATTTGGTTTCGTGAGCAAAGGAAGGCGCGACATTTGCTTCGGGGTCAATGGGCGGGGCTTGCCCCCTGTAAATGACGCCATTTCGCGCATTCGCCGATTGGACGGCGCCGGACGCGTCCGCACTCGCCAAAGTTTCGTCCCTTGGAATTTGCCACCGTATAGAGCGCTAAGGTCACCCCAACGTGAGAACTCGATCTTTCCAAATATAGCGCCGTCTGCAATCTCTTTGGCAAGGTCGTTCGCTGCCTCAGCTTTCTCAGCCTTTTTAACGTTTCGAGCCGCAAAGCGTTCTGCCGAAGCCTTAGCCGCCTCATAGGGCTTGCCCAATATTGTTCCGATCAGAGAGTGATGTTTCGGAGGAACGAATAGTCCCTTGAGTAAAGGGTGTTTCGGATCAAACGCTCCAAGTTTCAAACCCGATAAGAATTCATCCGAAAGATCAGGATCGTAGGCAAGGATCAATTCAATAAGTGAACGTACCCATTCATCTAAAGCCGCCTTCGACTTGAAGCGCTTGTCACTCGTGACATTTCGACCGAGTTGGATCATTCCAGTTTTGCTCGTGTCCAGCCATATGCCGGCCTTGTCATCCTCCAAACGAACAATTAGGTTTGAATTTTTCTGCCTTCTACCCGCATGGAAACTGCTGTAGCGACCATTCGTGAAATAAATTTCGTTGTTCAACGCGAAGGCGTCATCCAAATCAACAGCCTTTAAAGAGCTAGCGTTAAACAGCCTCATTTCCTCGAACAACCGGCGCAAACGGTTCAAAGTCGCGCGCCCCGAGTCGGCAAGGAGTTCAAGTTTTTCGTGACCGCTTAGGACCGAAACCGTAGCCAGATTTTCCTGAGTTAGGGGCTGGAACGTCATGCCTGAATGGCGGTCGACGCTGTCAGGTTTGCCACTGGCGTCCCAGAAAACACCCCAAATGTCGTCCCTGACGTAACGGTTGTATTTTCTCCGCATCGAGGTTGAGCGGTAGACTAAGGCAGGGCTTGCCAAATTGTGTGTTGTCCCCAGCACGACCTCGTCCAACGATACGTCCATCCCCTCAATTTCCTGCCATCGAGCCTCTAGCCGCGCGCGTTCTGCGGCCCACAAGTCGTTCAGTTTGGACCCGTGAGGAGCATGACCATCTGTAGCCAGCGCATCGATCACTGAATTTACCAAAGCCTCCAACATAGGCAGGTCATCTCTAAGAGTGACGCTAGCGACCTGGCTGGAAAACGCGGCGCGCAACCTTGTCGACGGTCTTCCTACATCGAAAATACGGACATCAAGGGCATACCCGCGTTCGCTCTCATTTGGTTTGATCTCTGCGCGCCAAACCGAACATGGACTATGATGCATTCTGGTTAGAGTCGGACCGGGGACCTGGTTCGCCCCGTCAACGTCAATTTCTTTGGTCAATTGCTTATCCTGAAATGTTTGGTCTTTCTCAGCACCTTTGGCCTGTGTTAATTTGGTACGGCCCCACTGTGTTATTTTTTTGGCATTCAAAGAACCAAGCCCTACGGCTGACCAGCCAGCAGAGAGACAAGAGTAGTCGTGCGATTGCTCTTCCGGAACGGCAACTTTGTCCCGCGCAGCTGACCTTGGGCTTCTAGGGCATGCTATGCGACGCTTTGAATGACCGTTTCCGAGAAGTTGCATCGCAGCGGTGGACCTGTCGGCGAAAAGCTGGTTAGGGCCGAAAGTAACAGACGTTACTAACGGCCCAAAGCAGCCGTTCGCAAAGTTTAGCTTTCATAGAAAGAGAAGACCGTGGACGGTTCCATATTTCACATCATTGCATGCGTTCAAGATAGGTGCCATCGACCCAGCCTGTCGCACAGGGGCCGTGATAGGGGGCATAAAGTTGTTCGGGGCGGATGAGGCAGGAAGCGACGCCATTGGTCGGGATCGCGACGGCGATGAAACCTTCCTCGCGCGCAATGACGTCGACCGTGTAGCCCTTGTAGAGCTGCCACCAGACGGGGGTCGCAGCGGTCGGGCGGGCGGAAGCATAGACCGGAAGCCCCTCAGACACAGACGGAACTGTTGTCACTTGCGCGACGCCAACTGCATTTGGCTCCGGGACCACGACATCTTGCGAGAAGAACAGGCCGACAGGTCCGCGCGCATCGAGTGGTGCCCAAAGCGCCTCTGTATCGGCATAGACCGTTTGCGACAGGCACACAATCTGGTCGATCTCGTGGCGCCAATCTGCGGATTGCAACCACATCTCTGCGGTGCCATCTTCTGAAACGGCTTCTTCCTGATCATCCCAGGGCAAATTCGCATGGAGCGTCAAAGCTTCGCCCAAATCCGTGCTCCAGAATCCCAATTCGATGCGAAGCTCGTCGCCTTCCTGCCAGTTGAACCAAGTGCTTGAGGCCTCCGCGATCAGCGGTGTGTCGTAAAATGGCTCGCCTGTCTCAAGCGCATGGCGGACAAGTCTATAGCTGTCCGCTTGCGCGCAGACGGTGATCTGTTCGCGGGCATCGGCATCGGTCGCACATTGAAATACGACCTCGCCCTCGCACACGGATTGTGCCACCGCGCTCTGTGCCATACTCGCCGCCAAAAAGGTGATGGCCGCCATCAGAATGGATTTATGCATCTCAAGAAGCCTCTTACGGAGAGACTTGTGTTAGGTCGATCATTTCGATCAACGTGCCAAGATCAGAGATGACAGAGCCCGGATCGCAGGACAGGGTCGCGATCACATCATTGTTTTGCATGACGTTGATCCCCCCTTCAAGATCAGCATCCGCAGACTGTTCGCCACCGGACCAGACCTCATAGGCATAGCCGCCATCCGCATGAAAGGTTACGGATTCACTCACATATGAGCCCATGCCGTTCCATGGCGTATAAAACAGCGTCACCTTTTCCTCCACGATCTCTTTTTCCACTTCCCCATTCGATTTGAAAAAACCGTAGGACGCCATATCGCCGTCTTCCCAAATCGCATCGCAAAGCTCGACCGCTTTGGAGCCACCATTAAAGGTACAAGAGAACATTTCGGTCCCATCAAGCTGGCAATATTGCCCCGCATGAGCCACGCCGGCGACAAAAACCAATGCGGCGGAGAGAGTAATCGTCTTCACTGTTTTTCCTCATTTTTAGATCGAACACATCAAAAGTTTTGTTGACCTCAGACGCTACGCATGGGGCGTCTCTTTTCGAATTCAAATTTGGGGCAATACAACATCCCGACTATTTTTGCGGGAGGGGAAGTTTATGTCAGAATTCCCGCAGAATAATTCCCTGTGCCATCGTCAGCCCCTAGGGAGCGGGCCGCAGATAATTTTCAGAATTCATAAATTCACGAACAGGCAATTTCAGATCCGTCGGAAAGCATTGATGCCCTCCAGGGTGATAAGACAGATAAGTATTATGATGACTTATAGGAGATGCAGCCAATATCTGGTTCTCGCTTCTCAAGCGACATCGGCGCATTCGGCCCGTTGCGGACGTTCGTGCCAAGCCAATTCTAATTGAGCAACGAGGACCAATAAATCACGCCCCGCTCTTTAGACCGGGGCGCATGTTAAATCTTGTGAATATGAGGATGGGTCGCGCCAGAGTTTACATACCTTTCGAGGCCGCAAAGCCCGTGAATCCGCCCATGCCCAGATCGCCGATCATCATCAACGCTCCCGATGACAGGTCAACGGAGTAGAGGCTTGCGGAGCTTTCGCCGTCCAGCTGAAGGATGGCAAAGGCGTGGTCCATGCCTTCCTCGGGCGACACGATATCAAACCCGCCCCAGTCGACCACGTCCACGGCCTCGCCGTCGATGGTCAGATAGCCGACAGTGGCCAGCTCACCCGCGTTGTTGGCCAGCGTCACAAGCGCATTTGCGCGCGCATCAATCGCGTATTGCGCGGTGGAGGAGGCCGTCATGCCGTTGATCGCGTTGGTGTATGCATTGGCAAAGATCAGCGGATCGACGCCTTTGCTCATGTCCCCTTCGGCGTAAAAGGTATCGGTGAAACGGCGCACGGAGTTTGCGCGCTCATCGCCATCGCCGAAGCCATCGGGGAAGTAGACGAGGTTCGCGCCATCGGCGCCAACAGCGCGCACGGCGTCAATCTGGTTGTTAAAGTCGAAGGCGACTGCGCCCTCGCCAATCATTGCGTCATCCATAAACATTGCGCCGAGATCGGTCAGAGCGCCTGTCATCGGGTCCACCTCATAGACCATGCCATCGGCATAACCGATCAGCTGTCCTGTCACGGGACGATAGGCGATGGCACGAAGGGGCATGTCCAGATCGTAGGTCATGACTTCGCCCGGGGTGGCGATATCGGCCATGGTTACCAGTGTTTTGCCGTCTTCGGCGAGCGCATAGCCCATGGTGCCAGCATGGTGCATGGCGAAAGCGGGGGCGGTGGTAGCCAGTGTGGCGGCGGTGAGGGCAAATTTCAGAGTGGTCATTGTGGGGTCCTTCCTGTCTATTGGCTTGCGTTGAGCCGTGTTTTGCGGATCAATCACTCTTAACCACGGGCGTATCGGGGCGAGAGTTTCAGCGCTGCCAATTTTTTTTTAGAGGGGCGTATGGGCGAGCACGCGACACAAACGCAGACCAGTGAGCCTCGCGAGCGGATAGAGGCGCTGATTGTCCGTGTGTCCTTGGGAGAGCGGGCTGCCCTCTCCGATCTCTACGATCTCACTCAAGCGAAACTTTTCGCCGTCTCGCTGCGTGTCTTGGGGGATCGCCACGCGGCAGAGGACGCCATGCACGATACCTATGTTAAAATCTGGGGGAACGCGGACCGCTTCAAAGTGACGGGCCATTCGCCGATGACGTGGCTGATCACCATTGCGCGCAACACCGCGATTGACCGCCTCAGGGCACGGCGCAGTCACGCCGATGTCGGGGCCTACTCGGAGACGCTGGCGTCTTCGGTCCAAACCCCTGAACAGAGGGCTATCGCCGCGTCAGAGGCGGGCCGCATTGTCGAATGCCTCGACACCTTGCCCACCGAGCGCCGCATCGCGATCACGGGGGCTTACCTCGACGGGCGCAGTTATGCGGACCTCGCGGCAGCGGCAAAGGTGCCACTGAACACGATGCGTACATGGCTGCGGCGCGGGTTGATCGCATTGAGGGAGTGTATGGAGTAATGAGCGAGACGTTTGACGACGACATGCTGGCCGCAGAACTGGCCCTCGGATTGCTTGAGGGCGAGGCTATGACAGATGCTCGGACGCGTGCCGCCACAGACCAGTCATTCGCCGCGCGGGTGCATGGCTGGGAGGCTCAATTGGCTCGTATGGCCGACCTGCCGCCCGTTGATGCCCCTGCATCCGTCAAGGTCGCGCTGATGGCCGACCTCTTTCCCGATACCGTGAAACCGCCGTTGTGGCAGCGGCTCGGGATTTGGCAGGCACTGGCTGGCGGAGCCGTGACCGCCGCGCTGCTGCTCGCACTTGCCGTCTTCCCGATGCGCGCACCGCAAAGCACAGGCCCGCTCTACACAGCCGAGATTGCCTCCGAGATCGGGGATTTTCGTGTGGTTGCCGTGGTCGACAAGACCCTCCAGGAAGTTATCCTGACTCGCACCTTGGGCGCCGCACCCGAGGGCCGCATCCTGCAAGTCTGGGCCCATGGGCCGAATGAGCCTGCGCAATCGGTTGGATTGTGGGCCGCGGGTGAAAGTATCCGTCTCGCCCTGCCGCCAGAGATCGCCGCTGTGCGCGGCACACTCACCTTGGGCGTCTCCGAAGAACCTGCCGGCGGCTCCCCCACAGGCTCCCCCACGGGGCGTGTCTTCGGCACCGTGGATATAGCAGGTGTACAAGACCCAGTTTGAGGAACAGTGCCGATACTGATTTTTCGGGAGGGTCAGTGTACTGATATGTCGGGCCCAATTACCTTTTTCGTCCGGATTCTGTTGAAAAACTAATGTTTGCGAATGCAGAAATGGCACTTACAAATTCGTCGCGAGCGCTTTTCCTCTCAGGCTTTTCGCGGTTGCTGCGGCGCAGGAAAGATCTTGGCCAGTTTTCGGAGGTTTTGGGCGTTTGCTGCGAGGAGGAGTGAACCGGGACCGTGGCCCCGGTGGGGCCGCGTAAGCCCGAAGTGAACGTCGTTTGCGCCACATGCACCACGTAATCGGAGCCTGTTCAGACCAAGAATTCGTTTGAGATGGGCAAAAAGCATCTCGACCTTCTTTCGCAGCTTCATCGAGATTTCGTATTGGTGGGTTTTGGCGATATCACGGGCAACTTGGCGGGCGTCTTCATGTTCTTCGCGGGTGATTTTGCGGGCATCTGTATTCGGGCAGCAAGTTGGTTTCGATGGACAGGTTTGGCAAACCTCCTTCAAAGCTCGATAGCGGGCTGTGCCTTTGCCGGTCGGACCTCGGTTCGGGTCGGAGTAGTTTCGCCGGAACTGCTTCAGTTCGTGACCTTCGGGACAGATATACTGATCATTCTCCGCGTCCCATTCGAACTCCGCGCGTGACCAAGTGCCGTCGCTGCGCCACGCCTTGTCGATGACGGGAATATGCGGCGCAATCTCACGCTCAACCAGCCAACCCAGCATTGGGCCTGATCCGTAAGCTGTGTCTGCGATCAAACGCTCGGGGTGCAGATCGAACCGGTCTTTGACACGGGTAAGCATGGTCTTCGTCGATCCGACCTCGGCTTGCCGGATGGAGCGGGTCGCCTCGACATCAAGGATGACGCCATGATCGGTGTCGATCAGATAATTGTCGGAAGAGCTGAAGAATGCGTTCGCCAATGTCTCTCGGACCATTGGCGTTCCATTGGCTCACCCTTACGCGCGGCGGTCCATTGGCTCGCCGGGTCTGAGTGGGAGGTGAACTTCGGCTGGACCTCACTGGCTGCGCCGAAGGCGGCTTCATCGAGGGTGTCGAGATACTCGCGAACGACCCGCGGGGTATCCGCGGGATCGACCTGTGCCGGGTCCCAATCTTCCTCCGGGGTCGAGTTCTGCTTGTTGGCATCGGCTTCGATGAGGCTCGCATCAACGGCCGTGCCGGTTCTTGGAAAAGATCGAGTGGTCAGGGACGCGATCGCTGAGATCGAGACGGCAGAACCAGCGATAGGCGAGGTTGAGATGCACCTCCTCGCAGAGCCGCCGCTCTGACCGGATGCCGCAGCAATAGCCCACCAGTAGCATCCGGATCAGCAGCTCAGGATCGACGGACGGGCACCCCGTGTGACTGTAGAAATCGGCGAGGTCGCTGCGGATGCCGGACAGGTCCACGAACCGGTCGATGGAGCGAAGCAGGTGGTTCTGCGGGACATGGTCCTCCAGCGAGAACTCGTAAAACAGCGATGCCTGCGCTTCCTGCCTCGGACCCATCATGGCCGATCCTCCCGTCCCTGTGCTGGAATTGAAACAGCCGACGGCCCTTCGATCAAGCGAGAGTTTTTCAACAAAATAGACCTAAATAAGTCATGTGCGCGCAGCGGGGGAGGGCCCTCTTGTTGTTTCATTGGAACCGTGGGGTTCAAATTGACCTTGGATAAGCATAACTTTGAGAGCTTTCAGACATAGCACCTCGGTTGCGGTAGGTTGCGTCTTATCCATCCTCCCGTAACCAATAATTACACATATAATACAAGGTGTTAATACCCTCGCACTGGGGGCGCTTAAAAGACGTGATGAAATGGCAATGGACTCTCGCGCTCCACAGGTGCCCCTCATGCTCGAAGCAGCGATGATCGCTCGGGGCTCTGGGCAGAACCATAAGCTGGGTCATGTGGAGAAGTATCTCAATGATACGGTCGTTGCAGGATTAATTGAGCTCTGCGATCCACTCCCGCGCAGCATTCAGCACCCGGTCGCCAGTATCGCTCAGACGGCCATACTGCTCAATTACGCCAAACCCTTTGGAGAAATTTTCACGATCGTGCGCTGCGGCGTCTCGCGCCTCATTACACTGGTCCGCCGACAACAGGCCAGAAGCGGCGAGGTGTTCCATTGCCCAGGCCATGCGCGCGGAGACAAAGGTCGCGTGATAGATGCCGTCCATCGGGCGGGGATCGACCCGCAGCGGCGATGGATAAAGGTCATCGTCTGGATTAAAGACCAGAGGCTCTTCAATCGTCAGACCAAAAAGCAATGAATGCGCCGCCTCATGGGCAAGCACCTCGACAACAGCCATAGGTGTCTTGTGATGTTTGGGGTTGAGCATCAGGAGCCCCCAGAACTGGTAGTGCGAGGCACCGTCGAACTCCATCTTCATGTTTTCAGGGGCCTGTGCCAGCAGTACCTCGTACACAATGGCATCAATCTCTCCAAAGAGATCGGGCAGGGCGCGCTGCATAAGATCCAGCCCCTCACCGAGAATCCCAGAGAAATCCGCTGCCTTCGTGTCAGAAATCGGGGCGAGTTCCATCCCGTCGTCAATGAGGTCGCGGCTCAAGACTTCTGCGTCCGGTTGGCCAAAATGCTGGATGAGCAGGCCCGGTGCGCGCTCTGAAAGTCCTTCCAGACGGGTAAGGCATGCCTCGATCTCCTGCTCTTGCCCATTGAGCAGCGCGGGCACGAGACCGTAATAGGCGCGAAAGGCTTCTGGCCTCATACGCTTACCTGCCGACACAGCCCTTGCCACCGCGCCTATGCGTTCAGAAATTCCCTTCATGCTTTCAGCAGTTGCCGCACTGAGATGCACGAGGCTGGCGGCAAGCTCTGTATGCATATGATCATCCACCGCATGACCACGGGCACGCGATGGAAAAAAGCGCTCAAGTTCGCTTATGTTTTGAAGAGGATCACTCATTGTCGCATCAATCTTTCTGAACGAAACAAACAGTTATTTCGCATCTTTTATGCGACATCGGCTGTATTAACGGTTGAAGACCCGCATGTTAGTCTCAGGTCGAAGACTTGAGACCTGCCTTAAGACCAGCCTTGAGGCCAAGCTTCAGGCCAGCTTTGAGGCCGACCTTTTGGCCAGCCTTGCCCCCAATCGTGGCACTGGGGGCGTCACCTTGCCCCAAGAGCCGAAAACCGAGAAGTTTGCTGTGATCAAGCTTGATTGAATTCATGATTTATGTTCCCTAAAAACTCTTTACCAAAGAGAAAAAACACCAAATGCGCCGAGCTGTCAAACGGATCAGGAAAAAATATCAGCTGATGGAGGAAATGTCCGAACGTGTGCGCAGACCTGCGGCGGTTCCTCTGGTCATATCCGTGACGACGATCGGCAAACGTAAAACGCTCAGCCAGGTCGCCACGTCGTTGCGCGAGACAGGTATTTGGCACGAACGCTGGTCCTACAACCACCTCTTCTCTGCCAGACGCCTGCCGCGTGCAAGTTATATCCTGACCGATTTCGACAGGCTGCATCCCTGGCAACTGGAGGTCGCGGGACGGTTTTATGATCGCATAAAAGACACGGGCCTCACCGCCATCAACGACCCTCGACGTTTTGTGCCGCGCGCCGCCCTTCTGAAACGTCTGTATCGTGAGGGGATCAATGATTTCACCTGCTGGGTACCCGCAGAGGGGGAAATGCCTGATCGGTTTCCAGTTTTTCTACGCACCATCGCGGCTCACCGGGGCGTAGAAAGCGAATTGCTCTCATCCCCAGAGGCAGCCGCTGCGGCGCTTGAGCTTGCACTTCGGAACGGCCGCGTTCTCAGTGACCTTGTCTTTGTCGAATTCTGCGCTGAACCTGTGCCGGAAAGTGGGGCTTATCGCAAGCACGCATGCCAAGGCATCGCGGGCAGAATGATCCGGGCATTGACTGTGAGCGATTCAGAATGGGTGGCCAAGCACGGCCAAATCGGTGCGGCGTCAGAAAAAGATTACTTGGCAGATCTCGAAGAACATCGGGTATATCCGTATGAGAAGATCATGCGTAAAGTATTCGACCTTGCCGGGCTTGAATTCGGCCGGATTGACTTCTCAATGGTCGGAGGACGCCCACAGATTTATGAGGTGAACTCCAATCCGACGATTAGCTGGGCCAAGGAGCATCCAAGTCCATTACGTCTGGAGGCCGATGCGATGGTCCGAAACGCGATTGTGGATGCCTTCGCTGAACTCGCCCTGAGTGAGCGCGGCGGTTGGGTCGATGTTGCGGATCTCTTGCCGCGCGAACGTGAATTGCGGACAGCAATGGGCCAACCGTAAAGCGGTCCGTGGCGCTGATGAATGCAACCGGCGTTAATCGTCCATACGGCGCCCTTCATCCACTTCCCCCTGTCAGTACGAAGCAATAAATGTCTGATTTCCGCGTGGTGGGTTTTGCAAAGCCGAATTCCTGCGCAGAACTGCCTTATGAGTTTGGCGCTCCGAATTTACGCGTAGTGCCTCAAGTTTTTCGAAAAACGCATTTTAACAATGCCTTAAGGGGTGATTTTTGGGATTGGGTCATTTGGACATTGAAACAATCTTGAAGCCCTGAAATGGGGGCTTCGTGAAGGCTCGTTCGTCTCTAAGTGACAGTGCATCTCTGTGAAAAAAAGGTTCTGCTTTGAGTGTGGTGTACCTCATTTGTGCAGAAAGTCGTGGTTGTATTTGTGCAACGAGGCACAGGAAAAACACTGTTTTGTATCCAGATCAAATATGACAATGAAAATATACATTCATATATGATTGTGACTGTGCGGTAGCCAGAGCCATTCAATCTCAAGCTAATCCCCGTTTTGGGGAGCATCCCTGGGGGGGACGATATGCAGCTAAAATCTATCAAATCTTACACCTGTGCTCCGATTGCCATTTTGGCATTTATTGGAACGCCCATTTTGGCAGATACATTCGATGAGTCTCCTTTGGTTGACGTCACGGGTGACGGCTATGTCTTTGTTGACCCCGCTGAAGGTGTCGAGGAACCCGGCGTCAAGGCGGAGACCAATGATGAGACCGCGAGCGGTGGAACGTATAGCAGTCCAAGTGATTTGGTGAACTGTCTGATGGCGTCAATTGAGGACGGCTGCGCTGCCGAGCCTGGGGCGGGGAAACGCATCAAGACACACCTGACCGGCCCGTCCGGTATCGAATTGAGCTTGAGTACTAACGATACGGACGGCACAACGGATTACTTTTTCTACGGAAAAACCTCAAACTTGACGGGCGCGCGGATCACCGGTTTCACGATCTTGATTGACGGTGGAGACGGAGCCACATTCAATACCGATTATTACGGCCCCTTCAACCTGCCCGATGGTTTGTTTGGAAATGGTGGCAACGAGTCTGATTCCGGTTTCTTCGCAGCTGGTTCGAAAGCTGTCATGACCACGACACTGGGAGACACCCAGATTGATCTGGGGGTCTTCACGCTTGAGGCATACACCGAATTGTTCGGTGATGCGTTTCTTGACGACAGCATGGTGCCGGACGGGGTCTTCTTCGATATCACAGACTATGAAGCCGATGCAGACGAAGCGGCGCTGATTGCTTGGTATAACGTGAGTGCGGGCTCTTGGGTCTATGGTGCGGTCAATGACGATATCGTCGGCTATGTCAAAAGCGAACTTGGTTTTGACATCAGCTATGTCGCCGGAGACCCCGTGCCGGATGAGGTCGTTGCCGCACTTGAAGCAAACGGGCTTTTCGAAGTCGATCCCATCGAAGACCTGCGCAATATGAACCTCAACTTCGTCATCGAGCTTGCTGATGTAGACGGCAATTTGGTTACTTTGAGCCTCACTCCGACTTTCGCCGAGATCGTGACAGAGACCTACAGTGAATACCAATTCAAGATTGCCGGTATGCTCGATGCCGCGGCGAATGTGCCCTATCTCAACATTGGCAATAAGGATGACTACTCCGCCGCGATTGACGAAATTTCGGAAAGTCCTACAGAAGCCGAACAGCTCGCAGCTCTGGAAAGCGTCGGCTTTGCCTTCCTCGGGAGCTACGGATCGCTGTCCTACGAACTCGGCCGCTCCATGACGGGGGCTTTGCCGGAAGGCGGGGTCACCTTCGGGGACGCTGGCGCAACGCTTTCGACCAAGGGGCTCCCCAACGGCTGGTCGTTGAGCGACAACGCTTTCGGCTTTGTGACGGCGCAAGGCGGAACGGCCAGCTATGACAGCACGGTCAACGGTACGGGTTACGATATCGACAGCTATGCGTTCTCCGCCGGTGTCGAATGGCGCCTTGATCCGACACTGTCCTTTGGTGTCATGATCGGTGGCGGCAGCGGCTCTGCCGATGCGCTGGCGGGCCTCGGGTCCGTCGATGCGGACGCTCTGTCAGTCGCACTTTTCGGGCGCAAGGCCTTTGGCGAGGGCGGCAGCGTGACCGCGATGCTCGGCTATCAGGATCTGTCCTTCGACAGCTCTCGCAACGTCATGGGTGAGACAGCATCGGGTGAGACGGATGGGGCGCAGATCTTCGCCGCGCTGAACGCCAAATACATGTTCCAACACGGGGCTTTGTCCTACGGGCCGCGCGCTTCATTTGAGTACTACAGTCAGAAGGTTGACGGGTTCGAGGAAACCGGCGCTGGCGCATGGAACCTTGCGATCGGTGATCAGGACGGAACAGTCGTCATCGCCTCTGTGGGCATCACGGGCGAATACGCTCTGCCACAAAGCAAACAGCATACGATGCTGACCGGTGCGCTTGCGCTGACAAGCGCCTCCGGCGATGATCAGATGGTCGAAACCGGCTTCATTGGTCTTCCGGCGACAACGGTTCCCGTCGATGGTTTCGACGATCAATGGATTGATCTGGAGCTTGGCATGTCCACGGTTCTCGGCGGCTATTCCGGGAACCCGGTCACTTTGCGCGGCGGTTACCACGGTGCGTTTGGCGATGACTATGAGAGTCACTCGCTACAGCTTTCGGTGAATTTTGAATTCTGATCCGGACGGACATTCTGAAAAGAAAAGGCGGCGCATCGAACGGATGCGCCGCCTTTTCCCTTTGGAGAGGAACAAGACAGGGGCTTTCAGGGCGCAAATGGACTGAAGGGAAATGCGTTAGTCCTTTGCGTGTCCGTTGTGACGCTGCGAAGAGGCTGGGGTGTCGCTGGGGAGGGGCTGCGTCCTTTTGTCTGACGTTGTCACGGGCAATTCGTTCTAGCTAATGAGAAAAGGAGATCCTCATGGTCGACCCCAGCACCGCAGACATCACTCTGACACCCATTGGGCAGATACGAACCCCTTATAAGACACTTTCGGATTTCCCAAAGGGGCCGGGGCGGGCAGGGCAGGAGGCGCGTATTGAACTTGATCCTCAATATGTGCCGGGGCTGAAGGGGCTCAAGGCCTCAGAGGTCGATGTGCTCTATTGGTTCGACCGTGCGCCGCGTGATGTGTTGCAATCTGTGCGCCCGCATGACGGGGTGCACTGTGGTGTCTTCGCGATGCGCTCGCCCCATCGGCCCAATCCCATTGCGCTTTCGCGGGTGAAAGTCTTGGCCATTGAGGAGGAGGCGCTTTTGGTCGCGGGGTTGGATTGCCTCGATGGGACAGCGCTCATCGATCTGAAGCCAGTTCCTGCGCCAATGTCACAAAAATGATTCGGGCTTTCTGAGTGAGGCATTGCGTACGCGTCTTGCGAGTGTATCTGTGCGAAATTCTCTCTAAGATTGTAAATTTTCGGCCATTTTCGTGTAAAATCTGGTTCTTGCCGCGTCTGCGAACAAGTTTTGGTCCACTAGATGTAGTGTGCTGAGGGATTAAGCAGGATAGGCGAGAGGGCGTCTCCTTGATGGTCCACAGCGTCTTCCGAGTTATCCACAAACGCTC
Source organism: Celeribacter sp. ULVN23_4 (assembly GCF_054788345.1). Classification (NCBI taxonomy): domain Bacteria; kingdom Pseudomonadati; phylum Pseudomonadota; class Alphaproteobacteria; order Rhodobacterales; family Roseobacteraceae; genus Celeribacter; species Celeribacter sp. ULVN23_4. The sequence goes on along the minus strand of NZ_JBTVYO010000009.1, from coordinate 112,886 downwards.
GCTTAATTTCTTAACGTTTTTCGTGAAACCCATGGGAAACAAAAGAAAAATGGTTTGTTCTCGAAGAGACGAATCGAGGGGGCCTGTGGGCAAAATCCGTCAACGGAATTTTGCCAGAAAAATGGGTAAAAATTGCGTTGACCATCGGGGTGAACCCGCTGCACATTGTGTAGGCCGGATGGATGACACACTACATTTAGTTGGTCCTGAGCGGTGAGGGACAAGGGTTCCGGGGAACATATCCGATAGAGCGCCGTGCGGCTTTGAGGCGAATATGCCTTGTTTCCGCTCAAACGGACGAAATGAAACACGGATATGACTGCGGCGACCAGACCGATGCACGAAGGCGAATCTCCTGCCGACCGGCTCCATGCGTTGGGACCGGGCTGCGATCGCTTTGCCTTCTGCGCCGAGACGTTCTTCACCCCCTCAGACCACCAGATGTAGGGCGTGCGCCGGACGGCGACAGCGCGGGGATGCTCATCTCGGGGCTGTGGGTCGAACAGACCGGGATACGGGTGTGTGCCCGTCATCGGAATGGTGAACTGAGCAGGACGTAAACGGGAACTGTGGTCGGTCGGGCAAAGATCCGCGTTGAAGACCACAAAGAGATTTGGTCGGGGCAGACATGAAAATCGAACGGAAATTTACGACGGCAGGCAAGGACGCTTACTCGGAGCTGGACTTCACCAAGACCAGTTCGGAAATCCGAAACCCGGACGGGACGATCGTGTTCCACCTCGACGATTGCGAGGTGCCGAGCAAGTGGTCTCAGGTGGCGTCCGATGTCATCGCGCAGAAATACTTCCGCAAGGCGGGCGTCCCCGCAGCGGTGAAGAAAGTTCGCGAAAAGGGTGTGCCGTCTTTCTTGTGGCGCTCCGTTCCCGATGAGGCAAAGCTCGCGCAACTTCCCGAAGACGAGCGTTTCGGCGGCGAGTCTTCCGCTAAGCAAGTGTTCGATCGTCTCGCAGGCGCTTGGGCCTATTGGGGCTGGAAGGGCGGCTATTTCTCTTCCGAGGACGACGCCCAAGCCTATTACGACGAAATGCGCTTCATGCTGGCCGCTCAGATGGGCGCGCCGAACTCTCCGCAATGGTTCAACACTGGTCTGCATTGGGCTTACGGCATCGATGGTCCGGGGCAGGGGCACTACTACGTGGATTACGCCACGGGTGAGTTGACCCGCTCCGCCTCTGCCTATGAACACCCGCAGCCGCATGCCTGTTTCATCCAGTCCGTCGCCGACGATCTGGTTCAGGAAGGCGGGATCATGGACCTCTGGGTGCGTGAAGCGCGCCTGTTCAAATACGGCTCCGGCACCGGGACGAACTTTTCGTCCCTGCGCGCGGCCAATGAGTCCCTGTCGGGTGGCGGTAAGTCCTCCGGCCTCATGGGCTTTCTGAAAATTGGTGATCGTGCCGCTGGTGCGATCAAATCGGGCGGCACGACCCGTCGAGCAGCGAAGATGGTGATCTGCGATATGGATCACCCGGACATCGAAGAGTTCATCAACTGGAAAGTCATCGAAGAGCAGAAAGTGGCGTCCATCGTCGCGGGCTCCAAGATGCATGAACGCCAGCTCAATGAGATTTTCGATGCCATCGGAACTTGGGACGGCACCGAGGCCGACGCCTTTGATCCGAAGAAAAACACTGCCCTGAAAGCGGCCATCAAGGGCGCGAAACAGGTGGCGATCCCGGAGACCTATGTCAAACGGGTTCTGGACTACGCGAAACAGGGGTATTCGAGCATCGAATTCCCAACCTATGACACCGACTGGGATTCAGAGGCATACGCGTCGGTCTCCGGTCAGAACTCCAACAACTCCGTGCGCGTCACCGACGCGTTCCTCAAGGCCGTGAAAGACGATGCGGAATGGGAGCTCCTGCGCCGCACCGATGGCAAAGTTTCGAAAGTTGTGAATGCCCGCGAGCTTTGGGAGCAGGTCGGCCACGCGGCATGGGCCTGTGCCGATCCGGGCATCCAGTTCCACGACACGATCAACGCCTGGCACACCTGCCCGGAAGACGGTCAGATCCGCGGCTCGAACCCGTGTTCTGAGTACATGTTCCTCGATGATACGGCCTGTAACCTTGCCTCGATGAACCTGCTGACTTTCCTCAAAGATGGCGAGTTTGATGCGGAAAGCTACATGCATGCGACCCGCATCTGGACGCTGACGCTGGAAATCTCCGTGATGATGGCGCAGTTCCCGTCCAAGGAAATCGCGCAATTGTCCTATGACTTCCGCACCTTGGGTCTGGGCTATGCCAACATTGGCGGGCTGCTGATGAACATGGGGCTGGGCTACGATTCCGATGATGGCCGTGCGCTGGCTGGTGCTCTGACCGCGATCATGACCGGTGTGTCCTATGCGACCTCGGCTGAGATCGCTGGCGAGCTTGGCGCATTCGGCAAATTCGAGAAGAACCGCGAACATATGCTCCGCGTCATTCGCAATCACCGTACTGCGGCTTACGGCAAGACCAACGGCTATGAAGGGCTGGCGGTGAAACCGGTGCCGCTCGATCACGGCAACTGCCCGGACGCCAAGCTTGTGGCGCTGGCGAAAACCGCTTGGGACGAGGCTTTGTCCCTTGGCGAGAAGAACGGCTATCGCAACGCGCAGGTTTCCGTGATTGCGCCGACCGGCACCATCGGTCTGGTGATGGATTGCGACACCACCGGGATCGAGCCGGACTTCGCGCTGGTGAAGTTCAAGAAACTCGCCGGTGGCGGTTACTTCAAGATCATCAACCGTTCGGTTCCGGCGGCACTCGAAAAACTCGGCTACACGTCGAGCCAGATCGAGGAGATCGTCTCCTACGCGGTCGGTCATGGCACCATTGGCAATGCGCCGGGGATCAACCACACCGCGCTGATCGGCCATGGGTTCGGGCAAGCTCAGATCGACAAGATCGAAGCGGCGCTGCCCTCCGCTTTCGACATCCGCTTTGTGTTCAACCAGTGGACGCTCGGTGAAGAGTTCTGCACCGGTACGCTCGGCATTCCGAAAGAGAAGCTGAACGATCCGACTTTCGACCTGCTGCGCTCCTTGGGCTTCACCAAGAAAGACATCGACGCGGCCAATGACCACGTTTGCGGCACGATGACGCTCGAAGGTGCGCCCTTCCTCAAGGAAGAACATTACCACGTTTTCGATTGTGCCAATGCCTGCGGCAAGAAGGGCAAGCGTTACCTGTCTGTTGACAGCCACATCACCATGATGGCAGCGGCGCAGTCCTTCATCTCCGGCGCGATCTCCAAGACGATCAACATGCCGAACGACGCGACCATCGAGGATTGCCTCAACGCTTATGAGCTGTCCTGGTCCTTGGGCACCAAGGCGAACGCGCTCTATCGCGACGGCTCCAAACTGAGCCAACCGCTCGCCACCGCCCTCATCGAGGACGACGAGGAGGCCGAGGAAATCCTCGCCACCGGTTCCGCGCAGGAAAAAGCCGCGGTTCTGGCCGAGAAGATCGTCGAGAAACTTGTGATCAAGGAAGTGGCGCGCGGGCGTGAAAAACTCCCGACCCGTCGCAAGGGCTACACCCAAAAATCCATCGTCGGCGGGCATAAGGTCTATCTGCGCACCGGCGAATACGAAGACGGCTCTCTGGGTGAGATCTTCATCGATATGCACAAGGAAGGCGCGGGCTTCCGGGCGATGATGAACAACTTCGCCATCGCCGTGTCCGTGGGTCTTCAATACGGCGTGCCGCTGGAGGAATTCGTCGATGCCTTCACCTTCACCAAGTTCGAACCGGCGGGCATGGTGCAGGGCAATGACAGCATCAAGAACGCGACCTCGATCCTCGACTACATCTTCCGCGAGCTGGCCGTTTCCTATCTCGACCGCACCGATCTCGCCCATGTCAAACCGCAGGGCGCATCTTTTGATGATCTTGGCCGGGGTGAGGAAGAGGGCGTTTCCAACGTCAAAGATGTGACGGAGAACGCGGCTTCCAAGTCCTTGGAAGTGCTGAAACATATCTCCTCGACTGGGTACTTGCGCAAGCGCGTGCCGCAAGAGCTTATGGTGCTTCAGGGCGGCGTCAACTCCGGTGCGACCGCGCTGACGGGCTCGATGGACCCGCAGGCCGCGCTTCAGACGCTGGTGCCGGAAACCAAGGCTTCCGCGAAACCGTCGACCTCTGACACGGCGCTCAGCTCCGGGTCGATTTCGATGGACGCGCGCACCAAGGCCAAGATGCAGGGCTACGAGGGCGAGGCTTGCGGCGAATGCGGCAACTACACGCTGGTGCGCAACGGCACCTGCATGAAATGCAACACCTGTGGCGCCACCTCCGGCTGCTCGTAAGGGAAAAGAATGAACCTAGTTTTCGACATCGCAGGCCAACTTTGCGCAGCAGATCGCGTCACCATGCGGGGCAATACGCTTGAGGCCGAGTTCGACCGCAACGTGATCGGTGCGCTGGCCGACGCCTATGACCGTGCCGATAAGGTGTCCGTGCTGGGCGTCCCGTCGCTGACGGTGACCTATTCGGTGCAGGACTACCGGGATGCGGGGGAGGCGGGCTGTAAGGCCGTGTTTTCCGTCAACAGCTCTGCGGGTCGGGTGTTGCATTGAAGAGAATAGGTTTCGCTCGCCTCACGAGTGAAGCCGCCACAAGAGCGCGAAAAGTGGAGGCCGATTTTCGCCTTCCGCTCTGAGGCATTCAAAGAATACGTTTCGCTCGCCTCACGAGCGAAACGGGGTGGGGGCTTTCCATTCGACCCGGGAAGCCTCGCGAGGGGTCCAAGGACACCTTTCCGGCGTGGGTGCGCTCACGTCAGACGCGGATCGGGCCGCAGGCATAAAATCTACCGGGCGGTATCAAACAGGAGCCCGATCAGCGAACCTCAGGGGCCCTTCGGGGCCCCTTTTTTCATGTCATGTGCGAATGCTGTTTGGGGGTCGGATCAGGCCGCCGGTTTTGACGTGATGTCCCTCAAGGCCTGAGCCAAATCCGGGGCCACGTCACGCTGGACCGCGCGCAGGCTCAAGCAGACGCGGACGCCGTCTTCCAAACGTGTCTCGCATTGAACCATGGTGCCGGCTTCGGGCATTTGAAAAGCGCCGCCCTTGAGGCTGTTGGCGCTGGCGTAGGCGAGATCGGCATGATCACTGCACCAGATCACGGCCTTATGCGTTTTAGGGTCTGCCCAGAGAACTATTCCGTCCATTTTTAATGTCTCATTCAAATGCGATTTAGAGTGAGCATTAAGAACTATCATATGAGCGAAATTCGGAATATCCGGCTTTCTGTATCATTTAAGGGCGATGTTGACGCTGTTTGGCGTCGAAATGTAAAAGTTTTAAGAAAATTTGGCGCGAAACAGTATCAATACCGCTTTTGATCCCGCATACTGGCCTTACGTTATAGTATTTCATTCTGTGAAACCGCTCTGAGCGAGGGGGGAGTTGCAGGACGTTGTTGGTTAAGGAGGGTGCCGTGCGGACCGGAGATATGTCTCCCGCGCAGTTGCGCCATGTGTTCGGGGCGAACCTACGGGCGTTGTCGGCAAAGGCCCCGTCAATTTCGGCGCTCTGCATCGATCTTGGGATCAATCGGACGCAATACAATCGCTATCTCAATGGCGAAGCGTTCCCGCGCCCGGATGTGTTGTATCGTATCTGCAAACATTTCGACGTCGATGCACGCATCTTGCTCGAACCACTGGACGATGAGGAGATGCGGAAGCGGCAAAATGGCGCGATCGAAGATATGGCGCGCACGCTCTCTGATCTCGGAGCTCTGAGCATCGCGCCCGCAGACTTCCCGGAAGGCGCATACTTGCATTACCGGGCGTCCTATTTCGAGCCGACAAAGATCAGTTGCACCCTGACGGGCTTTTACCGCGACGTGCACGGTGTCATGCGGATCAAGGGCTATATGCCGCGCGCGTCGAGTGATCGGCTCGGACTGCCGCATGCCGCCGCCGCGCGCAAGTTCCGGGCGGTGGTATTCCGGCAGTTGATGGGATTTTCCTTCGTGCTGACGATGACACACACACCTCTGATGGTGCTTGGTGGTTTCCGACCCGGCTATCTTGGTCAGGAGGATTACTATTTCGGAAGTTCGATCTCGACACAGGATGTGATGACTTCCTCGCCGTTGCTGCTTAGGCGGTTGAAGCCGGGGATGCTTGCGATGTTGGCGGCCCGCAAGGAGATTGGCCTGCACGCCCGACCGCATTATCCGCCGCTCATTCGTGGCTATTTCGACAAACATGCGCCGCTCAGTTAACTGGTGTGTTGCGGCAGGATCGTGCAACGCAAAAGGGCCCCGGAGGGCCCTTTGTCAGTCGGTATGCATGCTGGACGCAGGCGTCAGATTTTGCCACCGCGGGCCAATGCGGCAACGCCGGTCCGGGCGGTTTCCTGCAGGCCCAGAGGGCGCATCAGCTCGGCAAAGGCGTCGATTTTCTCCGACGTGCCGGTCATCTCGAACACAAAGCTTTCCAGCGTGCTGTCGACGACATTGGCGCGGAAAATTTCCGCAAGGCGCAGCGCCTCGATCCGGTTGTTGCCCGTGCCTTCGACCTTGAACAGCGCCAGTTCGCGCTCGATCGAGGGACCATCAACGGTCAGGTCATGCACCTCGTGGACGGGCACGATGCGGCCCACCTGTGCCTTGATCTGTTCGATCACGTCGCGCGTGCCGGTGGTGACCACGGTGATGCGGGACTTGTGGCCTTCGTGATCGACCTCGGCCACGGTCAGGCTTTCGATGTTATAGCCGCGGCCTGCGAAGAGACCGATGACACGGGCCAGAACCCCGGCCTCGTTGTCGACCAAGACGGCGAGGGTGTGCTTTTCGATGACTTCGGCGTGGTAGTCGCGAAGGTCATAGGCGGAATGGCTCGAGGAGCCTTGTTGGATGCGTAGGGCAGACATGTGTTTCCTCTCCCTTAAACCGCGCGCTCAGGCGTGGTGATCGTATGTGTAAGTGCGCGCATTATCCGGCCAGCCCCCATGTTGCCACGAGGGCGGCCAAAGCATTGCGCAGCCAGTTCGCAAAAGGTTTCATCAGACCAGAACCGCCCCGTCGGATTTGATCGCGCCCTCGACAGAGGCTTCGCCGAGCAGCATCTCATTGTGCGGCTTGCCCGACGGGATCATCGGGAAGCAGTTTTCGTGTTTCTCAACGAGACAGTCGAAGATCACCGGGCCGTCGTACTTGATCATGTCCATGATCGCGTCATCGAGGTCTTTCGGGTCGGAACACTGAATGCCTTTGGCGCCGAACGCTTCCGCGAGTTTCACGAAATCGGGCAGGGCTTCGGACCAGGACGAGCTGTAACGCTCACCATGCAGCAATTGTTGCCACTGACGGACCATGCCGAGGCGTTCGTTGTTCAGGATGAACTGTTTCACAGGCAGGCGGTACTGCATCGCCGTGCCCATTTCCTGCATGTTCATCAGCCAGGAGGCTTCGCCCGCGATATTGACGACGAGGCTCTCCGGGTGCGCCATCTGAACGCCGATGGAGGCAGGGAAACCATAGCCCATGGTGCCGAGGCCACCGGAGGTCATCCAGCGGTTCGGATCTTCAAAGCCGAGGAATTGCGCAGCCCACATCTGGTGTTGGCCAACCTCGGTGGTCACATAGCGATCCATGCCTTTGGTCAGCGCTTCAAAGCGTTGCAGCGCGTATTGCGGTTTGATCACCGTCTCGGAGTTCTTGTAGGTCAGGCAGCTGACGGCTTTCCATTCCTCGATCTGTTTCCACCAAGCGGTGGTGTTGGCGGTCTTGCGGCCGCGCGATTTCCAGACCTTCAGAACGTCTTCGAGGACGTGGCCAACATCGCCGATCACCGGCAGGTCAACGTGAATGATCTTGTTGATCGAGGAGGGGTCGATGTCGATGTGGATTTTCTTGGAGTTCGGCGAGAAGTCCTGAATACGGCCGGTGATCCGGTCGTCGAACCGCGCGCCGATGTTGATCATCAGGTCACAGCCATGCATCGCCATGTTGGCCTCATAGAGACCATGCATGCCCAGCATGCCGAGCCAGCCTTTGCCAGACGCCGGGTAGGCGCCCAGCCCCATCAGGGTGGAGGTGATCGGGAAACCCGTCGCATCAACCAATTCGCGCAGCAGCATGGACGCCGCCGGGCCGGAGTTGATCACGCCGCCGCCGGTGTAGAACACCGGGCGTTCCGCTTTCTCGATGAGCGCAACGATGTCGTTGATCTCCTCGATGGAGGCTTTCACGCGCGGCTTATAGTGGCTCATCTTGGCTTTTGCGGGCGGGGTGTACTCGCCATCGGCGAACTGCACGTCTTTCGGCAGATCGACCAGAACCGGACCCGGGCGGCCCGAAGTGGCGACGTGGAATGCCTGATGCAGCGTTTCCGCCAGCGTGTCAGTGTCTTTCACCAGCCAGTTGTGTTTGGTGCAGGGACGGGTGATGCCAACCGTGTCGGCTTCCTGGAACCCGTCGGTGCCGATCATGAAGGTCGGAACCTGCCCGGACATGACGACGATCGGAATGCTGTCCAGCAGCGCGTCGGTCAGGCCGGTCACAGCATTGGTCGCGCCCGGACCCGAGGTCACCAGAGCAACACCGACCTTGCCGGTCGAGCGGGCATAGCCCTCGGCGGCATGAAGCGCGGCTTGCTCATGGCGCACCAGAACGTGCTTGATGTCGTTCTGTTGGAAAATCTCGTCGTAGATCGGAAGGACAGCGCCCCCCGGATACCCGAATACCGTGTCCACACCCTGATCCTTGAGGGCTTGGACTACCATTTTCGCTCCGGTCATCTGACGTGTCATTTTGTTCTCCGTCTGCACATCGTCACTTTGTTTTCTGCAATAAAAAAGCCCCCGGTTTTCAATCGGGGGCGCATGGGTTCCATTATGGTCAACCGTCACCGGCCCATGCGCGTGTTCCCTACAAGTACAAGAATGCCAGACATGGCGTTTCCTTTTGGGGCTTTTACCCTTTCGGGTGCTTCATTGCGTGGGCCGGACATTAGGACTCGCGTGAACAGGCGTCAACCGCAAAACACCCCATGACTTGAATAAAATGTCGCGGCACGGCATGTGCGTGAAATAATGTTAAAAGGGCTGACCTATTTTGGGAATGCCGCGCGCATGACACATGTCTCTATCTGACTGGTCGGTATGCACGCGGCAGTTATCCCCTCACTCAAAATGCTCTTCCGCCTGTTCCACGATCACGCGCCACCAATCAAACGTGTCGTCCAAAGCCTCGCGGGTGATGCCGCCCTTGAAGGCGAAGGAGTAGTTGATCTCCAGATCGCCGTCGCCATCCACCGAAGCTTTGCCGAAGCGGTAGCCGTTGTTGTAGTCGTTGATCGTCTCGGCGTCGGTGGAATAATCGTCGCCGTCGAAAAAGGCCACGAAAGTGCCGTTGTTGCAGTCCTCGTGATCCTCGCAGCCGTAGAAATAGAGCGTGTAGGGCACGCCGCTGATCCGGCCACGGAACATCGGGTCGCCTTCGCCGTCCACATCCGCTTCGACGGAGCCGAATCCCGAGAGCAGCTCTTCGAACGTGTCCAGATCATCGAAGGTCACGATCGAGGTTTCCGCCAGCGCGGGCAGGGTGGTGATTGTCATCAGGGCGGAGAGGGCGAGGGGACGCAGCATCGGTCGAAATCCTTTTGTTTCAGGGGAGTATCTTCCCCGGCGCCGGCATTTTGACCCGTGAGTGTTTCAAAAGAAAGGGGGAAATCTGCGGATTGTGGCTCCGCTAAAGCGTTTCTACTTAAACCTGAATCAGGGTTTGAGCAGAAACGTGGTGCAACGTCTAAGCGGAGCGGGCGTTTCGACTTTATGTGATAGATCAAGTTAAAGTCGAAACGCTTCAGAGGGGGGATGCTCGGTCTCGGGGCGATGTGCCCGACCTCATGGGACTTTCGAAGTCAGATCAGCGGCTCGTTTGGTCACGCATAGTGTACGCTAAGTCACCCGCCACGAAGACATGAATTCGGGTCTGTTTCATCTTTGCGTTACAATTTTGTCACCCGGTTGTTGCCCGCGCTTGGCACCTGATGCGACGAAAGCCACCTCCGCTGGAACGGTGGCTTGTCGATTCTCTAGCAACGCACTCAATGGAGCGAGATATGAAAGATCAGGACATCGTCGACCTGTCGTGGGACGATTTTGACGAGATGCGCGACCCGCGCCCGGACAACAACGGTTTCGACGCGGTTGTCGAACGTGCGATTTCCCGCCGCGGTTTCTTGGGTGGCGCTCTGGCCTTCGGCTCCGGCGCTCTCGCGATGGGCGCAGGCCTCATGTCCTCCACCACGGCCGCGCGTGCGGAAGGGGCGGCCTTCAAATTCAAGCCGATCCCGATCGGCACCGATTTCGACATCCATGTGCCGGAAGGCTACCAGTGGAAAGTCCTCGTGCGCTGGGGCGACGCTCTGTTCTCCGACGCGGTTTCCGCTTACTCCCCGGTGGGTGGCGTAGACGTGTCCAAATCCGACCGCGTCTTCGGTGAGAATACCGACGGTATGGAAATGTTCACCGATGGCGATCACGAGATCATCACCGTGAACTCCGAATACGTGAACCCGAAAATCAACCTTCCGGAAGCCTCTGCGGGCATGCCGCAAACCGCGGACGAAGTGAAAATGCTGAAAAACTTCCAAGGCGTGACCGTCATGGAAGTGGCAGACAAGGGCAATGGTTATGAGGTTGTTCTCGACAGCCCCTACAACCGCCGCATCACGCATGAGACGCAGATGACCATGGACGGTCCGGCGGCTGGCTCCGCTCTGGTGAAAACCAATGCCGACCCGGAAGGCATGTCCCCGAAAGGCACCATGAACAACTGTGGCTCCGGCAAGACGCTCTGGGGCACCTACCTGACCTGTGAAGAGAACTTCAACGGCTACTTCGGCGCCACTGGCGAATATGAAGTGACCGAAGGTCTCACGCGCTACGGCATCGGCGGCGAAGGCCGTTACGCCTACGAGAAATTCGATGAGCGCTATGACCTGACGAAAGAGCCGAACGAGCCGCATCGCCACGGCTGGGTCACCGAGATCAATCCGAAAGACCCGAGCTCGACCCCGGTCAAGCACACCGCGCTGGGCCGTTTCAAACACGAGAACGCTGAGATGGTGCAGGCCGCTGACGGTCGTGTGGTTGTCTACATGGGCGACGATGAGCGCGGCGAATTCATGTATAAATTCGTCTCTAACGGCACCTACACCGAAGGCGGCTCCACCGAAGGCCTTCTGGCCGACGGCACGCTCTATGTCGCCAAGTTCAACGACGATCTGACCGGCGAATGGCTGGCTCTGACCCCGGAAACCACCGGCATGTCGATGGAAGACATTCTCGTCTTCTCCCGTATGGCTGGGTCCAAAGTCGGGGCTACCACCATGGACCGCCCGGAATGGATCGCCGCCAACCCGCTCAAGTGCGAAGCCTATTGCGCGCTGACCAACAACAAGAACCGCGGCGTCAAACCGAACGCTGGTGGCGACGCGACCCCGGCGTCTGGCCCGAACCCGCGTGAGACCAACAACTTCGGTCAAATCGTGCGCTGGAAACCGGCAGGTGAAGATCACGGCGCCAGTGATTTCGCATGGGATCTCTACGTCATGGCCGGTAACCCGACCGTTTACGACAACGCCTATGCCGGGTCCGAGAACGTCAACGAAGGCAACATGTTCAACTCTCCGGACGGCATGGCCTTCTCCTCGGACGGGTTCCTCTGGATCCAAACCGATGGCGACGACAGCAACGAAGGCGAGTTCGCCGGTCAGGGCAACAACCAGATGCTTATCGGCAATACGGAAACCGGCGAAATCGGCCGCTTCCTCACCGCGCCGAACGGTGCGGAAGTCACGGGCCTGTGCTGGTCCGAAGACAAGAAAACGGCCTTTGTCGGCATCCAGCACCCGGGCGGCTCCTGGCCGGACGGTGCGGGCAAACCGCGCTCTTCCATCGTCGCCGTGTGGCGCGAAGACGGCGCTCTGATCGGCTAAGGCTTTTCAGCAGACCTTTTTATCAGGCATAAAAATGACAGGGGGTGCGGTAAAAGCCGCGCCCCTTATTTTGTGGGAGTTTATTGTTTTCTGTCTTCCAGTTTTGGCAAACTGTCTTGGAAAAGTCTGGAACGAGACAGTCTCGGTGTTTTACTGGAGACACGTCTCTATATGTTGGAGAACTGGCAATGAGCGATCATGACGCCACTATTTGGCTATATCACTTCGACAGAACAGAAAAATTTTATCTCGGTAAAAGTAAAGCTAATATTGATCCAAGAAGTGGGGGCCCCATTATCCCTGGGGCTTCAACATTGGTCGCACCACCTCCTCAATGGTCCGAAGGTTACATTCCCGTTTTCAATGGATCAGCATGGGAAATCCATAAAGACGAGTTTTGGAGGCCACGTGAAGAGGAAGTCAATTATGACGCCGGCCGCAAAGCAGAAACTTACCGGCCCAAAATGATCGGACTAAGAGACTTTCCAAGCTATCCAGATCTTGAACGCCTCGCGAATTCGGGACTCGTTGTTTTGCGGCTCATTGATAATATTCGATTTATTGACGCGAAATTCCAACAGCTTCTGCGGATGAATTTTAGTCCTGTAGAAAATATTTTCGACGACGCCGCTGGCGGTGTAACTTTATGCGCTAAACCGACCTCTTTTGGTGCGTATAAATTTGAAAGCGAGGCCTTGGTTTTTCAGATGCGCCATTGCTTGGACACGCTTTGCAGATTGACCGAACTGCTTTGTGATGCGGAGCGCGTGAACAGGGAAAAGCGCTTTCGCTGTGATAACGTAGGGGCTTTGTTTGGGAAGTATAAGAAAAGCCAAGTTGCGAACATTGTGAGAGGGCTGGCACAGTCTTGCGAAAGTGATCAGACAGATTTTTTAAAAATATCGAACGATCTATTTAATGCGATGAAGCATACGCACATGAATGCGGAAACTCAGATGTTGTATGGGGCTGATACTCCCACAATCGTTGCTTATGGGGCGCTGAATGGAAAACATAGGGACGTCATCACCTACCATAATCATAACGCATATCATCTGATGATGGGGTTTCATGATACGATTGACCGTATCCTAAGCAATCAGAGAGCTTTTCTTGCTTCTTAGTGCGCGCAACAACGGTAAGCCGTCGCACCTAACCCCATCCAGAAAGGTCGGCTGATCGCGACTGCAGAACCATCTGGTTGGCTTGCTCAAGCCTCCAGAAACGCAGCCTCGGAATAGACCTTCGACAATCTTTCCCGGTGAAAGTCGATATGGACGATCCGGCGGGTGCGGTTGTCGTCTCCGACCCGGCGGAAATAGAAATCATCGTCGGTGAAATGGCCTTTTCCCATGATCCAACGCACCATGCTGGCGGTCATGCCCTTGTAGGGGGCCATGATGTCGATGATCCAGAGGCGCTCGCCGCTGTTCCAATCTTCGGGTTTGAGTTGTTCGCCCGTGATCAGGCGGCGCTCGGCTTCGGTGGTGAGCCAAGCCCAAGTATACATGCCGCGCGCAACCCCGTCGAAACGGAACAGGCGGAACTGACCGAGGTGTAGGGGCGGCTCAAGATAGCTGCGCAGTTGTGCGACGGACATGCCGGCATGCCGTGGGCTGCGGAAAGCCAGAAAGATCATGTCGCCATAGGCGCGCACTCGATCCGGGCTGGGGCTTTCGATCTCGGGAAGCGTGCGCCCCTGTGAATCGTGGCGTTCCGTCATGCGACCTCTCTGTCGTCCGTCCTGTCTTTGGGGTGAGGCAGGGCCTTATGGAGAAGTATGCTTTCCCACGGGCGAAGCGCCATGCGGGCGGTGTCAATCGCGCTGGTGCTCTCGAAAAGAGCGGGGAAGAGTTTGAACAACTCGTCCCGCACCTCGCTGTCGATCTCGCGCAGGCTGTAATCGCCCGGATGAAAGCTTTCCGTTTCCAACCCTTCGGTCACCATGATCTCGTGCTGGTCGAACAGCACGTGGAAATAATCAATATCTTCCGCGTCGTGGTCCACGCGGATGGTCTGATCGTTGACCAGTCCTTTCGCGGGTACCAGCACTTCCTCCGCGCCAAACAGAAGCTCGGCGCGCCAATCCTTCACGAGAATGCGGTGCTGCGGCGAGACCATAAGATCGCGGGAGGGGCGGTTGTCGCCAAAGGTGCCTGCGGAAATCCGGATGGGGCGCAAGGACGGATCACCCTTCAATCTGCTGTTGGAAATATGGCTGCATCCGATCCAGCGGACAGGGCGGGCCGGGGCATCGACCGTTTTCACCATGTCGCCGATAGCGAGCTTTTCGACAGGGACAGGACCGGATTCGGTTTCAACCAAAGTGCCGCGCGCGACGCAGATCATCAGGTTGATATTAACTGTATCTGTGTCCGAGCCGCTGCTGTCCGTGCCGGTGACAGAGATCACGACCGTTTGATCGGAGCCGGACTCATAGACCGCAGAACGATCGATGATGAAGGTAAATTCACCCGTCGTACTGTCGTAGACCAGTTCGCCATACTGGCTGCCACTCGTTACGGTAAAGCTGTAGCCGCTGCTCGCCTCGCTCGAACTGGTGCTGCCAATCGGGACGACATCAAAATCGCCGGACACGGTTGTGACATCGCCTTCGTCGAGATTTACGTCAAAGGTCCAAATGTCGACGTTGCTACTGCCGCTGCCCGTCGCGCCGGTGACCTCGCTGATGTTATAGGTATTATACCCCATTCCTATGTCCTGCCTCTTACCAGCTCTTTTCGGCTTAATGCCTAAAGATGGAACCTATCCCGAGAAATACGAAGTGATTTCTGTCTCTATCGGCAAAACAGGACAGAAATGTGGCATTGAGAGCGCAATTTAGATGTCATCATCAGACGTTGATGGGGGGGGCAGCGATATTGCCGAGGAGGACGCCACTCCGTGAACGGATGGGACAGAAATATGGGGAAAGCGGTGTCTATTGCGCATAAAAGTTGCGTCCCTTCTGCGTTTCCGCGCAATTTTGGCGCAAGATGTCGTGCAATCCCCTCTTCAATCTTCCGGAATGCCTCTCTATGGTGCGTGCGATTTGGCGCGGGGTCTCCCCTCGCGCGCCTTTTGGAGGATACACGTATGGATCGTCGCTCTTTTCTGAAAACTTCCGCGCTGGGCGGATCTGCCGCCGCTGCATCGTCGCTCGCCGCGCCGATGTACGCACAGGGCAATCGCACCCTGACCATGGTCTGTTCCTGGCCGCGTGGTCTGGCAGGCGTGTGGGATGCCGTTGAGCGCTTTGTCGATAGCGTGAACACCATGTCCGACGGTCAGCTCACCATCGAGGCCCGCGCCTCTGGCGAGCTTGTAGGTGGTCTGGAAGTGTTCGACGCTGTGACCTCCGGTCAGGCCGACATCTATCACTCCGCGGAATATTACTTCACCGGTCAGCACCCGGCGATGGCCTTCTTCACCACCTCTCCGTTCGGCATGACCGCTCCGGAAATGATGGTGTGGTACTACGGTATGGGCGGTCAGAAACTGCACCGCGATCTGGGCGAGATTTTCGGCCTGCACACCAACATCGGCGGTCAGACCGGTGCACAAGGTGGCGGCTGGTACCGCAAAGAAATCACGTCTGTGGCGGATTTCCAGGGCTTGAAACTGCGTATGCCGGGCCTCGGCGGCGAGGTTGTTGGCAAGCTGGGCGCCTCCGTACAGGTGATGCCGGCCGGCGACATCTACCAATCGCTCTCCTCGGGTGCGCTTGATGGCACCGAGTGGGTGGGGCCGTGGTCCGACGAACGTCTCGGTTTGCAAGAGGTCTGTGACTACTTCTACCCGGCCGGTTTCCACGAGCCGGGCTCCGCGCTCTCCGTCAACACCAACCTCGACGTCTTCCAATCGCTGACGCCCGCGCAACAACGGATCATCGACAACGCCGCTGCCGAGTGCAACCAGTTCGACTACTCCCTGTTCCTCGCCAACAACGGCCCGGCGCTGCAACGTCTGATCTCCGGCGGCACTCAGATCAAGCAATTCTCCGATGATATCTGGGAAGCTTTCGGTCGCGCCTCCAAAGAGGTTCTGGACCAGTATATGGATGACGATCTCTTCGTTGAAATTCGCTCTTCCGTCGAAGAGTCGATGAAAGCCACCTCCGGCTGGATGGGCCGTTCGGACACGTTCTACACCGAACAGCGCAACCGTGTGATGGCGATGCTCGAAGAGTGATCCGTGAGGGCGTGTCCCTCATGTTTTGCCCGAACAAAAAGAGCCGCGCGAAGAGCGATCTTCGCGTGGCTTTATTTTAAGGTTTTGGTTTGTATTGCGAAAACAGGCTGAAAACAGGTGTGGTCTTGTTTATATGCCGGGACAATGATCTGGGGACGTCTCAGTTCGAGGCTTAGCCCTTTGTGAGATTGGCTGGCAACATGTCGATATATGCGTCGACGCCAGCCGCATCGATGTCGTTGCGGTCAGCCAGAATTTGCAGTGCGAGAACAGCAATATCAAAGCTTTCGAAAGCAGAATCTGCCAAGAGGGCAAGATGTTTGAGCTGCTCGCTCGGATATTCGCGAATTTTGAAAAGGTTCTTAAGAAATACCACATCGCCATCCACCGCCTGATTTCTGTTCCTTCGTGTCTTGAGACGTGGCAGGTCGTTTGCACCCACCATGAATGACTTCAGGAACAAAAACTTATGTAGATGAAAGTCGTTCTCGCGCATTTCTTGCATCTGCGCGTCCAAGAGCGGTTGGTCCTCATAGAGCGGGATCGTCGCCACTTCGGTGATGACAGCTGAGACGTGGCTGAGTTTTCGCCGGCCGCCTTTGAAGACATCAATCTCAGACCCCTGAACGTCGATTTTCAGGAGGTCAAACTCTGGCAGATCTTCAAGGCTGTCCAACTGGCGGGTTTCCATGTCTATCTCTTCCAAGACAGTCATCTGACTTTCCCAGTGCCCCATGAGATTGATCAGTTCCATGTTGGGCTTTTTTAGCGAGGTGAAACCGCTGCTGCGGCAAACGTGCAGGGTGCCAGGTTGTCCGGAGCCGACCGCGTAGGGAAAATAGTGCTCATGAGAGCCCTTCTCGGCCATTAGCTTTTTGTAGGCCTCCGGCTGCGGCTCAAACCCCCAGACTTCACAAAGCCCATTGCGTAACAGTCGCGCATAGGGCGTATCATCGAGCGGATTTGCCCCAACATCGACGATGCGGGTAAGCCTTTGTGGTGAAGTGATTTTGTATAAATTAACCGCGCGGAGGTCAGGGTCTGAATCGGGCATGGTTTTCTCAATTTTTCGGCGAATAGCTTTTGTGTGATCTGTGAGAGACTATGTGTCAACAGGTCTTAGGGGGCTGACCCTGAAGACCAAGAGACGCCGCCGATGGTGAACGAGGTCGCGCGTGTCCTTTGTTCGGTCTCGTCGTCTGGCTGGTGGCGGCGATCTATCTGGCCTTTGGGGGCGGGATCGCCATCGTCACGGGCTTCGACATCGGCAAACTGCATCTCGAAGATTGGCTTTCGGGCTGAGCCAATTCGCATCTTCTGCACAGATTTCACCCGCGCGGAGGTTTCGGGCGGTTTCTTTGTGCCTGTAGGCTTGAGGTTCTCTCGGGCTTTGGCCAAAGCTTGCATGATCACAATGAGATGCAAGGCCTTCTAAACGATGGATTTCGATAGATATTCCGATCTGATCGACGCTTATCTGCGTCCCGCGCTGGAACGCGGTGCATGGCCGGGGATACAGGCGGCGGTCGAAACGATCCTGTCCCGCGCGCGCAAACGGATGGGCGTTGCGGGTATTTCAGAGGATCAGGTCGAGCGCGCCGTCGTGGCCCTGCACGCGCATCTCGAAAATCTGATCCGGGATCACGCCTCGGGAGACAATGCATCTTCGGAGGAAGACACCTCCGACGAGGCGGATGAGGAAACGCGCGCCCCGGTGATCAATGCCGAGGCGATCATTGCGGCGCTCAGAGGCATTTCGACCTCCGCCGAACCGACTTTGCAGCGGCGGCAGGCGCGGATGAACTTGTCGCATGATGGGTTTGATCGCGCGCGCATCGATGCGGCGGATGAGGCCTTGCGCGCCGCGATCCAGATGCGCAGCAGGCCTGAGCCTCAAAGCACAACGTCCTCGCAGACTGCGGAAAAGCCTGAGGCCAGCGGCCCAGCGAGGCCAGAGCCGGAACAGGCGACGGCCAAATCTCGCGCCCGCAAGAAGACGCAAAAGGCGGCAGGGCAGAAGGCGGCACGCCCAAAGGCTTCGCGTCCTAAGCGTCCGTTTCCCAAACGGCCAAGCATCTCTGCGCCCCACCTCGCGGATAAGCTGCGCGGGCTCAAGGCGCGCGCGAGCGGGGCGTTCGGTACCACTGCGGCAAAGGTCGAAACCCGTTTGCCCACCCCGGTCAAGCAGCGTTTGGGGCAGGGGGCAGGGCGAAAGGTTCTGGGGCTCAGTATGGCGACTGTCGCTGTGGTCGTCGGCATCGGGCTGGTGCGAAGCGATCCGCCGCCCGCTCCGACATATTCTTCCGGCTTAAGATTGACTGCCACGCGTACCCCGTCCGCGCCGAAAAAGCCTGAGGCGGAAAAATGGGTCGCCATTCATCGGTTCTCGGGAATGTACGAGCCGGATATTGCCGTGGGTGATACTGTCCACATTTTTTACGCGCACAGTCAGGAGGTTCTTGAAGTCTATGAGAACAGCGAAACGCATCGTCTGGTGATGGTCGATACCTCCCGTCGCTGCGCCGCTAATGGTTTTGGCAATGGTGTCGAGACGCGTATTCTGACACCGCGTGCGGTAAAGGTTAAGTTGACCGGCGATGAATTGGGCATCGGCCATGACACGCCGCAGGAGGCCATTGCCGCGACCATAGAGCGTAAGGAAATTGCGTCCTCTCCGAACAGTCCGAGCTATTTCGGAAATGTCTGGATCATGACTGGTGATCTGACGGAGAGGCAGTGGGAGTATGTTGAGGTTACCCCCGATCAGGAGGGCGCGTTCCGCAGTACTTTCAATGGCTGCTACCCGCTCTGAGATCCTGACCCTAAAACCGTCCCGTGCCCTGCAAGACACCGTGCTCCATCGCGTAGCGCGTGAGACCCGCTGTTGAGGAAATCCCCAGCTTGCGCTTGATGTTCTTGCGGTGGGTTTCGACCGTGCGCACGGATATATCGAGGGCGCAAGCGACTTCCTTATTGGATTTGCCCTGCGCGAGTTCCAAGAGGATTGTGGTTTCCCGATCCGTCAGAGGTTCGCGCCCGTCTCGGATTTTTGCTGGTTTTATAGCGGCTTGCGCACCGTCGCAAAGGTATTGTTCGCCCCGCATCACAGTGTCGATTGCATCTTTGACGGCCTCGGTCGGCACGTCCTTGAGCACATAGCCTTTCGCCCCGTGGCTGAGCGCGGCGCCGATATATTCCGGGCTGTCATGCATCGACAGGATCAGAATGCGCGTGTCCGGGCGGCGTTCCAGCAGCAATTCCGTCGCCGTCAGCCCGCCCATCTGCGGCATGTTCAAATCAAGAAGCACCACATCCGGGGTCAGTGTGTTGACCTGATCCACCGCCTCGCGCCCGTTGCAGAGCGTACCGACAACTTCGATGTCCTCGAAACTGTCCAAAAGCGCGCGGATGCCCTCTGCCACCATCGGGTGGTCGTCTACGATCAGAACGCGGGTCGGGGATGTTGTCATCAGGTTCTTCCAAACGGCCTAACGGGCACTTCCAATCGGGGCGGGTGGACGACCGGAGGTCGCGGGAGGCAGAATATGCTTGAGCGGCACGGTTGCGTCAATGGAGGTGCCGGGGGTGAGGCGCGTGATGGTCAGGGAGCCATCGAGCTGTTCCATCCGTTCCGCCATGTTCCGCAGCCCGAGACCGCGCCCCTGTTTGCCCACATCCGCCGGATCAAACCCGCGGCCGTTGTCGCAGATCAACAGCGTGGCGCCCGTGCGGTGGCCCGCGAGTTTCATGGTCACTTGCGAGGCGTTGGCGTGGCGCTCGATATTGGTCAGGGCCTCTTGCGCGATGCGGAACAGTGCGATCCGCGCTTCCTCATCCAGCCGGTTGCGGAACACCACGGTTTCCAGCTCGGTCTTGATGCCGGTGCGGGTCTCGAATTCTTCGGTGAGCGATTTCAGCGCCGGGCCAAGGCCGAGATCGTCGAGGATGCCGGGGCGCAGGTCGCGGGAAATGCGTCGCACTTCGGTGATCGCGCTGCCCAGCATCTCGACGCCTCGGTCGAGGCTCGCGGGCGCTTTCGGATCGGCCGCATTCAATTGTCGCCGTGCAAGTTCGAGCGCATAACGCACGCCGACCAAAATCTGGCTGATCCCGTCATGCAGCTCGCGCGCCACCCGGCCGCGCTCCTCTTCTTGTGTGTCGAAAATTCGCTGGGTGAGTTTCTTGAGCTTATTATCCGCCAATCGCCGCTCGCGAATGGTGATCGTCACGCCGGACATGAACACGAGCAGCAGCGCGGCCATGGTGATTGCGCCAATGTAACCGAAGGTCCGCTGGACACGGGTTTCCACCTCGGCGCGCGCGGCGGCGACGGATTGCAGCACATCGTCGATGAACACGCCGGTGCCGATGGCCCATTGCCAGTCCTGAAGGCCGATCACATAGGTCATCATTTGGGCTTCCTCGCCCGTCGAGGGCTTGGGCCACAGATAGCTGTGATAGCCGCCGCCTTGTCGCGCCAGCTGGATCAATTCATCGACAATCGGGGTTCCGGCGCTGTCCGTCAGGCCCGTCCAATCGCGCGTGATGAGGCGCGTGTCGCGCGGTGCGACGAGGTTCTCGCCGTTATATGTGTAGACAAAGAAATAGCCGTCTTCGCCATAGGTCATGGCCGACAGGATTTGCGTAACTTTCTTTTTCGCCTCAGCGTCATCCGGGGGGGCGGGGCTGTATTCCGTGGTGATCGAGTTGCGCGCCAGTTGCAGGTAGTTTTGCAGCTCCTGCCGTTTGGCGTTCAGAATCTGATCCTCAAGCTCGGCGATTTCGCGTTCCGCCATGGTTCGGGATTGATGCGCCACCACAAGCGCGATGGCTGCGACCGAGAGGATGAGCGGCAGGGTCGCCAGCAGGAACAGCTTGCGCGCATAGGTCATCTCGGGGATCAGAGAGGCAAACAGGCGGGGCATTCGGGGCAGGGGCATCCTTTGCGCGTGCGAGCAGAATCGCAGGATACTGGTCCTGCATCTCTGGTCAAATACACAGAAATTTATGTGCTGTGGTATGAATGTTGCGCTCCACCTTTTGATTTGATCAGAAAAAATCGCGATCTGCGTAGTGTTGGGTATTTCAACAGCAGTTCGTCGCCGATATCGTTGACGACACGACTTGTCCGGTTGCGTCCGAAAGGATCTGCCATGTCCGTATGCGAGAGGATGCCATTATCCTTTCTTCGGGAGGAAACATGTGCAGGGAAGGGGCCGGGTAGACTGCCATAGCCATAGACAATCTTGGGAGGACTCACTCTATGGATCGCCGTTCTTTTTTGAAAACCTCTGCTCTTGGGGGCGCATCTGCCGCTGCTGCTTCTACGCTGGCGGCTCCGATGTACGCTCAGGGTAAGCGCACACTGACGATGGTAACGACCTGGCCGCGTGGTCTGGCGGGCGTCTGGGACTCTGTTGAGCGTTTCGCCGCCAATGTCGATGCTTTGACCGATGGCCAACTGACCATCGACGCGAAAGCTGCGGGCGAACTCGTTGGCGGGCTTGAGGTTTTCGACGCCGTGACTGCGGGTCAGGCCGACATGTACCATGGCTGCGAATACTACTTCACCGGACAGCATCCGGCACTTGCCTATTTCACCACCGTGCCCTTCGGTATGACCGCGCCGGAGATGATGGTGTGGTACTATTCCATGGGCGGCATGGAACTGCACCACAAGCTGGGCGAGATCTTTGGCCTCAAGGGCTTTATCGCAGGCCAGACCGGCGGTCAGGGCGGCGGCTGGTTCCGGAAGGAAATCAAATCGCCTTCCGATTTCCAGGGCCTCAAATTCCGCATGCCGGGCCTCGGCGGGGAAACCGTGTCGAAACTCGGTGCTTCCGTGCAGGTGCTTCCGGGCGGTGAGATTTATCAAGCGCTGTCGTCCGGCGCGCTCGACGGCACCGAATGGATCGGTCCGTGGTCCGATGAAAAGCTCGGCCTTCAGGAAGTCTGTGACTTCTACTATCCGGCAGGCTTCCACGAACCGGGCGCAGCGCTCTGCGTGACCACGAACCTCGAAGTGTTCGAAGGTCTGTCGCCGATGCATCAGAAAGCCATCGAGATTGCCTCCAACGAGTGCCATCAGCACAACTACGCGCTCTTCGTCTCCAACAACGGTCCGGCGCTCCAGCGTCTGATTCAAGGCGGCACCCAGCTCAAGGAATTCTCCGACGATATCTGGACTGCGTTCGGGACTGCCGCGAAAGAAGTGCTCGACGGTTACATGGGCGATGAGATCTTTGCTGAGATCCGCACCCATTACGAAGCGTCCATGGCGGCGACCTCGGCCTGGATCGGGCGTTCCGACGGCAATTACACCCCGCAGCGTGACCGCGTTCTGGCTGCGAACGCCGAGTAAGCCGCGGAAGCGTTACAAAAAACGGGAAATGCGCGCGGTTTTCGCGCGCATTTTTTGGCTCCGGGCGTTGCTCATGCCGGCTCAGAAGCGTAAAGCGGCCCGATATCGATAACAAATAAGATCAAATCACTGGGAACGGACTGCGCGCCGCGCCTTCCGGGAAGGGGACAATGAGATGGAAGAACAGAGCGACGCATCGTTTCTCGGGACCGTATTCGACGGGCTTGTGAGCCTTGTCGTGAACCTCGGGCTCGGCTTCTGGCATATCATCTACGCGATCAGCCATCCGAGCCTCTGGCTCGACTGGTCGAACAAAGAAAGCCTTTTGCGCTTTGTTTATTACGGTGGTTCGAAAGAGCTGCTGTTCGTGTTTTTCGATGTCGTGATCGTGGTGACGATCATCGGCTTTGTCTATCGTCCTTTCCTCTGGGGACTGGTGCGCGGCTTGGAAAAGATCGCCAATACGGCGGGGCGTGTTGCGGCTTGGGGCGGTTTGCTGATGGTGCTGCAACAGATCATGGTCGTCTTCCTGCAGTCGATCTTTCGTCAGGGGACGATCACCCTGTCGCCGCTGGGGGGAGGATTTACCCAGTCGGTCGGGTGGTTCTCCGAGAGTCTGAAGTTCGAAAACGCCATGGTTGTGGCGCTCTGCGTTTCCTATGCGTTCGTGCAGGGTGCTCATGTGCGTGTCGATTTGGTCTATGCGGGCGTGAAACACCGCACGAAGCGGCTGATCGACATGTTCGGGGCTCTGTTCTTTATGCTGCCTGTGGCTTTGCTGACATGGATGTACGCCTGGTTCTTCCTCTGGCGTCACCTCATCACGCCAAAGGTCTCTGCCTCTGACGCGCTGGACCGCATGTTGATGAAGGCGCGGATCGTGAAGTGGAATGTTGAAACGATCTCCTTCTCCGCCAATGGGTTCAACGGATACTTCCTGTTCAAAATCCTGATGCTGTGCTTCCTGTCGCTGGTCATCATGCAAGCGCTCGCCTTCTTCTATCGCTCCTATCTCGAATTCATCGAGGGCGAAGAAAGCGCAGGGAAATATCTCGACAAAGACACGCTCGGCGAAGGCGAAGAAGCCTTTGAAGGCACGCATTAATTCGGGCGAAGGATCAGACACATGCTTTTCGGACTTGATGGCGTAGAAATCGGCCTCATCATCGTATTCCTTTGCCTCTTCGGCGGCATTCTCACGGGCTTCCCCGTGGCCTTTGCCATCGGTGGCGCGGGGCTCATGTCCTTTGGGATCATTGCCGCCTTGGACAGCGCGGGGATCCTCGTTCATGAGGCCATCGACACCGGCTCGCAGGCCTACCGTGATCTTGTAAACTCGGGCATCAATCCCGCCAATATCTCGCATTTCAGATATCCTGACTTGCCGGTCTATTCCGAGGCGCTGTTCCCCGGTGGTTGGGAACAAGCGGTCGATCGCAACCTGTCCTTCATCGTCAACCGGATGAACGAACGCGTCTTTGCGGGCGCCTCCATCGAGACGCTTCTGGCGGTTCTGATGTTCGTGATGATGGGCATCGTGTTGGAACGCTCCAAGATCGCCAACGATCTGCTGACCACAATGGCGCGCGTCTTCGGGCCGCTGCCGGGCGGTCTGGCGGTGTCCGTTGTGATCGTGGGCGCGTTCCTCGCGGCCTCCACCGGTATCGTTGGCGCGACCGTGGTGACTATGGGTCTTCTGTCCCTGCCAACCATGCTCCGCCACGGCTATTCGCCGCAGCTCGCCACCGGCGTGATCGCGGCCTCCGGCACGCTTGGCCAGATCATTCCGCCCTCCATCGTCATCGTGCTGCTCGGCACGCTCGCGGGCGACATCTATTCCGCCGCGCAGGAAGCGCGCGCTCAGGCTGCTGGCTGTACCGACGCTTTGACCTATCTTGGCGAACCCGCCGTGGTCTCCGTGGGGACGCTGTTCCAGGCGGCGATGCTGCCGGGCGTCTTCCTCGCCGGTCTCTATGCGCTCTATGCTTTCGGCTTTGCCATGTTCAACCCGCACAAGGCGCCGCCGGTGCACCTTGAACACACCAGCCACGAGACCATGACCCGTCGTGATGGCCTTTTGTGGATGGTGGCTGTGCCTGTGCTTCTGATCGGCGGGGCTGTGTTCTCCGGCCAGTTCGGGTTCTCCGGCTCGCAGGACATTCACGTCGCTGAGTTCACCGATGCCGGGGCGACTGCCTCCTTGCGCACGAATGTGTCGGCGCAATGTGAAGCCTCGATGATCGAACTGCATGGTCAGGCCGCATGGGACAAAGCTGTTTCTGAACAAGCTGCGATTGAAGATTCGGGTGGGGCGCAGAAATCTGTGCAGCGCACCCCGGAGCAGATCGAAGCGCTGACGGTTGAAGCGATTGCCAATGCGCCGAAGCTCAGCTCGGGCCTGCTGACCATCATGGTCATGCTGGGGATCACACTTGCCTTCGGGCGCGGTGTTGCTCCGCTGGCGAACCCAGCACCGCTTTTGATCGGGGCTGCCGGGGTCGTTGGCGTTCTGGTGCTCGATGCGCTGTTCGTCGGACCGCTCGCAACACCGGGTACGGCGTTTGTGATCTATCTGATCCCGTTCCTCGCCTTGGCCTATGGTCTCAAAGACGCCGCCAGCCATCTCGCGAAGAACGAACTGTTCCGCGTTGTCTTCCCGCCGCTGGTGCTGATCGTTGCCGTTCTTGGCTCGATCCTTGGTGGTGTGACCAACCCGACCCCGGCCGCAGGTCTCGGGGCAGGGGGCGCTTTGCTGCTCGCCGCTTATCGCAAGCTCGCGGACCATAAAAAGTCCGGCAAGATCATCCTTGGTGCGGCCTTCGCCATCATCGTGATGATCCTGATCGGGACCAACTTCGACCTCCGTCTTGGACGTGGCGATGTGCCGTTCGAAGACTGGGTGGCCTATCTCGTGTCGCTTGGCGCTTACTACTACGCGATGTTCGGCATCCTCTATGCCTGCTGGGTGCTGTTCTCCGACGGGACCTTGGGCATCGTGGTTCGGGAAACGGCGAAAGTGACCTCGATGGTCTTCACCATCCTGATCGGCTCGCAGCTTCTGAACCTCGTGGTGATCTCCTTCGGTGGCGAACATTACATCCAGAGCTTCCTCCGCTCGTTCGACAACGAGTTCACGGTCTTCCTTCTGGTGATGCTGGTGCTCTTCATCTTGGGTTTCGTGCTCGACTTCCTTGAGATCATCTACATCGTGGTTCCGATCGTGGGGCCGGTGATCTACGGCGGGACGATGGATCCGAAATGGGTGACGATCATGATCGCCGTGAACCTGCAAACCTCGTTCCTGACACCGCCCTTCGGATTCGCGCTCTTCTACCTGCGCGGCGTGGCACCCGCCTCGGTGACGACGGGGCACATCTACAGGGGCATCATTCCCTTCGTGCTCATTCAGGTTATTGGCCTCGGCATTCTCTGGACCTTCCCGGAGATCGTGACCATCGTGCCGAACCTTTTGTCGAAATAACTTCGGTGCACATAAGACAAGCAAAGCCCCGCCCATTTCGGCGGGGCTTTTTCTTTTGTTGAGAAAAGGACTTGCTTTGGCCTAAAAGACTTATAGAAATACTAAGGTATTTAGTGCAGCCCAGCTGAGGAGCCCGACCACATGTCTTTCCAGTCTTCCCGAGCAATCGACCAAATGTCTGAAGAGGTCCGTGACGGCGCGCAGCCTGTGGGGAAGCTTTCGCAGCTCAATGAACAGGGGCGGGTGGTCGTCACCCTGTTTCGCGGCACATCGCGCCTGCGCAGCAACAGCGATATGGGCAAGATTTTCGATCAGATGATGTTGGTGTTCCAACGCCATGCCCGCCGCCCTCTGGTGTCTCACGGCATGAGCTGTGATTGCCTCGGTGCGGATGAGGCGGTTCTGGCGCAATTCGTCCGCCATGCCGCGCGGGGCCAGCGTGAAGACGCCTGCCTGATGGCGATGCTTCTGGTCCGTGCCGATGTCGCCCCGCTCGCGGTGTCTCTGGCCGAGCAGTTGGGGCTTCTGATCGACGCCACGCTCCGCACCGACCCGCGCGCGATGATGGGGACGGTGTCGGTCCATTGAGGTGAGGCCTGTGCAAAATCTAACCCTTTGCGCAGGCAGGTCTCATTTGTCTATGCGCCCGATGTGATTAGGGCACCGGATACGCCTTAACATCGTGCGGAGCTCGTATTCTGCGAAGGTCGGGTATGCGGACTTTTGAGACATTGGATCAAATCAAATCTTCGGATATCACGACGGCGAATAATAGGATCGAGGAGAACCTCATGGAAATCCGTGTAGCCGCGGCAGCAGTCCTTAGAAGTGACGGAGCCATTTTGCTCGTTCGTAAACGCGGAACTTCCGCTTTTATGCAGCCCGGCGGGAAGATCGACGGCGATGAAACACCTTTGGTTGCGCTCTGTCGTGAACTTTATGAGGAACTCGGGTTAAATATTATACCAGAAGAAGCTGATTACCTTGGTGAATTTTCTGCTCCCGCTGCCAACGAGCCAGGCAGCATTGTTACCGCAGAGATGTTTCGCATTGAACTCAACGATGCTGTTGAAGCTAAAGCAGAGATTGAAGAAGTTGTCTGGGTGCATGCCGGTTCAGAAGGCCGGATCGAACTCGCACCGCTAACTCGGGACATGGTCTTACCTGCGATTTGGGGATGATGTCGGACACACCGGCCTCAAAGCGGACATGCGGCCCCCTTACCTCGTTTCATGTGACAAGACGTTAGCTACCTGACCCGCACATCTTGCACAGGATAAGCTCTCGGCCTACCGAGCGCCGAACCTCAAAACTCCGGCTTGCCCGGTTTCGGCGCCTGCATGTCCGGCAAATCAATCTTCGCCACCTGTTGCGCAATCGGCTCCGCTTCCAGCGGGTGGGTGTCGGGGGAGAAGTCCTCCGGATCGTTCAATTCGAGCCATTGGCCGCCCTGATAGACTTCGAGCGCAGAGAAGCGCGCTTTGTAGCCCATTTTCGGGGAGCCCGGCACCCAATAGCCGAGGTAGACATAGGGCAGCCCGGCTTCGCGCGCGATCTCGATATGGTCGAGGATCACATAGGTGCCAAGGCTGTCCTTGATCAGGTCGGGCTTGTAGAATGAATAGACCATCGACAGCCCGTCATCCAAAAGATCGGTGAGACAGGTGGCCGCCAATTCACGCGGTGCGCCGTTCTCTCCGGGGATGTAATATTCGATGACGCGGGTCCGGATCGGGGTTTCCTCGATCATCGCGGCAAATTCGAAAACATCCATGTCGGCCATGCCGCCATCGGCGTGGCGCGTCTCCAGATATTCGCGGAACAGCTCATATTGCGCTTCGGTGGCCCAAGGGCTGCTGGCGGCGCGTTTGAGATATTTGTTCTTGTTGATTGTCCGGCGTTGCGATTTTGAGGGTTTGAAATCGGCGACACGGATGCGGGCTGACAAGCAGGCGCTGCACTCGGCGCAGGTCGGGCGATACAGCACGTTCTGAGAGCGGCGGAACCCTTGTTTCGAGAGGCTGTCGTTGAGTTGATCGGCATGATCCCCTTGCAGGGACGTGAACAGTTTGCGCTCCATCCGGCCCTCAAGATAGGGGCAGGGTTGGGGGGCAGTCACGTAGAACTGTGGCGCAAGGGGGAGTGTGTGACGCATGGGGTCAGCTTACGAGGAATGTCCAAAGGGCGCGTAAACGGCTTAGGGAAAGGTAGCAACTCCACCTCATTTCGCAAGGGCTTGGCGCGGAATTCTTCGATTCCATGACAAAGAGCGCCGTTTGGCGCCCTTTTTTGTTTCTTATCGGGGATGTGAAAGGTGGTGTCAGTACATCGAGGGGCGGTTGATCGCAGCAGAACCGAGGATCACATCCGAGAGGCCCTGTTTGCGCGCCGTGGTCAGCATCAGGATGACGGAAATCACCTGCGGCAGACCCATGGAGCACCAGACGGTGAAAAGCGTCGTGTGCAGGAAGGCCATGCCAAGATCGAACCTTTCGCCTTTCGAGGTGCGAAATTCGATCCCCATCAGGCGCATGCCCCATGTCGCAGAGCCGTTCGCGATGGTGATCACGCGGTAGGCATAGGACACCACGGCAACGAGGAAGGGGAAAAAGAAGATCCCGGTGAAGGCGGTAAAGGGCACGATCAGCGCGGCGATCACGACGCCGACGATCAGGTCCACGACAAAGGCCAGCACCCGTTTGGTCGGAACGGCGTCATAGAACGCGGGCTGGCGGTCAGGGTCGGGAAGGCCCCAGTGTTGATCTTGATGTGCACTCATACTTGGCATTGTCGTAGCTCCAGACGGGGGACGCAAGCCCGCTGCGTTGTCAGATGGGAGGAAAGGAGTGGCAAGCCCGTGAGGACTTGCCGGGGAAGAAGTGTGGAAGAGGTCAGGCTTCTTCTTTCTTGTCTTCGTCGTCGGCGCTGTCGCCGGTTGCGCGTTCTTCGGCGGCGCGGCGGGCGCGGTCGTCCATGAACTGGTCGAATTCGGCCTTATCCTTGGCGGCGCGGAGGCGTTCGAGGAAGCTTTCGAATTGGTCCTGCTCTTCTTCGAGCCGTTTCAGGGTTTCTTCCTTATAGGCATCGAAGGCGGTGTTGCCCGAGGGGCGCATCGCCGACTGCATCGTGCGGAAGCGTTCGTGACGGGCTTGATGACGGGCGCTGCGGGGGCCGCAGCCGCGGCCAAAGGACGAGTTGTGACGGGATTTGCAGGCGAACATGCGTTTACTCCAGATCATATAAGCGAGAAGGGCGAGGCCGACAGGCCAGATGAAGATGAAACCGAGGACCATGGTCGCGATCCAGGCACCTTTGCCTTTGTCGTCGAGCCAGGCCTCTGCCCGGCGGAACCAGCTCGTGGCGGTCTCTGCAGGGGTGTAAGTGGAGGCGACTTGGGTCATGTCATCTTTCTTTCGATAAGCGTTGATGTGAATGTGAATGTCTTTCACATTGCAAAGATGGGGAGCTGTGATCTCGTGTGCAAGTCTCGATGTGAATGTTTTTTACATTATTTTTGATTGCTGTTTTATAACAGTATGTTGGCGTTTTACTTTTGTTCCATTGAGGGGAGCGTCTTGCCAAAAGACAACGATCCGGCGTCAATGGCCCGATCAGTTCAGAGTGGAGAGGTAAATCGATGGACACCATGCCGAAAACAGGAACATGCCGCTGCGGTGCGGTGACGCTCAAGGTCTCCGCCGCGCCGGTGATGACTGCCGCCTGCCATTGCGATGGCTGCAAGAAAATGAGTTCTTCAGCCTTTTCCATGACCGCGATGATCCCCTCCGAGGGGCTTGAGGTCGATGGCGATGTGGTCAAGGGCGGTCTGCAGGGACCCCAGCTCGATCACTATTTCTGTCCGTCCTGCAAGACGTGGATGTTCACGCGGATCACCGGGTTTGAGGCGCTGATCAATATCCGCCCGACAGTGTTCGACATAGATGATCCGGAGATACAGGCGTGGTGCCGTCCCTATATCGAGACAATGGCGGCCCGACGCCTGCCTTGGGTCTCAACACCCGCCGAGCATGTGTTCAACGAGATGCCGGATATGGCAGGCTTCCCGGATCTGCTCAAAGGCTTCGCCGAACGAGACTGAGGTGCATCAGGCGGTGAAATCCGCCTCTTTGGCACCCGACACGCGCAAAAGGTCTGCCGGGGCAATCTCGAAAATATGGCGCGGGGTGCCGGCTGCGGCCCAGACGGTCGCAAATTCCGCCAGTTTCGGGTCGAAAAACGCATGCGGCGGGGTCAGATGGCCCACCGGGGACACGCCGCCGATGGCAAAGCCCGTGACTTTGCGGACCTCTTTGCCGTCCGCGCGCTCCAACGGTTCACCGGCGACCGCAGCGGCTTTCTCAACATCGACCTTGTCACCGCCCGCCGTGATGAACAGGCAGATCGCTCCGCTCTCGGCCCCCTTGAAGATGATCGACTTGGCGATCTGATCCACGTGGCAGTTCGCCTGATCGGCGGCCTCTTGAGCCGTGCGGGTTGATCCGTCCATTTCGAGAATATGGATATTCAGACCGGCCTCGGTGAGGGCCTGTTCAACACGTTTGAGACTTTTCGACATGGGGCGCTCCTTTGCCCCTTATGAACCATGCTGATTGCCCTTGCACAAGGTGCTGAAAATCTGATGCTTTAGGGCAGATGGAGGAGAACGCCATGACATTTGAAGCCCGGATCACCCGTAGCCCGCATGCCTTTGAAGCGGAGCGCGGACAGGAACTGCGCGCCGCGCTGCCCGATCTGACGGGAGCAACGGCGGAGGTGGTCTCTGGGGCAGGCGGGACTGCGCCCTATTTGCATGAGTTGATCCTCAAGGAAGCCGACTGGCTGCCCGAAGCGCTGGACAATCCGGAGGTGGCGCTTGCGACGGAAATCGCATGGATCGAAGCACTGCCTTTTGATCAGATCAATGACGGCCTGCGTCAGGCCAAACGCCGCATCGCGCTTTTGGCGGCGCTTTGCGATCTGGGCGGGGTCTGGGCGCTGGCAGAGGTGACAGGCGCTTTGTCGCTTTTGGCTGACCGGGCCACCCATGTGGCGATCCGCGCCCATGTCGCGCGGGAAATCCGCAAGGGCAAAATCCCCGGACAGGGAGAAGAGGATATCGAAAGCTGTGGCGGGATGTTCGCGCTCGCCATGGGGAAACACGGGGCCGGGGAGTTGAATTACTCTTCGGATATTGACCTGATTTGCCTGTTCGACGAAAGCCGCTTTGAGGGCATCGACCGCATGGAGGCCCGTTCGGGCTTCATCCGCGCCACGCGCAAAGCCATGGCCAGCCTGTCGGACCTGACCTCCGAGGGCTATGTCTTTCGGACCGATTTGCGTCTGCGGCCCGACCCTTCGGTGACGCCGGTCTGTTTCGCGATGGATGCGGCGGAGCGCTATTACGAAAGCGTGGGGCGGACGTGGGAGCGAGCCGCCTATATCAAAGCGCGCGCCTGCGCGGGTGACACGGAGGCCGGTGCGCTGTTTCTTCAGCATATGACGCCTTTCGTGTGGCGTCGGCATCTCGATTTCAACGCAATCCGCGAGACCCATGACATGCGCCTGAAAATCCGGGCGCATAAGGGCTTGGGCGGAGCGTTGAAGCTGGAAGGCCACAATATGAAGCTCGGTTTCGGAGGTATCCGCGAGATTGAGTTCTTCGCCCAGACCCGGCAATTGATCGCGGGCGGTCGTGATACCGATCTGCGCCCGCGCGGCACAGTTCCCGCATTGGCGGCACTGGCCGCGAAAGGTTGGATCGAGCAGGGCGTGGCAGATCAGTTGAGCGAAGATTACGTGTCCCACCGCGAAGTGGAACACCGGCTGCAAATGCTGCGCGATCAACAGACCCATAGCTTGCCAACTGCGCCGGAAGAGTTCGACCGGCTCGCCGCTCTCATGGGCACTTCGGTCGAGGCGATGCGCGCTGAGATCACGGAACGCTGCGAACGGGTAAATGCGCTCACGGAGGACTTTTTCGCCCCCGGCGAGGCGGCCCCCACGCCTGAGCTGCCGCCGGAGCAGAAAGAGGTCACCGCGCGTTGGTCGACCTATCCCTGCCTGCGCACCGCCCGCGCGCAGGAGATTTTCGAGCGGTTGAAACCCGAGCTTCTGCGCCGCATTCAGACCTTGGACAAACCCGAAGAGGCGCTCAGCCATCTGGACGGGTTCCTCCGGGGGCTTCCGGCGGGGGTACAGCTTTTCGCGCTGTTCGAAGCCAATCCGCAATTGATCGACCTGATCCTCGATATCGTGTCCACCGCGCCGCATCTGGCGCAGTATCTCTCGCGCAATGCGCAGGTGCTTGATGCGGTGATCGGGGGCAGTTTCTTTGCGGCTTGGCCGGGGCGCGACGGGTTGACCAAGGCGTTGCTCACCCATCTCGAAGAGGCCGGAGATTACGAGCGCCAACTCGATGCCTGCCGTCGCTGGGCCAAGGAATGGCATTTCCGGGTCGGGGTGCATCAGCTTCGCGATCTCATCACCGCCGACGAGGCCGGATCGCAATATTGCGATATCGCCGCCGCCTGCGTCGCCGCACTCTATCCGCAAGTTCTGGCCGAATTCTCGCGCAAACACGGCCCGCAGCCGGGGCGCGGGGCGATGGTTCTGGGTATGGGATCTTTGGGCGCAGGGCGTCTGACGGCGGCGTCTGACCTCGACATGATCGTGATCTACGATGCCGCTGGGGTGGAAATGTCGGAGGGACGCAAACCGCTGGCCGCGCGAACTTATTACGCGCGTCTCACCCAAGCGCTGATAACCGCCATGACGGCGCAGACCGCCGAGGGGCGTCTTTATGAGGTCGATATGCGCCTTAGGCCCTCGGGCAAACAGGGGCCGGTGGCGACCTCGCTGGAAAGCTTCATGAGCTATCAGCGTGAAGAGGCTTGGGTCTGGGAGCATCTCGCGCTTACCCGTGGGCGGGCGCTTGCCGGAGATGCAGACTTGATGCGCGCGGTCGAAGAGTTCCGCGATGACTTGCTGTCCGGGCCGAAGGATGAGGTGCGTGTTCGCAAGGAAACCTGTGAAATGCGCGCGCGCTTGGCGGAGGCCAAGCCGGGCAGCGATTGGGATCCGAAAAACGGACCGGGGCGGATGATGGACATCGAGCTTTTGGCGGAGACCTCAGCCTTGCTCTGTGGCAGCGTGGAGCAGGATGTCTATACCCAGCTCGCGGCAGGGCGCGCGGCGGACTTTCTGACCGGCGATGAATATGCGCTTTTGGTCGAGACCTACCGGCTGATGTGGCGGCTGCAATCGGCGGCGCGCTTGCTCACGGGAGGCGCGCTTGACCCGGAGGCTGTGGGCGCGGGCGGGCGCGGCTTTTTGCTGCGCTCGAACGGGGCGGTGAGCATGGAGGCTTTGTCCGAAGAGTTGAAATCACGCTCTGCCGCATCGGCGCGGGCAATTACAGCGGTGCTTGCGCGCCCGGCTCCCGGCGCGTAAGTCCGGCACAGGAGGCGCTCGCATGGCCCGGAAAGACCTATCATCTATGAACTTGCCGGAGGTGGACCCTGCGCTTGATCCGGGCGGGCTCATCCGTGAATCCTATCGGATTGAAAATCTCGGCCTGCCGGAAGCGCGCTCGATCTTCCTCGATTGGGCGATCAAGATTGATCCCGATCTTTCGCCGAATATCGCGATCCGTCGGCTCTTGGCGCTTTATGCCCCACTGGGCGGGCCGTCTCACCCGATGACGGTCGTGCTGACCGAAGGGCTCGGAAGGTTGAGCGGGCCGGGTGGGCGTCGCGGCGGCTCACGCGCGCGGCGCGGGTAACCTCATTCAGTGAGACAAAGACAAACGCCGCGCTGTTTGAAACAGAGCGGCGTTCTAAGTTAGGCGCGTTGCGCCTGAGCAATTAGCGGGGCAGGGCCGCCGCTTCGCGTGCGAGATCTTCAATCGCTTTCCAGTCGCCTTTCTCCACAAGCGCTGCCGGGGCGACCCAGCTGCCGCCGACGCAGAGCGTGTTCGAAAGCGACAGGTAATCGGTGGCATTCTTGAGCGAGACGCCGCCGGTCGGGCAGAACTTCATCTGCGGCAGCGGGGCACCGATGGCCTTAAGCGCGGGTGCGCCACCATTGGCCTCGGCCGGGAAGAATTTCGCGACTGTATAACCGCGTTCCAGAAGTTTCATCACGTCTGAGGCGGTCGATGTGCCCGCCAACAGCGGCAGATCATGCGCTTCGCAAGCGTCGAGCAACCGGTCGGTCGCGCCCGGAGATACGCCGAAGGTTGCGCCCGCTTCTTTGGCGGCGATCACGTCTTCTGGGGTCAAAAGCGTTCCTGCGCCGACCACGCCGCCTTCAACCTTGGCCATCTCGCGGATCACATCGAGCGCCACAGGGGTGCGCAGCGTAACTTCCAGCGCGGGCAATCCGCCCGCGACGAGCGCTTCGGCCAGAGGGCGGGCATGGGCGACATCTTTAAGCACGAGTACGGGGACGACGGGGGCGAGGCCACAAACCTCGGCACATTTCTTGCTGGCGTCTTGGGGTGTCATCGGGCGTCCTTTCGGGTTCAGAACAGGGAACAGGCGCCGGAGGTGGCGGGGCCTGCGTTTTGGCGGAAGGTTTCAAAGAGTTCGCGACCCATGCCAACCTTGTTGGCGGACAGGTCAATCGTCACGGTTTCACGCGCGTCAAAGCCGTCCTCCAAGACTTCGAGCGTGCCGGTGGTGGCGTCGACCCGCACAAGATCGCCATCCTTGAGCTTGGCAATCGGCCCACCGGTGACGGCTTCGGGGGAGACGTGGATGCAGGCCGGGACCTTGCCCGAAGCCCCGGACATGCGCCCGTCGGTGATCAAAGCGACCTTGAGGCCACGATCTTGCAGCACCGCGAGGGTCGGGGTCAGGGAGTGCAGTTCCGGCATGCCATTGGCACGCGGGCCTTGGAAGCGGACAACGACGACGGTGTCCTCGGTAAATTCCCCGGCTTGGAACGCTTTCTTCACGTCATGCTGGTCGTGGAAAATGCGTGCTTTCGCCTCGACCACATGGTGTTCCGGTTTGACGGCGGAGACCTTCATCACGCCGCGGCCCAGATTGCCTTTCAGCTCCTTCAAGCCGCCAGTGTTCTGGAACGGGTTGGTGGCGGGGCGCACGATTTTGTCATTGGCGTTTTCGCGGTCGGTCTCGACGAAGCTCAGGACACCATCCAGAAGTTTCGGCTCCTTGGTGTAGAGCGACAGGCCGGAGCCCGCGACGGTTTTGACATCCTCGTGGAGCAATCCGGCGTCGAGCAGTTCGGCGATCAGGTAGGACAGGCCACCTGCCGCATGGAAATGGTTCACGTCGGCGAGGCCGTTGGGGTAGACCTTGGCCAGAAGCGGAACGACATCGGAAATCTCGGAGAAGTCTTCCAGATCGAGGATCACCCCCGCCGCCCGTGCCATGGCCGGGAGGTGGAGCACCAGATTGGTCGAGCCACCCGTCGCCATCAGGCCGACGATGCCGTTCACAAAGGCTTTCTCATCAAGGATCGCGCCCGCAGGCGTATATTCATTGCCGAAAGCGGTGATCTGAAGCGCGCGCTTGGCCGCCTCGCGCGTGAGCGCATCGCGCAGATCCGTGCCCGGATTGACGAAAGACGCGCCCGGCAAGTGCAGCCCCATGACCTCCATCAGCATCTGGTTCGAGTTCGCCGTGCCGTAGAAGGTGCAGGTGCCTTGCCCGTGATAGGCCTTCATCTCGCTGTCCATCAATTCGCGGCGGGTGATCTCGCCGGTGGCGAATTTCTGGCGGGCTTTGGATTTCTCGTCATTCGAGATGCCCGTGGTCATCGGACCGGCAGGCACGAACACGGTCGGCACATGGCCGAAGGCGGCGGCGGCCATGATCAGGCCGGGCACGATTTTATCGCAAATGCCCATATAGAGCGCCGCGTCATAGCAGTTGTGCGACATGGCGATGGAGGCGGACAGCGCAATGGTGTCGCGCGAGAAGAGTGAAAGCTCCATGCCGGTCTGGCCTTGGGTGACACCGTCGCACATCGCCGGAACGCCGCCCGCGACCTGTGCTGTGGCGCCGTTCTGATGGGCAACCTCGCGGATGATGTCAGGGTAGTGCTCATAGGGTTTGTGGGCCGAGAGCATATCGTTATAGGCGGTCACAATGCCGATGTTCGGCGCGCGTCCGTCTGCGAGCGTGGCTTGATCGTCCCCCATTGCGGCATAAGCGTGGGCTTGGTTGCCGCAAGAAAGATGCGCGCGAGCCGGTCCCTGTTCCGCCGCCTCTCCGATCCGAGCGAGATAAGATTCGCGGGTCGGACGGGAACGGTCGATGATGCGTTGTGTGACTGCGGCGATCTGGGCGTTGAGGGACATGACGGGCCTTTTAGCTGGTCTGAATGCTTTCTGTCCGGTCTGGCTGCCGCAGAAGCGGCGGAGGTTTGGACGCGGCGTGATTGCGTTAGCGCTAACCTATCTCTGCCTTTCGAAAATGTCCATGCGACAAAGTTAAGTTGCGTGAGAAGTCGGGCCTATGCTGCACCCGCAAGGGGGTTGCTGCAAGTGCATAACAGCTCTTCGCAATTGTCACTCGTCTGTGTCAGGGGATTTGACCTATATAGAGGGCATCGGGAGGATCAACGCAATCGCGCCACTATCAGGTCAGGCAAGGCCGTGTGGCCAACACTTGAATAGGTGATCCTAATGGCTAATCAGTCCGTCGAATATTTTTCTCATCTTGAAATCGAAGAAGAAGCGCGTGCCCAGCGTGCTTACATGATGCGCATGATGGTGCTCTCCCTTGGCAAATGGGTGCGCGCTCGCCTTCACGGCACGCGCGCTGCTGAAATGGCCTGAACACGCCGCAGCACAAGGACAGCACGAGGACAGCACAAGGGGGAACAAATCCTCGCTGCCTCGCACGATTTTGACCTTGAAAAATCCCGGAATTGCTCCGGGATTTTCCAATTTTAGCCTCATTTGAAATACATCTTAGCTTCCATCCAAACTGGGGGGCTAAGAGGTCGTAATGAGAACTACATTTAAAATTGCTGCTGCCCTTATTCTTGCAACTGCGACAAGCGCTTGCACCACTGAGACAGCATCGCGCGCAACGCCTTTTGAACTGCCTTTTCTGAAACAGGACGCGGCGGAAACGACTATGAACGCCCCGGATTTTCGGGTTGCGAAGATCAATGTTGTTGTCCCTGAAACCCTGACGGTTTCGGAGGAAAACACCATTAAACCGCGTGCAGATA
This sequence comes from Celeribacter sp. ULVN23_4, assembly GCF_054788345.1. Lineage (NCBI taxonomy): Bacteria > Pseudomonadati > Pseudomonadota > Alphaproteobacteria > Rhodobacterales > Roseobacteraceae > Celeribacter > Celeribacter sp. ULVN23_4. Next base: position 75,666 of record NZ_JBTVYO010000009.1, on the reverse strand, counting down.
TCGTCTGGCGCGGCGATGCCTTTGGCAATCGCTACGAACAGGTCAAAGCTGTTCTCGAAGAAGGCTTGGCGGCGGGGACGCAAGGGCTCCACGGCTCGCGCGATGTCATTCTCGATGTTCAACTGGTCCGCTTCCATGCCCAGACGCAACACGTGCGCTATTCCAAGCTGCCCTCGAAACACGAAATCGAATTCATGATGACCGTGCGCGACGCCAACACCGGTGAGGTCATCGTGCCGTCGCACATGGTTGATGCGACCTTCGATGCGCTCGGCGGGAAAGACGCTGTCGCGGCCGATTTGGCGGGGATCACCCAGAAGATGCGGATTGATCAACACCTTTCCAGCGTGATCTTTGCAGAATTGCTGAAGCCGATCCCGGCGTGATCCCTCTTCCTTGACGGATAAAACACAGATAAGAGGGCTCTTATGACAGAGCCCTCTTTTTCCATGCCCGCATCGCTTCCCACAATCCGCCTTAAGCCCAAGGCCAACGCCCGTGCCATCCGTCACGGCGCGCCGTGGGTCTATGACAACGAACTTGTCACCGCCCGGCGCACCAAATCTTTGGCGCCGGGCGGGATCGCGCGGCTTGAAGATGCGGATCGCAATTTCCTCGCGCTGGTGGCGGTCAATCCGAACTCTCGTATCTTTGGCCGTGTTCTCGATCGCGATGAGGCGGCGGTGATCGATGAGGCGTGGTTTGCGGCGCGGTTCGAAATGGCACTGGCGCATCGCGCGCAGCTTTTTGATCAACCTTTCTACCGTCTGGTCCATGCCGAGGCCGATGGGCTTCCGGGCGTGGTGATCGACCGGTTCGGCGACACCTGTGTGGTGCAGCCCAATGCCGCTTGGGCGGATGTTCTGATCGAGCCTTTGAGCGCGGCGCTGCGCAAAGTCACGGGCGTGACCACCGTTGTGATGAACGGCACGGGGCGGGCGCGCGGGCTGGAAGGGCTTGACGAGAAAACCGAAATTCTCTCCGGCGCGGTGTCCGGCCTGATCCCGGTGCCGATGAACGGCGCGACCTATATGGCCGACTTGATGGGCGGGCAGAAGACCGGCCTGTTCTACGATCAGCGCCCCAACCATGCCTTTGCCCAGCGTCTTGTCGCGGGCAAGAAAGTGCTTGATGTGTTCTCCCATGTCGGAGGCTTCGCGCTGGCGTCACTGGCCGGAGGCGCTGCGTCTGCGATGTCTGTGGACAGCTCTGCCGCCGCTTTGGAATTGGCGGAAAAGGGCGCGGATGCGATGGAGAAAACCTCTGTCTTTTCAACGCGCAAAGGTGATGCTTTTGATGTGATGGCGCAGCTTGCGGAGGAGGGCGAAACCTTCGACGTGGTGATCTGTGATCCGCCCGCGTTCGCGCCCTCGAAACCAGCGCTTGAGAAAGGTCTCCGGGCCTATGAACGGGTGGCGCGCATGGCCGCGCCCTTGGTGCGCGACGGCGGGTATTTGGGGTTGTGCTCCTGTTCGCATGCGGCGGATCTGGAGAAATTCCGGACGGCGTGTAACCGTGGGATCGGGCGGGCTGCACGGTCGGCTCAGTTGATCCACACCGGGTTTGCCGGGGCCGATCACCCGCTGATGCCGCAGCTTGCGGAAAGCGGGTATCTCAAGGCGCTGTTCTACCGTTTGATGCCGTAAGGGGCTGCTATGAAAGTGCTTCTCGACGCCTGTGTGCTCTACCCGACGGTGATGCGGGAGGTGCTTTTGGGCGTCGCCAAACGCGGGCTTTATACGCCCCTGTGGTCGGCGCGTATCCTTGAAGAATGGGCCCGCGCAGCGCGCAAGATCGGCCCGACCGGTGAGGCGCAAGCACGCGGCGAAGTGGCGCTGACGCGGGCGGCTTTTCCAAAGGCGGAAGTAAAAGAACACAAAGGCTTAGAGGCGCGTCTTTATCTAAAGGACGAGAATGATATTCACGTTCTTGCGGCGGCGATTGCGGGCGGAGCCGAGGCGATTGTCACGATGAACGCGCAGGATTTTCCGCGCCATGTTCTTTCCGAGGAAGGGCTTGAACGCTGGGATCCGGATGGGTTTCTCTGGCGGCTTTGGTCGGATCATCCGGACGAGGTGGCCGCCGCCGTCGAGGCGGTGCGTGAAGAGGCCGAACGGCTCTCCGGCGAGCCGTGGGATGTGCGCCGTCTGATGAAAAAGGCGCGGCTTCCGCGGCTTGGAAAAGCGCTCGGCTGAGCGCCCGGCGCGGCGCGCAATTCCCGAATTTTGACTGTCGGCATTGTGTCGGACTTTTGTCGGCTTTCCGTCGGGCACGCTGTGCGAAGTCCCGATCCGGTTCGCCATTCCGTTAAGGTTAATCTAATTAACCTTAACGCGTGGAAATAAGGTGCACAGGTGGGGCTGGGGCAGTCCGAGATGGAGGAGCGGTCAGCAAGGCGAAAGCCCCCCTCAGAGAAGGCGCGCTGGACGCTTAGGACCACTTCGCCTCATTGGTCTCGATGGCTTTGATCCGTTCTTCGGTCTTCGGATGGCTCAGAAGCCACGCGGGCATCGAGGCGCCATGCGCGCCGGTGAGATGCGGTAGTTTTTCAAACAGCGATTTCTGCGGGCCTGTGCCGATCCCGGCCTTCATCAAAAGCGCGGTGGCATAGGCGTCGGCCTCATATTCATCCGAGCGCGAAAGCTTGGCGGCCAGCATGTTGGTCAGCCACCCGGCAATATAGGCGCCGATCCCTGGCAGGATGCGCGAGAGCACCATGGCCAGCGCGGTGCGCAGGGCATTCTGGCCGGAAAAGTCGATCATCCGGCGTTTCGAATGTCCCAAAGCCACATGGCCCAGTTCATGCGCGATCACAGAGGCCATTTCCTCATCCGTGATCTGGCCCGCGCGGAATTTCTCGTAAAAGCCGCGGGTGATGTAGACCTTGCCATCGGGCGCGGCGAGGCCGTTCACGGGATCGACCTCATAGAGAAACACCCGCACGCGGGGCAGATCGAGCGCCCGCGCCAATTGATCGAACACCCGGCGCAGGGCCGGATCGGCCAGCTCGGTGGAGCGCGCCTCCAGCTCCCGCGTGGTGCGCCAGGCGGAGAAACGGTACATCGCGAGGCCCCAGAGCAGGGCGAGCAGGAGAGGTGTGAATTTCAACATAAGATTAATATGGGGCGCGGGCGTGAGTGAGCCAAGTCGCGGGCGGGAGATTTACAGGGGAAATTAGTGGGCAAATTAGCGGCCCAGAAGTTTCATGCCGCGCTCAAGCCCCTCAAGTGTCATGGGGACCATGCGGTCTTCAAAAATCTCACGGATCATGGCGATGGATTGCGTGTAGCTCCAATGCGCCTCCGGCACCGGATTGAGCCAGAGATGTTCGGGCCAGACCTCGCGCGCCCGCGCGAGCCACGTGGCCCCGGCTTCCTCGTTCCAATGTTCATTGGCACCACCGGGGATCGCGATCTCATAGGGGCTCATGGAGGCATCGCCGACGAAGATCACCTTATAGTCCTTGCCATAGGTGTTCATCACGTCGCGGGTCGGGATTTTCTCGCCCCAGCGCCGGATATTGTCGCGCCAGACGCCCTCATAGAGGCAGTTGTGGAAGTAGTAATATTCGAGATGCTTGAACTCGGATCGGGCGGCGGAGAAGAGTTCCTCGACGGCCTTGATATGATCGTCCATCGAGCCGCCGACATCGAAGAACATCAGGACTTTGACGGCGTTGCGCCTCTCGGGGCGGGTCTGGACGTCGAGATAGCCATGCTCTGCGGTGGCACGGATTGTGCCGTCGAGGTCCAGCTCGTCATGCGCGCCGGACCGCGCCCATTTGCGCAGGCGTTTCATGGCCAGCTTGATGTTGCGTGTGCCGATCTCGACCGTGTCGTCGAGATTCTTGAATTCCCTTTTGTCCCAGACTTTTACGGCGCGGCGGTGACGTGATTTATCCTGCCCGACGCGCAGGCCTTCGGGGTTGTAGCCATAGGCGCCGAAAGGCGATGTACCGCCGGTGCCGATCCATTTGTTGCCGCCCTGATGGCGGCCTTTTTGTTCTTCGAGACGCTGTTTGAGTGTCTCCATCAGCTTGTCGAAGCCGCCAAGCGCCTCGATCTCGGCCATTTCCTCGGGGCTGAGATGCTTTTCCATTTCCTTGCGCAGCCAGTCTTCCGGCAGGGCGAGCGCTTCAAGGATGTCGTCGGAGGAGATGTTTTCAAGCCCCTGAAAAGACTTTGAAAACGCGCGGTCGAAACGGTCGAGGTGACGCTCGTCCTTGACCATGATTGCGCGGGCAAGGAAGTAGAATTCTTCGATGTCATAAAGGGCGAGCCCCGCGTCCATCGCTTCCAAAAAGGCGAGAAATTCGCGCAGGGAGACGGGCACGCCTGCGGATCGCAAATCCTCGAAGAAGCGCAGGAACATGGCTTAAACCATCCGGTCGATGAGAATGCCGAGGAACAGACCGACCACGCAGAAGATCAACGCGTAGACCACGGTGTATTGCAGCTTATCGGCGCGGTTGCCGCCACGTTTATAGGCCACACGCCAGCCCCAAAGCCCACCCATCAGGGTGAGAATTATCCCGATCATTCTATGTCCTCCCTCGTCTGACGCGGTCGGGCTAAGCTGCGGCTCTATCGCGCGAGGGCGGCGATCTCGGCGGCACGAGCGCGAACGATGTCGTCTGAGCCAAATCCATAGCGCGCCCAGCCGAGGCTGTCGAGGCGGACGGCGCTGGCGTCGGTGGTCCGGCCGATCTTGGCGAGGGCTTCGGACTCGGTCAGCATGAGCGAGGCGAGCAGGGCGGCATTCTCCGAGTCCCGCGCGGCTTCGATTGCGCCGGCGGAGATTTGGTAGGCGGCGGCATAGCGATGTTCAGAGAGAGCGAGCGCGGCGCGTTGCATCGCGACATGAGCGGCGTGGAAGCGCGTTTCCGGGTGAGAGGAGTAGATGCGATAGGCCTCATCGAGCGCCAATTGCGCCTGTGCCCGGTCGTTTGAAATGGCGAGCCGCCCCAGAAGGAACCAAGAGAACCCGGCGCGGGTGCCGTCCCAACCTTCCCTCTCTGCGATGGTGACGGCGGTTTGGGCGGCGTGGCGACGAACGGCGATGGGGCCGTTGTCCATCGCGGTCAGGATGGCGGCTTTCCATTCTGGTGGCGTCGGGCGCACGGGCTGGCTGGAAAGGTTCGCCCCCGCCGGATTGATGCGCCGTAAAATGCCGGGAAGGGCGGCGGCGACCTGTGCGCGGCTCATGCCGGAGTGCAATTCGGGCGCATAGGTGGCGCGCAGGATCAGCATGTCGAACGGGGTCAGGACGGAATGGATATTGTCGTCGTTATAGACCGAGTCCGGCAGACGATAGAGATCGTTGAGCGGGCCAAGCGATTGCGCCAGCTCTTCGTGCAGACAATCGCGGATTTCCTGTGGCGCGACGTTTTGCGGGATGAAGATCGCGAGGCGCTCACGTTTTTCCACCAGGGTCCAGCTCAGTTCGGTGCGCCGCGTCTGGCGGAATTCCTGCCAGCTCGACACATTGGGCACAACGATGCAGGCGGTGTTCGGCGCGCGGCGCGACAGTTCCGCCTGTGTCAGGGTCTCGATGGTGATCGAGGCCGGTTGGCTGGCGGGGACGCGGCGGATCGAAATTCCGGCCTCTGCACGGAAACGATCCAGAAGATGGGAGAGATCATAGTCAAGCGAGCCGGGGATGTGGTCCCCGGTGACACGCAAGGTGATCGGCCCTTCGAACCGGGAGAAACTGTTCAACTGCGCGCCGGTTTCAAGAGCAAAGCTCAGATCAAGGAAATCACGCGCGATGGAGGCGTTGGAGCGTTGAACGCGTTGGGCCGAGGTGTGGTCGAACACTTTCATCGGCGGCAAGTCGTAGCCTGCCGGTGCGGCGCGGGAGGTGCCGGGCATCTGATCAGACGTGGCCATACAGCCGCTCAAAAGCGCGGCGCCAGCAAACATTCCAAAGGTGCGACTAAGGAAGGCCCCGGGCCGTGAGAGGCGGAGCATCGGACCTGTGGGGGTGGTCCGATTACACATGTGGGATGGCGTCATGGTGCCTCTTTAACACTGGCCCGGTGATTAAATTTATCGCTTCGACTATGGCGATATTATGGCGAGCGCACAAGGAAACAACCATAAGCTGTGGTGATGCCTGCGCTATTGCTTCGCTGCACAGCCCCGCGTTTCTGATTTTCTAATTCGTTTTAAATGCTTATGTTGCACGGCTCATTATTTAGGCGCGCGAAGTTCACGTAGGCCGACAGGCACGGGCAAGGTCGTCTCGCCCCCGTGTTCGAATGCTGAAAAGAGCCGCTTGGCTCAGCGTGTGTATTTGATGAAGGGCGTGAGCTTGCCGATCCGGTCGTAAAGCTGGCGCGCGGTCGTGTTGTCTTCTTGCGTGGTCCAATAGACCGTGGGCGTATCGTTGTCGTCGGCCACCTTATAGACGCCCTCAATCAGAGCGCGACCTGCGCCGGTGCCTCGGGCCGCGTCCGAGACAAAGAGGTCCTGCAGATAGCAGACATCCTCAATGTGCCAGTTATGGGCGTGGAAGATGTAATGCACGAGGCCAATGAGCGCGCCGTCTTTCTCGGCCACCAGAGCGGCCCGCTCGCTATGGGCCGGGTCGGTGAGACGGGCGAAGGTGGTGTCATAAATCTCTTGCGGCAGCTCGGTCTCGTAAAAGGTGAGATAGCCGCGCCAGAGCGGCTCCCACTGAGCGCGGTCTTCCGGGGTGAGTGGGCGGATGGTGAGAGGCTGGGACATGATAGGTCTTTGCGTGGGGAATTTGCTGGTGTCTATGTAGCCCGCAAATGCGGGGGGAGTGCAAGTTTGGGTTTGGAGGGGGGCGCCGTTTGGGCATATAAAAAAGGTGGGACGCTTGTCGTGATGGCTTAAACGGTCAGTATTTGTGTGAATGTCGGGTATGCGGGGCGAAGCTGGGGTCTATTTCCGCGCGTTAAGGTCCGCATTGGCGTAACAATGGCCAATCGGTGGACAATGTCTTCACACCGCTTTATCAGACGCCGCTATCTGCTTTAGAAGACTTGTCGCTTTGCGAGGCTTCGGTGGTTGCATCAAGAGTGACACAAGATGTTGTTTGTTTTTGGGGAGGGCCTCTTCAACGTGCGCACAAACCACAGTTTGTTCACATTTTGTGAAGTAATATTGTCGAAAGTAGACACAGTGCACATACTAGTCGCGGAGAGGATGCAACGAAAAATGCCATACAACCCACGCAAAGCGGCACAGACCATTGCGTTTTTCGCAATGAAGGAAGGTCACGCCATCAACGTTTTGAAGGTGATTAAGTTGGTGTATCTTGCCGATCGTGAAAGTGTGCGTGCTCGGGGCTTTCCGATCCAACAAGAAGCGCGGGTATCTATGCCGTACGGTCCGGTGAACAGTGTAACACTTGGCTGGGTGAATGGTTCATACCGTGACAATGGCGAATGGTCATCTGTGTTGAGTGATCGGTCAAACCATCGCGTTGGTCTATGCGATGCAAATATGACTGCCGATGACCTTGACGAACTATCCACCCACGAACTGGGAATTCTGGAAACTGTGTGGAACCAGTTTGGGGACATGGACCGTTTTGACTTGGCTGATTGGACACATGATCCAAATAATGTACCAGAATGGGAAAACCCAAACGGATCATCCGTGCCTATTCCCCTAGAACGGATGATGAGTGCAGTGGGTCTCGACAGACCGATTGAACGTGCGCGCGAACAAGAGAGTTTGGATCAAGCCCACAATATTTTGGCGTCACTTTAGGGGTGTTCTATCGTAAGGGCACTATGCTGGTTCCATCGGGGCCGACGGATCACCTCTTCATCGTGTGCAATGACACCTGCAATCTTGGCGCAAATCTTCTTATAAACATCAGTTCCGTTGTCGACCTGTGCGACAAAACTTGCGTTTTGAACGTGGGGGATCATCCATTTATCCAACACCCATCTTTTGTCTTTTACGCTCGCGCGATCATACATAAGGCTGAAAACCTGCAACGTGGTTTTGATAACGGTATGATCAAGCCACAAGATGATTTGGCGGAGGAAGTGTTCGCGCGGGTGGTGGAAGGGATCACTGTATCCCCTGACACGCCTCAGAACGTAGTACGTTACTACACGCAACTATAACTGCAAAAGCGGATTTTTAGCTGCGTTGTGGATATCCCGCAATTTGGCCTCAAACCAAACCTCCCGAGCCTACCCCCTAACGCCGCTGCCCTCTTGCCAGAAAAGCCAGGCGTTCAAAAAGCGCGACGTCTTGTTCGTTTTTGAGCAGAGCGCCGTGGAGTTTCGGCAGGGCGCTGGCCCCGTCGCGGGCCAAATCCTCCGGCGAGAGGTCTTCCGCCAAGAGAAGCTTGAGCCAGTCCAGAACCTCGGACGTCGAGGGTTTCTTTTTCAGCCCCTGCGTGTCGCGGATGTCGTAGAACTGGGTGAGGGCGGTGGCAAGAAGCCGGTCCTTGATGCCCGGGAAATGCACATTCACGATGGCTTTCATCGTCTCCATGTCCGGGAAGCGGATGTAATGGAAGAAACAGCGGCGCAGGAAGGCGTCGGGCAGTTCCTTTTCATTGTTCGAGGTGATGATCACCACCGGGCGCTGTTTCGCGGTGACGGTCTCGCCGGTCTCGTAGACATGGAAGGCCATCTTATCGAGTTCCTGCAACAGATCGTTGGGAAACTCGATGTCGGCCTTGTCGATCTCGTCGATCAAAAGAACGGTTTTGCGGTCGGTCTCGAACGCCTGCCAGAGCTTGCCCTTTTTGATGTAATGGCGCACGTCCTCGACGCGCGGATCGCCGAGCTGGCTGTCGCGGAGGCGCGAGACGGCGTCATATTCGTAGAGGCCCTGCTGCGCGCGTGTGGTCGATTTGATGTTCCACTCGATCATGTCGAGCCCGAGAGAGGTCGCGACCTGACGCGCAAGTTCCGTTTTTCCGGTGCCCGGCTCGCCCTTGACCAGCAAGGGGCGCTCCAGCGCGATGGCCGCGTTGACCGCGATGGTGAGGTCTGCGGGGGCGACATAACTATCGGTTGACGAAAATTTCATATCTTTTGCGGCCTTCCGGAACACTGTTTGTGCGAGATCATAACCGCAGCGGGGAAAGGTGCAATAACTGCGCGATTGTGACGTGACATCCCCGATCAAACACGCTAAACGGGCCGCAATTGGAGGGCGCCTTATGGCTGATAACATCGAAAACGCGGCCGAAGGCACGACAGAGGTGAGCACTATGAAGGCTGAGGCTTTTCTGCCTGATGATTACCGTCCTGCCGAGGACGAACCATTTATGAATGAGCGCCAGCTCGAATATTTCCGCCGCAAACTTCTGGCTTGGAAGGCCGAGCTTCTCGACGAGAGCCGCCACACCATCGAAGGTCTGCAGGACAGCACCCGCAACATCCCCGACATCACCGACCGCGCCTCCGAGGAAACGGACCGCGCGCTGGAGCTGCGCACCCGGGATCGTCAGCGCAAGCTGGTGGCGAAAATCGACAGCGCTCTGCGCCGCATCGACGAAGGCGAATATGGCTATTGTGAAGTGACCGGAGAGCCGATCTCTCTGAAACGCCTCGACGCCCGTCCGATCGCGACCATGACTTTGGAAGCGCAGGAGCGCCACGAGCGCCGCGAAAAGGTCCATCGCGACGATTGATCCTTTCGGGGGGGCGCTTGAGCGTTTGGCGCAAAGCCCGCCTCGCGGCAATTTGGCCCCGTGAGCTTCGTGCAAAAATATGACAAACACCGGAGGAAACTCCGGTGTTTTTTGTTGTGTGCAGAGGTACAACCGGGGGAGAGACAAAGGAGCGCTGCCATGTTGATCGGTCAGGATATTGCGGTTTTAGGGGCAGGGGTTGCCGGGCTTGCCGTCGCGCAGGCACTGGCGCTGCGCGGGGCGAAAGTCACCGTGTATGAGCAAGCGTCCGAGATCACCGAGGTCGGCGCCGGTCTGCAAATCTCGCCCAACGGTGTCCGGGTGCTCAAGGCGCTTGGGCTGGACCCGGAGGCCCATGCGCTGCGCTCGAAAGGCGTGCGGCTGGTGGATGGCTATATGGGGCGCGAGGTGCTCTATCTCGATCTAGCGGCCTACCGGCCCGAGGATGCCTTCCTGTTGATGCACCGTGCCGATCTGATCGCGCTTCTGGAAGAGGGCGCGCGGGGCAGTGGGGTGGACATTCGGCTCTCCCATAAGGTCGCCGATATCGAGGGCGATCATGACGGCGTGGATCTTGTGTTCGAGAATGGCGCGACAGCGCGCCATGCGGTGGTGATCGGGGCGGACGGGCTGCATTCAGTGCTCCGTCCCAAGCTCAACGGCCCGGCGAAACCGTTTTTCACCGGCCAGACGGCGTGGCGGGCGACGGTGCCTGCGCTTGGCAATGAGCCGCCGGTGGCGATGGTGCATATGGCGGCGGGACGGCATGTGGTGAGCTATCCGCTCCGGGGCGGCTCGCTGATGAATATCGTGGCCGTGGAAGAGCGTCCGGACTGGGTTGAAGAGGGCTGGAACCACGCGGGCGATCCGGCGGAGATGCTGCGCAATTTCTCGAATTTCTGCCCCGGTATCAAAGGTGTGCTGTCGCGTGTCGAAGAGGTGTCGCGCTGGGGGCTGTTCCGCCATCCGGTCGCGCTGCGCTGGCATTCGGAACGCACGGCGCTTTTGGGCGATGCGGCGCATCCGACCTTGCCGTTTCTGGCGCAGGGCGCGGTCATGGCGTTGGAAGACGCATGGGTTTTGGCCGACTGCCTTGCGACCCTGCCGCTTGATCAGGCGCTCCCGGCCTATCAGGCCAAACGCCGCGAACGTGTGGTGCGGGTGATTGAGGCGGCCAATGGCAATGCCAGGAATTATCACCTGAGCGGGCCGAAACGCTTCATCGGCCATGCCGCGCTGCGCGTTGCCGGGCATCTCGCGCCGAAACAAGCGGTGGAGCGGTTCTCCTGGCTCTATGATTATGATGTGACGGCGGGCTAAGCCCTGAGGCCTCCGGCGGGAGTATTTCCCGCAGCAAAGGAAACAAAAGCGCCGCGCTCCGGGAGGGGCGCGGCGCTTTGTGTTAGGATGCGTCTGTTCAGGCGGCTTCGAGCGCCGAGACGATGCCGGAGAAATCAGTCGCCTTGAGAGAGGCACCGCCCACGAGCGCGCCGTCCACATTGGAGGTCGCGAAAATCTCGGCGGCGTTGCCGGGTTTCACGGAGCCACCGTAGAGAAGCGGGATGTCATTGGCACCCTCGCCGTAACGGGCCACCAGGGTGGCGCGCATGTCGTCATGCACTTCGGCGATTTGCTCCAGTGTCGGAATTTTGCCAGTGCCGATGGCCCAGACGGGCTCATAGGCGATGACGAGTTTCGAAAGATCGACCGCATCGGGAAGCGAGGCGGAGAGCTGATGGCGGATCAGTGCGAGGGTCTCGCCCGCTTCGCGTTGTTCCAGCGTTTCGCCGACGCAGACCACGGGGATCAGCCCCGCCATGGTGGCGGCGATGGTTTTCTCGCAGACGATGGCATCGGTCTCGCCATGATCGGCGCGGCGTTCCGAATGGCCGAGGATGACGTAATCGGCCCCCGCATCGACCAGCATCTCGGCGGAGATGTCGCCGGTATGCGCGCCGGAGGTTTTCATGTGGCAATCCTGTCCGCCGACATCGACCTTGGTGCCGGAAAGCGCCTCGGCCATTGCGGCGACGAGGGTCGCGGGCGGGCAGAGAAGGATATCGACCTTGGGCGCGGGGAACATCTCCGCCAGTGCTTTTGCTTCGCTCAGGCTGGCTTTCAGCCCGTTCATCTTCCAGTTGCCTGCGGCCAGTTTGCGCGCCATGAGAGAACCCTCCTAAATCGGTTGGCTGCATCATTGCAGCCTGACACGGGCAGTCAAGCGCATGTGGACGCTAACGTCTCAAATTTGAGGGAAAATTCAGAGCGCCTCCAGCGCCCGCCGCGCCCAGTATGACGCCAGCTCCGGATCATCGAGCGCATCTTCGGGCAGGGTCCAGTAATTCATGCCGCGCCCGTTTTCCATTTCGAACCTCTCACTGCCTTCTGCGGCAAGCGCGTCGGCGAATGCGTCGGAGGCTTTGATATAGACGCGGCCCTCTGAGGAGAGGATCGCGAAGATCTGACCGTCGAGGTAGATCGACAGGCCGCCCATCATCTTGCGGTGGGTGATGGTGCCAAGAGGCGCGAATAGATCATGGACGAAAGCGATGTCTTCGTCCGTGACAGCCATTACTTTTCAGTCGTGATATTTTCGTCGAACTTGATCGACTCGCCGCAGCCGCAGGCTTCGACCACATTCGGGTTGTTGAACTTGAACCCGGCTTCCAAAAGCGAGACCTCATAGTCGATCTCCGTGCCGAAGAGGAACATCTGTGCCATGGGCGCGATCATCACCCGTGCGCCGTCCTGTTCGACCATCTCGTCCATCGGATCGATCTCGGAGACATAGTCCATGGTGTATTCCATGCCCGCACAGCCGCCTTTCTTGACGCCAATGCGCAGACCCTTGGAGCCGTCTTTCTCCATGAGCTTGGCGATCTGTTTTGCCGCTGCGGGGGTGATGCTCACCGCCTGTTTTCCGGGAATGCCGAACATATGCGTGTCTCCTTTGGGCACAATCTAGTCTGCGGCGGCCCCAATCTCAAGGAGCGGCAGGGCGTCGAGTGCATTTAGCAGAGCTATGACGCCGAGAGACACGGCAATCGCCCAGCCGAAAGAGGCCAGCGTGCCGATGATGATATATTCCGAGGTCTTGCGATCCTCTGTCGGACCTGCGTCGCGCACGGTGCCAAAGCGCAGGATGGATTTTGCGGCGACGAGAAAGCCGATGCCGGCGGTCATGCCCGAAAGGGTCAGAATATAGATCAAGATGCGTTCCAAGGTGCCGATCAATGCGCCCGCGCCGTCGAGAGCCTGTGGTTCCTTGCTGTCGGGGGCGCTTGTGTAGGGCGTCATCAGCAGGGTGATGCAGAAGCGTCCCGCACGGGTGGCATAGATCGCCCCGGCGCTGAGCGTCATCGCGAGGGGGAGCCATGCGCTGGTGTCGAGGACTACGCCGCCCCAAAGGCCGTTGTGGAAGAGGCCCGGGGCGAGGGCCGCGATGCCAATCAGGCTTGCAATATGGGCGATCTGATCCGCGATATAGATGGCTGCGCCGTCGGGAAGAAGGCCTTGCCGCGTGATGTGGGTCTTGAGCAGGTCGATGATGAGATGCAGCCCGGCGAGCAGCAAAAGCGCCCAGCCGCCCCATGTGCCAAGGCAAAACGCCGCCGTGGCCCAGACCGTCGCGATGTGCAGAAGCATACTGCGCGCCGTGTCTTTGGTTTCGACCATGTGTTTGGTCTGAAAGACATAATCGGCGAGGACATGGGCGAGGAAGAGGGCGGCGAGGGTTTCAGGCATAGGATTCCTCAATCTGTTTTAAGGCATCCGAGATGGCCGGATAGCCCGCCGCCCACAGAGCTTGATCAACTGCTTGGCGGGAAATCCCCAGTTGTTCAGCTGCAATGCGCCGTGGTCCTGAATCTGGTGGAAGGATAACGCTAAGCGCGCGGGCTTGAGCTTGGGTCCAGCCTTGGGAAATGTGGTCGGCGAGTCGAAATGCGGCATCAAGTGCACCGCCATCAGCACAGGCCATGAGGGTTCGGTTTGGAAGCGCTTCTAACAGTCGGCCAGAATCTTGAAATGCAGGGCCATAGGCTCCATTCAAGTCGGTATTTGCGTCTTTGGGGAGAGCTCCGTCACCAATGGCCGTGGCGATGCGGGTTGCGTAATCTTCGTGAAGTGAGCGCAACCGTGCTTGAATGAACAGTGCAGAACGCAGCGCAAAGCGAGGGCGATTTATGGCAATTTGCCAACCATCTCCTCCTCGGCGGGCGAAGCCTGTTTCCGTTCGCTCGTGTGCCTTATGTTCCCATCCTGACATTTGCCAAGCTGCATTGTCGAGCGCCTGCATGACGTCGCTCAATGCCTCGGCAGAGAGGGAGGAGGAAGAGACGATATCGCCCGTGAATACTGCATAGATCATATGAAAGCCATATCGCTTTCTTTTTTGAAAAGCAAGTTTTTTGACTTTCCTTTTTGAGATGCAACCAATTTAAGTTGCTTTTCTTGTTTCGCACCCCAAACAGGTTGCGCTCACCCAAACCGTTCCGGGGTCGTCAAAACCTCCGCCAAAGCCTCAAGTGCCGCGCGGACGGGCGGGTCGTGGCGGGCGTCGTGGTGGCTGACCAGCCATTCATCGTGCGTGAGCGCGTCGATGGGCGGGGAGATCTGCATCAGGCCCGCGATTTCGCGCCCGGCAAAACAGGGCAGGATCGCACGACCGACGCCGGCGACGGCCATATCGGCGGCGGAGCGGGCGTCGGAGGCGGTGGCGATGATGGCCCCCGGGTGATTGGCGCGCAGCCAGCGTTCTGAGGGCGTTGTCGCTTGACCGGAATGGAGCGTGACGTAGCCGGTGACGCCGGGGCGGGCGGCGTATTCGGCATAGGTGATCGGCGCGAGCTTGCGGCCTGCGAGCCAGCTTTGCTCCGGGCGGCGGTTTCGGATGCCGATATCAGCCTCGCGCCGGGCGATGTCGACGTTGCTGTTCGAGGCGAGAAGCGCGGGGCGCCACGGGCTTTCGGGTGTCCAGATTTCAGACAGGTGGCGGGCGACATAGCGCGTGGTCCAACGGCCAGCGGTGATGCGCACCTCTGGGGCGGCCTCTTGTCGTTGAAAGCGTTTGAGCCGGGTTGCGGCCTCGCGCAGAGGTTCGGCTTCTTTCATCAGAGCGCGCCCCTCGGCGGTGAGCGTGTAGCCCCGGTTGCCGCGCTCGAACAGGCGCTTGCCGAGGCTGCGTTCCAGCTCCGCCATGCGGCGCGATAGGGTCGGAAGAGAGGTGCCTGTGGTTTTCTCTGCGCCGGACAACCCGCCCGCGTCGGCAACGGCGAGAAACAGGGTGTAATCGTCGAGTTTCGGATCATCTTTCATTTTTGAAAACATCCTTGCGCAGAGTGCCTGTATTTGCGGCTCCTTCTTCCGTCTACTTTGAACTTGTTTTCCAATATTGCAAGTGGAGCAGCGCAGATGGATCGCATTCCCGTCAAGCTGCCACAGGAGGATCAAGCGATGGGTCTTTATAAGGAAGAACAGGCGCAATATGCGCGCGAGTTGAGGCGGCTGAGACAAGCAACCCCGCCGTGGTGGCGCAGGCTGGGGCATTGGCTTCGGCCGGAACAGTCAACGAAGCAATAAAAAAGCGGCCTCACGCGGGGCCGCTTTCAAATGCTCAATGGTCGCCAGACTTACATGAAGCCAAGCTCAAGACGGGCTTCGTCCGACATCATTTCCATGCCCCAGGGTGGGTTCCATGTCAGTTCGACATCGACCTGTTTCACGCCCGGCAGCGGCTCGATCGCGTCGGCGACCCAGCCCGGCATATCGCCCGCAACAGGGCAGCCCGGCGCGGTCAGGGTCATGATCACGCGAACCTCGTTCTCGTCATTGATCTCGACAGTATAGACGAGGCCGAGATCGTAAATGTTCACCGGGATTTCCGGATCATAGACCGAGCGGCAGGCCTCCACGACCGCTTCATGCAGCGGGTGTTCTGTGCTCGACGGTTTGATCAGCGGCGCGCCCTCGACCGGAGCGTCGTCGGATGCGGTGTTCTGTGCCTCTTCGCTCATGCGCGCAAACTCCTATTTCCGACTGAACATATAGGGAATGGGGGCGGGGGCGTCCAGAGCTTAGGGTCAGGCCCCATTGATTTACGACACGCAGTTCGACAGATTTTGTTCCAGATAAGGCATGTGGGTGCAGGAATAGTTATTATATTTCAAGGAGATATTACGCAGGCTGAGGTAAAATCCGTCAAGCCAGACGGGCAAGGAGAAATGCACGCTCTCAGCCGCGCGGCTTCCTTGCCAAGGCAACCCGCATTGGCGGCGAACTCCAAACGTCTGATACCACGCATTTTTCCCTGCTGCGCATCGCAACTCAATGGATCCCGGCCCTAGAGCGAGAGATCACCTTTCCACGACCGCAGGGGGCCGAGCCGCGCGGATTTCTTGGTCATGTGGCGATCCATCCGGGCGAGGATACGCGACAGGAAACGGATGGTATCGATCACGTAAGGGCCTTTGTTGAGCATGACGCAATCGGCCCGCTGCGCCATCGCGGCGTCGGTGGTCTCGGCTCTTGTGGCGAGGCCTCCCTTCATCAACCCTTCAAGCACCTGCGTCGCCCAGACCACGGGGGTGTGAGCCGCCTCGCAAAGCCAGAGGATTTCTTCCTGAATTTCCGACATGCGCTCCAGACCGATCTCAACGGCCAGATCGCCGCGAGCGATCATCACGGCGGTCTCTGCGAGGGAGCCGGATTGTACGATCAGTTTCGGCAGGTTGCGCACCGCGAGGCCGGTCTCGATCTTGAGCACCACGGCGGGGCGATGGGCACCGTCGGGGAGGCGTTTGTCCACTTCCTCGATCAAAAGACGAATGTCTTCCGGGGTCTGCACGAAAGAATAGCCAATCATGTCGGCCTGTCCGACCACGAAGTCGAGCGCGGTGCGGTCGTCTTCGGTGAGGGCGGGAATGTCGATCTCCACGGCGGGCAGGTTGAACCCTTTCTCAGGTTTGACCTTGACGCCGTCCGGACCTGCGCGCGTCACGCGCAGTTTTGCGCCTTTCTTCGTGATCTCAATCACTTCCGCACCGATTTTGCCGTCATCGATAAAGACGCTCATACCGGGGGTGAGACTGTTGATCAGCTCGGGGTGGCTGAGCGTGGTGGCGACATGTTTGCCCTTGCCCGAGGGCGGATGGCGCAGGATGTCGAGCCTATCGCCAACAAAGACCCGTTGTTTGTTCGGACCGCTGACGGGACCGGTGCGCAGTTTCGGGCCGGCGAGGTCCATGAGCACGGGGACATAGCGCCCGATGTCGTCCTGCGTGGCGCGGATGCGGGCGATCATTTTGGCCCAAACTTCTGGGCGGTCATGGGCACAGTTGATCCGCATAGCGTCGGCCCCCGCGCGGAGCATGTCGGGGATCAAGTCCGGGTCATCGGCTGCCTCTGTCGGGAGCGTGAGCAGGATGCGGGACCGTGGTGCGCCGGACGCGCCCGTACCGAACAGCGTGTCACGCCGCGCAGATAGGCGCACGGGGCCTTCTGTGAACCCGTTGAGGTCAGGATAGGCGGCGTCCTCACCTGCGAGACGGGCGAGCGTGGTCTCGACGGCTTCAAAGGAGGCGCGGGCATGCGGTTCGGCGCGTCCGAGCGTAGACAGGCCCAGCGCGGCGAGATCCGGTTGCAGGGCGCTGAGGTCGGCGTGGCGCAGCGCGAGGTAATCCGCGAGGTTCCCGGCGGAGGGCTGAAAGCCCGGACGCATGTCGGCGGTTTGCCAACTGTCACGAATGCCCTGTGCTTCGGCGGCGATCTTTTCGCGCAGCGCGCGCAGCTCGATCAATAGACGGGCGGGGTCTGGGGGGAGAGGGCAGAAAAGTTCCGACATGTCGCGGTCCGGGGCACCTGTTGTTCTGGTGCCCCAGTCTTTTCACCGGTTTTGTAACAGGGCTATGGCAGAGATCAAAAAGGGACGAAAAACGCGTCACATTTCAGTGTCTTTCCCCAAGGTCACTTCACGCGTTGGGCGCGCGCTTCGCCTTCCGCGCTGGAGCGGGGCGCATGCGTTTTTCCACGATGTCGAACAGCGCGCCGGCGATGTTCTTGCCGGTGGTGGTTTCTGCGCCCTCAAACCCCGGAGAGGAGTTGACCTCAAGCACCTTAGGCCCGTCTTCCGCGCGCAGAAGATCGACGCCCGCCATGCGCAGGCCGAACGCCTTGGCGGAGCGGACGGCGGTTTCGCGTTCCTCTTTGGTGATCCGGACTTTCGAGGCGGAGCCGCCGAGGTGCAGGTTGGAGCGGAAATCGCCGCCCGAGGAAGAGCGTTTGATCGCGGCCACGACCTTGCCGTCGATAACGACACAGCGGATGTCCACGCCTGCGGCCTCTTTGACGAAGTGCTGGACGAGGAAATTGGCCTTCAGCCCACGGAAGGCGGAGATCACCGATTGTGCGGCTTTCTTGGTTTCCGCCAGAACGACGCCGCGCCCTTGGGTGGATTCCAGGAGTTTCACGATCAGCGGGGCCTGACCCGCGAGCGCGATCAGGTTGTCGGTGTCCTTGGGGGAGGAGGCGAAGGCGGTGGTCGGCATGCCGATGCGGTGACGGGCGAGCACCTGATGCGCCTGAAGTTTATCGCGCGATTTGGTGATGCCTTCGGAGCCGTTGACACAGAACGTGCCGATGGTCTCGAACTGACGGATCACGGCGGTGCCATAGGAGGTGATCGACGCACCGATGCGCGGGATCACCGCGTCATAACGGGGCAGACGCTCGCCATCGTAATAGATCTCCGGCGCCATGGCGTTGATCGCCATGTAGCAGCGGGTGGTGTCGATCACTTCGACCACGTGGCCCCGCTTCTCGCCTTCTTCGACGAGCCGGAGCGTGGAGTAATTGTCGGGTTCGCGCGACAGCACAGCGATGCGGAGCGCGCGCGGGGCGACGGCATCGCGGATCGCGGCGGTGGAATAGATCGCGTCGTCCAGCTTGGGCTGGCAGAAGCTCTCCGTGGGTTGGACGATCATGTCATCGAGAATGGCCTGACGCCCGAGCAGCATCCGGTAGGCCATATTGGTGCGGTTGGTGAGTGTGATCTCGATGGGCCAGCGGCGGTCGCCCATAGCGATCTCCGTGGAGATGACATAGCGCAGCTCTGTCTCGCCGTTCGAAGACGTCACCTCGCGCCGATCCACCACATCGGCGGAGCAGGCGATGGCAATGTCCTCGCGCCCCGGAACCGGATGAATGTTGAAACGCACCTTTGGCTCATCGGCGCGGCCAAAAGGTTCGATGTCAAACGCGTGGAGCGCAGAGGTTTTCGCGCCCGTGTCCACTTTGATTTTCAACGCAGGCAGGCCAAGAGCGGGCAAAGAGGCCCATTCTTCCCAGCCCAAAGCAAAAGCGGCTTTGTCCGTCATGGTTCAGTCTCACAATTCGGGGGGAGGCGGCGGGTCTCTCCCATAGGAAGCCCGGACCGTCCAGATGCGCCAAATGTCACTGAATGCGGGTTATGGCAAGAGAATTTATGCCTTTTGTGACGATTTCGCGGAGTGAGGAAAAATCAGGCGCTTTTGCCCACCTGCGCCCGTTTTTGCTCATTTGAGCGCGTTTTGCATTTTGCGAGCGCCAACATAGGCAGGGAGTGGACGAAAAGCTTTCGCCCGCCGGGGCGCGGACGCAGGATTTTGAGCAGGGGAACCATAATAAGACTCAATATCAGGAATAGGGGACAATTCATGAGTGAAGAACATTTGATGCCGCTGGTTTACAAGCTGGATGATGTGCCGCCGCCGCCCAAGGCCGCGTTGGCTGCGATCCAGCACGTTCTGGCTTCGATCGTTGGGGTGGCAACGCCTTCGTTGATCATCGGGGGTGCGCTGGGGCTGGGGGAATACACGCCCTACCTGATTGCCATGGCGTTTTTCGTCTCGGGCGTGGCGACCTTTATCCAGTGTAAGAAGATCGGTCCCGTCGGCTCCGGGCTTTTGTCGCTGCAAGGGACGTCCTTTGCCTTTCTTGGTGCCATTCTGGCGGCTGGCTTTGCGGTGAAGGGGAAAGGCGGAACACCGGAGGACATTCTGGCGATGATCTTCGGTCTGTGCCTGTTCGGCTCATTCGTGGAGATCGTGTTGTCGCAATTTCTCGACAAGCTCAAACGCATCATCACACCGACGGTGACGGGGGTCGTGATTACGGTGATCGGTCTGTCGCTGATCAAATCCGGCTTTACCGATTTCGCGGGGGGCGCACGGGCCGGGGAAGACCTTGGTAAACCGATCTACCTGCTGCTGGGAACGCTGGTTGTGGCGGTCATTCTGGTGATGACCTTCATCGGCAAACCGATGCTGCGGATTTCCGCGATCATGGTCGGTCTCATTGTGGGCACCATCGTGGCGAGCTTCTTCGGGCTGGTGAGCTTTGGCGCTCTGAGCTCCGCGAGCCTCTTTGCTCTGCCGGTGCCGTTCAAATACGGGATCAACTTTGACATCGGCCTCTTCCTTCCGATCGCCTTTCTGTTTCTGGTGACAGCGATTGAGACCTCTGGCGACTTGACCGCCAATTCGGTGATCTCCGGGGAGCCGGTGGAAGGCGAGGTCTATATGAAGCGGATCAAGGGCGGTGTGCTTGGCGACGGGGTGAACTCCTTCATCGCGGCGGTGTTCAACACCTTCCCGAACACCACCTTTTCGCAGAACAACGGTGTGATCCAGATGACCGGGGTTGCCTCGCGCCATGTGGGGATGTGGGTCGGGGGCTTCCTCGTGATCCTCGGGCTGTTCCCCGTGGTGGGCTCCTTCTTCCTGATCATCCCGAAACCGGTGCTCGGCGGGGCGACGCTCGTGCTGTTCTCGACCATTGCCGTGGCCGGGATCCGTATTCTCGCCTCTGAGCATATGACCATGCGCCGGGTGTACATTATGGCCGTGTCCTTCGGTCTCGCGCTGGGCGTTACTCTGGTGCCCGATGCGACCCAGCATCTGCCGACCTTCCTGAAACAGGTCTTCGCCGCACCGATCACTCTGGCGGGCCTGTCGGCGATCATCCTGTCTCTGGCGATCCCGGAAGACGCGCATGCGACCATCGAGGCGGCTGAGTAAATCTCGCGTCTGACAGGGTTAAAACACCACACGGGGCATGGCGCGGACATGCCCCGTTTTTCGCACCCACCCCACAGGTCCGCGCAGGTAATGGAGCGGCGCTTGCGGTAGAAACGCCGGCTGATCGGCGGCACTCCAGACCGTGAGGGTCAGCTCATTTTCTTCGGTCAGTTCGATCTGGTTGAACGTGTTGGGCGTGCCTCGGGTGCGGGTTGAGAGCGCAGTGCCGGCCTGCACGAACAAAACGCCCGGCACCCGCGTGAAGGGGGCGGCGCTTGCGGTGTGCAGATGGCCCGAGAGCACAAGATCGGCCCCAGCTGCGGAGAGCGCGGTCAACGCGGCCTTCGCGCCATGGGTGTGCGGCTTGTCGAGGGTTGGCGGCTGTTCCAGCGGATGGTGCAGCACGGCCACGCGCAGACGACCGTCGTCGGGGCCGAACTTTTCCATCATCCGGGTGAGGGTCTTGTCCGACAGCTTGCCTCTCTGCCAGGCGAAGGGATTGACCGTATTGACGCCGACCACCTGCACTTCGGGGGTTTCGAAGGTGGGTTCGAGATTTGCGGAGATGGCACGTTTGTAGCGCGCGAAGGGGGCCAGCCAGCGCATGACCAGATTGTCGAGGGGCGTGTCGTGATTGCCGGGGACGGATAGCACGGGGGCCTCTATGGCCGCGATGAACCGCTGCGCCTTGTCAAACTGTCCGCGCCGGGCGCGCTGGGTCAGGTCACCGGAGATTACCACAAGCGTCGGCTCCAACCGCTCAATCGTGCGTAGGAGCGACGCGGCCAGCTTGGGGGCGGTGCGGCCGAAATGCAGATCGGAGAGATGGAGAAGGCGGGTCATAGGGGAAGCCTCTCTGATTTGCGGGGGGTGAGTATGCGAAGTGACGCCTCGCTCATGGTGAGGCGCAGTGGGGCAGCAAGTCGGGCCTTTTCGCCATCGAAGGCCGTGAGAAAGGGGCTATGCGACCCACCGTAATGTGCAATCGACAGGTCTTTTGCCCGGATGAGGGTGAAATCCTGGGCTGGCGGCATTTTGCGCGCGGCGAGGGTCATCGCCAGACGCAAGAGGTCCATGCGGGAACGGGCGTGGATCACGAAGGTGGCAAAGCCGTCCTCGGAAATCGTTTCCGCGCCCTCAAGACCGAAGACCTCAAGCTGATAAGCCGAACGGGCAATGAAGACGAGGGGCGTTTTGACCTCGTGCTCAGTGCCATCGGCTGTGATCGTGAGGCGCATGCGATGTTGTGATTGCAGGATGGTTTTGATCACCGACCAATAGGCAACCACGCGATGCCGCCCCCAACGATCATATATCGCCTCACGCTCCTTGAGGATTGTCGGGTAGACGCCAAGGGAGGCGTTATTGAGAAAGGCCCGCCCGTTGACCTGCCCGATGCGGATATCCTGCACGGTGCCGTCACGCAGTTGAGCGGCAGCTTCTTCAGGCCCCTCGGAAAGCCCCAGGCCACGGGTGAAATAGTTAAACGTGCCCATGGGGAGGACACCCATCGGTATGTCGCGCCCAAGCATGGCGTTGGCGATGGCCATAGCGGTTCCGTCGCCCCCTGCGGAGATCACCGCTTCGGTGCCTTCGGCGATCTTGTGGTCTATGAGATCGGAGAGATCGGTGTCGGGATCGAGAGTGACCACCTCACAGCCCTCGCCAAATGCGGCACAGGCCCGGTGTATCGCATCCTGATCCTGACGGTTGGTGCCAGACTGGCGATTGGCAAAAATCACGGCGTGCATGGGGGCTCCTGAAACAAGGTTTTTCCTACAACGCATGAGGAGCGAAATTGTTGCATCTGGCCTGAGCGCCCGTTTGGCGCTATGGCCTGCGGCATGACCCAGAATACGACGCCCCAACGATTCTCATTCTCCGTGAACGCCACCGACGGCAAGGCCCGCACCGGCGTGATCTCCACCCCGCGCGGCGAGATCCGCACCCCGGCCTTTATGCCGGTGGGGACAGCGGCGACCGTGAAGGCGATGATGCCGGAAAGCGTGCGCGCCACCGGGGCGGATATTCTGTTGGGGAACACCTACCACCTGATGCTGCGCCCGACGGCGGAACGCATCGCTGCGCTGGGCGGGCTGCACAAGTTCATGAACTGGGAGCGCCCGATCCTCACGGACAGCGGCGGGTTTCAGGTGATGAGCCTGTCCGAGCTGCGCAAGCTGACGGAGGAGGGCGTGACCTTCCGCTCGCATGTGGACGGGTCCAAACATTTCCTCTCGCCTGAGCGCTCGATGGAAATCCAGAAGCTCCTCGGCTCCGACATTGTGATGTGTTTTGACGAATGTCCGGCTCTTCCGGCGGATCGCGATCGGATCGCGCAATCTATGCGCCTGTCGATGCGCTGGGCCGCGCGCTCGAAAGAGGCTTTCGGGGATCGTCCGGGACACGCGCTGTTCGGTATTCAACAGGGCGGTCTGGAGCGCGATTTCCGCGAAGAGAGCGCCGAGGCGCTCAAAGAGATCGGTTTCGACGGCTATGCCCTTGGCGGTCTGGCTGTGGGCGAGGGGCAGGAGTTGATGTTCCAGACCCTCGATTTCGCGCCTGACTTCCTGCCGCAAGACAAGCCGCGCTACCTGATGGGCGTCGGCAAACCCGATGACATCGTGGGTGCCGTGAAACGCGGTGTCGATATGATGGATTGCGTGCTGCCCTCGCGCTCCGGTCGTACCGGGCAAGCTTGGACCCGCCGTGGTCAGGTCAACATCAAGAACGCGCGCCACGCCGACGATCCGCGCCCGCTGGACGAACATTGCACTTGCCCCGCCTGTCGCAACTATTCCCGCGCTTATCTGCACCATGTCTTCCGCAGCCACGAGATCATTTCGTCGATGCTGGTGACCTGGCACAACCTGCATTACTTCCAAGAGATCATGCAGGGCATGCGCGATGCCATCGCAGCGGGCAGTTTTGAGGCATGGGAAAAAGACTTCCACGACACGCGCGCCTTGGGCGATATCGAGCCGCTTTGAGCGGGGCGCCAGCCTGACAGTTGAAATGTTTCATTTTTTTGACAGTGCGGCCCAATCCAAGGCCGCGCTGACGCTATATCACGACCAAATGCCCGCTAAATCCGGCCAATTCCGCCCTTGCTCGTCCGAACGATGACGGGCAGACTGGTTGGTAAGACGCAACTTGACTTGGTTGAAATCAAGGGGCTTTGCCCCCAGATATAGAGCCAAGACAGGAAAGATCTTATGGTTGCCGCATTCTGCGGGGCTCGGGTCTTTTGCCAGAACAAGGAATGACTATGCACGAGCAACTCCAATCCTACCCCGTCCTGCCGCTGCGCGATATTGTGGTGTTTCCCCACATGGTCGTGCCGCTGTTCGTCGGTCGGGAAAAATCGGTCAAAGCGCTCGAAGAGGTGATGGCGCAGGATAAGCAAATCCTGCTCTCCGCCCAGATGGACCCGTCGGTGGACGATCCGGAAGCGGATGGCATCTTCCGCGTCGGCGTGCTGGCCAATGTATTGCAGCTTCTGAAACTCCCGGACGGCACCGTCAAAGTGCTGGTCGAGGGCGAGCGCCGCGTGCGTCTCGACCGTTTCCTCGAAAACGACACCTATTTCGAAGCCGAAATCACACCGCTTGAAGAAGCCGAAGGCGACGAGAACGCCGTGACGGCCCTTCTGCGCTCGGTGCGCGAAGAGTTCGAGCATTACGCCAAGGTGAAAAAGAACATCCCCGAAGAGGCGCTTGTCGCCGTGTCTGAGACCCGCGAGCCCGCAAAACTCGCCGATCTCGTGGCCGGGCATCTGGGCGTTGAGGTGGATGAGAAGCAGAAGCTTCTGGAAACGCTGTCCGTGGACGAGCGCCTCGAAGCCGTGTTCGGCATGATGCAGGGCGAAATGTCCGTCCTTCAGGTCGAGAAAAAGATCAAGACCCGCGTCAAGTCGCAGATGGAGAAAACTCAGCGCGAATACTATCTGAATGAGCAGATGAAGGCCATTCAAAAGGAGCTTGGCGACGGCGAGGATGGGGCAGGCGAGATCGCCGAGCTCGAAGAAAAGATCGCGGCCACCAAGCTCTCGAAAGAGGCGAAGGAAAAGGCAGAGGGCGAGCTGAAAAAGCTCAAAAACATGAGCCCGATGTCCGCCGAAGCCACGGTCGTGCGCAATTATCTCGACTGGATGCTGTCGATCCCGTGGGGCACGAAATCCCGCGTGAAAAAGGATCTGAACCGCGCGCAGGACATTCTCGATCACGATCACTACGGGCTTGAGAAAGTCAAAGAGCGGATCGTGGAATACCTTGCCGTGCAGCAGCGTTCGGCCAAGCTCAAAGGCCCGATCCTCTGCCTCGTTGGCCCTCCGGGTGTCGGTAAGACCTCGCTCGGCAAATCGGTCGCCAAAGCCACGGGACGCGAATTCATTCGCATCTCGCTCGGTGGCGTGCGCGACGAGTCCGAGATCCGCGGTCACCGCCGGACCTACATCGGCTCCATGCCGGGCAAGATCATTCAGGCGCTGAAAAAGGCGAAAACCACGAACCCGCTCATTCTGCTCGATGAAATCGACAAAATGGGGCAGGACTTCCGTGGCGATCCGGCGTCTGCAATGCTCGAAGTGCTTGATCCGGAACAGAACTCCACCTTTGTGGATCACTATATGGAAGTCGAATACGACCTCTCCAACGTGATGTTCCTGACCACCTCGAACAGCTATAACATGCCGGGGCCGCTTCTCGACCGGATGGAGATCATCCCGCTCTCGGGCTACACCGAGGACGAAAAATCGGAGATCGCGAAACAGTATCTGATCCCGAAACAGATCAAAAACCACGGTCTGAAGGAGAAGGAATTCTCTGTGACGGATGAGGCTGTGACGGATGTGATCCGCTACTACACCCGCGAGGCGGGGGTACGGAACCTTGAGCGCGAATTCGCCAAAACCGCCCGCAAAGCGGTGACGAAAATTGTGCGCAAGGAGGTCGACACGGTGGAGGTCAGCTCCGACAATCTCGAAGACTTCCTCGGCGTGAAGAAATTCCGTTACGGTCTTGCGGAGAAAGAGGATCAGATCGGTGTCGTCACCGGGCTGGCCTATACCTCCGTGGGCGGCGATCTGTTGCAGATCGAGGCGCTGAAACTGCCCGGCAAGGGGCGGATGAAAACCACCGGGAAACTGGGCGATGTGATGAAGGAATCCATCGACGCGGCCAGCTCCTACGTGCGTTCCATCGCGCCGCAGATCGGGGTGAAACCGCCGGTGTTCGACACGATCGACATCCACGTTCACGTCCCCGACGGGGCAACGCCGAAGGACGGTCCGTCGGCCGGTCTTGCCATGGTCACGACCATCGTGTCCGTGCTGACGCAAATCCCGGTGCGCAAGGACATCGCCATGACCGGCGAGGTCTCCCTGCGCGGCAATGCGACGGCCATCGGCGGGCTCAAGGAGAAACTCCTCGCGGCGCTGCGGGGCGGTATCAAAACCGTGCTGATCCCGGAAGAGAACGTCAAGGATCTCGCGGAGATCCCGGACAACGTGAAAGAGGGGCTGGAACTGATCCCGGTCACCCATGTGTCCGAAGTTCTCAAACACGCGCTGGTGCGTCAGCCGGAACCGATCGAGTGGGATGAAGCCGCGGAAGAAGCGGCGCGTCTGGCGAAGATTTCCTCCGGTGGAGAAGGTCAGGCCGCCACGGCGCATTGATCCCGCACCAGAAACAATATTGAAAAAAGCCGGCCTTTGGGTCGGCTTTTTTATGTGCGAATGGGGCCTGCCTGCCACGAAAAGCTGCATATAAAACAATATGATGATCTTGGCGGCGGCGCGACATTTCCCATTTGCAGGTCCGTATCGGACATGTTTATGGTTTCTGAGACAGAGACAAATGTTCAAAGAGGATTCCATGGCACCGCGGACGCCCGCAACCGGTAAGACGAAATCGACGAAATCCAAAACCGGCACCAAAAGCGCTGCCAAACTCGGAGCGAAGACGACGGCCAAAAAGACCATGCCCGTAAGCACACCTCCGGCTCCGACCGAGGTTCCTGAAACCACTGTGGTGACGACTGTGAAGAAAAAAGAATTCATCGACCGTGTGGCCGAAGCCTCCGGCATCAAACGCGGTGAGGCGAAGAAAGCCATTGAAGCGACACTCAAGGAATTGGGCGATGCGCTCCAGCGTGGCGATGATCTGAACCTGCCGCCGCTCGGTAAAATGTCGGTCAATCGTCAGCGTGACGGGGGCGGGGCGCATGTCATCGTGGCCAAGCTGCGCCGGTCCAAAGCCATGCTCGGCGAAGAGGCTGAGACAGGGGATGCCGCTGGCGAAAGTGCCGACGCGGAAAACTGAGATTTTCTCTGAAAAAGCCTCTTGCATCCGATTTTGCCAGAGGCTAAACACCGCGCCACGGCGGGTGATTAGCTCAGTGGTAGAGCGCTTCGTTCACATCGAAGATGTCAGGAGTTCAAATCTCTTATCACCCACCATTTCCACTTCAGCGCAAATCATGCTGGCTTTCAGGTGTCCTTTGGGGCGCCTTTTTTCCTGTTCGAAACCTGCCTTTTGGCCGGAAATAGATGTGATTTTCTGAAAATTAATTCGATTTGCCGGACGAAAGCGCGCCGACTTAAATGAATCTTCACTCCTAGGCGGCATGGTTCGTTGCGTGCTGGGCCCTCAGCCCGAATGCGGACCAACAGATCGCTCGCAAACGACGCGCTCCATGGCGGAGGGCCGTCCCGCGATGCCTGGAGACACGAGATGAATTTTTTTAGCAAGATCAAGCTGGCGAACAAACTGCCGGCGATCATGATCGGATTGACCATCGTTACGATCGCCATTGCGAACCTTGTGTCCTATCGCAATGCCTCGCAATCCTTATTGCAAGAAGCCGAAGAGGCGCTGATGACCGTTGCGGAGGCGCGGTCTCTTGAGCTTGAGGGCTGGCTTGACGGGGTCGATATCGATTTGCGAAGCCAATCTGAAAACCCGACGGTGCTCTCCGCGATCCGCGGGTTTGGCGAGGCGTGGGACATTCTTGACGGGGATCGGACAGCCTATCTGAAAGACTGGTATATTGAGCGAAACCCGAATGAACTGGGTTTCAAGCACAAGCTTGATTATGCCGAGGATGGCTCGGCCTACAGTCAGGTTCACAAGCTTTACCACGATTATTTTCGGAGCCTCGTTGAGGAAAAGGGCTATTACGATGTCTTCGTTTTTTCCCTGTCGGGCGATCTGATCTATTCGGTCTTCAAAGAACAGGATTTCGCCACCAATTTTGTCGAGGGCAGCTATGCTGATACCGGCCTTGGTCGTGTGGTGCAGCAGTCAATCGCGGCAGATGGTGCGAATATCTTTTTCGCAGATTTCGAAAAATATGCGCCTTCGCATGGCGCCCCAGCAGCGTTTCTGGCCGCGCCGGTTTTGGATCGCCGCGGCGTGACGCAAGGGGTGATCGCCTTTCAAATGCCGGTTGATCGGATCGATGTCATCACCACCCGCACGACCGGATTGGGCAGAACGGGGGATTCCTATCTGGTCGGAGATGATCTGCGGCTCCGCTCTGATCGCATTCATGGCAACGGCGATGATATCCTCAATGTCACATTGTCGAGTGAATCCGCGAAACGTGCGATTGCAGGAGAAATCGGCATTCTTCGCGAGCAGGAAGCAGGCACCTCAGAGGGGCAGGCGCATCTCGCGGCCTATTTTCCGGTTCATTATCACGGGGTGACTTGGGGCCTCGTTGCCGAGCAGAGTATTGAAGAGATCTTGGAGCCCGCCACGGCTTTGGCGCGCACCATGGCCTGGCAGGGCGCTCTGATGACGGCCATCGTCGCCTTGATCGCATATCTCATCGCACGGACAATCGCACGCCCTCTGACGCGTGTGGAAACGGCCATGAGAACGGTGTCTGAAGGCAACTATGCCGTGGATGTTCCGGGGGTTGAGCGCGGTGACGAGATCGGGCAGATCGCCAATGCGCTGGATGATTTTCGCCACGCCTTAGGGCGCGCCGAGCAGGCCACGCGGGACGGTCTGTTCAAAGGCGCTGCGTTTGAGGGCTCCTCGGCCGCCTTGATGATGATCGATACGAATTTCACGATCACCTACATGAACTCGGCCGTGCATGCGTTGCTCAAGGAACATGAACCGGTTTTCCAAAGCATGTTCGGAAGCTTCAATGCCGACGACATCGTCGGGAAGAATATCGATATTTTCCATAAGGATCCGGGTCGCATTCGCGCAATCCTATCGGATACGAGCAAGATGCCGTTTTCAACGGATATGAAAGTTGGGCTGGTTCACTTCGCGCTCGATGTGAATGCCGTGATCGATCTCGACGGCACTCAAATCGGCTGTGTGATGGAGTGGAAGGATGTCACGGACATCCGGACCAATGAGGCTGTGATTGTCGCGCTCGACAGCCATCAGGCCAAGGCGGAATTCGGTGTCGACGGTCGCCTTATGAAAGCCAATGACAACTTCTCTCGTATGTTGGGTGTCTCGCCCGAGGAACTCATCGGATTGAACCATGGCGACATCTTTGCGTTTGACGCGAAAAAAGCTGCTGAACGCGGGGAGGTTTGGGATCGCCTTAACAAGGGCGAAAGCATCAGCGGCAGATTCAAGCTCCACGATAAGAGCGGCAACAGTTCCATTCTCGATGGCACGTTTAGCCCGGTCAAAGATGCCTCCGGGCGCCCCTTCCGCATCATTCTTCTCGGCTCGGATATCACCGACAGCCAAGCGGCGCTTGTCGCGGCAGAGACGGAGCGCGAGCGCATGAAAGCGTCGCAGGACCGTGTGGTGGAAGGGCTGCGAGTGGGGTTGAAAAAACTGGCTCAGGGCGATTTGACCTCCCGTCTTGAAGAAGTTTTTTCCGAGGAATATGAAACACTTCGAGGCGATTTCAATCAGGCGATCGAAAACCTTTTGTCCGCGATGCGCAATGTCGTCGAGAATGCCGATATGATCCGGGGTGAAGCATCTGAAATCTCGAACGCGGCGGATGATCTGTCTCGCCGCACAGAGAAACAGGCGGCCACGCTGGAAGAAACGGCGACTGCGCTTGATGAGTTGACCTCGTCAGTACGTTCTGCGGCTGACGGCGCCAAGCAGGCCTCTGAAATGGTGGATACGGCCAAGGCCAATGCCGAAGCCTCGGGTAAGGTCGTTCAGGAGGCTGTCGAGGCAATGAGCCAAATCGAAACGTCTTCGGACCAAATCTCTAAAATCACCTCCGTGATCGACGATATCGCATTTCAGACCAACCTTCTGGCCCTGAATGCCGGGGTTGAGGCGGCACGGGCCGGCGAGGCCGGGCGTGGTTTTGCGGTTGTCGCTTCTGAAGTCCGCGCCTTGGCGCAGCGATCTTCTGAAGCTGCACGCGAAATAAATGATCTGATTTCCAAGTCCGGGACATTGGTGAAACGCGGTGTGGGGCTTGTTGGAGAAACCGGTGAGGCCTTGCGTGGCATTGTTTTGTCGGTGTCCGATATTTCTCACAACGTGTCTGAGATTGCCGTCTCCGCCCGCGAACAATCCTCAGGCCTTGCGGAGATCAACGCGGCGGTGAACCAGCTTGATCAGGTGACGCAACAGAATGCTGCCATGTTCGAGCAAACGACGGCGGCAAGCCATGCTTTGACCCGTGAGGCGGAAAATCTGAATGTGACGACATCCCGATTTGCAATTGGAACTGTGCAAAACGGGGCTGCCCCGGCGAAGGGCTTGCAAGCCGCCGAACTTCAGCGATCTACCCCGCCGACAGCCACGCGAGCAGAGCAGCCGCGCGCTCCGCAACGTCCGGCAAAACAGGCTGTGAATGCGGTCCCATCCGTCGCGCCTCCAATCGAGGACGATTGGGAAGATTTCTAAGTCGACTGTAAGATCGTCAAGGCCTGTTCTTAGGAGGGTTCCGTGAAAGCATTGCGTGTTTTGATTGTGGATGATTCCGCCACAATGCGGCGTCTCATTCGCTCCATTCTTGAGGCCGATCCAAGGCTTGAGGTGGTGGCCGAAGCGAGTACAGCACGGGAAGCGCGCGATGCGGTGAACAGATGGCGACCGGATGTGATGACGCTGGATGTTGAAATGCCAAATATGAGCGGCCTTGAGTTTCTCAAACGCCTCATGCGGCATCGACCGATGCCTGTCGTGATGGTGTCGACCCTGACGGGGCGCGGCAGCGATGTCGCGGTCGAGGCGATGGCCTTAGGGGCGGTCGATTGCGTCGAGAAACCAAGGTTTGGCGATGAGTTTGAGAATTTCGCACAGCTTTCTGACACAGTGGTCATGGCCGCACGTGCACGATTGCCCACACCGCGGCGCCCCGGTTTGATGCGTACTGAGCCAGCCAAAGACAGGGTGTTTCGAAGGCTATGTCTGATCGGCGGATCGACGGGGGCGGTGGATGCGATCGAACGTATTCTGCAAAGCTTTCCGGTCGATTGTCCCCCGACCTTGATCACGCAACATATGCCGGAGCCTTTCCTCGTCAGTTTCGCGGCCCGGCTTGATCCGCTGGTGTCGCCCCGGGTGACGCTCGCCACGGATGGTGCGCTATTGCGTCCCGGACAGATTATGATTGCGCCGGGTGGAGCCACTCATTTGAACTTGGACAGCAGGGGCGAGCTATGCGCCAGATTGCAAGAAGGTCCGCCGGTTTCCGGCCACCGGCCCTCGGTTGATGCGATGTTCGTGTCGGCGCTGCCCGTCGCGCACCGTGTCGTGGCGGGGATTTTGACGGGGATGGGGCGTGATGGGGCTGAGGGAATGGCCGCTTTGCGCAAGGCCGGGGCGCGCACGCTTGGGCAAAGTAAGGAAAGCTGTGTTGTCTTTGGCATGCCGCGCGTCGCGGGCGAGCTCGGCGGGGTCGAACGCTGGGCCGATCTGGATGTGTTCGGGGAGGAGATGCTGCGGCTCTGCGAGAGCCCTGCACAGGTGAGGGCATCATGACGACAATTTCGGAAAAACAGGCCTCTGGGAGCCGCACCTATATCGCGCAGGGCGAGTATGCGATTGCCGCGAGTGAGACGGCGGTGATCTCCACCATTCTGGGCTCTTGTGTGGCGACCTGCCTTTGGGATCCGGTCGCCAAGCTTGGCGGCATGAACCATTTCCTTCTGCCGGAAGGGCCGCCCTCGCGCAGTGATGTCAGTTCCTTCGGGGCGAATGCGATGGAATTGCTGATCAATGGGTTGATCCGCCATGGCGCGGTCCGGGAACGGCTGCGCGCGAAAGTCTTTGGCGGGGCGGAGATGTACAAAGGGCTCACCAATGCCGGCAACCAGAACGGGGTGTTCGTTTTGTCCTATCTGGAGCGGGAGAACATTCCCTGTGATGGTCAGAGCCTTGGCGGGGGGCAGGCGCGCCGGGTCGAGTTTTATCCAGCGCTTGGCAAGGCGCGGCAAAAACTGGTTTCTGACGCATCTCAGATTGTCGAAACCGTGCCGAAGCCTGAGAGCGCGAATGAGCTGGAACTGTTTTGAACGCAGACCGGTCGATGACGTGCATGAAGCTGGCGAGGTGACGCCGGGAAAACGCTTGGAGGACTGAGCAAAGGCGGGCAGGAAAGAGGGATGAAACTGATCGATTCCATTCCGCTTTCGACCTTTATTCTGGTTGCTCTGACGCTTGGCCTCGCGCCATTCGTGCCGGAGCCGCATATCTGGGAGAAGCTGAAGATGCTTGCTTCTGGAAGCCTGAGCCGCCCGATCGACATTTTCGATCTGTTTTTCCACGGGCTGCCCTGGGGGCTGTTGATCGTAAAACTCATCCGCGGGGATCGGCGCGGGGGGCGGGCGGATGAAAGTTGAAACCGTCTTAGTTTTGGCGCAACCGGGCTGCATGTCCGCTGATTTCCCGGAATGCGTCTCGTGGCGTGCGGCGGATGATCTTGGTGATCGCGACCGAAATAGAAACGGGCCCGCGCTGATGTGCGGGCCCGGTCGTGCGAAAGATGTGCGCGTCAGGCTTTGGACACGGCGTCGAGGATACGCGCCCAGCTGCGGATGCCTTTGTGGAAATTCTTCAGGCCGTATTTCTCATTCGGAGAGTGGATGCGGTCGTCGTCATCGGCGTAGCCGACCAACATGGAATCCAAACCGAGAATGGTGGTGAAGAAGCCCGCAATCGGGATCGAGCCGCCCATGCCCGCGAACACGGCTTCGCGGTTCCATTCGTCCGAGAGCGCCTGACGGGCGGCTTCGAATTCGGGGCGGGCAATGTTCATCACAGCGGCGGGGGAGCCGTCGAGATCTTGGTCCCAGACGACTTTCGCATCGATGGGCAGACGGGATTCGATATGCGCGCGCAGGTTCTTGCGGATCGCGTCGGGGTTTTGTGTCCCGACCAGACGGCAGGTGATCTTGCAATGCGCCTCCGCCGGGATCACGGTTTTCGACCCCGGCCCCTGATAGCCCCCCCAAAGCCCATTGATCTCAAGGGTCGGGCGCGCCCATTGCTGTTCCAGCGTGGAATAGCCGCTCTCGCCATGGGCCACCGTCATGCCGGCGTTTTCGAGATAGTCTTTCTCATCAAAGCCACAGTTTTCCCATTGGGCGCGTTGCTCGGCGGGAACCTCTTCAACGCCCTCGTAGAAATCCTTGACCGTCACACGGCCATTCTCGTCGTGGAATGTGGCGATGAGTTTGGAGATTTCGCGCAAGGGGTTGAGCGCCGGGCCGCCGTAATGGCCGGAGTGCAGGTCCATCGACGGGCCGACAAGGGTGAACTCGTCTTTGAGCATGCCGCGCAGTTGAGACGCGATGGAGGGCACGCCGGGGGAGACCATGGACGTGTCGCAGATCAGGGCGAGATCGGCGGCGAGCTTGTCCTTGTTGGCTTCCATGAAGGGGATGAGCGAGGGGGAGCCGCTTTCTTCTTCACCTTCAAAGAAGAAGGTGATGGTGCAGGGCATCTCGCCATGTTCAGCAATCCAGGCGCGGCAGGCCTCGACGAAGGTCATGAGTTGACCTTTGTCGTCGGAAGCACCGCGGGCGCGGATCACTTTTCCGGTATCGCGATCTTCGATGAAGGGCTCAAACGGGTCGTGATCCCAAAGCGAAAGCGGATCCACCGGCTGAACGTCATAGTGACCGTAGAACAGAAGGTGCGGGCCGCCGGTGCCGATTTTGCCCCAGACCATCGGATGGCCGGGCGTCTCACACAGTTCCACCTCCGCGCCGAGAGATTTTAGGTCATTTACAAGCCATTGCGCGGCTTTCAGGCAGTCGGCCTTGTGCGCGGGGTCGGTGGAAATCGACGGGATGCGCAGGAACTCCATCAGTCGGTCGAGAGTCGGTTCAATGTCGGCGTCGATGCGCGACAGCACCGGATCGAGACGTGTGTTCATTATAGGAAACCTTTGATCTTGCTCGGGATGTTTTGCCGCAGCTTACGCCTCTGAAAACTGGTGTCCAGACGCGTTCCACGGGTTGACATAGATCATACAGAAAGGGTTTTTAGTCATTCTAAAAGGGGCGGGCAAAACAATATGCTCATGCTCCTTATAAGGGTTTCCTTGCGGTGTTATCTTGCGAATTGTGAATATGTGTCGCAATTTTCGTTTTAAGCCGCTAAAACAGGCAGACCTGAGACGCGCGAAAGGATAAAAAGTGGACTACACGGCGAAGCTTGAGGAAGCCCTCCAACGTTTGCACGACGAGGGACGCTACCGGACCTTCATCGATATTGAGCGCAAACGTGGTCAATTCCCGCACGCGACCTGGACACGGCCCGATGGCACGCAGCAACCGGTGACGGTGTGGTGCGGCAACGATTATCTCGGCATGGGCCAAAATCCGGTTGTGCTTGACGCGATGAAAGAAGCCGTGGACGCAACGGGCGCAGGCTCCGGTGGCACGCGCAACATTTCCGGCACCACCGTGTACCACAAACGTCTCGAAGCTGAGCTGGCCGATCTTCACGGCAAAGAAGCGGCTTTGGTCTTCTCCTCGGCGTACATCGCCAATGACGCGACGCTTTCGACCCTGCCGACGCTGTTCCCGGGTCTCATCATCTATTCCGACGAGCTGAACCACGCGTCTATGATCGAAGGCATTCGTCGCAACGGCGGCTCCAAACGGATTTTCCGCCACAACGATCTCGATCACCTGCGTGAGCTTCTGGCCGCCGACGATCCGGCCGCGCCGAAACTGATCGCTTTCGAGTCGGTCTACTCGATGGATGGCGACTTCGGTCCGATCAAAGAGATTTGCGATATTGCAGATGAATTCAACGCCTTGACCTATCTCGACGAAGTGCATGCCGTGGGTATGTACGGTCCGCGCGGTGGCGGTGTTGCCGAGCGTGACGGTCTGATGGGGCGTCTCGATATCATCAACGGCACGCTGGGCAAGGCCTTCGGCGTGTTCGGCGGCTATATCGCAGCGTCCGAGAAAATGTGTGACGCCGTGCGCTCTTATGCGCCGGGCTTCATCTTCACCACCTCCATCCCGCCGGCAGTCGCGGCTGGCGCTGCGGCGTCTATTGCCTGGCTGAAAGGCGAGGGCGGTGTGAACCTGCGCGAGAAACACCAGACGCAGGCGAAAATCCTCAAGACCCGCCTCAAAGGTCTCGGCCTGCCGATCACGGACAATGGCTCGCATATCGTGCCGCTGATCGTGGGCGATCCGAAACACACCAAGCTGATGTCCGACATGATGCTGGATAAATACGGCATCTACGTACAGCCGGTGAACTACCCGACGGTGCCGCGCGGGACGGAGCGTCTGCGCTTCACGCCGTCGCCGGTTCACGGCCCGGATGAAATGGATCACCTGATCAAGGCGCTCGACGCGCTGTGGAGCCATTGTGCGCTGAATCGTGCCGAATTGGCGGGGTAAACATTATATCTGCTGTGCGCAGTGATTGTGCATGTGGTAACACTTGTTCAAGAGGCTTCGGCGAATCGTAATCGTCAGGAGCCTCACGGGGACAGGACCAGATTAGGGCAGTATAATGATCGGGCGGTGGAGCAAACCACCTGTCGAGGAGCAGGAACATCCTCGCGGGTTCGACGACTTCGAGCTAAAGCTTGGCGACGTCATGCGTGGCGAACGCGCCACCATTGGTAAATCCCTTCTCGATGTGCAGCGTGAGCTGAAGATTAAGGCGACCTATATCGCCGCGATCGAGAATGCTGATCCCTCCGTGTTCGAAACCCAAGGCTTTATCGCAGGTTACGTGCGGTCTTACGCCCGGTATCTGAACCTCGATCCTGATTGGGCCTTTGGCCGTTTCTGTCAGGAGAGCGGGTTCTCCGTTGCGCATGGCATGTCGCCGCAGGCTTCGGTCAAGCGCGCGGCCCCGGCCAAAACGGCCCAGAAATCGACCAATCGCGATCCGTTCGCCGATCCGAACGCCACGTTTGTGCCGCGCGGTCAGAGCTTTATGTCCCGGATCGAACCGGGCGCGCTTGGCTCCTCGGCGGTGCTGCTCGCGCTTTTGGGCGTGATCGGCTACGGCGGCTGGACCGTGTTGCAGGAAATTCAAAAGGTCAAACTGGCTCCGGTGGATCAGGCTCCCGGCGTGATTTCCGAGGTGGCTCCGCTTGGCGGGGATCAGATGACCGTGGCTGGCATGGATGAAAGCGTTGGGCTCGCAACGCCGTCGGCCGAAGCGCTGGATCGTCTTTATCGTCCGCAAGCGCTCGACGTGCCGGTTCTGGTGCCGCGGGACGGGCCGATTGCGTCGCTCGATCCGCGCAGCGTTGGCGCTCTGGCCGGTGAAAGCCAAGCTGCCGAGCGCGAAGACCGTCTCAATGACATGTCCAACATGATTGCCGATGCCGTGATGTCCGAAGGTGACGACACGCCGGTGCAGGTGACCGCAGAGGATGCGCCGCAACTGGCTCTGGTGGCGGTTCTGCCGTCTTGGGTGCGGGTGCAGGCCGCTGACGGGTCCGTGATTTTCGAGAAAATCTTGAACGCGGGCGAGCGCTATGTCGTGCCGGCCATGGAACAACCGCCCTTACTGCGCACAGGCAACGGTGGCGGCGTCTATTTCGCTGTGAGCGGTCAGGCCTATGGCCCGGTCGGCTCCTCGGGTGAAGTGGTCAAGAATATCGCCCTGTCCGTGGCGGATGTGTCCGACATGTACAAACCGGTGGACATGGCGTCCAACGACAGCGTGGCGCAGATGTTCCGCGTCGCACAGAACGCGGAATAAGTCGCAGCTTAACTCAGCATTAAGACGGGCCGCATGGCTTGCCCCTCGGGGCGCAGCGGCCTATCTAGATGCCAAACGCTGCGTTTCGCAAAAGAGGCCCCCATGTCCCATAATCCCGTTCGTCCCTGGCGCAACATCGACCGTCGTGTGAGCCGCAAGATTTGGGTCGGGAACGTGCCCGTGGGCGGCGATGCGCCGATCTCTGTTCAGACCATGACCAATACGCTGACCCATGACGTCAAAGCGACGCTGGATCAGGTGATCCGCGCGGCGGAGGCCGGGGCGGATATCGTGCGGGTGTCTGTGCCGGACAAGGAAAGCTCGGCGGCGCTCAAAGAGATTTGCCGCGAAAGCCCGGTGCCGATCGTGGCCGATATCCATTTCCACTACATGCGCGGCATCGAGGCGGCGGAGGCAGGCGCGGCCTGTCTTCGGATCAATCCGGGCAATATCGGCGACGAGAAACGCGTCAAGGACGTGATCCAAGCGGCGCGCGACAACAATTGCTCCATGCGGATCGGTGTGAATGCTGGCTCGCTCGAAAAGCATCTTTTGGAGAAATACGGTGAACCGTGCCCCGACGCGATGGTCGAGAGCGGCATGGATCACATTAAGATCCTCGAAGACAACGATTTCCATAATTTCAAAATTTCGGTGAAAGCCTCTGACGTCTTCATGGCGGCTGCGGCCTATCAACAGCTTGCCGAAGCCACCGACGCGCCGATCCACCTTGGGATCACCGAAGCGGGCGGGCTGATGTCCGGCACGATCAAATCCGCCATCGGTCTCGGTCAGCTTCTGTGGATGGGCATTGGCGATACGCTGCGCGTGTCGCTCTCCGCCGATCCGGTGGAAGAGGTCAAGGTCGGCTATGAAATCCTCAAATCCCTCGGTCTGCGCCATCGCGGCGTGAATATCATTTCCTGCCCGTCCTGCGCGCGTCAGGGCTTCGATGTGATCAAGACCGTCGAAGAACTCGAAAAGCGGCTGGAACACATCAAGACCCCGATGAGCCTGTCGATCATCGGCTGTGTGGTGAACGGGCCGGGCGAAGCTTTGATGACCGATGTCGGTTGGACCGGCGGCGGGGCAGGTCATGGCATGGTCTATCTTGGCGGCAAGCAGGACCATAAAATGTCAAACGACAGCATGATCGAGCACATCGTCGCGCAGGTCGAAAAGAAAGCAGAAGAG
The DNA here is from genome assembly GCF_054788345.1 of Celeribacter sp. ULVN23_4. Classification (NCBI taxonomy): domain Bacteria; kingdom Pseudomonadati; phylum Pseudomonadota; class Alphaproteobacteria; order Rhodobacterales; family Roseobacteraceae; genus Celeribacter; species Celeribacter sp. ULVN23_4. The sequence goes on along the minus strand of NZ_JBTVYO010000009.1, from coordinate 37,640 downwards.
CTTGACGCGGCAAACGCTCAGGACGCTGCGGAATAAGCGAAGGACGCTCCGCATTTCCTTTGCTGCCTCAAGTTTTTGAGAAACGCTTTAAATACTCAAATAAAAACCCCGCCAAATTGGCGGGGTTTGTCATTTCGGAGTGTCTGAACCGGATCAACGGTTGGCACGCACCTCTTTGACGATCTCGACGAGACCATCATAGGGGACATAGCCGCGCAGCATCTGGTCGCCGAGAATGAAACCGGGCGTCCCGGTGATTTGCAGTGCCGTGGCGAGCTGGTGGTTCTGGGCGAGAACGGCGGTGACCGCGTCACTGTCCATCTCGGCAATCACTTTGTCAGCGTCGATGTCGAGATCTTTCGCCATGCGGCGCAGGGCGCCTTCGGAAATGTCGCCGCGCGACTGCATCAGCTCGTCGTGCAGTTTCAGATAGGCTTCGTTGCCCTCGACCAGTTTGGTGGCCACGGCAAAACGGGCGGCCATGACGGAGGCATCGCCGAGGATCGGGAATTCTTTGACGATCAGTTTGATGTTGCCGTCTTTTTCGAGAAGGGCCTGAACATCCGGGTAGGCTTTCTTGCAATAGCCGCAGCGGTAGTCGGAGAATTCAACCAGAACGATGTCGCCCTCGGGGTTGCCATAGACCGCATCGTTGCTGTCATCGTAGATCGGCCCGGCGTAGCTGGCGATCAGGTCCGCGTCATTGGCGACCTGAGCGTCGGCCTGACGTTGTTGATAGACATCGACGGCTTCCATCAGAACTTCGGGATTTTCGAGGAGATAGGCGCGGACCTCGGCGCGGAACGCTTCGCGCTCGGCATCGCTCATATCGGCCATGTCAAAAGCATTGGCGGCCAGCGCGGTGGAGGCGGTGAAAAGCGTTGCGACCCCGAGACGGGCGATGGCTTTGGCGAAAGGCATATGGTCTATCTCCGTTTCAGGACCTGTTCAGCAGCATCTATCACATCTTGTGCCCGGTTCCACCCTACAGTTCCGTGACCCAAGGCCGCAGAGGCGCGTTTTGCGAGCGGCAGCGCGGCCTTGAAATCTCCCCTGAGAGCATGGGCTTCGGCGGCGTTGAGAGCGGCCATGGCCTCTTGGCCGGTGCGGGCGTAGGCGGTGGCGAGATGGCGCAGGAGGACTGTGTCGTAAGGATCGCGGCTGCGTGCGGCTTCAAGCGCCTTGATCGCGGCCTTGAGATCGGCCCCCCGTCCGCGCGCCAGCAGCGCCCGCCCGAGACCGGACTGGATTTGTGGCTCCGACGGTGCGATGGACGCGGCTCGACCATAGGCGGCGACGGCGGCGTCGAATTGGCGGCTTTCGAGCAGGATTTGACCCTGAAGCTCGGCGTAATACGGGTCTTTCGGGCGTAGGGCGACGAGCTGCGCAATGGTGGCGATGGCCTCGCTCTGTTTCGGTACGCGGTGCAGCGCTACGGCGCGGCGCATGAGGGCGATTTCCGAGGTGTCCGAGGCTTTGACCCGCCGCAACGTGTAGGACGGTGGCCGGATGAAGGCTTCAAGCTTGCCGCGCGCACGGGCGTACCAATAGTCCGCCTTGGGATCGGGCGGGGCGACGGTCTGGGTCGCGGCGACATAACCCTTGAGCGCTCGAAGCCGTTCCCGGCTCAACGGGTGGGTACGGGTGTAGGGATCCTGACGCTGGCGAGAGAGCACTTCCTGCCCGCGAAACATGTCGAGCACATCGAGCATCGCTTGCGGCGGAACGCCCGCGCGCACCATGTAGCGGACACCAGCCTGATCGGCTGAGGCCTCCTGCGCCTGAGAATGGCCGTTGAGCACACGTTGCGCGGAGCCGGAAATCCCCATCGCCAAGCCCGCAGCCGCTTCGCCATTGCCGCCGCTTGCGATCACCGCGCCGGACAGGAGCAGGCCAAGCCCCGCAATCGTCGAGGCGGCTTTCGCCTGTCCGTAGCGCTGGGTGATATGGCCGCCGGTGATATGGGCCACCTCATGCGCGATCACCGCTTGCAGCTCTGCGGCGCTCTCAAGGCGCAGGAGCAGCCCGGAATGGATGAAGATATGCTGATTGTCGGCCACGAAAGCATTCGGCGTGTTGTCCTGAATGATGATGATCTTCATGCGCTGCGAGGACAGGCCCGCCGCGTCAAAGATCGGTCCAGCCAGACGGTTCAGCGCATATTCGATGTCTGGATCCCGCAGGATGGTCGCGGCGTGACCCGCGAGGGGCAGGGCGGCGAAGCTCAGGACGAGCATGAGCGCTGCCGCAAAGGTCTTGGTCGTGATCCGCCGCATTGCATTTCCTCGCGCTGGCTGGCATGGGTTTGCCGAAGTCAAACACAGGAGCCGTGTCATGAAAACCTCCCAACGATCCGTGGTCGATCCTTTTATCGTGATGGACGTGATGGAGGCGGCGCGGGCCGCCGAAGAGGCGGGGCGGCACATCATCCATATGGAGGTCGGCCAACCCTCGACCGGGGCACCGTCCAAGGCCCGCGCAGCAGTGGCCGAGGCGATGGAAAACGAGCCTTTGGGCTACACTGTGGCGCTTGGTCTGCCGGAGCTGCGCAAAGGGATCGCGGCGCTTTACAAGGATTGGTACGGCGTCGATCTCGACTGGAACCGTGTGGTGATCACGCCGGGATCGTCGGGGGCGTTTATCCTTGCTTTCACCGCCCTGTTCGATGCGGGCGCGAAAGTTGGCATGGGCGAGCCGGGCTATCCGTCCTATCGGCAAATCCTCACCGGCCTTGATGTCGAACCGGTTGGTATTCCGACGAAAATGGAAAACCGGTTGCAGCCGGTGCCATCTGAAATCCCGGACGGGATCGACGGTCTGATCGTGGCCTCGCCGGGCAATCCCTCCGGCACCATGCTGGGCCATGAGGAAATGGGCGCGCTGATTAAAACCTGCCATGACAAGGGCATCACGTTTATTTCCGACGAGATTTATCACGGGATCCAATATGAGGGTCGGGCGGTCACCGCGCTTGAGCTTTCAGACGATGTCTATGTCATCAACTCATTCTCGAAATTCTTCTCGATGACCGGCTGGCGCATCGGTTGGATGGTCGTGCCGGAGGATCATGTGCGGGTGATCGAACGCATCGCGCAGAACTTTTTCCTCTGCCCGCCGCATGCCTCGCAGGTCGCGGCCCTTGGTGCGCTGCAATCGCGGCAGGACTGTCAGGAGATGGTCGATGTCTATGCCGAGAACCGGCGTTTGATGCTCGAAGAGCTGCCGAAGATCGGCTTTGACAAGATCGCACCGCCGGATGGGGCGTTCTACATCTATGCGGATGTGTCGGAGTACACCGAGGACAGCAAGGCATTCTGTGACGAGATTCTCGCCGAGGCCGGCGTCGCGGTGACGCCGGGGCTTGATTTCGATCCGGTGCGCGGCGCTCAGACCCTGCGGTTTTCCTATGCGCGTTCGACGGAGGACATTCGCGAAGGTCTGGCGCGGCTCAAGGCGTTTATGGCCGCGCGAAAGTGACACGCCTAAGCATTCTAAGGAGAGCGTCAGTCCGCCCATAGAAAATCCAAGCTTCCGGGTTCCGGCGGCTCGTAATTCAGAATGCTCCCTTCGGCGACCACTGACTCATAATAATGCTCGATGAGCGCTTGGTAGCCAACTTGGGCGAAGAGAATGCGTTGTTTCTCTGGGGAGAGGTCCAAGGCTGGCGTTGCAAGCGTCTCTCCATTCATGGCTTTGTTCCACGCGGTGTCGAGCCTGTCGGTCTTGCTGCGATCAACCCCCTCCAGTATCGCGATGTTCAGAAGAATTTTGGCGATTTCGAGGTTTGGCTCAAGGATACTGCCTTCGGTCAGTTGCATGCCGAGGTTGTAGGCGGCCAAACCGTAACCGCCGCTGATCGCGAGTGCTGCAAAGTAGAGGCCGGTTTCGACATCGTGCGGAATGCCGTCGCATTGGTCCCAGATCATACAACCGGCAAGGTTCGATGCAGCGATGGGATAGCCCATTTCGGCCGCTGTGACCGTATAGCTGGCCGCAGCCAATGTGCGCCATTGTTTGGTCTCTTCGCTTTCGCAGTCTTCCTCTTGATAGAGCCATCGGACTTCGTTCATGGCGACAGGATCGCCGTCTTTAAGCGCGTCCATGAGTTTGTCGAGAGACTCCGTATCTCCGGTGCAGGCCGCGTCGCCGAGTTTGTTCATCGCCTCGCGGCGCGATTGCCATTTTTCCGGAAGCGGGTCTGCAACGGCAGGTGTGATAAGGAGGGCGGTGAGCAAGCTCGAAATCAAAAAACGCATTGGGGCGTGTCGGTCCTGTTGTGTTTACCTTTGGGAAACCTGCGGTTCGGGCGGTGCGTGGTCAACCGTTTGAAGCCGTTCAGAGATATATCCTTAGCCTATGGCTGGTTTTTGGGCGCAGACGTGGTATTTCTAGCGCAAAATAAGACTTGAGGGCGCGATGCGGGCTGTTGTTTTGAAACTGGTACTGGCTGTTTTGTTGGTCTGCGGCCTCTTGGCGGCACGGGCAGACGCGCAGGGAATGCAGGGGACGCAAGGGGCACAGGGGCTCACGGCGCTGGCGCGTGCGGAGAGTTCGGCCTCGGCGCTGGTCGATCTGGGCGACAGTATCGAGATGCAGCTGCACCTGAGCCAGCCGGTGCCGTTCCGCATCTTCACCCTCGATGATCCGCGCCGCATGGTGGTCGATTTTTCCGAGGTGGATTGGACCGGGTTCGACACATCGGAGTTCGACACGGCAGAAGGCATTTCGGCTGTGCGCGTCGGTGGGTTCACCCCTGGCTGGTCGCGCATGGTGCTTGATCTCGCGAACCCTTACGCGCTGGTTCATGCGGAGATGAGCCGCGACGACAAGGGGGCGGTTCTGACGCTCAACCTCGACCCGACGGCCTCCGATGAATTTGCTTTGGGCGCGGGCACGCCTCCGGATGCGCAATTGGTGCGCCCGTCCGCGGGTGAGACGCCGAAAGCGGCGCCGGTGCATGCGTTTGGCGACGGGCCGCTGCGCGTGGTGCTCGATCCCGGACATGGCGGCATTGATCCGGGGGCGGAACGGGGTGGCGTCCGAGAAAAAGACCTGACCCTGATGTTCGCGCGCGAATTGCAGGATGTGCTGAACCGGGCTGGGGGCTTTGAGGTCACGCTGACGCGCAATGATGACGTGTTTGTGCCGTTGGAAACCCGTCTGACATTGGCGCGCGAGGCGGGGGCGGATGTGTTTCTTTCGATCCATGCCGATGCGATTGCCGAGGGCCGTGCCGAAGGGGCGACGATTTACACGCTCGCGGACCGTGCGACGGATGCGGCTTCGCAAAAGCTGGCGGAGCGCCATGATCGTGCCGATTTGCTTGCAGGCGTAGACCTGACGGGGCAGGACGATGTGATTGCGACGGTGCTGATGGACATGGCTCGCACGGAGAATACGCCGCGCACGGACCGTCTCGCCGATCATCTGGTGACACAGCTCGAAGAGAGCGTCGGCATGCACAAACGCCCGCATCTTGAGGCCGGGTTCTCGGTGCTCAAGGCGCCTGATATTCCCTCTGTCCTGATCGAGCTTGGCTTCCTGTCATCGGCCAAGGACCGCGCGAAACTGGTCGATCAGGCATGGCGGACGAAAGCCGCTTGGGCCATTCGCGATGCCTTGTTTGCGTGGAAAGAGGATGAGATTTCTCTGCGGGATAAACTCAGGAAGTGATCGCGCTTAATCGAAGTATTTGCCTGTCTAGGGGGCTGCCCCCCCCCCATGACACGGCGAGAAAATGGGGCGGTGTGATCCGCCCCATACATGTCTTTTAGTGTGCCAGCATGTCGGCGACGATCTCGTCATCCGTCCGTTCGGCCGGGTAATAGGTCGGCCAGTTGCTCAGCTCTTCGAGAACCTTCGCGCGGTCATTGCCCCAGAAGAGGTGATAGTGATTTGCCTTCGACGGGAAGATGCCGTGGTCGCTAAACTGGATGAACTCGGGGGCGTCTTCATCTCCCGAAACCTTTTCGAAAATGAAGCGCACGCCGCGATTGCCCTTGGAGTAGGTCAGAACCTCATAGCCGTCATAGCCGTACTCCGCGACGGTCTCAGACGCGCCTTGGTGGAAGGTGACCGTGTCGCCTGAAATGTCGATCTTGTCCACGTCGGTGGCGTACCCCGTGGCATAATATGCGGTGTAATCGTCGGCACTTTTGTCGCTGTGTTCGGCCTTGTGCTCCATCACCGGGGCCAGTTTGCCCTCGATCAGAAGCGGGTAGACGGAGCGCCATGCGCCCTCCCAATCGGTAAGCGGGCGATCCGCGATCTGGCTGTCTTCGAAATAGCCTTTGTAGATTTGATCGTCATGCGCATGTTCATGGGTGTGCTCATGTTCGTGATCATGATCATGGTTGTGCGTTTCGGCATGCGCCTGAGCTGTAAAGCTCAGCGTTGCGGTGAGGGCTGCGACGAGTGCGAAAGATGTTTTTTGCATCTGGGTCTTTCCTTTTTGGTTTTGTCTTGCTCGATGCTGAAATCTGGCCCGACATACGTAATGTAATAACGTAACATTATGACCTAAGGAAATCCGAAGCTGAGGGCAAGTCGAAAAACATTCGGGAAAGGGGCGGCGTCAGCCAGACTTCTGAGCGAGCCAGACCGTATGACCGGTGCACTTCGGGTCTTCCGGGGTGAAGGCGATGACTTCAAGCCCCTGATCGGCCATCAGTTTCTGATATTCATCAGGGGACAGAGAGGCGTGATACACGGTTTCATGCTCGACATGCCCGATCTCTTCTCCTGCGTCCGGGCCCGAAGTGAACAACAGAGTGCCGCGCGGGTTGAGATGTATGGCAAAGGTCGCGAACATCGCGCGCTGATCCTCGGCGGAGAGGTGGAAGAAACTGTCCCAAGCGATCACGGCGTCAAAGGTTTCGCCCAGATCGAGCCCGCGCATGTCGGCATGGATGGCGCGTGCGCGCGGCAGGTTCTGTTGAAACAATGCCACCATAGCCGCGGCCCCATCGACGCCCGTCACCTCACACCGCCGGTCCGAGAGGTATTGCGCAATCGGACGTCCCGAGCCACAGCCCAGATCGAGCACATGACGCTTGCCGTCAGTCTGGGGCGTATACCCCATCATCCGGTCGAGCCAGGGGCGCTCAAACAGGGTTTTCGCACGCGCGATATCAAAAGCACGGGCCTGACGTTCATAGGTGGGAAGAATGTCTTCGGGTTTCATATTCAGGGACATAGGCCTGTCCGCGCAGCGCGACAAGCGGGGCTGTTCACGGGCGGCGTCTTTCTGCTCACATTTGCGCGGGGGATGTTTTGACCATGGGCGCGAGCCTGTATAAGGAGGGCTGTATATGAGCCCCGGACTGCGAGTCAGCGGGGCGCATCGGTGTGGGAACGATCACAGGACAGCTCAGTGCTCAGATTCATCCTTTCTTTCTTTGGGACGATTTTTTCGTGGATTACCACGGGGTTGTTCCTGTTGGCTGTCGTCATAGGTGGCATCTTCTGGATGTACGGGCGCGATCTGCCGAACCATGAGGCGCTGGCGCAGTATCAGCCGCCGACGATCTCCCGCATCTATTCGGGCGAAGGCAAGATCATCGATGAATTCGCGAAAGAGCGCCGTCTCTACACGCCGCCGGAGGAAATCCCGGATCTGGTGAAGGACGCGTTCATCTCCGCCGAGGACAAGAACTTCTACCACCACCACGGCTATGACTTGCGCGGTATGGCCTCTGCGGCGATCACGGCGGCCCGCGGCGGTCCGCTGCGCGGGGCCTCGACGATCACCCAACAGGTGATGAAGAACTTCCTGCTGTCGTCTGAACGCTCCGCTGAACGCAAGATCAAGGAGCTGATCCTCGCGACCCGTCTCGAACAAACGCTGACCAAAGACCAAATCCTCGGGCTTTATCTCAACGAGATCGACCTCGGTGTGCGCTCTTTCGGTGTGACGGCGGCGGCGCAGAGCTATTTCAACAAATCCCTGTCGGAACTGGCCCCCGAGGAAGCTGCCTTCCTCGCGATCCACCCGAAAGCGCCGTATTCCTACAACCCGGCGAAGAACTATGACGGCGCGCTGCAGCGTCGGAACTACGTGCTGCGCGAGATGTATGAGAACGGCTATCTGACGCAGGAGCAATACGAGACCGCGCGCGAGAATCCGATCAAGACGGTTCAGACCGGAGATTACCCGTCCTACCGCGAGAGCCTTCCGCCGCGCGATTATTTCACCGACGAAATCCGCCGCCAGCTGTCGAAGGACTTCGGCGAAGAGGAATTCTTCGAAGGCGGCCTGTCGATCCGTGCGACGATGGACCCGGAGATGCAGACCGTTGCCGCGCATTCGCTGCAACGTCGTCTCGAAGAGCTTGATCGCGGCAAAGGTGTCTGGCGCGGGACGGGCGAGACTATTGATCCGGCGACGTTGGATGATGGCAGCTGGGAGAAGGCTCTGGGTGAAATTCGTGTGGCGCGGGACATCACGCTCGACGGCAAATGGTACGTCGGTGCGGTGAATTCTGTTGGCGACAGCGAGATCACCGTGATGGTCGAGGATGGCGTGGGCGAAGTTTCTGTGCCGCGCGAAGACATCAAATGGATGAAAGGCTCGTTCAAAGACAATTTCACGCGCGGCGATGTGGTGCATATCCGCCGGATGACATCTGGTGACAACGGCGAGGGCGATCTGATCCGCTGGTCGCTCCGTCAGGTGCCGGAGGTCGAGGGCGCTTTCGTTGCGATGGATGTCAACACGGGCCGCGTGATCGCGATGCAGGGCGGGTTCTCCTACGAGCATTCTGTGTTCAACCGCGCCACGCAAGCGACGCGCCAGCCGGGCTCCAGCTTCAAACCCTTCGTCTATGCGGCAGCGCTCGACAGCGGCTTTACTCCCGCGACCATCGTCGTGGACGCGCCGATCGAGATCAACACGCCGCAAGGTGTTTGGCGTCCGAAGAACGCCTCGAACAAATTCTATGGCCCGACGCCACTCAGAACCGGGATCGAGCAATCGCGGAACCTGATGACCATCCGCCTCGCGCAAGAGGTCGGCATGGACACCGTGGCGCGTTATGCCGAGAAATTCGGGGTCTATGACCACATGGGGCAATATCTCGCCTCCGCGCTCGGGGCCGAGGAAACCACCGTGTTCAAGATGGTCTCCGCCTACGCCATGTTCGCCAATGGCGGCGAGCGGGTGGAGCCGACGCTTGTCGACCGGGTGCAGGACCGCTTTGGCCGGACGATTTACCGGCATGATCAGCGCATCTGTGAACAATGTGATACTGAAGACCTGCCGGACGGCGTTGCGCCGACCATCGTGTCGAACCGCGAGCGGATGATGAATGCGATCACGGCCTATCAACTGACCTCGATGATGCAGGGCGTGGTGCAGCGCGGGACCGCAGCGGGCAAAGTGAACCTGCCGGTGCCGGTCGCGGGCAAAACCGGGACCACGAATGACGGTAAGGACGCCTGGTTCATGGGCTTCACCTCCAACATCGTGGCGGGCTGCTACATTGGTTATGACACGCCGCGCGCGATGCGTGGGGCGTCGGGCGGCGGCTATTGCGGCCCGGTGTTCAACAGCTTCATGCAGGAAGCGGTGAAGAAATACGGTGGCGGCAAATTCAAAGTTCCGCCGGGCGGCCACTTCATCAAGATCGACCGCTACACCGGCGCACGTCTTGGCGATGATGCGTCCGGCCCAAACGTGGTAGCGGAATACTTCCGCGATGGCGAAGAGCCGATCTTCGGTCTGACCTATGACGGCGGTTTCGCCATGGGCTCCAACCTGCCGCTGGTGGATGAGGCCATCGGCAACGGCGACGGCACGCGCGAGGTGCAGACCTCGACCGGACGGACGGTGACCGTGCCCGACAAGGCGGATATCAATTCGCTGTCTTCGGGCGGGCTTTATTGATCAAAGGTTGACGGCGGGCGCTTTTATGCGCCCGTTCTCATACATGCAGAGGGGCTTTCGGATGTCTTGCCCCCTTGTGTCTTTGGGCACGGGCGCGTATTCCTCTGCGAACTTTATAAGACCGGAAACAGGTGACTTCCCGTGCGCGCTGAAATTCAGAATACCGTGGCCAAGATCGAAAAATCCGTGGCGTTGTTGAAACAGCGTATGGACTGGGAAACTGCGCCGCATCGGATGGAAGAGTTCAATGCGATGATCGAGGATCCGACCCTGTGGGACGATCCCGAGCGCGCGCAAAAACTCATGCGTGACCGTCAGATGCTGATGGACGCGATGAAATCCGCGACCTCGCTTGAGACCGAGATGAAAGACAATGTCGAGCTGATCGAGCTTGGCGAGATGGAAGAGGACGACGAGGTCGTTGCGGAAGCCGAAGCGGCGCTCAAGGCGCTTGAAGTGACCGCCGCCGCAAAAGAGCTGGAAGCGCTTCTCGATGGTGAGGCCGACGCCAATGATACCTTCCTCGAAATCAACGCCGGTGCGGGCGGGACGGAGGCCTGTGACTGGGCCTCCATGCTGCAGCGGATGTATGTGCGTTGGGCCGAGAAGAAAGGCTACACGGTCGAGCTTCAATCTGAGGAAGCGGGCTCCGAAGCCGGGATCAAATCCGTCGCGTACAAAATTTCCGGCCACAATGCTTATGGCTGGCTGAAGTCCGAGAGCGGTGTGCACCGTCTGGTGCGGATTTCGCCCTTTGGCAAAGGCACGCGTGAGACGTCTTTCGCCTCCGTTTGGGTCTATCCGGTGGTGGACGACAATATCGAGATCGAGGTGAACCCGGCTGATATCCGCATCGACACCTATCGCTCTTCGGGCGCGGGCGGTCAGCACGTGAACACGACGGACTCGGCGGTGCGGATCACGCACAATCCGACAGGTATCGTTGTGACCTCCTCCGAGAAGTCGCAGCACCAGAACCGTGATATCGCGATGAAAGCCCTGAAATCGCGCCTCTATCAGATGGAGCTGGAACGCCGCTCCGCCGCGATCAACGAGGCGCATGAGAATAAGGGTTCTGCGGGTTGGGGCAACCAGATCCGCTCCTATGTGCTCCAGCCGTATCAGATGGTGAAAGACCTGCGCACGAACTACGAGACGTCCGACACGCAAGGCGTGCTCGACGGCGATCTCGACAAGTTCATGGCGGCGACGCTTGCGATGGACGTGGCGGGTAAATCCCGTGCGGACGCTCAGGGCGAATAACGCGCAGGGCGCATAACGCATTGGGCGAATAGCTCAAAGCATCAGACTTAATCTGTCAGAACATCGATCGCTGCCTCGCGTCCCGCAGATGCCGGGGCGCGGTCTTCCTGTAGTTTCAGCATGTGATAGGTGATCCGCCACAGGTGGTAGCTCACGCGGTGCAACCAACGCATGGCGTCGAGGCGTAGTCCCATGTCCTCAGCGGAAAGGCCAAACTCGGGCGTTTGCTCCATCGTGTGCAGGCGGAACAGCTCCCGTTGGTCCTGCATCAGATGCCGAAGTTTTTTAAGACGGCTTTCCGAGGCGCTGAGACTGTCTATCGTGTCGCTGTCTGCTGCGATCTGTGCCAAGACGCGACTCAACCGTCGCAGTTTGTGATCTTTCGACAAGGCGGACAGGCGCGGGGTTTGAGTGCAGCGGAACAGCAAACGGCTCAGATGATCCAGAATATGCAGGATCGACGCCCGTTGTGCGGCTTTTCGGGCGTCGCCCGGTGTTTTCGGAATGGCGTCGACATAGGTGCGAAGTTCTGTGAGCGCCTCGCGCAGACGGCGCAACTGCGCCTCATCTTCGCGCGTCATATCAGGGCGGGTGATCCGGTGGGCGAGATAGCTGAACTGCGCTTTGACCAGCGCGGTAAGCGTCGATTGGGCCGCCTCAAAGGCGAGATCGGGATCGCGGAGAAGCTCTTTGCCAAGTCCACGGGTGAGCGTTGGCCCCTTGGCCCGAACGAGAAAGGTGACGAGATTGGCGAAGGGACGGGTGAAGGGCAGGATAAGAATAACGCCCAGAATGTTGAACCCGGTGTGAAACGCCACCAGCGCGATTTGCGCGTCCATCTGGAATGCGGGCAGGGCGATCAGGGCGCTGTAGGGGGTGAGCAGAAAGAATGCCATCGTGGCGGTCAGAATGTTGTAGATCACATGCGACAGACCGGTGCGCCGCGCGGCGGTGGAGCCGCCCAACGTGGCGAGGGCGGCGGTCACAGTTGTCCCGACATCCATGCCAATCACCATGGCCATCGCCTGCGGTAAATTGATCGCGCCTGCGCCGAGGACTGCCAAAGCGGTGGCAACGCCCGCGCTGGAGGATTGCGTGACGATGGTGATCGCCGCACCGATGAGGATGAGGGTTAAACGCCCGAAAACAGTGTCTTGCGGGAAGTCAGAGGGAGTGACCAAGCCTTCGAAACTGGCGAGGCTAGACTTCATCACCTCGATGCCAAGGAACAATAACGCGAACCCTGCGAGCGCCGTGCCAGCGGATTTAAGACGCGGGCCGCCGAACAGATGGGCCATCGCGCCGAGGAAGACGAGGGGCAGGGTGATCTGCCCCAAATCCAGTTTGAAGCCGAGGATCGCTGTGATCCATCCGGTGACGGTCGTGCCGATATTGGCTCCGAAGATGATGCCGAGCGCTTGCGGGAAGGTCAGAAGCCCCGCGCTGACGAAACCGACGGCGGTGACGGTGGTGGCGCTTGAGGATTGCACCAGCGCCGTGGTCACAGCCCCGGTCATCGCGCCGCTCAGGGGCGTGCGCGTGAATTTGGCCAGAGCGCGCCGCAAAGCTTGCCCTGCCAAGTCTCTGAGCCCCCTTGTCAGCCAGATCATCCCGAAGAGGAAAAGGCCAACACCTCCCAATGCGTTTACGACATCCGTGACCATGCAAAGAGTATTTGATGCTTCTTGTGATTTATCAAGCGGATGACTTAGTTGGGGGAAGATATGCCCGGACTTCTTGGCGCGCCTTTTGAGCGAGAGGCGCCATTTCTCATGGGCTTTGTGACAAACTCACCGACAGCGCTGCGTGCGCTCGCGTACTAATAGATCAAAGCGGGAGAACCGCAGATAAAAGGAAACGCACAATGACACGATGGGCTTTCACAAGCCTCCCAAAGGGAGGGCGCAGCGTATGAATTCGGAGTTTATAGCCACCGAATTCACCCCATTGGTCTCGGCGCTTGGTGGAATTCTGATCGGCTCGGCGGCCGTACTTTTGATGGCTTTTCAAGGGCGTATCTTTGGGGCGACCGGTATCCTTGCAGGATTTCTGAGCCCGGCGAACTCGTCGGATTGGGCTTGGCGGGCTGTGCTTTTGGCGGGAATGGCGACGGGGCCTTTGGTGTTTGCGCTGTTTGCCGGGCATTTCCCGCATGTCGATGTGCCGGTGTCGAAACTGGCGCTGATCGTCGGCGGGTTCATCGTCGGGATCGGCGTGACCTACGGGTCTGGTTGCACCTCGGGGCACGGCGTCTGCGGCATGGCGCGCCTGTCGCCGCGCTCCATCGTTGCGACGCTGAGCTTCATGTTCTCGACGGCGGTGACGGTCTACGTCATTCGCCATGTGATCGGAGGTGTGTGAGATGAAACTGATCGTGACCTATGTGATCGGGCTGATCTTTGGTCTGGGCATCTCCATGTCCGGCATGGCCAACCCGGCGAAAGTTCTGAATTTCTTCGACTTCTTCGGGGCTTGGGATCCGTCTTTGATGTTCGTGATGGGCGGGGCGCTTGTGGTGAGTTTCTTCGGCTATCGATTGGTGTTCAAACGCTATGACACCCCGGCCTTCGAGCCGCAGTTCATAGTCCCCAGCTCTCGTATCATCGACGCGAAACTTGTGGGCGGCGCTTTGGTCTTTGGCGTGGGCTGGGGCATCGCGGGGTTCTGTCCGGGCGGGGCTTTGCCCGCGCTTGGGACGTTGGACCCGGATGTATGGGTGTTTTTTGTCGCATTGGTGGCCGGTATTTTCGCCGCCAAATTCATGATGAAGCTGAGCGCGAAACGGAGCCTCAACAGGGCTTAAATCGCGGTCGGCAAACTGTCGGACTTGTGTCGGACTTCCGTCGGGCACGCCGCCCGACATGAAAAGGAAACATGCGTGCGGCAGGCTTGCCGCGACGCGATAGAAATGTAGAGGAGAACTAAAATGGGTTCCAATTATCCCGTCGATCTGTCGGCAAAGCCCGAGGTCAAAGCCTTTTTCGATCCGGCGACTTGGACAATTTCCTATGTTGTGAAAGATCCGGCCTCCAATGCCTGTGCTGTCGTCGACAGCGTCATGGACATTGATTACGCCGCAGGCCGTATCACCTATGAAAGCGCCGACGAGATCATCAAATACGTTCAGGACAATGACCTGAAGGTCGAATGGCTGATCGAAACCCATGTCCACGCCGACCACCTTTCCGCCGCGCCCTATATTCAGGACAAGCTCGGGGGCAAAATCGGCATCGGCGAGCATATCGTCACGGTGCAGGAAACCTTCGGCAAAGTGTTCAACGAAGGCACTGAATTCCAGCGTGACGGCTCCCAGTTCGACCGCCTGTTCAAAGACGGCGATACCTATGACGTTGGCTCCATACATTGCTTTGCCATGCACACGCCGGGCCACACGCCCGCGTGCATGGTGCATGTGATGGGGGACGCGACCTTCACAGGCGACACGTTGTTCATGCCCGATGGCGGCTCGGCCCGTGCCGACTTCCCGGGCGGTGATGCGGGCGTGCTCTACGACTCGATTCAGAAAGTGCTGGCCCTGCCGGATGACATGCGTCTGTTCATGTGCCACGACTACGGTCCGAATGGCCGTGATATCGCGTGGGAAACCACCGTGGGTGCGGAGAAAGAGCACAACATTCACGTCGGCGGCGGCAAGTCGAAAGAGGATTTCGTCAAATTCCGCACCGAACGCGACGCGCAACTTGCCATGCCGCGCCTGATTATTCCCTCCTTACAGGTGAATATGCGCGCAGGTGAATTGCCGCCGCCGGATCAGGACGGTAAGACTTTCCTGAAAGTTCCGGTGAACGGTCTCTGAACACGTCCTCTGACGCGTGGGGCCAGCCGGTCCCACGTACATCAGGAGACGGACATGGAATTCAACAAAATCAACGACGGCCTGACGGTCAGCGGACAGATCACCCCGGAGGACATCGCGATCCTCGCAGAAAAAGGGTTCAAAACGCTGATCTGCAACCGTCCGGACCCGGAAGTGGGGCCGGAGATGTCGTCGGAGGTCATGGAAAAAGCGGCGAAAGAAGCAGGGCTCAATTTTGCCTATTTTCCGGTTTTCCCGGGTCAGTTCCCGGAAGAGCTGATCACAGAAACCGCTCGGGTGTTTGCTGAGGAAACCGGGCCGGTCTTCGCCTATTGCCGATCCGGCACCCGTTCGACCACCGTGTGGGCCTTGTCCCAAGCGGGGCTGCTGGACCCGGAAGAGATTATCTCTCAGGCGGCGGGCGCAGGCTATGACATGCAGGGTCTGAGACCCTATCTGGCGGGCTAAGACGGTCTAGCGTCTCTGTCCCGTCCACCACAAAGCCCAAAAAGGGCACAAGGTATACGGGACACGCCCCACAGGGGGTGTCCTCGAAGTGAGGAGACGCACAAATGCAAATCAAGAAGATCACGGACGGCCTGTCGGTTTCCGGTCAGATCCAGCCCGAGGACATGGCAAAGCTGAAGCGCCGTGGTTTTCGTGCGGTGATCTGCAACCGCCCGGACGGGGAAGCGGCGGATCAGCCGAGCCATGATGAGATGGAGCGCGCGGCGCAGGAGGCCGGTCTCGAATTTCTCTACCTGCCGGTGACGCCGGGCATGGTGAAGGAAGAGACGGCCGTTGCCTTTCGCCGGGCGCTGACCGAATTGCCGGGGCCGGTTTTCGGGTTCTGCCGCTCGGGCACGCGCACGACGACGCTTTGGTCGCTGGCGATGGCCAAGGAAAAATCCGTGGTCGATATTCTCGCGGCCACCAAGGCTGCGGGCTATGACATGACCGGCGTGGCGCGCCGCATTGCCAACGGCGGCGTGACACCCACGGATTACGTGGAAGACGCGCACCACGATGTGGTCATCGTCGGTGGTGGCGCCGCGGGTGTGGCCGTGGCGGCCTCGCTCAAATCGCGCAAGAGAGATCTCGATATCGCGATCATCGACCCGGCAGCGATCCATTACTACCAGCCGGGCTGGACGATGGTCGGCGCGGGTGTGTTCGAGCCCTCGACCACAGCGAAGACGATGGGGTCTCTTATCCCGCGCGGGGTGCACTGGCTCCAATCGGCTGTTGCAGCCTTTGAGCCAAAGAACAATGCTGTCATTCTCGATGGTTGCCGGGTGGTGAAATACGACCGTCTGATCGTCTGTCCGGGGTTGAAGCTCGATTGGGACAAGGTCGAGGGGCTGGTCGAGACGCTCGGCAAGAACGGCGTGACCTCGAACTACCGCTATGACCTCGCGCCTTACACTTGGGAGTTGGTCAAAGGGTTGAAGGGCGGCAAAGCGATCTTTACGCAGCCGCCGATGCCGATCAAATGCGCGGGCGCGCCGCAAAAGGCGATGTATCTGTCCGCGAACACCTGGGAAGAGGCCGGGGTTCTGGGCGATATCGACATCCAATTCATGAACGCGGGCGGTGTGCTCTTTGGCGTGAAGGAATACGTTCCGGCGCTCGAGACATATGTCGAGCGGTACGGCGCACATCTGAATTTCTTCCATAATCTCAAATCCATCGACGGCCCGGCGAAGAAAGCCACTTTCACGGTGTCCAAGCCGGACAGCGAGCCCACGGAAGTGACGGTCGATTTCGATATGATCCATGTAGTGCCGCCACAAAGCGCACCGGATTTCATCAAGGTCTCGCCGCTGGTGGATGCCGCCGGTTGGGTGGATGTGGATCAGAGCACGCTGCGCCACGCGTCATATGACAACATCTGGTCGCTGGGGGATGTGACCAACGCGCCGAACGCGAAAACCGCTGCCGCCGCGCGGATGCAGGCCGCAATCGTCGCCGAGAACGTCGCCGCAGATATCGACGGTAAAGGGCCTCAGGCCGGGTACAACGGGTACGGTTCGTGCCCGCTGACGGTGGAGAAGGGCAAGATCGTTCTGGCCGAGTTCGGCTATGGCGGCGCGCTTATGCCGTCTTTCCCGAAATGGCTGCTCGATGGCACGAAACCGACCCGCCGGGCTTGGATTTTGAAAGCCCAACTGCTGCCGCCGATCTATTGGAAGGCGATGCTGCGCGGCAAGGAATGGTTGATCAAACCCGAAAAAGTCGCTGCGGAATAACCGGCGCAATACACTGAACCGGGCTGGGGGCGAAGCTCATCTTCGCTCCGACCGCTTTGCCCGACCGAATAGAAAGGACTGACGCCCGTGTCGTTCGATCCGCGTCTTTTGAAAAGATATCTCCCCATCCTTGAGTGGGGCAGCAAATATAACAGCTCCGCCTTTGCCAATGACGGGATCGCCGCGATTATCGTGACGATCATGCTGATCCCGCAATCGCTGGCCTATGCCTTGCTCGCCGGGCTTCCGGCCGAAGCGGGGCTTTATGCCTCCATTGTGCCGATCATGCTTTACACGGTGTTCGGCACCTCGCGCGCCCTGGCCGTGGGTCCGGTCGCGGTGGTCTCACTGATGACGGCCGCCGCCGTCGGGCAGGTGGCGGAGCAGGGTACGGCGGGCTATGCCACGGCCGCTCTGGCGCTGGCCTTCCTGTCGGGCGCGATGCTTATGGCTTTGGGCCTGTTCCGTCTGGGCTTTCTCGCCAACTTCCTGTCTCACCCAGTGATCGCGGGCTTTATCACCGCCTCGGGCATTTTGATCGCGGCGAGCCAGCTCAAACATATTCTCGGCATTGATGCGGATGGGCATACGCTTGTGCATCTGATCGAAAGCCTTTTCGTGCATCTGGGGCAGATCAACTGGATCACGCTGGTGATTGGTGTTTTCGCGACGGGGTTCCTGTTTTGGGTGCGCAAAGGGCTTAAACCGCTCCTGAGAAAAGCAGGTCTCGGGCCGCGTCTCGCCGATGTGATCACCAAAGCCGGGCCGGTCGCCGCCGTCGTGGTGACAACGCTCATCACGGCGCTGTTCCATCTCAATCAGCATGGTGTGAAAATCGTTGGTGAAGTGCCGCAGAGCTTGCCGCCCTTCACATGGCCGATCAGCTCTCTGGGGCTGATGAAAGAACTGTTTGTTCCCGCGCTTCTGATTTCGATCATCGGCTTTGTGGAATCCATCTCGGTGGCGCAAACGCTGGCCGCGAAAAAGCGCCAGCGTGTCGATCCGGATCAGGAGTTGATCGGTCTGGGCGCGGCCAACCTCGGCGCGGCCTTCACCGGCGGTTTCCCGGTGACGGGCGGGTTCTCGCGCTCCGTGGTGAATTTCGACGCCGGGGCTGAAACGCCCGCGGCTGGTGCGTTTACCGCGGTCGGTCTCGCCATCGCAGCCCTGTTCCTGACGCCGCTGATCTATTTTCTGCCGAAAGCCACGCTGGCCGCGACGATCATCGTGGCGGTGCTGTCTCTGGTGGATTTCAAGATCCTCAAGGCCACATGGGCCTACTCAAAGGCGGATTTCACCGCCGTTTTGGCGACCATCGTTCTGACACTGGTGTCCGGGGTTGAGGTCGGTGTGTCCGCCGGGGTGATCCTGTCGATCGCGCTGCACCTTTACAAGACCTCGAAACCGCATATCGCGGAGGTGGGTCTTGTGCCGGGGACGGAGCATTTCCGGAACATCCTGCGCCATGAGGTGCTGACCACGCCGGAGCTTGTCACGGTGCGCGTGGACGAAAGCCTCTATTTCGCCAATGCGCGTTTCCTTGAGGATTACATTCTCGACCGGATCGCGGAAGACGAGGCGATCAAGCATATCGTTTTGATGTGCCCGGCGGTGAACGAGATCGACAGCTCGGCGCTTGAGGCGCTCGAAGAGATCAATGACCGTCTCAAGGAGAATGACATCAAGCTGCACCTCTCAGAGGTCAAAGGTCCGGTGATGGACCGTTTGCAGAAGTCCCACTTCCTGCATGATTTGACGGGGCAGGTGTTCCTCAGCCAGTTCGCGGCGATGAAGGCCTTGGGCGATGTGACCGCGCCCTCACCAAAGACCGACGCGGCTTAAAACAGAGAGCGCCCTCCCGATCCGGGAGGGCGTTTTTCTTTGGGCGCGGTAGAGTTATTCAGCGGCTTCAAGCTTGGCGCTCAGGGGCCGGTTCTGGGCATATTGCCCGAGCCAGACAGAGCCGAAAATCAGTGCCATTCCGATCATCTGCGGCGCAGACAGCGTTTCATGGGCGATCACGACGCCGAGCAAGACGGCCGTGACGGGGCTCAAGAAGCCCAGCGGGGCGACACGTTCCGGCCCGATGGTGGCAATGCCGCGGAAGAACAGGAAATAGGCCAGAGCGCCGCCGATCAGGCCGAGGAAAAGAAAGCCCGAAATATTCGCAAGGCTCGGTGCCGGAAGCGGCGGATCGATCAAAAGCGCGAGGGGCAGTAACAGAATGCCACCCGCGATAAGTTGCCATGAGGTGAAAACGAGCGGCGGCACGGGCGGCGCCCATTTGCGGCTCATGACCGTGCCAGTGGCCATGGACACGGCCCCGATCAGCGCAGCGATGATGCCAATGGGATCAAGCGCCGCGTCGGGGGAAAGCACGAGACAGGCCACGCCGAGCACACCCGCGATCCCCGCGAGGAGCGCGAGGGGGCGGACCGGGTTTTGCAACACGAGCCGTGCGAGGATCAGCACGATCAAAGGCTGCGTCGCGCCCAGTGTGGCCGCCACGCCGCCGGGCAGGCGATAGGCCGCGATGAACAGGCAGGTGAAGAACAGTGTGAAGTTCAGCCCGCCCAGCACCAGCAGTTTCGGCACCCAATCCCATGTCGGGAGCTTGCGCAGGATCAGGAGCAGCAGCAGACCCGCCGGAAGGGCGCGGAGCAGGGCGACGGTGATCGGCACGCCTTCCGGCAAAAGCGTGGTGGTGACGAGATATGTGGCGCCCCAGATCGTCGGGGCGAGGGCGGTCAGGCCAATGTCGAGAGGCCGCGCGGAGATGCGTGTCATGATCTGTCCTTTGATCTTTGTCCTATCAGGCCGAGAGGCGTGAAGGAGGACTAATTATCTTGACGTCAAGATATATCCAAAAATCTTGACGTCAAGATAAATTTCTGAGAGGGTCAACGCATGACAGAGCAAACACTCACACTCGAAGACATTCGGGCCCAATGGGCGCGGGAACGGCCTGATCTTGAGACAGCTCCGATGGGGCTGATCGGTCAAATGGGAAGGCTCTCACGGGTGCTGGGCGCCGAGATGGAGGCGACCTTTGCGCGCCACGGTCTCAATCAGGCAAGCTTTGACCTTTTGGCGACGCTTCGCCGCTCCGGACCGCCCTATGCGCTGACCGCAGGGGAGTTGATGGGGCGGATGATGATCACCTCTGGCTCGGTGACCAACCGGATCAACCGGCTTGAGACGCAAAAGCTCGTGGAACGGCGTACTGATAAGGAGGACGCGCGGCGGGCCATCGTGGCGCTGACCGAGGCGGGGTTCGCGGTGATCGACCGGGCAGTGGAGGACCATGTCGCGACGCAAAAGCGCCTGACCGATCTTCTGAGCGCAGAAGAATTCGCGCAGCTCGATGGTCTTTTGCAGAACTGGTTGTCGCGGCTCTAAAACCGGGTTTTCAGGACGCGGGCGACGAGCTGCGCATGGTCCGGTTCTATCTGCCAGCTGCACGCGACTTCCCACGCCAGCGCGGCGGTTTTCTCCGCGGCTGAGGCCTCAGCGGGTTTTGTCCGGATCAGATCAAATGCGCGGTGGTCCACACGGGTTTCATCCCAGTCGATCAGGGCGGGGCCGTTCTTTGTGTGGATCAAATTGCCCGCTCCGAGATCGCCGTGGATCACGCCAGTGTCGCCTTTGAGGGCGCCCCATGCCTGACGGCAGAGGGTTCTCAGCTCGTCGGGAAGTGCTGCGAGATCGATGTCGCCGCCAGTTTCCTCAAAAATAAGTTCGGAAGATGAACAAAATTCGGGCCGCTGCGGGGGGGCTGTCGAGGCTTTGTGGAAAGCATCGATCTGCGGCGCGATCTGGGGCAGGTCTTCGGGTTGGAACGGGCGGCCTTCGATGAAGGGTTCGCAGGTCCAGCCGTCGGCATTCAGTCGGCCAGCCTGATCCGGGATGAGACGGGGCACGACA
Source organism: Celeribacter sp. ULVN23_4 (assembly GCF_054788345.1). Lineage (NCBI taxonomy): Bacteria > Pseudomonadati > Pseudomonadota > Alphaproteobacteria > Rhodobacterales > Roseobacteraceae > Celeribacter > Celeribacter sp. ULVN23_4. The sequence goes on along the minus strand of NZ_JBTVYO010000009.1, from coordinate 16,504 downwards.
AAGCCTGCGGCCTTGGCGGCGTCCAGCACCGGGGCGAGCCATTGAAGCTGCGCCTCGCTGCGGCGGGTGGATTTGAACACCAGATCCTGCGTCAGCTCGGAGGTGCGGAAGACGGCATTGCGATGCCCGCCGCCCAGTGGCTCCAGCGGGGCGGAAATGCCCCAGAGATGGATTGGCGGCAACATCAATAGACCAGCCGCACAAGGCCCAACGTCAGGACCGGGAAGGCCACAAGGATCGCAACGCGGATCAGGTCGGTGATGACAAAGGGCAGGGTGCCTTTGAAGGTCTCCGAGATCGGCACGTCGGGGTCGAGCGCGTTGATGATGAAAAGGTTCATGCCCACGGGCGGCGTGATCAAACCGACTTCCACGACGATCAGCACGATCACCCCGAACCAGAGGCCGAACTCCGATGTCGAGAGGCCAAAGTCGAGGCCCGACATGATCGGGTAAAGGATCGGGATGGTCAGGAAGATCATCGACAGGCTGTCCATCACGCAGCCGAAGGCGAGATACATCAGCAGCACGGCGACCAAGATCAGCCAGGGCGAGAGCTTCAGCCCATCGGCCCAGCCCGCTGCCGCCATCGGCAGGCCGGAGAGAGCGAGGAAATTGTTGAAGATATTCGCGCCAAGCAGGATCAAGTAGATCATGCCGGAGGAGGCTGCGGTCTCAAGAATGGCCTCGCCGACGCCACGCCATGACAGTGCGCCGGACAGAAGTGCGACAAGTCCCGTGCCCGCTGCGCCGATGGCGGCACCTTCGGTCGGCGTGAAAATGCCAAGATAAATGCCGCCCACGACCGCGCCGAAGATCACGATTACCGGCCAGACCGCCAAAAGCGCCGCACCGCGCTCGGACCAGCTGGCGCGGGGGCGGCTTTGGCAACTGTCGGGGCGCAGACGGACGTAGATCGAAATGCAGATCATATAGCCGATGGCGGCGAGGATGCCGGGGACGAAAGCGGCCATGAACAGCTTGGCGATATTCTCTTCGGCCAGCATGGCGTAGACCACGAGGATCAGCGACGGCGGGATCAGGATGCCCAAGGTGCCGCCTGCCGCCAGAGAGGCGGAGGCGAGGCGATCGGAATAGCCGTAGCGCTTCAATTCGGGCAGAGCGGTCTTGCCCATCGTGGCGGCCGTGGCGAGCGAGCTGCCGCAGATCGCGCCAAAGCCGGCGCAGGCCCCGACGGCGGCCATGGCAACGCCGCCCTTGCGATGGCCGAGCCATGTTTCGGCGGCCTTGAACAGCCCCGCCGACATGCCGCCGAGCGTTGCGAAATGGCCCATCAGCAGGAACAGAGGAATGATCGAGAAGGAATAAGACGAGAATTCGCCATAGGTCAGATGCTTGAGCTGACTCAGCATCATGATCGTATTGCCATTCAGAAGATAGGCCCCGCCGAAGCCGACAATGGCCATAGAGACCCCGATCGGAATGCGCAGGAAAATCAAAAGCAAAAGGACGGGGAAGGACCAGAGCCCAATCTCAAGGCGGCTCATGCGCGCGCCTCCCGGAAGATCACCGAACGCGCCGAGCGCAGGACGCAGAAGGCGGCGACGATCACAGCGACGATCATCGCGGCGAGAGCGGCGCGATAGCCCCAGACCAGCGGGATTTGCAAGATGAAGGAGGTCTCGCCATAGGCCGCTTTGTCGAGCATCCCGAGCCAGAGCCGCCAAGTGAGAACGGCGATGAGGCCGAACATCAGAAGATTTCCGATGAGGTCGAGAAGACGGTTCAGCACGCCGCCGAACACCGGTTTGAACAGATCGACGCGGGCATGGGCGCGGATATATTGCGCGTAAGGCAGGGTGGTGAACACGGCAAAGCCGATGCCGAATTCGACCAGCTCGATATCGCCGGGAAGCGGGCCGAGACCGAGGCCGCCAAGCGCGCGCCCGGTGACAGAAACACAGGTCACGACGATCACGGCGAAAAGGCCAAAGCCGCCCGCATAGGCTGTCAGCCGTGCGATCTGTCCGATCCGTTTCGACAGAGTGTCATACATGCAACCCGTCCTCATCTTCTGCAGCATGGGTTTACTGGCCTGTTCATGCGGGTCAACTGGAAAAGCCGTTTGGAAACAGGTTTGACTGAGGGGTCAAAAACATGTTCGGTGAGCGCCAACAGGGACCTTGTGACGCTTTGCATTTCGGGGTCGGACGCGGCATGTGCTGTGCAGAAGACGAATTTCAGGGAGAGAGATGCATGTCACAGGGAACTGGTTCGCGCGCGCAAAAAAGGCTCGATGATGGATGGCGGTTCTCCGATGGCGCAGGCCATGAGATCGCGCTGTCTCTGCCGTTCGATGCGGTCTCGGCGCTCTGCAACGCGGGGCTGATCTTGGAGCCTTACGCCGGGCGCAATGCCGAAGAGCTGCGCTGGATCGCGGAGCGGGACTGGGTTCTGTCGCGCAAGTTGGAGCTGACGGAGACTGACGTGGCGCTTGTGCTTTCGGGGCTCGACGGTGTCGTCGATGTGGTGGTGAACGGGCACCCCCTCCTGACCGCCGACAACGCGTTTCGGACTTGGCGCGCAGACCTCTCTGACGTGGCGCATCTGGGCGAGAACGAGATCGAATTGCGGTTTCGCTCCGTCGTCGCGGAAGCGGCGGCACGTCAGGCGGCGCAGCCCTACACGGTGCCCTATCATGCGGGCAATTGTCCGATCCCGAACATCAACATGCTGCGCAAACAGCAATGTGATTTCGGCTGGGACTGGAACCTCGCCGTTGCGCCTTTTGGCGTCACCGGGGGCGTGAGTATTTGCAGCACAAAGGAAACGCGGATCGCGCGGGTCGAGGTGGCGCAGGAACATCATGACATCGAGAGCGAAAGCGTGTCCGTGACGGTGCGGGCCCATGTCGAGAGTGCCTCTGAGGCCGCCGAGGTCGAGATGCATTTCGCGGACCGGGTGCGCATGGCACAGGTCGTGGACGGCGTGGCAGAGGCGAAGTTTTTCGTGGAGGTGCCGGAGTTCTGGTGGCCCGCAGGACAGGGGGCGCAGACGCTGTATGATCTGACGCTGCGCTGCGAGGGGACTGAGGAGGTGCGTCGGATCGGTCTGCGCCGCATTGAGCATGTGACGCTGAAAGATGATCAGGGCCTCGGGTTTAAATTCCGGGTCAACGGGCGCGATGTCTTTGCCAAAGGGGCGAACTGGGTGCCTGCCGAGGCGCTGTCGGGGCGGATTGATCCGGCACAGGTGCGTGAGCTGCTGCAATCGGCGGTGGACGCTAATATGAACATGATCCGGGTCTGGGGCGGTGGGCGCTACGAGCCGAATTGGTTCTACGATCTCTGCGATGAACTGGGGCTGATGGTCTGGCAGGACTTCATGTTCGCCTGCAATCTCTATCCGGCGGATGCGGCGTTTCTCGACAATGTCGCAGCAGAAGTGCGGGAGCAGGTGGCGCGCCTGTCGCATCACGCCTGTCTGGCGCTTTGGTGCGGGGACAATGAGATTATCGGGATGCTGGATGAGCTGACCGACGGCGGCGCGGAGCGGGATCGGCATTTGGTGGCCTATGATCGGCTGAACCGGACGATTGAAGCGGCGTTGAAAGCGGTGGACCCGGAGGCGAACTGGTGGCCGTCGTCGCCCTCGCTCGGGCCATTGGATTTCGGCGATGCATGGCACAAAGGCGGCTCCGGCGACATGCATGTCTGGCAGGTGTGGCATGAGAACCAACCCTTTGAGGCTTACCGCGCTCTTCGGCCCCGGTTCGTTTCCGAGTTCGGGTTCCAATCCTTGCCGTCGCGGGCGATCACAGAGCGTTGGATCGGCGATGCCAACCCGTCCTCGCCGGACATGGAAAGCCATCAGAAGAATGCGGGCGGCAATGCACGGATCGTGACAAGCCTGATGCGCGAGTTTCGCCTGCCGCAGTCCTTGGATGATCTCGCCTATCTCAGCCAGATTCAGCAGGGTATGGCGTTGAAAACCGCAATCTCGGCCTGGCGGGCGCAGAAAGGGGCGTGCTGGGGCACGCTCTATTGGCAGCTCAACGACACATGGCCCGTGGCGAGCTGGTCGACGCTGGACTATGGCGGCGGCTGGAAACTGGCGCATCATATGGCGCAGCGGTTTTATGCGCCGATTTCGGTGGTTGTCGTGCCGCAAGGGGACCGGGATATTTTCAAGATCATCAATGACTTTGGTGAGAATGTGGATGTGACGGTGCAGGTCGCAGCCGTCGATCTTGCGGGCCGTGCACGCCCTCTTGCAGATGTCGAGGTGGCGGCTTGGCCGTCGAAAGCGTTGGAGCTTTTTGAGTTGCCCGCCGGGACATTGAAAGAAGACGAGATTTTCGTGTTCACATGGCAGTATGATGGGCAGTATGACGGGCCGAATGGCGCGGGGGCTGGTGGGGATTTTTATGCGCCGAAAGCATGGAAATCCTACGACCTTCAAAATCCAGAAATTTCCATGTCAATCAAAGAGAAAGATGGCGCATTTGAAGTTGATCTGGAGGCAGGTGCCTTGGCGCCCTTCGTGGCGCTTGAGGCCGATGTGCCGGGGCGGTTTTCGGCCAATGCTGTGATGCTCTTGCCCGGACTGCCTGCCAAGATCACATTCGTGCCGCAAGAGGCTGATGCCAAGGTGAATTTCACCGTGAAAGACCTATATTCCGTGACCGTGGGAGGCCGCAGATGAAACGATCTACCGTCAATGAGATCATCCGGGAGGCGGATGCTTTTATGAAATCCTGCGGCTTCTCCCTGCCGCCCTTTGCCTATCTCTCGGCGGAGGCGCTTAAGGCGCGTGTGGCGGAAGACAGCGCGATGATCCGCGATCATATGCTGGGCTGGGATATCACGGATTACGGTCAGGGCGATTTCGAAAACCTTGGCCTGTTCCTGTTCACGATCCGCAATGGCAATGCCGCCAATGTGACGCGCGGGATGGGGCCGCTTTATGCGGAGAAACTTCTGATTTCCGAGGAAAACCAGATCAGCCCGATGCATCACCACATCAAAAAGACCGAAGATATCATCAATCGCGGCGGCGGGACTTTGGTGCTTGAGCTTTGGACACGGACCGAAGACGGCGGGCTGGATGAGGCCGCGCCGGTGGAGGTCATGACCGACGGGCAGTTGCGACGGCTGAACCCCGGCGAACATCTGGCGCTTGCGCCGGGAGAGAGCGTGACGCTGGAGCCGTGGCACTGGCATGCGTTTTGGGGTGAAGGCGGCAAGGTTCTGATTGGCGAGGTGTCGAATGTGAACGACGACCGCACGGACAATATCTTCCGAGACCCCATTGGGCGGTTTTCGCAAATTGACGAGGACGAAGCCCCGCTGCACCTTTTGGTGAGCGATTACGACAAATGGCTGTGAGGGAGCGCGCGATGACCTATGTGCCGGCGGACACACGTTACGAGAAGATGATCTATAACCGATGTGGGCGGTCGGGGCTCAAGCTTCCGGCGATCTCTTTGGGGCTTTGGCACAATTTTGGCCATGACACGCCGCATCAGGTCAAGCGCGACATCCTTCATACGGCCTTTGATCTGGGCATCACCCATTTCGATCTCGCCAACAATTACGGCCCGCCTCCGGGCAGCGCCGAGGCGGCGTTCGGCGAGATTTTGAAGCGTGATTTCAAGGGCTATCGGGACGAGATGATCATCTCCTCCAAGGCGGGCTATGAGATGTGGGACGGGCCCTATGGTGAATGGGGCTCACGCAAATATGTCATGGCATCCTGTGATCAGTCTTTGAAGCGCATGGGCGTTGATTACGTCGATATTTTCTATTCTCACCGCTTCGATCCCGACACGCCGCTGGAAGAAACCATGGGCGCGCTCGACAGTATCGTGCGGCAAGGCAAGGCGCTTTACGTCGGGATTTCCTCCTACAATGCGCAGCGCACGCGGGAAGCCGTGGCGATCCTCAAAGATCTCGGCACGCCCTGTCTCATTCATCAGCCGTCCTACAATATGCTCAACCGCTGGGTGGAGCGTGACGGGTTGAAAGACACGCTCAAAGAACTCGGTGTTGGCTCCATCGCCTTTACGCCGCTGGCGCAGGGGATGCTGACGGGCAAGTATCTTAAGGGCATTCCCGAAGGCTCGCGCGCGACACAGCACAAATCACTCGATCCGAACATGCTGTCCGATCATGCGATTGCCAGCCTCAATACGCTGAACGACATTGCCGCCGCGCGCGGGCAGACCCTTGCGCAGATGGCGCTGGCTTGGGTGTTGCGCGAAGGCGGCATCACCTCTGCCCTGATCGGGGCGTCGAAACCCTCGCAGGTGGTGGATTGTGCCGGGGCGATCGAGAACCTCAGTTTCTCGGCGGAGGAGCTTGCGGCGATTGATGCGGCGGCGGATGAGGAAAAGATCAACCTCTGGGCCACCTCCTCTGAAGGGCATGGTGAAAAAGCGTGATCCCAACGCTCTAAGCCGTTGTGAGGCAAGCGCTTATCGGCCATTGTGGGCCGACGTCGCAGGGTGTAGCCTTGTGAGACATAATCTCTGGGAGGGGTTGCCATGTCAGGCTGGGTCTCGCGTTTGATGGTGTATGATCTTGAGGAGGGGCAAGCCTCTCCCGTGTTGGAAACCGGTCTGGAGATTGCCGCGCCGAACTGGGTGCCGGACGGCTCCGCGATGATCGTCAATGGCGACGGAAGCCTGTTCTGGGTCGAGTTGGACGCGCCCGAACTTCTGGAAATCGACACCGGGCTTTGCATCAACGTCAACAATGATCATGGGTTGTCCCCGGATGGCGAATGGCTTTATTTTACGGATCATTCCTATGGCGATGGTGCCCGGATTTGGCGCATGCCGCTTGGCGAAGATGGCGCTGATCCGGTTGAGGTCACGGCGAAACAGCCCTCGTGGTTTCACGGCATTTCCCCGGATGGTCTGACGATCTGCTATACGGCGGTGCGCGAAGGGTTGTTCGGGATTTACACGGCTCATGCGGACGGTTCGGGCGAGACCTGTGTCATCGAAGGCGCGCATCGCTATGACGGGCCGGATTTCTCGCCTTGCGGCGAATGGATTTGGTTCAATTCCGACCGTGAGGGGGAAAGCGAGCTGTGGCGTGTGCGTGCGGATGGCTCCGGTCTTGAACGCATGACCGAAGACGCGATGGTCAATTGGTTCCCGCATCCGGGGCCTGAGGGGAGTGTCGTCTATCTGGCCTATCCCGAAGGCACAATCGGGCATCCGCCGGGCATGTCGGTCGAGCTGCGGCTGTGGCGCGACAGGGGTGTGCCGACAGAGCTTTTGGTCGAGCTCAAAGGTGGCCAAGGGACGATCAACGTGCCGTCTTGGTCGCCCGACGGCAAAGCCTTTGCCTATGTTGAATATGCGGAGTGAGCTTGGCTCACTGCCGCGCTGCAACCTCTGAAATTCTCAGGTGAACGTGCGCTTGATCGCATCGGTCCAGTCGGCATGCATCGCTTCGATCAGATCGCGGGTCTGATAGCCGACGCTTTCCAGTGCGGCGCGGGCGCGCGTTGGTGTCCTTCAGAACCTTTGCGATGCATCGTTTGGAGGTCTCCCAAAGGTCCATGGCGTCATGTTCAACCCAGCCGGAATGCGGATAATGCTGCGCGAAGTCTTCCTGAGCGCTGGCGATCGGTTGCTGCGCCGCGTCAAACAGAATGGCGCGTGTGGATGTGGTGCCCTGATCGAGGGCAAGCAGTGTTTCGGCCATGATGCCTCCCTTTGTGCCGACGATAAGGACGTGCTTACTGCTCGGCAAGCACGGGGACGTATTGGCGCATCCAGTCGTCGATGGCGGCGATCTCGGCGGCGGAGAGATAGAGGCCAAGCTTGGTTCTGCGCCAGATCACGTCTTCAACTTCGCGGGCGAATTCCTTACGGACGAGATATCGGAGTTCCGCCTCTGTCAGCCCGTAGCCAAAGTCGCGCCCCATGTCGGAAGCGCCGATTACGTCATCGAAAATCGCCGCCGCATTGCGCCCGTAAAGATGCACGAGACGATTGGCAGCCTCTTGCGTGAGGAACGGGAATTGCATGGTGAGCGAGGTCACCTGTTGCATGTCATGCCCATAGCTGAACGCGCCGGGAAGGGGCGCGCCTGCGGTCCATGGATCGGTCATTGAGAAATATTTGCTGATCTTGTCGAGCGCGGCCTCGGCCAGCTTGCGATAGGTCGTGATTTTGCCGCCGAAGACATTGAGCAGAGGCGGGCCGTTTTCATCGAGCGAGAGCACATATTCGCGGGTTGCGGCCGTCGCGGAACTGGCGCCGTCTTCGTAGAGCGGGCGCACACCTGCGAAGGAATGCACCACATCGGCCTGTGTCAACGGCGTTTTGAGATATTGGTTCGCGAAGTCGAGCAGATAGCGTTTTTCTTCAAAGGTCGCTTCAGCCACCAGCGGGTCGGTCTCATGCGGGGCCTCCGTTGTGCCGACCATGGTGAAATCGCGCTGATAAGGCAGGAAGAAAATGATCCGCCCGTCGGAGCCTTGCAGGAAATAGGCTTTGTCATGCTCGTAGAGCCGGTTGACGATGATATGCGAGCCACGCACGAGGCGGACGCGCTCGGTGGAGTTGATGCCAATAACGCCGGTGATCAGATCGGCCACCCAAGGCCCGCCTGCATTGACCAGAGCTTTCGCCTTGAACCTGCCTTTGCCTTCGACCTCGATGATCCAGTGATCCTCCGCGCGGCGGGCGGATGTCACCTTGGCCTGCGTCATGATCTTTGCGCCGTGATTGCGGGCATCCATCGCATTGAGCACCACGAGACGCGCATCATCGACCCAGACGTCGGAATATTCGAACGCGTGTTTGAACATCTCCTTGAGCGGCGCGCCCTCGGGCCGTCCGGCGAGATCATAGCCCGTGGTGCCCGGCAGGATTTTACGTTTGCCGAGATGGTCGTACATCCAAAGTCCGATGCGGATGATCCACCCCGGACGTTGCCCTTTGAGCCAGGGCATCGTGTATTTCAGCAGTTTGGAGATCGGCGTATCTGCCTCAAACCGCATTTCTTTGGAGATCGGAAGGATGAACCGCATCGGAAAGGCGATATGCGGCATGTCGTTGAGCAGCACCTCGCGCTCTTCCAGCGCTTCGCGGACGAGGCGGATCTCGCCATATTCGAGATAGCGCAATCCGCCGTGAAACAGTTTCGACGAGGACGACGATGTGGCTTGTGCCAGATCGCCCATTTCTGCCAGCGCGACGGAGAGCCCGCGCCCGGCGGCATCGCGCGCAATGCCGCAGCCGTTCACGCCACCACCGATGATGAAAAGGTCGAGAATATCGTCGCTTGGGGCGGTGGAGGCCATGTCTGAAGAGGGCATGTCGGGCTTTTCATCCGAAACTTGAGGGTGGTCGTCTTGGGGATAACGGTGACCCTGCTGCGGCAATTGTCAAGAAAAGGTTTTTTGACCAGATGGTTAGGCAGGAATTCTGATGCTATTGGGAGGCTAAGAAAGAGTCACCTGTCGGATAGACGGTCTTGTCATTTGTGGCGCAATCGGAAACTCTGGGGGAAAGTCCACAAAGAGGCCGCATAAGATGAAATTCTTCCCCATGTTCCTGCGTATGACCGAACGCGACGTTGTGATCGTCGGAGGCGGGGAAACGGCGGCGCAAAAAGCCCGTTTGATGCTCAAGACGGAAGCGCGGATTGTCCTTGCATCCCCGGAGCTTGAGCCGGAACTCGAAGCCTTGGTGGCCGAGGGGCGCGTGGTTCATCATACCGCCGAGATCACGGATGAGCTGTTTTCCAACGCCGCGCTGGTCTTTGTCTGTACCGAGGATGAAGATTGCGACGTGCGTATGGCGCAGGTGGTGCGCGATGCCGGGGTGCTGGTGAACGTGGTGGACCGTCCCGATCTGTGCGAGGCGAACACGCCCTCTCTGGTGGATCGCGATCCTTTGGTGGTCGCCATCGGCACAGAAGGCGCGGCCCCGGTGCTGGCGCGCCAGATCAAGACCCGGTTGGAGGAAATGCTGGAACCGCGCCTTGGCGAGTTGGTCGCAATTGGCGGGCGGTTGCGTGATGCTGTGTCCCGCGATGTGCCGCGCGAAAAACGCCGGGCGTTCTGGCGCTGGGTCTACAATGATGCGCCGCGCAGGCTTTTCGCCCGCGGCGCAGAGCGCGAAGCGGTGGAGCGGATCAAAGCGGCGATTGCTGCGGGCGGGGCGCCCGATGATGCGGCGCAGGGGACGGTGGCGCTTTTGCCGGTTGGAAGCCTCGACCCCGACCTTTTGACCCTGCGCGCGGTGCAGCGCTTGCAAGAGGCCGATCTGGTCGTCTGTGCGGAGGCCGAATTTGCGCCCATGCTGGAGCTGGCGCGTCGGGACGCGCAGCGGGTGATCGTCGGGCAAAGCCACGGCACCGAAGGCTGGCTTTTGTCGGATCAGCGTCAGGTTGTTCTGCAAGATTATGAAAAAGGCGCGCGGGTCGTCTGGCTGGTGCCTCGCCGTGATGCGGAGCGGGCGGCTTTGGGCTTGCCCGATGATGTCGAACGCGTGCCGGCGGTGCGGGTGTAGGAGGGATATATGGCGGATTTGGAACAACGGATCGCGGTGGCGCGGGGCGAAGAACCTGCGGATATCGTCCTCAAAAACGGTACGATTTTCGACCTGATGACCGGCGAGATGATCGTCGGCGACGTTGCCATTGTCGGCGACCGGATCGCGGGCGTCTATGAGAGCTATGACGGCAAGCGCGAGATTGATGTTTCTGGGCAGGTGATCGTGCCGGGCTTCATCGACACGCACTTGCATATCGAAAGCTCTCTGGTGACGCCGTTCGAGTTTGACCGCTGCGTCCTGCCGCGCGGCGTGACCACGGCGATTTGTGACCCGCATGAGATCGCCAATGTGATCGGCCTGCCGGGCATTCGCTATTTCCAAGAGGCCTCCGAGCACACGCTGATGTCGATCCGGGTACAGCTGTCGTCCTGCGTGCCGTCGACGCATATGGAGACTGCCGGGGCGGAGCTTTTGGCCGATGATCTCAAAGAGGTGATGGGGCATCCCTCGGGCATCGGGCTGGCGGAGTTTATGAACTATCCCGGCGTGATCTACCGTGACCCGGAAGCGATGAAGAAAATCCGGCTGTTTGAAGACGCCCATATCGACGGGCATTGTCCGCTGCTGTCCGGTCGTGATCTGAACGCCTATGTCGCGGCGGGCATCCGCACGGAGCATGAGGCGACCACGGCGCAAGAAGCGCGCGAGAAGCTGCGCAAGGGGATGCGGGTGCTGATCCGCGAAGGTTCCGTGTCGAAAGACATGCATGCGCTGCAACCGCTTCTGAGCGATCTGACTGCGCCCTACATGTGCCTGTGCACCGATGATCGGAACCCGCTCGATATCGGTGAATACGGCCATCTGGATTATGTTATCCGCACATTGATCGAGCTTGGCAGTCCGCCCTTGGCGGTCTACCGCGCGGCGTCTTTGTCGGCGGCGGAGGCGTTCGGCCTTAAGGATCGCGGCATGATCGCGCCGGGCAAACGGGCCGATATCGTCGTGATTGATAGTCTGGAAAAATGTAACGCTTCCATGGTCTTCGCGGGCGGTATTGAGGTGACGGACGAGGCTTTCGCCGCGCGGGGACACGTTGCGCCGGTGGGGCGTGGTTCCGTCTCCGCGCCGCATGTCGCCGCCGAGCATTTCCGCGCCACGGGCAACCGCGAGGAGACCGATGTGATCGGGATTATCGAGGGCAAGATCATCACTGAGCACCTCAAGGAAACCGTGCCCATCGTCGATGGTGACAAGGCACCGGACCCCGCGCGCGATCTGACGCGCATCACCGTCATTGAACGCCACGGCAAGAACGGCAATATCGCCAGCGGGTTCGTTAAAGGGTTCGGGCTGAAGGCGGGAGCGATTGCCTCGACCGTTTGCCATGATCACCACAATATCGTGTCTGTCGGTGTGGATTACGAGGACATGGCTCTGGCGGCGAACCGTCTTTCCGAGATCGAAGGCGGGTTCGTCGTGGTCAAAGATGGCAAGGTGCTGGCGGAACTGGCGCTGCCGGTGGCGGGGCTGATGAGTCTTGCGCCGTTCGAAGAGGTTCGGGATCGGCTGGTCGATCTGCGTGCCGCCGCGCAGTCGTTGGGTGTCACGCTGGAAGAACCCTTCCTGCAACTGGCGTTTCTGGCCCTGCCGGTCATTCCGGCGCTCAAGATCACCGACCGGGGCATGGTCGATGTGACGAAATTCGAGATTATTGCCTGAACCGGTGACGCTCAGTCGATTTTGATGACTTCGACCTCGTCCGGCGCGAGCGTGACACGTTTGTAGAGATTGTGCCGCCATGAGCGCGCCACGACCTCGTAACAGGTATTGGCATCGACAGTCACCTCCCACGCAGGATCACGTCGGCGGTCATCGCTCTTGCGGGCGACCAGCAAAAGCGGATCGGCGACGTTCGCTCCGGTGTTCTCTTCGCAATGGGAAATGCGCAACTCATCGAGGCGATGGTTCGCAGAAATCGACAGTGTGGCGGTTGGGCCATTCGGCGCGCTATAGCTCCGGTGATCGACCACAAAGCCGTAACATCCGGTGAGAACCAAGAGCGAGGACCAGAGCAGGTGGCGTCCCATATGCGTTCCTTCGGCTAGAGCATTTTGCGGGTAGGCTACTGACTTTCGGGATGAAATCGAGACCGGACTGCGCAATGCGCGCGTCTGACCGCGAAGCGTTGCCAGATTGCAGCCTTCTCCGTCTAAACAGATCGGCCACTCTCAGCAGGAGCCCTTCAGTTTACATCATCATGAAAGTTGCGAGACGTTCTTCAGGTTTGTTGCCCATACATGTTTGATCTGCACTGATGGTAAGATTTGAGGGAGTTCTCTTCGATAAAGGGCTGCAGTCTTTTTCTCGTGCGCAAGTTTTGCACAAGAAACGATCATTCTTTCTTTTGCGTTGTTCTCCGTGCTTGTTTTTTAAAAAATGCATTTTTCTTCCTCTTTTGGTGGCGAAATGAATTGACAGTTTTGAGATGGCTTGTGAATAATTACAGTAAAAGTAACGTAAAAACGGCATGATCCGGGAAACGCATTAATCACAAACATCTCCTTCGAGCGCTTCGCTGCGTCGGGATGTCATGGCCTTTGGGCTTATCGTGCGGCGTTTGTCTGTGTCTGGCCGGGACAAGATACAACATGGAGAGACGATGATGACTGCACTGGTAAAATCCACCCTCGCGAAGAGTTTCGGAGCTCTCGCTGTGACGGCGACACTGGCCGCGACCGCGGCAAGCCCGGCGCTCGCAAAAGGCACCAAACTCGATATCCAAAGCGCCTGGCCGCTGACCATGCCGGCCTCCGGCGCGAATGCTGCCTATCTGGGTGAGAAGCTCAATGAAGCTTCCGGCGGAGATCTCGATGTGACCGTTTACGGCGCGGGCAAACTGGTGCCGTCTCTGCAAATCTTTGACGCCGTGCAACAGGGCACGCTCGACGCGGGGATCACGTCTCCGCTCTATGTGGCCGGTCGTTTCCCGGCGGTGCAGCTCTTTGGCGGCATCCCCTTTGGGCCCGATGTGCTGACCCACACCGGCTGGCTCTATGAAGGCGGCGGCGCGGAAATCTGGTCCGAGATCTACGCCAAGCAAGGCGTGAAAACCATTCCCTGTGGCTTAATGGATAGCGAAGCAGGCGGTTGGTACAATTTCGAGATCAATTCTCTCGATGACCTGAAAGGCAAGAAAATCCGTTTTGCCGGTCTCGCGGGCGAGGCGATGGCCAAGGTCGGCGCTTCCATCGTGCTCCTGCCGGGCGGCGAGATTTATCCGGGGATGGAAAAAGGCATCATCGACGGCACCGAGCTGTCCATGCCCGCCATCGACATCACACTCGGCCTTCAGGACGTTGGCAAATACTACTACCTGCCGGGCTGGCACCAACCGGCGGCGATGAACGAGCTGATCGTCAACATGGCGAAATGGGACAGCTTGGAAGAGAGCCAGAAGACCCTCATTGAGGAGACCTGTAAAGCGGTGAACCTGACCTCTGTGATCTCGACCCTGACCGCCAATGGTGACGCGATTGCGACCTTTGAAGAGGCCGGTGTGGAGATCAAAAGCTTCCCGCCGGAAGTGCTTGAAGGTCTGCACACCGCCTTTGACGAGGTGATCGCCGAGCAGACCGCGAAGGATGAGGGGTTCAAACGGGTCTGGGACTCGCTTGAGGCCTACCGCGCCAAAACGGCCGCTTGGTCCGAACGTCGCTAAGAGACGCGCGTCGGGGGAGCGATCCTCCGGCGCATTCCCATCATGCAAGTCCTGATCTCCTATACAGAACGGTTCATCGCCGGAATTGGCCGCATCGGCAGCCTGTTCCTGCCGCTTTTGATGATCACCATTCTGGTCAATGTCTTCTCCCGCTACGCGCTTGGCCTCGGGTTCATTCAGCTCGAAGAATTGCAATGGCATCTCAACGCCATCGCGGTGATGTCCTGCCTCGCTTGGGCCTATCAAAAAGACGTCCATGTCCGCGTCGACGCTTTTCACACGAAAATGTCGCCCACCGCGCGCGCCATTGTCGAAGTGTTTGGCGTCGTGTTCCTGCTCCTGCCGTTCCTTTGGTATGTCACAGGCTCCGCGTGGACGATTTTCAAATATAGCTGGAACCTCAAGGAAGGTTCCCCGATGCCCTCCGGGCTGCCCGCGCGCTACCTGATCAAGGGGGTGATGGCGGCGGGGCTGTCGCTCCTGTTTCTACAGGGCGTGGCGATCCTTTTGAAATCACTCTTGTTTCTCTTCGGCCCGAAGACCTATCGGGAGTGATGTGAGATGGATGTTCTTTTCGTTTTCCTGCTGTTCTCCACCTTCCTCGTGGTGATGTTCTCCGGCTACCCGATTGCTTTCGTTCTCGGCGGTGTGGCCGTGGGCTTTGCCTCTCTCGGGACGCTCCTCGACTATTTCTCCGTCGATGCCGATATGGCCTCTCTCAGGATGGTCGGGTTCGTCGCCAACCGGATTTTCGACACGCTCTCAAGCTACTCGCTGATCCCGATTTCCATGTTCGTGTTCATGGGCATGATGCTCGACAAATCGGGGGTCGCTGAGCGGCTTCTGACCCGGATGCACTCGCTTTTGCGCGTCGTTCCCGGCGGTATGGCGGTCTCCGTCGTGCTGATTGGTGTCGTGCTCGCAGCTTCCACGGGGATCATCGGCGCGTCTGTCGTTTTGCTTGCAACCATTGCGATGCCAGCCATGCGCGGGGCGGGCTATGACGACAGGTTGGGGCTTGGCGTGGTCGGCGCGACCGGGTGTCTCGGCATCCTCATCCCGCCCTCGATCATGCTCATCGTCATGGGGGATCAGCTCCAAATCCCGGTCGGTGATCTGTTCCGTGGCGCGATGGTGCCGGGGCTTTTGCTGGCCATGGCTTACGTCGTTTACGCCGTCGTCGTCGCGATCCTGCATCCCGAGCGTGCGCCAGCGCGGGCGCTGGAAGAAGGGCGCAGCGCAGGTGAGGTCGTGCGCGATCTGCTCGGCTCGCTCGTGGCGCCGCTTTTGCTGGTCATCGCGGTTCTCGGCTCCATCGTTTTCGGCATTGCGACCCCGACTGAGGCCTCCGGCGTCGGTGCTGCGGGCGCGACCCTGATCGCCATTGCGTCGCGGCGGCTCACTTGGGCGGACTTCCGGGAGGTTTGCGAAGGCACCGGGTTGACCACGGCCTTCCTCTTTGCGCTGATCTTCGGGGCGTCGTGCTTCTCCGTCGTGCTGCGCGGCTACGGCGGGGACGAGCTTATCGAAGGTGCGCTCCACGCAATCCCGCTGCCGCCGATGGGAACGCTGATCCTCATTCTGTTCATCGTCTTCTTGCTGGGTTTCTTCCTCGACTGGATGGAAATTATCCTGATCGTCGCGCCGCTGGTTCTGCCGGTGCTGACCGCGCTTGGGCACGATCCGGCTTGGGTGGCGATCCTGATGGCGATTTGTCTGCAGACGTCGTTCCTGACGCCGCCGGTCGGTATGGCTTTGTTCTACCTGAAAAATGCCGTGCCGGATGTGGAGATCACGCAGGTTTATCGGTCCGTGTTGCCTTTTGTGGCGATGCAGATCGGCATTCTGGTTCTGACACTGGTCTTCCCGAAACTCGCGCTTTGGTGAGCCTTTGTTGAGACATAAAAAAGGGCGCCTTGAGCGCCCTTTGTTCGTTTCAGATGAGGTGATTACGGTTTCATGAGTACGGATTTGGAGGGGTAATCGGAGGCCCAGGTCGCCGGAAGCGGCGCGACGAAGACGTTCTCCGTGCGGTTGCGGGTGTAGCGCCATTTGCCGTCGTCGCATTTCTTGAAGGCGTTGAAGAGACGCGAAGAGCGCAGCAGGGCCTTGCCGTCGGAGAACAGCCAGGGCTGCATGTGGACCCATTGGCCGGTGGCGGTCAGGCCGTCCTCGGCGACGTGGATTTGCTCGGAGGTCACATAGTGGCAATTGAGGATCAGCGCCGGATCGGTCTTGCCGCCCCAGAAGCCCTCAAAGTGTTTGCGGACGGCGGCCTTGCCTTCTGCGCGGCCGAACTGGCCG